>JBBDRB010000077.1:0-101079 GCA_040905685.1 Balneolales bacterium | reverse complement strand
TCGAATCCTACCCCCGCCACTTACACAAAAAAGGCTTTTTGACAACCCGTCAAAAAGCCTTTTTTTTATCATCTAATTTATTGAAGGGCCTTTCGTTTGTCCCTTGACGCTATATTTGATAACTTCTGCAAAACGCGAAACCATCTCTCATTATGAACAAGACACTGACCCCTGATCAAGTACATAAAGCACTTAACCGGCATCTGCTTGCTGACGGTTACGATATGGTGCTGGATTTGGAGAAAAGCAAAACGCCCTATCTGTATGATTCCAAAAACCAGCGACAAATACTGGATTTTTTTACTTTTTTTGCCTCCAACCCGCTGGGGATGAATCACCCCAAGATCTCTGACGATGCCGGGTTCAGGGAAAAGTTAACCAAAGTAGCCCTTCATAATCCTTCCAATTCGGATATCTATACTACCGAAATGGCAGAAGTTGTCGATACTTTTTCCAGGGTGGGCATACCCGGCAATATGCACCATCTGTTCTTTATTGCCGGCGGCGGACTCGCTATCGAGAACGCCTTAAAAACGGCGTTTGACTGGAAGGTCCAAAAGAATTTTCAGAAAGGGTACCGGACTGAAAAGGGACATCAGGTATTGCATCTGGATCAGGCTTTTCATGGCCGGACCGGATACACCATGTCGTTAACCAATACGGAAATAACCAAAGTAGCTTATTTTCCAAAATTCGACTGGCCCCGCATCACCAACCCGAAAATGCAATTTCCCCTTAATGAAGAAAATACGGCATCGGTTATAAACCAGGAAAAACTGGCCATCGCACAAGCTGAGCGGTATTTTGAACGGCATAAGGACGACATTGCAGCCATTATCCTGGAGCCGATTCAGGGAGAAGGCGGCGACAATCAGTTCCGGCCGGAATTTCACAGGGAACTTCGGCGGCTGGCCGACGAGCATGAAGCCCTGCTGATCTATGATGAAGTGCAAACCGGCATCGGCCTCACCGGTAAATTCTGGTGCTATGAGCATTATGTGCAGCCGGATATCCTTGCATTCGGCAAAAAGGCCCAGGTTTGCGGGATTCTGGTTTCCGACCGGATTGACGAGGTTGCGACCAACGTCTTTACGGTATCGTCCCGGATAAATTCAACCTGGGGCGGCAATCTGGTCGATATGGTTCGTTTTCAGCGGATCCTGGAGATTATTGAAGAAGATAAGCTGGTGGAGAACGCAGCAGGCACCGGCCGGTACCTGCTGGAAAAAATCGAAGCCCTGACCGGCCGGTTTGACCATCTGCATAACGCCAGGGGCAAAGGCCTGATGTGTGCTTTTGATTTTACCAACCCGGACGACCGGGCCGGCTTTCTTGATAAAGCTTATGAAAACAACCTGTTGATGTTGCCCTGCGGCAGCCACTCCATCCGTTTTCGTCCGCCGCTTTCCATTTCCAGAGACCATATTGATGAAGGCATGGAGATCATTGACAAGTCGCTTAAACAAACCTGGAGCAGCAACGGCTATCATTAGGCCTGGGACAACCGGCACGGGCATCTAACCGTTGAAACAAATGGCTAAAAAGAAGTTCAACATCGATGATCCTCTGGAATTTGAGTCGCTTCTGGACGATGATGATCGCATGATTATGGAAGCGGCCAGAGAATACGCCGGCAACAAACTGGAACCAAGGGCATTGCGGGCCAACCAGGATGAGATTTTTGACCGGGACATCCCCAAAGAAATGGCCGCCCTGGGCCTGCTCGGGTCCACCCTTGATCCCGAATACGGCGGCTCAGGTGCAAGCCATACGGCCTATGGGCTCATAGCCCGGGAGATCGAGCGTGTCGATTCGGCCTACCGCTCGTTCATGTCGGTGCAGTCGTCTCTGGTCATGCATCCCATCCATGAGTTCGGCACGAAAGAACAGCGAATGCGTTTCCTTCCGAAACTCGCCGCGGCTGACCTGATCGGCTGTTTTGGCCTGACCGAACCGGATCATGGCTCCGATCCCGCATCAATGACCACCACTGCGATCCGGCAGGACGGCGGCTGGAACTTAAACGGAGCCAAAATGTGGATAACCAATGCGCCAATTGCAGATGTAGCCGTGGTATGGGCAAAAGCCAAAGAACAACAGTCCGATTCAGGCGAAATACGCGGTTTTCTGGTGGAAAAGGGAATGAAAGGATTTTCCGCTCCGGTAACCCACGATAAAATGTCGTTGCGGGCTTCCCTTACCGGTGAGCTTATATTTGATGATGTTTTTGTTCCCGATGAGAATACCTTCCCGGAGGTCAGGGGACTCAAAGGGCCATTTACCTGTTTGAACAGCGCCCGCTACGGCATTGTCTGGGGCGCCCTGGGGGCCGCTGAGAATTGTTATCACCGTGCACGCCGCTACGTTACGGAGCGCAGGCAGTTTGGCCATCCACTGAGCGCCAACCAGCTCATCCAGACCAAGCTGGCCGGCATGCTCACCGACATTGCGCAGATGCAGCTTTTATCGCTGCGTCTGGGCAGGCTGAAAGATGAAGGCCGGCTCCACCCCGCCATGGTCTCTTTGGGGAAACGCAACAATTGCGGCAAAGCCCTGGATATCGCCCGCACCGCCCGTGATATGCTGGGCGGAAACGGTATCTCCGGTGAATACCGTGTCATTCATCATATGGTCAACCTGGAATCGGTCAATACCTATGAGGGTACCTATGACATTCACGGTCTTATTCTGGGGCGTGAGATTACCGGGCTGCAGGCTTTCGTGCCAAAAGGGTAAAGGCAACATTCATGAAAACAAAAGAATGCCCGTCCTGCGCCATAGATGTTGATGCCAAACGGGAGATCTGCCCTATATGCGGCTATGAATTTCCGGAACAGAAATCCTGGCCGTCGTATGTTATCTGGGTGATGATCATTTTACTGCTGATCTGGGCTTTTTTGTAGGAGAGCCTGCATTTCCCGGTCACAATCTACCATCACCCTGCCCGTTAAAAAGTTAATAATCAACCGGCTGAACCGGTCACCTTTTATAAATCCTGCATTTTGTGATTACAAAACTTCTGATAACGGTATTGGCCGGACTGTTCCTGTCTGCGGACGGGCACTATGCCAAAGTACAGTCAGACGGGGAATTCACGATCGCCCGGATCCAGTATCGTGGCGGCGGTGACTGGTATAATGATCCCTCTTCGCTGTCCAATCTCATTCGATATGCCCGGGAGCACATACCGGTTTCCGTTTCAACGCAGTACGACGACATTAGCCTGGGCAGCCGCGACCTTCACCACTATCCGTTTGCCTATATGACCGGCCACGGCAACATCAGCATTAATGCCGCCGAGGCGGCCAACGTGCGTGAATACCTCGACAACGGCGGCTTTCTGTATATTGATGATGACTATAATTTTGACCCGTACCTGCGCCCGGCCATACGAGAGGTCTTTCCCGATGAAGAGCTGCTGGAACTTCCGGTTTCCCACCCGGTCTACTCCCAGGTTTTCGACTTTCCGGACGGCCTGCCGAAAATACATGAGCACGACGGCAAACCTCCCCAGGGTTTTGGGATCTACCGAAACGGCAGGCTTGTTTTATACTATACCTACGAAAGCAACCTGGGCGACGGATGGGCCGATTCCGCAGTGCACGGCAATCCACCCGAAGTTCGTGACAGGGCCTTGCGCATGGGGGTAAATTTATTGGTGTATGCCTTAACAAATGAGCGTTGATGCTTTAATATCACGCAAAATTTTCTGATATTTACGTACTGAATATGACACTTACATTAAGTCCTTATGAAAATACCTCTTGCTTCCGATCATGCCGGTTTTGAAGCTAAAGAACGTGTTAAAGAGATCCTCACCAAACTCGGGCATTCCCCTGTTGATCTGGGTACTCATTCCGGTGAATCCGTCGATTATCCCGATTATGCCGTTCAGGTATCCAGGCTGATCAACGACCGGGAACACGAACGGGGCATACTGGTTTGCGGAAGCGGACAGGGCATGTGCATGACCGCTAATAAATTTGAAAATGTAAGGGCTGCTCTTGTTTATGACGAGGCTACGGCTGCCATAACTCGCAGCCACAACAACGCCAACATACTTTGCCTGCCGGGACGATCATTAAAGGATGAACTGGAGACGATCGTTAAAATATGGCTGGAGACGGAATTTGAAGGGGGCCGGCACAGCAGAAGGGTACATAAAATCCACGACTTAACGCAAAAATCGGTTAAAAACTAACTCATGAAAAATTTGAAGACCCAGGATCAGGAAATATATAACCTGATAAGCAAGGAAACGGACCGGCAAAATCATAACATTGAGCTTATTGCCTCCGAGAACTTTGCATCAAAAGCGGTCATGGAAGCCATGGGTTCTCCATTAACCAATAAATACGCCGAGGGACTTCCTGGCAAACGTTATTACGGGGGTTGTGAATATGTAGACATCATTGAAGATCTGGCCCGCGACCGGGCCAGGCAACTTTTTAAAGCCGACTGGGTCAACGTTCAACCCCACTCCGGGGCCCAGGCCAATTCGGCCGTATACCTTTCGTTCCTTAAACCCGGAGATACCCTGCTGGGTCTGGATCTGGCCCATGGCGGGCACCTGACGCACGGATCGCCTGTAAATTTTTCCGGGATCCTCTATGATGCACAGTTTTACGGTGTGGAAAAAGAGACCGGCCGCCTTGACATGAACAAGATCCGTGAACGGGCCAAAAAGGTTAAACCGAAGATGATTTCCATAGGCGCTTCGGCCTACACCCGTGATTTTAACTATGAAGCCTTCCGGGTCATTGCAGATGAGGTCGGCGCATTTCTCTGGATGGACATGGCCCATACGGCAGGGCTGATCGCAGCGAATCTGCTTAAGAATCCACTGCCCTGGTCGCATGTAGTTACCACCACCACCCATAAAACGTTGCGTGGACCCCGTGGCGGCATGATCCTGCTGGGTCGTGACGGTGAGAATTCATTGGGTAAAGTCGCCCCCAAATCAGGGCGGACAAAAAACTGGAGTGAGCTGCTGGATTCATCGGTGTTTCCCGGCACCCAGGGTGGCCCGCTGATGCATGTCATCGCTGCAAAAGCAGTCAGCTTCGGGGAAGCCTTACAGGATGATTTTGTATCCTATCAGCAGAAAGTCGTCCAGAACGCCAAAACCATGGCTCACCGCTTTACCGAGCTGGGCTATACCCTGGTGAGCGGAGGCACAGATAACCATTTGATGCTGATCGATCTCCGCAATAAAAAGATCACCGGAAAAGACGCAGAGATTGCCCTGGAGAAAGCCGAGATCACGGTTAACAAAAACATGGTACCATACGACACGGAAAGTCCGTTTGTAACCTCAGGGATACGCCTGGGGACCCCGGCCATGACCACCCGGGGATTCGGACCGGATGAATTTGTGCGCATTGTGGATTTGATCGACCGTGTTATCAATAATCCTGCAAGCGAAGACGTTCAGTGGCAGGTTGCCGGGGAAGTGAAAAGCCTGTGCGAAGCCTTTCCTTTGTATGATTTCGTGACAGCCTGATCCCCCAATCCAATAACAACGAAAAATAATATTACCACTAATGGCTGACCGTCAAATTATGGATGCCAACCCTCCCAGGGCTGAAGCACCAGATACCAACCTGGGAGAAATGTCCTTTCTGGATCATCTGGAAGAGTTTCGCTGGAGGATATTCAAAGGACTGGCCGGCTTGCTTTTTGGCGTAGTCATAGCACTTGTTTTTTCCGAATTCATAATGGACGTTGTGCTTTTGGGTCCGGCCCAATCATCTTTTTTTATCTACGACTGGCTGGGGATCAATGCCCTGGATTTGTCGCTGCAAAACAGGAGGCTGCCCGGCCAGTTTTTCACCTATTGGGGGACCATACTGGTCGTGGGGGGGATCATCGGATCCCCGGTATTTTTCTATCAGTTCTGGGCCTTCATCACCCCTGCGTTCAGTGAGGAAGAACGAAAAGGCACCCGCTTCACGGTGGTCAATATTACCTTATTGTTTGTGGCCGGGGTCATGTTCGGCTATATGATCCTCACCCCGTTCGCCCTTCAGTTTTTCAACCAGTTCTACATCTCCGACCTGATCCGCAATGATTTTGATATCAACGCCTATTTTTCGTCGCTGACCATGTGGACCCTCTCCTGCGGCATCGTCTTTCAGCTGCCAATGGCCAGCTACATGCTGTCCAAAATGGGGCTTCTCACACCGGAGTTTCTGATCAAGTACCGGAGGCATTCCATTGTCGTTTGCTTTATCATGGCTGCCTTTATTACTCCCCCGGACCCGATTTCTCAACTTATGATCGGCATTCCCCTGATCCTGCTGTACCAGTTTGCCATTTATGTAAGCCGTGTAACCAATCGCAGACGTGACAAAAAAATCTGGGGTGACGATGGAAAACCAGGAGAAGGATGAAAAAGCGCCAAACAGACTGATCGGTGAGACCTCACCCTACCTGCTGCAGCATGCCTACAACCCGGTAGCATGGTACCCCTGGGGTGAGGAGGCTTTGGACCGGGCCCGGTCTGAGAATAAGATGATCTTCCTCAGCATCGGCTACTCCAGCTGTCACTGGTGTCATGTCATGGAACATGAATCGTTCGAGGATCCCGAGACGGCCCGGCTGATGAACGATAAGTTCATCAATATAAAGGTGGACCGGGAAGAACGGCCTGATCTTGATTCCGTCTACATGGAAGCTGTGCAGATGATCACCGGCCAGGGCGGGTGGCCGCTCAACGTCTGGCTCACGCCGGACAAGATCCCGGTGTTCGGCGGCACCTATTTCCCTCCCCAAAGCATGCACGGCCGGCCAGATTTTCGCACCGTGCTGGGCAAGCTGGCCGACATGCATGAACAAAGTCCGCAGGATGTCCGCCAGCAAGCCGATAAAATGCGACAAGCCATACAACAGGATCTTTACCAGCGCATTGAACCCGGCACGGTTAACCGGGATCTGCTGGACAGGGCATTTGCCAGTTACAAAAAAAGTTTTGAACCTGTTCACGGCGGATTTTCCACTGCCCCGAAGTTCCCCACCACCATGGGCATCGAGTTTTTATTGCGCTATCATCATCTTTCCGGCAACGAGGAGGCCGCCCATATGGCCTTGCATTCCCTTGACGGGATGATCATGGGAGGAATATACGATCAGGCAGGCGGGGGATTTCACCGCTACAGCACCGATGAAAAGTGGCTGGTCCCCCATTTTGAGAAAATGTTATATGACAATGCGCTATTGCTGTCCGCCCTGTGTGATGCCTGGCAGCTCACCGGTAAAGCCCTGTACAGGGAAACCATTTATGAAACCTATGGCTGGCTCAAACGGGAAATGCTTTCCGGTGAGGGTGGATTTTACTCGGCCCTGGATGCCGATACCGCGGGCGAAGAAGGCCGTTTCTATATCTGGAAAGACGAGGAGATCGATAAGATCCTCCGGGACCCTGACCGGCATTATTTCAAGACCGTCTATTCGGTTACCCCACAAGGAAACTGGGAAGGGTTTAATATTCTCCACAGGACCAACAGCCTGGCGGATTATGCCGCTGGACTTGATATTGAGCCCGGCGCGCTTGCGGAATCCCTGGCCCGGAGCAAAGACAGGCTCCTGACCGAGAGAGATAAACGGGTGCGTCCCGGACTGGATGACAAGATCATAACCTCCTGGAATTCCATGCTGCTGAAAAGTCTGTGCAAATGCTACAAAGCATTCGGGGATGAGGATTTCAAAAGGACAGCCGTGGATAATGCCAACCTTCTGACCACCCGGCTGTGGCAGGAGGATGTGCTTTACCGGACCTATAAGGACGGGATCGCCAAACAGCAGGGCTTTTTGGACGATTATGCCCTGCTGTGTGAAGCCCTGAGCTACGTCTTTGAAATTACAGGAGATGAGAAATATCTCGAACAAGCCGTGGGTTTGGCCGCCAGCCTGAGGGAAAACTTTCTGGACAAAGAACACAATGCTTTTTTTTATACCTCAAAAAATCACGAACCCTTAATCGTCAACAGCCGGGATGTTTTTGACAACGTAACCCCCAGTGGAAATTCGGCCGCCTGCGCCGCCTTCCAGAGGCTGGGCAAACTTACCGGTGACGGATCGCTTCAGGCCATTGCCGGCAGGGCTATGGAAGGCCTTGGAAATGTTATGGCAGACCATGGTACCGTTTTCGGATATTTATTGCAGGTTATCGTAGCCGAAGTTGAACCGGGCCAGGAGATCATCATCGCCGGTGATACCCCCGGGCCTTTCAGGGAGATCTGGGCCAGGCAGTACAACCCCCTGTCGTTTATTATAACCGGATCCACCTTCAGCGACTCTGTCTGGTCAACCCTCAAAGGGAAAGAACCCCTCAACGGCCGGACGACCGCCTATGTTTGCCGCAATTTTAAATGCCATGAACCCGCCACGGATCCGGAAGAGTTCAAAAACAGGCTGGCCCGAAACTAAAGTTCTTTCAGCATGGGCAAATTTTTATCCTTATCCGATAAAACAGGTTCAGCCTGTGGCCAGTTTATATTGATATCGGGATCATTCCAGCGGATGCCCCTTTCCCCGTCCGGATTATAATAATCGCTGCATTTATACAGAAAGGTTGCCGAATCGGACAGAACAAAAAAACCATGGGCAAAACCTTCGGGGATGTAGAGCATAAATTTGTTTTCTCCTGACAAGAGCTGGGTTACATACTGCCCATAGGTCGGGGAGCCGTTGCGGATATCCACGGCAACATCCAGAATTTCACCCCGGGTGACCATAACCAGTTTGGCCTGTGGATTAATTATCTGATAGTGCAGGCCGCGCAGGGTATTTTTTTTGGAACTGGAGAGGTTATCCTGAACGAAGTTCGCTGTGATGCCGGCCTCCTGAAACAAGCTCTCCCGGTAGGTTTCGGTAAAGAAACCGCGTTCATCTTTATAAAGGCGTGGTTTGATCAGGATAACATCTTCAATGACGGAAGGTTCAAAGATCATCTGGGAATTCAGGTTAGGGGTAAAACGATTTTATCTGCCGCAAAAGATCATACAAGCCTTCCTGCCACGGTATCACTTCGGTACCGCTGACGCTGCTCAGGTTGGAGAGGTCAAGGCGGGAATAAAACGGACGGGGAGCTTTCGATGGATATTCGGCGGCCGGTATCGCCGTTACATTGATATTCATGTTCTCTTTGCTGAAAATGGTTTCAGCCATCTCATGCCAGGTGGTCAGGCCTGAACTTGAGGCATGGATGATGCCTTTGTAATCCATTTCCAGCAAGGCCAGGCTGTTCTTAACCAGGTTACCGGTAAACGTGGGAGCGCCGAACTGGTCGCTGACGACCCGGAGCTCTTTTTTGTCCCGGCCCAGCGCGAGCATGGTCCTGACGAAATTATTACCGAATAATCCGCACAGCCAGGAGGTACGGATGATCATATAATCCGAACAATGACGTGCCACAAGCTGTTCTCCCATCAGCTTGGTGAGTCCATAGGTATTCACCGGGTTCGGGGTATAGGTTTCAGGATACCCCAGGGGAAGGCGCTCCCTGTCTTCGGCATGGCCCGGAAATACGTAGTCTGTGGAATAATGAATAAGTTTTGCCCGTGCATCTTGACACAGCCTGGCCAGGTCCCCAACGGCATCGGCATTGACCTCCCGCGCTTCCTCCGGCTCCTCTTCGGCCAGATCGACGTCCGTGTAGGCCGCACAGTTTATGACCACATCGGGGCGGTAGCTGTTGAACAGGGAACGCAAAGCCGTACCGTCCGTTATATCGGCAACGGAGGAAGTACAGGATTTGAATTTGATACCGTTTCCCTTGAGATACCGGCTCCACTCGCTTCCCAGCTGCCCACCGGATCCTAACAGCAACACGCAGCCCTTCATAACTTTCCCTTGTTTTGATGTACCAGATCATTGGCTGCCCGGTAGGAATCGAAGGTCCCCGCATCGGTCCACCAGCCATGCAAAACATCAAATTTCATTTGCTGGTTCCGGATGTAGAAGTTATTGACATCGGTAATTTCCAGTTCCCCCCTGCCGGAAGGCTTTAGGTTCCTGATATGGTCAAACACCTCACTATCGTACAGGTAGATCCCGGTAACGCAGTAGGATGATTTCGGATCATCCGGCTTTTCTTCAATGCCAACGATATGTTCGCCCCGGATTTCGGCCACCCCGTATCGTGAGGGATCCGGTACCTCCTTGACCAGAATGCGCGCCCCCGACGCATAGGCTTTCACAGCGTCTTTCAGGGAGCTGCTGAATATATTATCCCCGAGAATAACGAGCATGCTATCCCCGCCGACAAAATTTTCGGCCAACCCGAGGGCCTGTGCTATGCCACCGGCTTCATCCTGAACTTTATAGGTAAAACGGCATCCGAACTCCCGGCCTGAGCCCAGCAGATTGACTACATCCCCCATATGATCGGTACCGGTGACGATCAGGATTTCCTCTATCCCCGCATCCAGCATTTTTGCAATGGGATAATAGATCATGGGCTTGTTGCCTACGGGCAGCAGATGCTTGTTGGTCACTTTTGTGAGCGGATACAAGCGGGAACCCGTACCCCCGGCCAGGATAATCCCCTTCATAAAACCCTACCTGTTCCTTTACATTATAGCCCTGATCAACGTATCCTGCCTAAACCAGCATATTTACCGGATTCTCTAACAGGTTTCTCACCGTATTGAGAAATTGTGCCGAGGTTGCGCCGTCTACGATGCGATGATCGCTCGAGAGTGTCACCTTCATGCGCTTACCGGCCACGATGTTTCCGTTCTCAATCACCGGCACATCCCGAATGGCGCCCACTGCCAGTATACAGGCATTGGGGGGATTGATGATGGCGGTGAACTCTTCAATGCCGTACATGCCGAGGTTACTGACGGTAAATGTGCTGCCTTCCCATTCTTCAGGCTGGAGTTTTTTTTCTCTCGCCTTCCCGGCCAGCTCTTTGGTCTCGGCCGATACCTGTGCAAAACCCTTCAGATCGGTATCCCGGATAACCGGGGTAAGCAGGCCTTCCTCGACGGCAACCGCTACCGCAACGTGAATGGCCGCATGGCGGCGCATGGAATCGCCCATCCAGGAACTATTCACCTTGGGATGCATGCGCAGGGCCATGGCACAGGCCTTGACGACAAAATCATTAAAACTGATCTTAACTTCACCCCCGGCATTAATTGACGTTCTGGCTTCGACGGCTTTCTTCATATCGATATCAATCGTTTCATAAAAGTGCGGGCTGCCGAACTTGCTCTCTGCCAGGCGTTTTGCTATAACCTTGCGCATCTGGCTTACCGGAACGTCCTCATCTTTCTCCGGCCTTTTCGCTATGGCCGGTTGTCGGGCAGCCGGCGCCTCATATTCCTCAATATCTTTTTTGACGATCCGGCCATGGGGTCCGCTGCCGGTCACCCCGGAAAGTTCAATACCCTGTTCCCTGGCCATTTTTTTGGCTAATGGTGAGGCCTTCAGATGTTCGGTTCCGGTGGCTTTTTCGGCTGGAGGTGCAGGTTCGGGGGCTTGAGGTTCAGGAGCGGTCTCAGCCGAACCTTCCGTTTCTTTTTCTGCCGGTTTATCTTCTTTTTCAGCCGGCTGCTCTTCGGCTTTCTCATCACCGAGCATATCCGATATATCCTCGCCTTCTTCGCCGACAATAGCCATTTTACCACCCAAAGGAACGGCATCTCCCTCTTTTACAAATATTTTAAGGATCTTCCCTGAATCAAAAACCTCCACTTCCATCGTGGCTTTATCGGTTTCAACCTCGGCAATGATATCACCGGATTGCACATCATCTCCTTCCTTAACGTTCCATTTTGCGATAACACCCTCTTCCATGGTGTCGCTCAACTTGGGCATATCAATAACGATGGCCATACTGTTAGTTTCTAAAGTTTAGTGTTTATTTCCTGTAAGTTACCGAATTCACCGCTTCTATAACATCTTTTGGGCTTGGGAACCATAGATCAAACAGGTTCTTTGCAAAAGGAGCCGGCACATCGGGAACGGTTACCCGTAAAACGGGAGCGTCCAGATAGTCAAAAGCCTCCCGCTGAATCTGGAAGCCGACCTCGGCCGCCACACCGCCGAAAGGATGTGATTCATCAACGATCACACAGCGATTGGTTTTCTTAACCGATTCCAGGACCATTTCGATATCAAAAGGTTTGATCGTGCGGGGATCAATGATCTCGGCCTCAATGCCATCTTTTGCCAGTTCCCCGGCGGCCATTTTCGCAACATGGACCATCTTGCCGTGAGCAACCAGGGTGACATCCGAGCCTTCACGCTTGATCTTGCCCTTGCCGATCGGAATGATGTATTCCTCATCCGGGACTTCCTGCTTCATGCCGTAGGTTTGCTCGGATTCCAGAAAGATCACCGGATTGTCATTACGAATGGCCGATTTGAGCAATCCTTTGGCATCGTAGGGTTCCGAGGCAAAGATGGTGATCAGGCCGGGAATATGGGCATACAGGCTTTCATAGGCCACAGAGTGTGTAGCCCCCAGCTGACCGGCCGAAGCATTCGGTCCACGGAATACAATGGGGATCTTTATCTGGCCGCCGCTCATGGAACGAATTTTAGCGGCGTTATTGATAATCTGGTCGATGCCGACCACGGCAAAGTTGAAGGTCATAAACTCAACGATGGGCCGCATGCCGTTCATGGCCGCACCTACTCCAAGGCCGGAAAAACCAAGCTCTGATATGGGCGTATCGATAACCCGGCGGCCACCGAATTCATCCAGCATGCCCTGTGTAACTTTATAAGCTCCATTGTACTCAGCTACCTCTTCTCCCATAATGAAAACGCGTTCATCATGACGCATTTCCTCCGTAAGAGCCTCACGTATAGCTTCACGAAACTGTTTTTCAGCCATTCATCTTTCTCCTAAATATTGTCGGTTTTGATAATGTGTGCGCGGACCTTTACTTCAAATACGGAAAATCGTCATCGGCATAAATGTGCCTGTACAGTTCCTCATCAGCCGGGAAATCACTGTTTTCAGCAAAATCAACGGCCTCGAGAATTTCTTTTTCAATGCGGTCGGTTATGCCTTCCAGTTTTTTCTCATCGGCAATGTTTTTCTCCAGGATATAGGTCCGTAAACGCTCTATAGGATCAAAGGTCTTGAACTCCTGCATTTCTTCCTTGGTCCGGTAGGTGCCGGGATCACTCATCGAGTGCCCCCGGTATCGGTAGGTACGAACCTCGATCAGCCAGGGCATGGAATGCTTCCTCACATCCTCGGCCACTTCCTGGAACTTGTCGATCACGGTAAACAGGTCCATGCCCGAAATCACATCATGCTTCATTTTATAGGGAAGGGCACGGTCAACCAACTCTCCGGCACTATGTCTTTCAACGGCCGTCCCCATTGAATATCCATTGTTTTCAATAACATATATAATCGGCAGTTTCCACAACTGGGCCAGATTGAAACTTTCATTGACCGAACCCTGATCGATAGCCCCGTCACCAAACAGGCAAACGGTGACCTTTTTTTCATCCCGCATTTTGTTGGCCATGGCAATTCCGGCTCCGAGCGGTATGTGGGCGCCCACGATGGCGTGTCCGCCCCAGAAGTGGTTCTTTACATCGAAGAAGTGCATGGATCCACCTTTGCCATTGCTGCAGCCCGTTATTTTACCGAACAGCTCAGCCATTCCGGCTTTAGACGGAATCCCCCTGGCCAGACCCATGCCATGATCGCGGTAGGCGGTGATGATATCATCATCGTCGTTCAATGCATAGTTTAGACCGGAAGACAAGGCCTCCTGGCCGATATAAAGATGAAGAAACCCGCCAAATTTACCTTTTTGGTACATCTGGGCGGCACGTTCTTCAAACCGGCGCTGACGAAACATGCATTCGAACAGCCCGGTAAGTTCATCTTTTTTGATGCCCAGGGTTTTATGCGTTTTACGTGTTGGTTTTGGAAGTTTTGTACTTTTATATACGGCGCCGGTAGGCGTAAAACCGGCCACCTCAGTCTCATTTCCCATTCAAAATTCCTGAGATTATGTAATCTTTTTTAATATTAGTTGGTTGTTCCCTATAAATTACAGAAACAGAGTATACTGAAAAAACGGGAATTTTGCAGGAGGAAGTTTCCACCGGCCGCTCCCGTTTCCTGTTTCCGGCCGGCTAATCAACGGCCAGACAGATCGATTTTGCCTCATCCAGAGCCTCGTTGAGCATGCCGGGTAATCGGCCCCCGGCTGTGGCCAGTCCCGGCTGTCCGCCGCCTCCCCCGCCCAGCATTTTAGCCAGGCGGCCTACCAGGGCCCCGGCCTTGATCCCCCTGTCAAATAAATCATCCGTAACAGCAGCCAGCAGGTAGACCTTCCCATTCGGTTCGTCTCTTGATCCCAGAACGGTAACCGTAGCGGACGGACTCTTTTTCAACGATTCGTATCCAAGTTGTTTTAAAACATCCATATTGGCTCCGGGTACTTCCCCTTTTATTACCCTGATTTTGTTGGGTAATAATTCGGATGCCTTCATAAGATTATCCAAAACAGAGGTGGCCGAAACCAGCCGCAGCTTTTCTATTTCCTTTTCCAGGGCTTTCTTTTCCGATATCAGTTTTTTAAGTCCGGTGACGGGTTCTTCCGACGTGCCGAGTTGGACAACAAACTGTTCTACCAGCATTTTTTCATTGCGCAGGTGGCGATCGGCAGCCTTGCCGGTCATGGCTTCGATCCTGCGAATGCCGGCCGCCACCGAGCTTTCGGCCGTAATGCGAAAATAGCCGATTTCACCCGTGGCCTTAACATGAGTTCCGCCGCACAACTCCACCGAAAATTTGGGGTCCAGGGTGATAACCCTGACCCGATCGCCGTATTTCTCACCGAAGAGCATCATAGCGCCGCGGTTTTTGGCATCCTCTATGGGAATATTCCGTTCTTCCTGAAGAGGAATATTCTCCTGTATTTTATGGTTTACCAGTTCTTCTATCCTATTCAGGGTGGTCGCGTCTATGGCTTCATAATGGGAAAAATCAAATCGAAGACGGCTGTTTTCCACCAATGACCCTTTTTGGCCCACATGCGAGCCCAGCACTTCCCGAAGCGCGGCATGAAGCAGATGGGTGGCCGAGTGATGCTTCTGGATTTCCCGGCGGCGATCATGATCGACAACAGCCTTCCACCGGCCCCCGGGCTTCCCCGGCAACCGGTCCAGATAATGGATGAAGAAGTTATCTGCTTTTTGAACATCCACAACCCGGATATGCTCATCCCCGTTGGTAATAATTCCTTTATCCCCTACCTGCCCCCCGCTTTCCGCATAGAAGGGCGTTCTTTTCAGTAAAACCGCGGCTTTATCTTCCTCTTTCCGGTAAGCCGTAATCGACGTCTCGGTTTCAAGCTCATCGTAGCCTATAAAATCCGTTTCCGTTTCCTTGCCATTGAGATATACCCATTCCTCCTGATCGGAATGGGCAGCGCCGAACTTCCCTGCGGTCCGTGCCCGGTCTTTCTGCTCCAGCATCAATTCGTCAAACCGCCGGATATCCACTTCCTGATCCTGCTCCCTGGCCATCAGGGCCGTAAGGTCAATGGGGAAACCGAAGGTATCGTGCAGTTTAAAGGCCTCCTCACCCGAAAGCTTCTTTTTTCCCTTCATCATGCTTTGGAATAGCTGAATACCCTGGCCCAGGGTACGGATAAAAGCCTTTTCTTCGGCCTCAACGACATTTTCCACATAATCTTTCTGTACCGACAACTCAGGGAAAACATGTTCAAATTGTTCGGCCAGGACGGCTACCAGCTTGTGCATGAACGGCTCCTTTAATCCCAGCGTATCCCATCCATAGCGTATGGCCCTGCGCAGGATTCGCCGGATTACATAGCCTCTTCCGTCATTGCCTGGCGAGGCACCGTCGGCAATGGAAAAAGACACGGAGCGGATGTGGTCGGCGATCACCCGCATAGCGATATCCGTTTTTACCGATTCTCCATAGGCGGCTCCGGCCAGCTTTCCGATTTTAACAAGTACCGGAGCAAAGACGTCGGTATCGTAATTCGATTTCTTGCCTTGCAACACGGCCACCATCCGTTCGAAACCCATCCCGGTATCAACATGACGGGCAGGCAGGGCCGCCAGACTTCCGTCTTTTTTCCGGTTGTATTGAATAAACACCAGGTTCCAGATCTCCATCACCCGGGGATCCTCTTTGTTGACAAGCTCATGACCCGGCCGGACGGCCCGCTCCTCGTCCGGACGAAGATCCACATGAATTTCAGAACAGGGTCCGCAGGGACCAATTTCACCCATTTCCCAGAAATTATCTTTTTTGCCGCATTTTAAAACATGGTCAGGGTTGATGCCGGATTTGGATTTCCAGATCTCAATGGCTTCGTCATCGGCTGGGAGCCCGTCCTCATCATCGCCTTCAAAAACCGTTGCATACAGCCGGTCAGGATCGATTTCCCAGACTTTGGTGAGCAGTTCCCAACCCCACTCAATGGCTTCTTCCTTAAAATAATCGCCGAATGACCAGTTGCCCAGCATCTCGAACAGCGTATGATGGTAGGTATCGTGGCCCACCTCCTCCAGATCGTTGTGCTTTCCACTCACCCGGATGCAGCGCTGGGTATTGGCTGCGCGCTTCCACAGGGTTTTATTATGGCGATACCCCTCCTGCTCGCCAAGAAAGATGGACTTAAACTGATTCATGCCGGCATTGGTGAACAGCAGGGTTGGATCATCTTTAGGAACCACGGGGGCGCTGCTTACGATAATGTGCTGCTTCTTTTCAAAGAACCGGAAAAAATCGTTTCTGATTTCAGCGGATGTTTTCTGAGCCATGTTAAAGTATATTGGTATTATTACGCTCCGGCAGATGCCAAAACGCTGCGGCGGTCAAGTTAGGGAAATTTACATAAATATCGAAGACCCGGACATTGGGATGGATAGTTCTTTCCTGATTTCATTATTATTGAACGTCTGCAAAGACGTTTTCGGTTGTACAACAACAGGCCAGCCAGGAGGATTAGTTTGAATATAAAAAAGATCTGGTACGAAATTAAAACGGTTACCCTTCTGACCATCTACAAATGGACAGAAGACAACATCGCCCTGCATGCGGCGGGAGTTGCTTTCTATACCATATTTTCCCTTGCCCCGATGATCATCATCATCATCGGGCTGTCAGGGTTTATTTTCGGGGAACGGGCCATCGAAGGCCAGCTGGCCGACACCATGGAACAGGTTATGGACCGGGAGATGGCCGAAACCATCCAAAGCTTTGTTGCCAGCGCGCGTCAGCAGCAAACCGGCCTGTTGCAATCACTTGTGGGTTTCGGAATTTTGCTGTTTGCCTCGACGACCGTAATAGCCCAGCTCAAGGATTCGCTCAACAATGTATGGGATGTACGTCCGGGCCTGGAACGTGGCACGATAAAAACCTTTGTGATCGACCGGGTTCTAAGCCTGCTGCTGATCATCATTTTTGCCACCTTCCTGATGGCGTCTTTCATGCTCGATGCGATTTTCGCCTATATGGAGCCGGTATTGGATCCGGTCATTCCCGGAGGGGTCGGCTTCTGGAGTTTTCTCAACACGATGCTTTTTGTACTGGTTGTCACGGCCCTTTTTACCGTCATATTCAAACTGCTTCCCGACGTCTACATACCCTGGAAGGATGTATTGATCGGGTCCTTTGCAACCACCATCCTGTTCCTGCTCGGCAGGCTGGCCATTCAGTGGTATATGAGCGGCGGAACGGTGGAAACCACCTACGGGGCCGCCGGATCGTTCGTCATATTCCTGATTTGGCTGTATTACAACATTATGGTCGTATTCCTGGGCGCCGAGTTTACAAAAGTCTATGCCAACCGCTACGGATCGAATGTAAAACCCGCCCGGTACGCTATGTTCACACCGGATTTCTCCGTTGAACAATACCGCGACGATACCAAAGATGAACCAAGCGGATCGGATTAGTAGACTTCCAGAAACATCCTGTCAGAGGGCTTTACGTTGCGTTTCATATCTTCAGCATCCCATTCGCCCGGATCTTTGCCGGATATTTTATCGGATATCTTCAGGTAATCGGTAAACCCATACTTGCCCAAAAGCTTGTAAATACCTGTTTCCATGCCTTTGAGTCCGCAAACATAGATGAGCGTATTGTCTTTCTTTAAAATAGGCTGAAGCAATTCGCTTTCGTCTTCAATCTGGGTCTGTACGTAATGCTTGGATCCGTCTTTTCTGGGGTCTTCGCGGGAAATTGATTTCAGGTAATGAAAATTCGACCGTGACGCCGACAGAGGCTCCAGATATTCCGAATAAAGCAGGTCCGTCCGGTAGGCACAGCCGAAGATCAGGGCGATATCCGATTTGACATCTTTTTCCATCAGATCCATTATCATCCCCCGAAACGGGGCTATACCGGTTCCCGTAGCGAAAAAGAGATAATTGTACTTTTCTGGATTTTCCGGCAGCAGGAACCGCTTGCCGCTGGGGCCTGTCATTTTGACCGTGGAGCCGGGCTTGCAGGTAGACAGGTAGTTAGAGCAGACACCGGTGAACAGGGACTGATCCTCCCAGTGCTCGTCAATCAGGCGTTTCACCGTTGTGGAAATAAGTTTGCCTTCCCCGTCTTCTCCCCGGGTGGGCGAGGCCACCGAGTAGAGTCTGAGCTTGGGATATTTGCCATTCTTATCCATTATATCAGGAACAATACCGATACTCTGCCCGGCCACTACTTCACCTTCGAGCTCGGTACCCGTGACATCAAAGGTGATATGACGTATAAAGTTCGGGCTGGCACCTTTCGTAACGATCCTGTTCTCCACAACCGGAACATCAATAGGTTCTTTGGGCCGGACTATGTTTAGTTTGACGTCGGGCAGTTTTATATCCTGCTGAAGTCCATTCTCTGTACTCATGTAATGTATTATTTAAATTTGAACTTGTAATGTAAATCCACCTGAATTCAACCCGCTCCGGCCGGGAAATATACCATAAAAATGAGCGGGATAAAGGCTGATTTTATCCAGATACCGGCTCGATAAAATCAGCAGCACGGAATGATAGACCAATAAAAATGATCCCTGGGCAAAAACGGCCGCACCGTATTCCCGTGTTCTGCGGGCTTGCCCATAGCGGGCCATTCCCAACCCTGCCACAATATAGCTGGTATTCAACCCGGCTTTAAGGGCCACGGCCCGGTTGTAACGCTGTTCATAACGCAACAGATCGCCCAGGTCATGCTCCCGGCGGTTAAAGGAAACCGGGTTGAGCAGGGTAGCGGCGGCCAGGGTTGTGGTAATCACCCCCCAACCGGCCGTCATCAAACCGAAATCCCCGATGTCGGTTAGCATCATCAAGCCGCCTCCCAGAACGCTGGCCGTCCCCCAGGTAAGCAATACCCGACCGGCTTCCTGATGTTCAGCCTGTCTTTGCTCATAGTTCCCCCATACGTCCCCGGCGGTCATCTGAGCTTCAGCCGGTTCCGGAATTGCCGGAATCAAAGCGGCCAGAATAATGCCGATACGGATGGATGTATTACGAACCGGATCTACGCTTTGCATTTGGTTAACAGGGGTGATTGCTGTTTTATTACAGGATTATAATTTAAACCTTTGACCGCTCAATTGGAAATAAAACATGGAGGGCAGGCTCCACGGCCTATGCCGGTTATAAACCCTTAATTATGGCGCATCCTGGTATCGGCACTTTGAAAAATGAACGTGATTATGTAGTATGCTGTTTATTACTTGCTATTATATATTTAAAGGAAATCCATCACGGGCAAATTTATAACTATCAGGTTTTGAAAAAAGATCCAAAAAAATTTTATATCCAGTTATTCAGCATTCACGGGCTCATTCGATCTGAAAATCTGGAGCTCGGCCGTGATGCAGACACCGGTGGACAGGTAAAGTATGTAGTAGATCTCACCAAAGCCCTGGGCGAGCACCCCGACGTGGCTCAGGTCGATCTGTTTACCCGTTATCTTGATGACAAACGGGTTAGTTCCAGTTATAAGCAGAAGGTCGAGCCGATCACCAAAAACACCCGCATTGTCCGCATCCGTTGCGGCGGGAAGCGATATATGCGCAAGGAACTGTTGTGGCCCAGCCTTGATGAATATATCGATAACGTGATCCGCTTCAATAAAGAGCATGAAATCAACCCTGATCTTTTCCATGGGCATTATGCCGATGCCGGTTATGTTACCCAGCGCCTGTCGGCCACCATGGGCATACCCTATATATTCACCGGGCATTCCCTGGGCCGCAGCAAGCTGAATTCCCTGAAAAACGAAGGATTGAGCCTGGAACAGATTAACAAGCAGTTCAATATTAACCGGCGTATCGAGGCCGAGGAAGACGTTCTGCGCAGCACGGATATGGTCATAACCAGCACCCGCCATGAAATAAAAAAACAATATTTTCTGTACGACAATCATGAGATCCCCCTCTTCCAGGTGATTCCCCCCGGTATTGATATCGAAAAATTTTACCCGTTTTACTATGATGAGGATGAGAATAGGGAAAAGCCTGAAGAATTTATGCAAGCCCGGCATAAAATGCATTCCGAACTGGACCGGTTCCTGAAAGACACCAACAAACCCCTCATCCTGACCATTTGCCGGCCAGACAGCAAAAAGAATATACAGGGCCTGGTAAAGGCCTACGGGACGAACAAGGAATTACAGCTCATTGCCAATCTGGCTATTTTCGCCGGCATCCGAAAGGATATTGACAATATGGACGACAATGAACGCGAGGTCCTCAATGATCTGCTGTATCTGATGGACAAGTACGATCTATATGGCAAGATGGCAATTCCCAAGAAGCATGACCCAAACAATGAAGTCCCTGAACTGTACAGAATGGCCGCAGCAAGCGGGGGGGTGTTTGTCAATTCGGCTTTTTCAGAGCCGTTCGGCCTTACCATGATCGAAGCCGCTTCGGCTGGCGTGCCTATTGTGGGCCCCGATGACGGCGGACCCCAGGACATTGTTAAAAACTGCAAAAACGGCATTCTGGTCGATTCAACCAACCCGGACAAGATCAGCAATGCGATCAAGCAAATACTCGTGGATGTTGATAAATGGACCAGGTTCTCATCGGATGGCATCAATGGGGTCAGGGAGCATTATTCATGGGATGCCCATACGGAAACCTATATCAAAAAGATAAAGACCGTCACTAAAAAGCATAACCAGCAGCATGCCGAAAAAAATAAGCTGGCTTTCCCGGGACAAAGGTTTAAGGATGTAGAGAAGCTGCTTATTACCGATATAGACGACACCCTGATCGGGGATGACGAATCGATGCATACCCTGCTGGAGATTCTTTCCGGCCAGAACAAGACCGTCACCTTTGGGGTGGCAACAGGCCGTAGCCTTGATCTGGTCAGGGAGATCCTGAGTGAAAAAAATATTCCGGCTCCCCATATCATCATTTCCTCGGTAGGAACAGAAATCTATTACGGGGATTCCCTGGATAGTCTGCAGCCGGATGATGGCTGGAGCGCTCATATTTCCTATCAGTGGAAGCCTGACCGCGTCAAGGAAATTCTCAGCCAGCTTGATTTTATTGAGATGCAGCGCGAGGACGGTGAGAGACGCTTTAAGCTTAGTTATGTGATGGACCCAAGCGATGACCATCTGGCCACCGTACACAATAAGCTGACCGAGGCAAAGCTGCGCTACAACATTGCCTACTCCCACGACGCCTACCTCGACATCCTGCCCCAGAGAGCCTCCAAAGGGAAAGCTATTGATTATATGAGCCGTAAATGGCATATTAGTCCTAAAAATATATTGGTCGCCGGGGATTCGGGCAATGATTATGAAATGCTTTATGGCAAACGCCTTGCTGTGGTTGTTGGCAATCACAGCAACGAACTCAAAAAGCTGGAGGGTAACAAAAGTGTGTATTTTTCCAAATCCCCCTACGCAGCCGGCATCATAGAAGGCGCCCGCCATTACAATTTTCTGGATAACGGACAATCCTGACCACAGGCAACCTGTCACTTAATCATTTATACCCATGCAAAAAATTACCGGAGCCAACTTATCCCCCACCCATTCCGTAATCCATACGGGTATGGCCATGATTTTCTTAGCCTTCCTGTTTGGCGCATGTGCCGAATCGAACAGGTCTTCCGACGCCAATCCGGCTGCGGCCCCCAATACCCTGACGGAGGAAGAGCAAAATGGAGGCTGGAGATTGCTTTTCGACGGGGAAACGTTTTCCGGGTGGCGCGGACTCAACCGGGAAAGTGTTCCGGCCGGACACTGGGTTATCGAAGACGGGGCGATCAGGAAGGTAGCATCTGCCGATGTGCCATCCGGGACGGACGGCGGGGATATATTATTCGACGAGCCCTTCGGGAACTTCGAACTGAGTTTTGAATGGAAAGTGAGTCCGGGTGCCAACAGCGGCATCAAATACAATGTCTCGGAAGCCATGAGCTCCGGTCACGGGGCTCTTGGTTTTGAGTACCAGATTCTTGACAATGATCGTCAC
This sequence comes from Balneolales bacterium, assembly GCA_040905685.1. Lineage (GTDB taxonomy): Bacteria > Bacteroidota > Rhodothermia > Balneolales > Natronogracilivirgulaceae > JBBDMU01. Next base: position 78,613 of record JBBDRB010000077.1, on the reverse strand, counting down.
CCGGATGCCGGCAACGACCCCAACCGGTTGGCGGCCGGGTTGTATGACCTTATCCCTCCGGGAAGCAATGCCCGTCTTAATCCGGTAGGGACATGGAATAGCGGACGCATCGTCTTTAACGGCAGCCGAGGCGAGCACTGGCTGAACGGAAACCTGGTGCTGGAGTATGAACTGGGCACCTATATGATGAACCGCCTGCTGGAAACCAGCAAATGGGGAGACAACCCGGATTTCGGGGTGCGACGCGATACGGGCCGCATTGTCTTTCAGGATCACAGCGATGAGGTATGGTACAGAAGCATTAAAATCCGTGAATTAACGCCGTGAAACTTTCAACAGCCTCTAAACCTTTATCAGCGGAAGGCCCGTCTTTTTAACGGTCAGGGTTCTTCGAAAAAATGTGCGTTATCGTCCTGGTATACCCAATGGATATACCACGGATCTTCGGTGTCCGTCTGGAAGTCTTTCAGGCGGGTGATGTAGGTTTCAAGAATACCGGCATACTCCGGATCATCAGCCAGATTGCGGGTCTCGAGCGGATCGTTCTTTATATCGAACAGCTCAAATTCAGCCCGGTGGATGTATTCGTTGACCGTTCGAAATCCAAATGGCGCGTCCGCTCCCGCTATATTCTGCCAGGAAGGGTCGCTTACCTCAGCTGCACTACCGGTGCCGGCCGAGCCCTGGCTCAGGGCATACTGCCAGGTTGAGGATGTCTGCAGATCCGAGGCATTGGGATAGGGCAGCTCATGGGCCAGGTTCCAGATCAGCTTATAGTCCCGGTCACGGACCACGCGCATGGGGTAATACATATGGATCTCATGGAAGGTATGCGAGGCCTGGATTTCATCCCATCCCACGGGCTCCTCCTCTTCAAGGACAGACCGGAATGAGCGGCCATGGAGCCCATGTGATCCGGGATAGAAATCCCGGATCACTCCCTGGCCCACATGCCGCGAATAGGCCGGCGTTTCCACCCCGGCGTAGTCGAGGATGGTGGGAGTAATGTCTACCCAGCTGACCATGGCCTCATTCACCGTCCCGGCCGTTTCTGCACAAGGGTCCCGAACAATAAGAGGAGAAAGAAGAGCCGGTTCATATACATTGGTTTTAGCGCCGGGAAAAGCCATCCCGTGATCAGACATATAGATAAGGACCGTATTGTCGTAGGCACCGGTTTCTTTGAGGTTGTGCACCAGGCGGCCAAACCCCTGGTCGAGCCGGGAAACGGACTGGTAATACTGGGCCAGTTCCTGACGGGTCGCTTCATTGTCGGGCAGCCACGAGGGCACGATGACTTCATCCGGGCCGTAGAAAACGGGATCAATTCCTTCATAACCCTGAGCCGCATTGCCGAAACGATCCGGTTCATGGGGCAGCCCCGTATCGGGCCCTCCTCCCCTGTGCGGGTCGGAAGCTCCCATCAGCAGAAAAAAGGGTTTGTCGGCCGGGGTGATAAATTCCTTTGCCCGGTTCGCCATTTCATAGGGGTTGCGTGAACTGCCGGGTAAAGTTTCATCGAACCGGTAGACTTCCCCGGGGGCCACATGGTATTTTCCCGACCTGCCCGTCCGGTATCCGTTATCCGAGAGCAGGGCTGAAACACTTTGGATGTTATCGTGGGAGGAGAATTTACTGTAATCATGTTCATGACCAAACTGTCCGTTCCGGTGGTTATGCAGTCCCGTCAAAATGACCGAACGGCTTGCGCTGCAGCTGGCCGTGGTGGCAAAAGCATTCCTGAACAGGACCCCTTCGCTTGCCAGGGCATCCAGGTTGGGCGTTTGGATCACCTCGTTTCCATAGGCACCGGTATCCTGGCCGTGATCGTCACTGACAAAAAGGACGATATTCACCGAACCTGTGGTGCATCCGTCAGCAGGGTGAACGACCTGATCCTGATGGGTTTGGCATGAAGACAGGATCACTGCTATGATCATGCCTGGAATATACGCTCTGTAAAGTTTGTTCATATGTTCCCGTTATTTAATTATCTTTTTCCCGGATTGCATACCTTATACCGGTGCCATATTATAAAACCTGATAGTGATAACCAAAACTGGAATACAATTTTTGAAATTTTCATTCTTTTGTCTGTTCCTGTTTTTGTCGACTTCAGCTTTTTCCCAGACCTTTTATCATGCCGGAGGACGTAACCATCCCGAATTAAACTGGGTGGTTTCCGAGACCGAACACTTCCGGATCGTGTATCCATCCACCCTTGACGGGATGCAGGACCATGCTGCCGCCATTGCGGAGGAGACCTATCAGGTTCTGTCGGTCAACTTCGGATTTCGTCCAAAAAAAAAGATACGCATTTATCTGTCCGGTCACGATGAGATCACCAACGGTTTTGCCGTCCCCATAAATGACGCATATACCAATATATGGGTAAATGTAAACGATTATGCGGTCACGTGGACGGGGGAGGTCAAATGGCTTAGAAAAGTGATTTCTCATGAACTGGCCCATATCTTTCACTTCGAGGCGGTCCGCTCCGCCATCAGCCCTTTTGATGTCCTGTTTGCCAGTCCCCTGCCTCGTTTCTGGACGGAAGGCCTGGCACAGTATGAAACCGAACACTGGGATGCCCGACGGGGGGATCGCTGGCTCAGAATTGCCGCTTTCGAGAACCGGTTGTCCTACAATGACGGCCAATCGGCATGGAACCGGCGGCTTATGTACGCTTCGGGCAGTTCCCAGGTCCGCTACTTTGCCTCCCAATACGGCGATTCCACCCTGGCCAGCCTTTTGCAACACCGTAAGCCGGTCTTGCCCGGGTTAGCCGGGGTCCATGATTTCAATGCGGCATTTAAAGCGACCACCGGACAATCCTATAATGAGTTTTACGAGGATTGGAAGAAGCATACAGGAGTGTACTATAACACCATGGCCGGTCAGATGGACCGCCTCGATTCCCTGCATGCAAATCCCCTGCCTTTACCGGCGACCTGGTACCGGGATATCCAATACAGTCGGGACACCACACAAATTGCCGTCCTGGGAATGATCTCTCTGGAACGGCCTGTAACCGGCATATTCACCGTCAGTAACGATACGGATCGTGAGAGGCGGGTCCTGGCGACAGGGCCCATAAACCCACCCATCAGCTGGCACCCGGCCGGTGACCGTATTGCCTACTCACGGACCGGCAGGGGAACCGGCGGGTCCATTATCAATGACCTGTATATGGCTGAATTCCCATCGGGCGATATACAGCGTCTAACCCGCGACAGGCGGGCTCGATCACCCGTTTTTTCACCCGGCGGCAACCGGCTGGCCTTTATCCAAAGCCGGGGAAATACCGATAATATCGTAGTAAGGGATCTTTCCTCGGGCCGGGAGAGCCGGCTTACATTTTTCGAAGGCGATGTCCAGCTGCTCTCCATACAATGGCATCCAGCCGGTGAACAGATTCTGGTCTCCCGCTTTACAGCAGAGCGGAAAAGGGATATTGTCGTGCTGGATGCGGCAAGCCGAAGCCTTACACCCCTGACTGACGGGTCCTTTGACGACCGTTTCCCGGTATGGAATTCCACGGGATCGGCCATAGCCTATACCTCCCTGCGCGACGGAATTGAAAACGTGTTTATGCAGGCTGTGGATCGCCCGGGCGAACCGGTGCGCGTCACCCACCTGTTCACCGGCGGCACGGTCCGCGACTGGCTGGCGCCCGATTCCCTTCACCGGAACGGCCGCCTGGTGATCCAAAGCACCGAGACCAAGCGCTGGGATGAGGCTTACCTGATCGGCGCCGGGGGTAAAACGGCCCTGTCCGTCGGATTGCCGGCTGACTATGCCGCATGGACGACGCATCGTCCGCCCCGGGAAATTGCAGACTCCATTCGACCGGATGCCTCACTGATTCACGATCAATATCCCTACAATTCCTTTGCCAACCTGTCTCATGTACTCACTCTGGCCCTGCCCTACTGGTCCGGTGATCTCACCGGCGAAAATGAATACGGTCTGGCCATGGGCACGGCATGGATCGAACCGGTGGGCAAGCACATGGTGCTGGCCGGTGGAGGCCTTTCCTTCACGGATATGCAGGATAAAAGTTTTTTTTATCTATCGTACACCAACAGGCAGCTGCGCCCGTCTTTGCGGTTCGACGTATATAAGCGTAAGCCCTCAGCAGGCCAATACGGTCACACCACCCTGTTTCAGGAAAGAGATGGCGGACAAGTATCTATTACCCAGCCCCTTGACTGGTTCAACGAACCCTATACGACCAGTGAATTCCAGATAAGGGTCCGTCATACCCGGCGCAGCATCTATAATCCGGAAGATTTTACAGCAATGCCTTCAGGCCTTTCACCGCCTTCGGCGGGAAGGCAGACCGACATCAGGTTAACCTACAGGATGAAACGGCAGTTACCCTCGCGCTCAAATGTGATCCAGCAGCTTGAAGGCTGGGGCATTCGTTTAAGGGTGACCGCGGCCGTACCGGGACCTTTTACCGATAGCAGCTATTTTCGTCCGGATCTGGCGGCTTATGCCATATTACCGGCCCTGGGCCGGTCAAGGTTCTATGCTTATGTCCGTGGGCTGGCCCTGTACGGGGATCCTTTTCCCCAGGATTTCATAGGCTTCACACGCAGTGATTATGTTACGGTACCCTTTGATGACGTTCTGGGTCTGTTTCAGCTTCCGGCGTACGAACGGGTAAGGGGTTACCGGGAATTTCTCACGGGCGACCAACTGCTCTTTGGCACGCTTGAATATCGCATGCCGTTTATCAACCTTCGCACCACGCTGCTCGGAACGGCCGTACTGGGGCAATCGGCTCTGTCCCCTTTCCTGGATGCCGGCAGCCTGCGTTACGCTGCAGACGAACCGGCCCCGGGCCGGTTTAACCGGACGGGTACCGGAATCGAGCTAAAAAATGTGCTGCAAGTTGGTGGATTAAGGCTTGTCCACGCCCTGGGAATCGCCCAGCCTGTGAACAGGCTGGGCTTTGATGAAGATTACGATCTCTTTTACCGGATCAGGGCTACGGTCCCCTTTTAAGTTTTTGCTTCTCAAACAGTTTGCCGGTCAGGGTTTTCAGTAAAGCCTGTGCCGCATCCTCCGGATCGCCTGAATTGTCAATTTCGATCAGGTTGCCCTGGTAATTACCGGGATCGGGATCCCGGTAACCGGCTACTAAGGTATCGAAGTCCTTTTCCCGGGCATCGGAAACGGAGCGGGTGGCTTTGTTTCGGTCAGACAGCCTGCCGTGTATCATTTTTTCTTCCGCCGTAACAAAAATAAAGAGCGGGTCGATCGCCGCTGAACGAAAGGCCAACCGTGTTTCGCCGCGGTGGTCAGGATTAGCATAGGTAGCATCCAGTATAATGGTTCGATGGGTTTTTGCGTATTTCAGCCCTTTCTCGATTAAGATATTGTAGACACGGTCTGTGGTTTCACGGCTGTACAGATCCGCTTTTACTGAGTCCGGCGCAGGCTCATCAACAGGCAAACTGAATAATTCTTTTCTCAGGACATCGCTGTTGAGCACCGGACAACCGGCAAGGCCGCCGATACGCCCTGCCAGTGTACTTTTTCCGCTGCCGGCCGGACCAAAAAAGATCAGGGCGGCCGGCAATCCACAGCAGGCATACTGCATGGCCAGTTGAAAAAATGATGCCGCCTCATCAAGGTTTAACCGCCTTTCCTCCGGCGGGAGAGAGGGATCCGTTCCGGCCAGACCGTGGACCTTGCCGCGGACGCATGCGCGGTATGCCTTGTAGAAGTGCATCAGGGTGGTCAAATGTTCATCCTTTAGCCCCTTCGCCATCAATGTAGTGAAATGGGCCGCCTCCCTGATGTAGCCCTGATGTTCAAGGTCCATTGCCAGAAAGGCCAGATCGTTGGCAATGTCAATGCACCGGAAGGCTTCATTGAATTCGATGCAATCAAAAATGCAAAGCCTGCCATCCTTGTAATGGATATGGTCCATATGAAGATCACCATGGCACTCCTGGATCTTACCCTCACGTACGCGTTCTTCAAACAGCGTTGCATAACGATCCAGAAAGGTATAGGTAAAGGATTTTACGGTTTCCAGCAGCACAGGATGCACAACCGCCTCCGGAAGCTTTTCCATGGCCTGAAAATTTCCCTCGCAATCCTGCCTTATTTTGGATATATCACCATATTCCGCTTTGCATTCTCCCGTTTGCCCGCCGTAAAATTCCATCAGCCGGTCGCTGATAATCTCCATCATATTATTCGGGTCATCTCCCTTTTTGAGGATCTGGGGCAGAAAAAAACCATCCTCCAGCCGTTTCATCCGAACCGCGCAGTCAATAATCTCTCCTTTTCCGTCTCCAAACCGCCAGCTTCCGTCGTCTGCTTCGGTAATGGTGACGGCATCCAGATACGTATCACTGCACAGCCTTCGGTTAAGTTTTATTTCCCGCCGGGCATTGGCTTGCCTTTTCTCCAGGGTGGTAAAATCCATAAATCCGAAATCCACCGGCTTTTTTACCTTATATACATGATGATCGGCCAGGGCAAGTACCGATCCGTGCGTCTGGCAAATGGTGACTTCCCCGGTTTCATCCGGCAGGTTCTCCGGATTGCCGAGAAAATCAATTAACTTGCTGATCTTTGATTGAATAGGTTCCATAATGCAAAAATGAGATTTGGATTTTCAACGTTCCATCCTTCGGAAATGGATCGTCAGGAACCGGTGAGCAGCCATTTATTACGGATTGCCGTTGTTATGGCTTCTGCTGATCTTGTCTTTGTAATCACGCACGGCCCGGAAAATAGCCGAGGCCATAATGTTCTGGCCATACTCGCTGGAGAGGAATCGGTGTTCCTGGGGATTGCTGATGAAACCCGACTCAATCAGCACCGCCGGCATGGAGGCATGGTATAACACCATAAAACCGGCTTGTTTGACACCGCGTGACCTTCTCAACGCCCGTTCTTCAAACTGCCTTTCCGTCAGCCCGGCAAAAACTTCACTGCTGGCAATGTTCCCGATATTGGCCAGTTCATAGATCACAAGCTGTTCACGTGTCAATTCTTCAGTCAGATCGTCATCGTCTTCAAAACGAATGGCCGAATTTTCTTTCCTCATCACCTCGAACGCTTCCTGGCTCCGGTGCAATCCCAAAAAATAAACCTCGGCTCCGGTGGCCCGGCTACTGTGATTCGAATTGGCATGCAGGGATATGAATAAATCCCCCTGCGCCAGATTGGCAATATGCCCGCGCTCTTCCAGCCCTACAAAGGTATCATCATCGCGGGTATAGACCACTTTGATGTCAGGCAGGTTTTCCCGGATGTAGTTACCCAGTTTCAACGCTATAGCCAGTGTGATATCTTTTTCATAGATACCTCCATAGCCCAAAGCCCCCGGATCAATTCCCCCATGGCCCGGGTCAATAACAATAGTCTCAAATTTTAAAGCTTCGGTGGAGAAATCGTTAAAATCGAAAACGTTATCTAATTCTCCGTAACTCCGCGGATCATCCGGGATACTCCCGTCTGAACCCGCAGGATCATTCCAGATAATGGGCTGAACATCTTCAACTTTCTGCTTTAATCTGCTTTCGGTGATCCGGGTAAGGCCCAGCAGCAGATCCTTACCGTTGGCATCGGGATAGGCATTGCCCTCCATGAACCGCTCAACATCAAAATGGATATCAATACCAATGCCCCCTTCGAGTTCCTGAAGCTCGATGCCCCGGTAAGGGCTGTTTATGTCGAACAGCTCAATAAGGTCGGCATCGATACCCTCTTTATATATTTCAAGCTGGATCAGATCCACGAAAGGCTGCCTGACCCGGAAGGAATCGGGGGGACTTTCCATATGGAAGCGCATTACATGGCCCTGCTTATCAGAGCGTTCGGCCGAAGAAATACGCGTAAGTTCGGATGCAACCATTGTCAGGGCCGGAAGGATCATTCCCATAACCACCAGGGCGGTCAGAAGGTATCCGGGGTAAAACGCTGACCGGCAGTTGCAAAAAAGGGACGTGGGCATCAATGTTTCAACACCTTACAATTGTAGTAAACTTAGAATTTTTAATAAGATGAATTTAATCATTTCCCCGGATAATTACGAATACTGAAATAGCAAACGGAGAAGATCAGCCCGTCATTAATTGCATAATCTCTCGCTGCAAGGTCTGCGTTTTATCCTTCGAATACCAATGGTGCAATTTAGCGGCTTTTTCTTCCTGGCTGAGGGATTCATCTTTCTTCAGGCTCATCATCAGGGCTTGTGCCGGTGCGGGACGCGGACCCCAATGCCACTTCACTTCCCGTGTTTCGGCGTCCAGGCTGATAAGCTTAGGGATGGACCGGGTCCCGTTGGTAAGAAACTCATCCATCAATTCAAGGTTTTCATCCCGCAGAAGAACCTTGAGGGCAATATCGGGAGATTCAGCGGCTATTTTTTGGATAGCCGGTAAATTTTGGGCGACGTCTCCGCACCAGGACTCAGCCAGGACCAGCCATAGTTCTTTACTGCGGCGTTTTTTTAGTAGTTCAACGAACGCGGGACCGACCCTAACCTGCTTTTCCAAACGCAGCATACGGTGGACATTTAACCTGGTGTAGGCAAACAGATCGGCCGACTGGGTTTCACCGGTAGTTTTATTTTCCAGGATAAGGTTATCAATGAGCGTTCGGTACTGAGCGTATGAGACGGCTTTTTCAATATAGGATGGTGAAACAGGCATTTGTCAAAGGGTAAAAGGTTGGCAATTGTCCAGGTATAACACGGTTATGGCTGTTGAAGTTCAATAAGATAGCGGCTTAATTAACTTTATGCCGATCGTCCGGCCAACAGCCAGAAAACGATGAATATCACAAATGCAAATGAGGTCAGGTATTTGATCCGCATTACTGTTTTGTAATCGTCCTCCGTGCCTGTTATCCGCCTGAGCTGCCACCAGATCACCGTGCCGGTCAGGACAGAAAGGGCCAGGAAAAGATGACCGGCTGCCGGCTCAAGCCGGTGTAAGGTAAAGCCGGTAATCAGGAGACCCGGAATATAAGTGGCGGGGAAAAAAATCCTGATCCCGTTCAGACCGTAACAGAGTGCAAAGGTCCTGTAACCGCGTTCACGGTCTTCTTCCATCTGAAAAACCTGGGACACCGGATACATACTGAGCAGGATCAGCGAGCAGCCGGTGGCCGGTAAAAGATAGGGAAAAAAAGAGGATCCCCCGATAGCCATGAATCCCAGCAAAAATGAACACCATCCGGTACTCAGGCCGATGGCCACCATACTCAGCCATGGACGACCTTTCCATTTGGCCAGGGGCGTGCTGTAGAGCCAGAACATCATCATGCTCAGGACATAGACCATGGTATATTCATAGCCTGCAGGCAGAGCCAGCATCAAACCGGCGCATTGCAGGGCAAGCGAAGCCGGATGCATCCAGGACGCCATTGGCGGTGGTTTCTTTAAACCGCCTATGCGCCCCTTATCTTTGTCCCAAAAGGAATTGAAGGCCGTGGCCCCACCGAAAAGCAGTAAATGCACGTTCAGGAACTGAAGGAGAAACATCGGCCATCCGGCCGGACCCGTATGGAAAAGACCGCCCAGCAGGTAACAGCCCGACAGGATAAAAACCTGGTAATGCCAGCGTAGATGGATCACAAAGTTCAACACCTGTCTGCCCGGTTTGATCCCGGTTGCGGCCTGGATATTCACTTCGAATTACCTGGTCAGCTTCTTGTACTGGATACGGTGGGGCTGATCGCCATCGATACCCAGGCGTTGTTTACGGTTTTCCTCATACTCAGAGAAGTTGCCTTCAAACCAGTACGCGTTGCTGTTACCTTCGAATGCCAGGATATGCGTTGCCGTTCGGTCCAGAAACCACCTGTCGTGAGATATGATCACGGCGCATCCGGCGAAATCCAGCAATGCATCCTCCAGGGCACGGAGCGTGTTGATATCCAGATCATTGGTAGGCTCATCGAGCAGGAGTACGTTACCGCCTTCTTTAAGCGTCTTTGCCAGATGGACCCGGTTGCGTTCGCCCCCTGAAAGCTCGGTCACTTTCTTTTGCTGATCGCTGCCGCTGAAATTAAAGCGGGCTACGTAGGCCCGGGAATTTACCTCCCGTTTGCCCAGTTTGATGATGTCCTGTCCCCCGGAGATCTCTTCCCATATAGATTTATCCGGATCCAGCGGACGGTTTTGATCCACATAAGCCGTCTTCACCGATTCTCCTATGGTGATCTTACCCTGATCTGGCTTTTCCTGGTCCATAATCATCCGGAACAGGGTGGTTTTCCCCGCCCCGTTCGGACCGATAATTCCCACGATCCCGCCGGGGGGCAGGGAGAAGTTCAGATCATCGTAGAGCAGGGTTCCGTCATAGCCCTTGGCGATATGCTCGGCTACGATCACCTTATTACCCAGACGGGGACCGGCCGGAATGCTGATCTCCAGATCTTCACGCCGTTTTTCCTGTTCCTCGGAGAGCATGTCTTCGTAGGCAGAGATACGTGCTTTGCTTTTTGCTCGGCGTCCTTTGGGATTGGCACGGATCCAGTCCAGTTCCCGCTCAAGCGTTTTTTGCCGTTTCGATTCCTGTTTTTCTTCGGTGGCCAGACGGGCTTTTTTTTGTTCCAGCCAGGATGAATAATTGCCTTCAAAGGGAATTCCCTGTCCACGGTCCAGCTCCAGGATCCATCCCGCCACATTGTCGAGAAAATAGCGGTCGTGCGTGACGGCAATTACCGTTCCCGCATAGCGTGCCAGATGCTGTTCAAGCCAGGCAACCGAATCGGCATCAAGGTGATTGGTCGGCTCATCGAGCAGCAGAACATCAGGTTCCTCCAGCAACAGCCGGCACAGGGCTACCCGGCGTCGTTCGCCACCGGACAGTACCGAAACAGGGGTGTCCCCTTCCGGACAACGGAGGGCATCCATGGCCATTTCCAGTTTACTGTCCAGGTCCCAGGCGTCTTTTTGGTCGATCTTTTCCTGCAATTTGGCCTGCTTTTCAATCAGGACATCGAAATCGGCATCCGGTTCGGAAAATCGGGCACTGACGGCTTCATATTCCTTCAACAGATTGACCGTCTCCAGGGCCCCTTCTTCAACAACCTCTCTGGCCGTCTTACCGGGATCCAGAACCGGCTCCTGAGGCAAGTACCCCGTCGTGATTCCTTTTTGTTTGGAAATCTCTCCCAGGTAGTCTTTGTCTACTCCGGCTATAATGCGGAGCAGGCTGCTTTTGCCCGAGCCGTTTAATCCCAGTACCCCGATCTTTGCACCATAATAAAAAGACAGATAGATGTCTTTTAATACCTGTTTGTTGGGTTTGTATACTTTGCCGACCCCAACCATCGAAAAGATTATTTTTTGTTCACTCAAATCTGTATGATATTTGTTCTTGATTATTCCCTGTAAAATACAGCAAATCCGGACCATTCCCTTACGGACGTTTAGGATTCCCCCCAATACAAAAATTATCCTTTTTTTAACGCAGATTCCCTCGCATGATAGTACAGGCTGCGTTTATATTATTTCTTAAGATGTTAATAAAAACTTATGTTTGCATTCATGGACCAAAAGTTTTAAAATCGTATAAGGGTAATTTAAAACCAACTAATCAAGAGCTGCCTATGGACGAGATAAAATTTTTGGAAGCCGCTGCAAGCGGTGATTTAGATACCGTCCGCAACCTCCTTAGCGAGGGCGGGAATGTGAATGCCGAGGATGAACATCAGCGCACCATGCTTTTAAAAGCCTCCAAGCACGGTCACCTGAACATTGTCCGTTTGTTGCTTCAAAACGGCGCCGATGTAAACGCCCGGGATAACCGGGGAACCAGCGCACTGTACTGGTCAGCATCTCAGGGCCACACCGATGTCGTCCGTTTGCTTATTGAAAACGGAGCCGATACGAAAGTACTTGATGATCATGGATGGTCTGCACTGGATCATGCAAAATCCACCAATAAACCCGATATAATCAATCTGCTGGAGCAGCCAGGCTCCGTTCACAATATGATCTGATCATGTTCCCCTGCCAAAGGTCATTACGGTGACCTTTGGTATCCTAACCCAGTGACAAAAATGGCCCGGGCATATAGCTTACTTCCCAATATATATGTGGAAATCGGGGAAGATGTCTTCGAGATCATACAGTTGCAGGTCCCTGTTGCTGAAGAAAGCCTGAAGATGCTTCGCCACTCCCTTGATCGCTGTGCCCCGATCAGGGCATCCACAAAGAATACCCCGGATGAACTTGAAAAGCTGGAAGCCCTGAAAAACCGGTTTATCCGGGTCTGTGATTTGTTCTTTGAGGTTTTTTTACCTCTGACGGATAAAATAGACCGTGAAAAAGACGGAACCATTGTCGACAGTATAAAACGGGCGGAAAAGAAAAAGGTGATTGATAAAGCCGGTATGGTGATTGATATCCGTAATTTGCGCAATGACCTTGCACGCCTTCACCTGCCTGATGCCGCCGGCGTTTACATACCGTTAATTACGGAATATTCTCCCCGCCTTTTTGACTATTTTGACAATTTCATCACGTATGCCAGGTTGAAAAAGCTCTATCCCAAACCGGACAACCAGTAGAGACACCGCCATCAGCTTTATATAGGATTATTTAATTCGACTTCCGTTTAAATCCTTTTTAGTTTTATAAAAACAGTAACTTATAAAACTTATTTTACAATGGCTGATCAAAAATGTGCGCTTATCACCGGTGCCTCAAGCGGCATCGGCAAAGAACTGACCTACCTGCTTGCCCGCGACGGCTACTCCTTAATTCTGACGGCACTCAATAAAAGAAAGCTGGAAGGATTTGGCATGCAGGTGAACGAGGTATATAAGGTTCCGGTAGAAACCATTCAAGCTGACCTGTCTCAGGAAACCGGAGCCCGGAAGTTATTTGATGAAGTCCGGAAGCGGGATTTGTCTGTTGATGTGCTGATTAATAATGCCGGTGTGGGCCTGTACGGGGACTTCAGGGATGTGGATATGGACGAGTATTTTCAGATCATTAATATCAATATTATATCCTTCACCCATATTGCCAAACTCTTTGTTCATGATATTATAGAAAAGAAGGGAAAGATTCTGAATACCGCATCGGTGGCATCCTTACAGCCCGGACCCCATATGAGCGTGTATTACGCTTCCAAAGCTTACGACCTTTCCTTTTCTCTGGCCCTGGCCGAGGAACTGGAGCCGCATGGCGTTACCGTAACGGCCTTATGCCCCGGTCCCACGGAAACCAACTTTAAAATACGGGCCAGGCAGGAACAAACCCGGGCATTTCAAAATAAGATGCTTACTATGGAAGCCAGGGAGGTCGCCAAAACAGGCTATGAAGCGATGAAAAAAGGCAAACGTATGGTGACAGCCGGCACAAAAAACAAGGTGACCCTGCTTTTGGAACGGCTTATGTCTCAAAAGGCGATCACAAAGCTTTCCCGGTTGTACCTGACCGAAACCGGGCGTCTTTCCTCCGATAAAAAAGAAGCCCGCGAAAAGATGGCCTCTAAAACAGAAGCGCATCTCGAACAAGGCATGAAGCACGATGAACCCCTTAAAAAGAAGGGCGATTCTCAACCCTCGGAATCCGAAGCGAAGCGAATTGAGGAAGCGCATAAAAGAGAGCGTTCCGAACTGCGTTAATGCAACGACCAAGCCAAAAGCGGAACGAACATTCGTTTCACTTTTGGTTTGACGTTACCCTGCTTGCATCAATCTTCTATCGTTGACAGGTCACCCTCATCCACGCCCAGTTCCCGTGCCTTCAACACGCGGCGCATGATTTTTCCGCTTCTGGTTTTAGGCAGCGATTCCACAAATTTTACCATTTCCGGACGGGCAATCGGTCCGATTTCGGTGCCAACATGCTTTTTGAGTTCATCTTCCAGTTTTTTGTCCTTTTGGACCCCTGTTTTCAGTATGACGAACGTATGGATGGCATTGCCCTTCACTTCATGAGGCAGGGCAATGGCGGCTGCTTCGGAAACGGCTGGATGGCTCACCAGGGCACTTTCCACTTCAGCGGTACCAAGACGGTAGCCGCTTACCTTGATCACATCATCGATACGCCCGATCACCCAGACGTAGCCATCCTCATCAATGCGGGCCGAGTCTCCGGCTTTATACCAGCCTTTGGCTTCATATTCCTTCCAGTATGTTTCCACATACCGGTCAGGGTCGCCGTAGATGGTCCGGGCCATTCCCGGCCAGGGCGCTTTAATAATCAATTTGCCTTCTTCTCCGGCAGCGACTTCTTCTCCCTCATCGTTTACGACTCCTACTTCCACGCCGAAAAACGGTTTGGTTGCCGAACCCGGTTTCAATGGGGTCACGGGAAGCGGGGTAATCATAAACCCTCCGGTTTCCGTTTGCCACCAGGTATCCATGATCGGGCATTTGTTATTGCCAATTACATCGTAATACCATCGCCAGGCCTCCGGATTGATGGGCTCGCCGACGGAACCAAGCAATCTGAGGCTGCTCAGATTATGGCGTTTCGGCCACTGGTCTCCGAACCGCATGAGTCCGCGAATGGCAGTAGGCGAAGTATAGAGAATGGTAATACCGTATTTCTCGATCATACTCCACCAGCGGTTCGGATACGGATGGTTCGGAGCCCCTTCATACATCATGATCGTGGATCCGTTGATAAGCGGGCCATAGATCATGTAACTGTGACCGGTAATCCACCCCGGATCGGCTGCGCACCACCACCGGTCCTCATCCTTAACATCAAATACATACCGGTGGGTAACCGAGGTAAAGACCGAATATCCGCCGTGGGTATGAAGCAGGCCTTTGGGTTTGCCCGTTGTTCCCGAAGTATAGAGAATAAACAGGGTGTCTTCGGCATCCATGACTTCAGACTCGCACACGGGGTTGGCAATGGGGAGGGACATTAAGTCGTGATACCAGAAATCACGGTCATTTTCCATATGCACATCCTGTCCGGTTCGCTTGACGGTGATGCACACCTCAAGAGTCGGCGAACGGTCAATGGCGTCGTTGGCTATGCCTTTTAAATCCGTGATCTTACCGCGTCTCCAGCCCCCGTCGGCCGTGATCAGCACCCGGCTTTTGGCATCATCTATGCGGTTTGCCAGGGCCTCGACACTGAATCCGCCATAAACCACGCTGTGGGCCGCTCCGATTTTAGCACAGGACAGCATGGCAATCATCAATTCCGGAATCTGCGGCATATAAATGGTCACAATCTCGCCCTTCTTCACGCCCATGCTTTTTAGCACATTGGAAAATTTGGAAACCTCCCGGTTCAAAGCGTGATATGACATCGTTTTAACATCTCCGGGCTCACCCTCCCAAATCAATGCCAGTTTATTGCGGCGATGGGTCTTAAGATGCCGGTCTATGGCATTTTGAATGATATTTGTTTTTCCGCCCGTGAACCACTTATAAAAAGGCTTTCCGCTGTCGTCAAGGACCTTGTCCCATTTCTTATACCAGTCAAGTTTTTCAGCTTCCTCCGCCCAAAATCCTTCCCGATCTTCAATCGACCGCTTGTAAACTTTATCGTAATCTTTTATGTGGGCATTTTTTACTACCTCTTTGGACGGGTGAAACATTTCCGAATCCGCGGCTTTGGGTGCATCGTTTTTTACTTGCTTCGACATTAACGGGTCTCCTGTTTATTCGTGGTTATCAACAGGAATATAAGAAAAACAGAAGTTAATCGTCAAAACCTAGCATCATCTGTAGGATGGAAAACTGAGCCCTGTGCTAATTGCAAAGAAGGGTATGAGTTTTTAGCTAATTTTGATAACTTCAGACAGGCGGCCGGCAACCAACACAGAACTTTTTACCCTACTATTTTACCCATGGCAAAACGAAGATTTTGGCTCATGAAAACCGAACCCGATGAATTCAGCATTGATGATCTCAAAGCGCGCACCGCCGGTACGACCTGGTGGGAGGGCATCCGCAACTATCAGGCACGGAATTTCATGCGGGATGAGATGAAAATTAACGACGGGATATTTTTTTATCATTCCCGTACCAAACCGCTGGCCATCGTGGGAACCATGAACGTTGCATCCCATCCGTATCCCGACCCTTCCCAGTTTGACCCCAAATCAAAGTACTTCGATCCCAAAAGCTCTGAAACCAATCCACGGTGGATCCTTGTCGATGTTACTTTGACCCAAAAATTCAGTAATCCGGTCACCCGTGATGCCATCCGGGAGACGCCGGGCCTGGAAAGCATGATGCTGATCAAAAAAGGTTCACGATTATCCATACAGCCTGTTGCAGAGAAAGAATGGCAAATCATTCACGAAATGGCCGGTGTGAGCCCCATTTGAAGCCGAAATAAACCATGAGCAAAGATATAACGGTACCGGCAGATGATCGGTCCAGCCGGCTTGTACTTCGTACAAAGGGGATCCTTCCGGTTCAAAAACTTAAACTCCTGGCCGCCAAAGGGGCGATATCGGCCCCGGCAGGCTATGAGATCGAAGACGACCAGTTTCAGCCCAATTCCATCGACCTGAGACTGGGGGAGGTGGCCTATCGTGTTCGCTGCAGTTTTTTGCCTGAAAACGAGAGCGTGGAGAGCAAGCTCAAAAAACTTACCCAGCATTCGTTCAGCCTCAAAGACGGCGCCGTACTGGAGCCGAACTGCACCTACATCATCCCCCTGCTGGAGAGTTTGGATTTGCCCCAATCCATCGTGGATTACCAGAAAAACCTGTTCAGCCAAAACGGAAGCTCCCCCGACTTTTGCGTGGTTTCCGACCAGCAGCTGTCCGCGCGAACCAACCCCAAAAGCAGTACCGGTCGCCTGGATATATTTACCCGGGTGATAACCGATCACTCCCACCGGTTCGAGGAGATCGTGGCCGGCTATAAAGGCAATCTTTACCTGGAAGTCGTCCCTAAAACGTTTTCTATCCGTGCGCGGACCGGACAGCGGCTAAACCAGTTGCGCATCCGCCATGGCAATGCCGTACTGGACGATCAGGATATTCTGCATGTGCATCAAACCGATCCGCTGCTGTTTAACGCGGCCGGAGTACCCCTGGCAACGGATGATCTGAAAGTCAGCAGCGGATTGTTCATGAGCGTCAGCCTGCAGGGAAATGAAGACAATATCATAGGCTACAAAGCCCGGAAAAACCGGGATCTGATTGACATGGAAAAAGTGAATTTCTATAAAACAAGGGAATTCTGGGAACCCATTTATGCCAATCAGGAAGATTACCTGATACTTGAGCCGGAGGCTTTTTATATCTTTGCCTCCCGGGAGCGCTGCCGCATCCCCCGTCATCTGGCGGCGGAAATGGTTCCCTACGATACCGGATCCGGGGAATTGAGAACCCACTATGCCGGCTTTTTTGACAGCGGCTTCGGAGGGTCGCGGGAAGACGCCGGTGCCAGGGCGGTGCTGGAGGTTCGTTCCCACGATGTGCCTTTCCTGATCGAAGACGGTCAAACGTTCTTTCGTATGGTTTTTGAACCCAATACGGAAGTACCCGATTTCGTTTACGGGGAAGACATCAAAAGCAATTACCAGGGTCAGGCATTGAAGTTGAGCAAACACTTCAAACCGTAATGCAGGGATGAAGAAAACCGTAATCATGTGCGTGTGCCACCGGATCTCTTTTGAAGAACTGAAGGATTATGCTATGGAGCATGATTTGAGTTTCGGGGACTTAATTTCCCGGGAAAAATGCTGCTGCGGATGCCGGATGTGCCGGCCGTATGTGGAAAAAATGATGCGGACCGGCCAGACGGCTTTTGTCCCGGGGGATGATAAGATCCATGAACATTCATGAACCTGTTCTATACCCAACCCGAAAAGGTTCAGGAGCACAGGCTAACCATTACAGGGGATGAGGCCCGGCACGTGATCAGGGTACTGCGGTTCAAGACCGGGGATCCCATAACGGTTACCGATGGAAAGGGAAACCGTTATGAAGGTCGCATTGAATCTTCGGCCTCACATCATATCAGCGTTTCAATCGAGAACCACAGCAGTGAAGCGAAACCATACGACCTGATCCTGGCACTTGGAATCATAAAGAACAGACAGCGTTTGGAATTTGCCGTGGAAAAGGCCGTTGAACTGGGCGCAACCGAAGTCATCCTTTTCAAATCCACTCACAGTGAACGGCAAAAAGTCAATCTGGACCGTCTGCAGGCCATTGCCCTCAGTGCCATGAAACAGTCCCTCCGGTCTTATTTGCCACCGGTTGTCTTTAAAAAATCACTCGGCGATGCGATATCCGGCCACAGCAGCCATGATTTGATTGTGGGCCATGAAAAGCAAAAATCCCGGTCACCTGCCTTTTTTGAACTGAATAAAAACCACCTGGTGCTGATCGGGCCGGAAGGAGGCTTCTCGGACGAGGAGATCCATTTTTTAACCGAAAAAAGGGCGGCTATCGTCAGCCTGGGAAAGTACAGGCTTCGGTCCGAAACAGCGGCAGCTGCTTTATTAAGCCGGTTTACCTGATTTGACACCTCAACATAAACATAATCCTGTTCTCCGGGCGTGTGAACAGCTGAAAAGGGCGGGGCTGGCCGGCGGAATCGATGCAGCCGTTATTCTGGGCTCCGGACTCGGGGGCTTTTCAGGAGTTCTTCAGGGGTCTTGTTCCATGGCCTATTCCGAGGCCGGTTTCCCGCAAACCGGCGTAAGCGGACACGAAGGGGTTCTCTCCCGGGGATGTATCGGTTCGCGGAAGGTGCTTGTTTTTTCGGGGCGGTTCCATCAATATGAAGGATATGGGCCGGAAACAATCCTGCTGCCGGTGAGGTTGTCTAAATTGCTGGGAGCCCGTCTGCTGATCGTGACCAATGCCGCCGGCGGCATTAACGCTTCCTACCGCACGGGTGACCTGATGCTGATTGACAAGCTTATTCAGGTTAACGAAAATCGGTCCGGCTACGATAACGCTGCGGCCATTGACCGGGCACGGGACATTGCCAGGCAAAACCGGATCTTCGTCCGTTCGGGCAGCTATATATTCACCAGCGGACCGAGTTACGAGACCAGGGCTGAAATTCGTGCTTTCCGGACACTCGGAGCCGACGCCGTGGGCATGTCAACCTCGGCCGAGCTGCTGGAAGCACACCGCCTGGGCCTGAGCAACCTGGGCATTTCACTGATTTCCAATATGGCGGCTGGAATAAAACCCGGCAAGCTCAGCCATGATGAGATCAGCAAAGCCGCCAGGCTGAGGGAAAGCGATTTTACCCGGTTGGTCACAGAACTCCTCACCAACCTGATATAGGCGGGAGGGGTTCGAGGGCCGGACCTTCAAGGACCCGGCCCTCTACGGAGAACCGGCTTCCATGACAGGGGCAATCCCATGTTTTCTCGGCGTCATTCCAGTTCACGATACATTTCATATGCGGACAAATGGCCGAATGCACCAGCAGCTTATTGTTTTCATCCCGGTATGCGGCAAGTTTTTCTCCGTTGACCTGCAGGGTTTTGCCTTCCAGCTTGCCGATTTGATTAAACTGTTCGACTTCACCAAATCGCGGGTAATCCTTAATATACCGGGTGGCAACGTTGAGGTTCTCTTTAACAAATTCCTTTGAGGAAGAAATGGGGGTAAAGCGGGCCGAATCATAAGCCGGAAGCCAGGGGTTATCCGATCCGGTTATTATATTGGATAGGATAATACCCGATACCACCCCGAAAGTGAGTCCGTCTGCAGCAAAACCGGTGGCCATAAGCCGCTTATCAGAAAATCCGCTTTTCCCGATATACGGCACCCCGTCGGCCGGCGTGTAATGCTGGGCCGACCAGTGGTATTTGATGGATGATCCCGGATAGGTTTTTTCAATGAATTCCTCCAGCTCTTTATAATGCTGTTTATAGGATTTATCCGACTGACCCGTTTTATGATGATTGCCGGCAAACATCAGCATTTCCAGTCCCCCGGTCCGGATGCCATGTGAACTTATCGCATGGGCCGGTTCTTTATCCATATCCCAGAAATTCCCGTCGGGATACGGCTCTTTTATCTCTGCTGCAACGACATAGCTTCTGTGGGGATAAACCAGGGTTTGCACCATATTTATCCCTTTGGGGATATGAGTAGCCTCGATCAGGTATTCTGCTGTGACCGACCCGGACGGGGTAAGCAGATTCCACCTGTCGTTTTCTTCAATGGCGGTAACCGGACTGCCCTCATACACCCGGCAGCCCTGTTTTCGGAGGATATCGGCCAGTTCAATAACAAGTTTACAGGGATTGAACCGGGCCTGATTTTCCATTTTAGCCGCTTTCTTGAACGCGGTCTTAAGCGGCATTTTATCTATAAGGTCAATATCCATCCCGGCGTTTTTCAGCGTTTCGACCTCATCGCTGATCAAACCCATGTTGGCTGAGTTATTGGTATACATGTACCAGGGCCTGCGATGGAACTGGCAATCTATGTTATTTTCAAGAATGAGCCGCTCTACGAAATCAATGGCTGCTTTCCTGGAATGGGCAATGATCCTTACCGTCTCCTGATCGAAGCTGCCGAGTATTTTGTGGTAGCCGGTCTGCAGCGGCACATACAGGTTCCCCGTCGAGAATCCGGTGGTGCTGCCGCCGATCCGGCCGGACTCCAGAATGGCCACGCTTTTCCCTTCCAGGGCAAGCTGATGGGCGGCAATCAACCCGGTTATGCCTCCACCGATGATGGCGACATCAGCTTCGATTCCTGATCTTAATTCACGGTACCCGTTTTTGGAAGGGGTATTATCGGTCCAGAATGATTGACGGGTGATGGGATGTTGAATCTGCATGACTTTAACGGACTGAATGGCTAATTTGAATATCTTTTAAAAGAACTCATGAGGCCGGGCATTCATTCCAGACCACCCGCCCGGATACAACGAATCAGGAATTGAAACGTTAATATCTTTTAAACAAACCTATAGTATTTAATGCTGAATTTTTCAAGGACCACCCTGGCAATTGCACTTATTCTTTTCTTTTGGCAGGGACCTGCCGGGGGGCAGACTTCAAATCCCGATGGGGACTTAAAAATATCCGAACCCGAAGACATCTGGGTCCAGACCTTTGAGGGGAGCCACTATAATGAAATATGGAGCTACCATTTTTACCTCAATGATGGAATGAAGGTTCATATTACCTTCTCCGTGGCTAACTTCGGGAGCTTTAAATCACCGGTAAGCGGGGTGAGGGTATCGGTATACAACCTGGATGACGAATTGCATCAGGTTTCCCGCGAGTATCCGATAGATGTACTGGTGCAGGATAAGGATAACTTTATCTTCAGGCCCAAACCCGACCGTGAAGTCTACTTTAAGGGGAAGCTGCCCGAAGAGCACGAAGTGCGGGTCAAAACTTCAAAAGACGGTAACAATTACGATATCAGCCTTTCGCTTGAAAATATAGCTGAAGGGTACAAATGGGAACAGGGCCAGTTTATGGTCGGCAACGAAAAGATCGGCATCATTACCCACATTCCCTATGCGGAAGTGAAGGGCCATGTATCGGTAAACAATAATACAGAGAAGGTTACCGGTACAGCCTATATGGATCATACGTTTCAAAACCAAACCACCACACGTCTGCTGCACAGCGGGTACCGTTTTGTTTACCATGAAGATGCTGAAAATTGGGATCTTCTGTACTTTTTGTATCCTTCGTCAAGAGACAGCAGGGCCATTGGTTACCGCCTTGTAAACCGGGATAATAACATCAGGCTTTACGGTGCGAAGGATATCAAGGAAATGACCCGGAGCCGTGCGTTCGGTAACACCATAGCACAGGACATTGAACTGGAATTGGAAAATTCCAACACCATTCGGCTCTCCCGTTCAAAGGATGAAGAGCGGTTTTCGGTGCTCGGTGAACTGGGATGGATTCAGCGAAGGGCGGCTCGGGCTTTTTTGGGCGGAGAAGTCCTTGACTTCAGGGGTGAGGCCGTGCTGACCGAACCGGGCAGCACGCCTAAAACCGGCCATTATAACTTTTTTCAGGTCGATTAACCCTGTTTACCCTCGGTTTACAGCGCGTCCAGCCCGGCCTGGGCAATGATGCCGTCCTGTACGGCCGTTACCCCGCTGACCCCGATACTGCCAATAACCCGGCCGTCATCCATGACAGGGAGCCCCCCCTCGAACGGTATGGCCCCCGGCAGTTCCATCATAATGTAATTGCCGCCCGACACTTCATCCTGGAAGGCTTTTGTCGGGCGTTTATAATATACGGCCGCCTGCGCTTTCCGTTGGGCAACCTCAATGCTGCCAATCTGGGTACCGTCCATACGCCGCAGCAGGATCGCATGTCCGCCGGCATCAACAATCGTTATCACTACGTTCCAGTTATCCTGGCGGGCCCGCTCCTCAGCGGCATCAGCCATTGTTTTTGCTTCTTCGAGGGTCAGCACTTTTGTCGTGACCTGCTGAGCGTAAACGTCTGCTGAGATTAATATAAGTACCGCTGCTATCGCCGTTACAATGCCTCTTGCCATCATATTCTCATCCTGTTAATTAATTTTTTATTAATATAGGAAAAAATGTTTGTCTCTAAAAATACATCCTGTATAACAGTTTAACATTGCGGCCGGGTTCAGGCATGATGGATTTAACCCGGGACAGGTGCATGCGGTATTCCTGATTGGTAATATTCTCCAGGTTCAGCGACAGGGTATGAAGCATGGGTCCGTTATCAAAACTGAACTGCATATAAAGATCATAGATGGCATAGCCGTCGGTGGATTCTTCAAACTGGCCGGTCTTCTGCTGGGCTGACGCCAGTCGCATGGAAGCTCCCGCTGTCAGGTCACTGCGACGGTATTCCAGATCAATTTTTCCGCTGAGCGGCGGGATCATAGGCAAAGGTTCATGCTCGCCGGAAACCGCCACAAGGGGCATGACCTCCATATCGTCAATAATATCTCCGCGCACATAACCGATCTTTCCGGCCGAATAGAGGTTATTCAGCAGTTTAATTTCCCCTCCGGCTTCAAACCCTGTCATTAAAACACGCTCTCCGGAATATTGGTAAACAGGCAAAAGGGTACTTAAATTCGTTTCCCCGGTGTTGACCGGATGGATAAAATCACTGAACTGATTGCGAAACAAGGAAAAACGGACCCTTGCCCGTTCGCTGGCATACCGGGTAAATACATCAATGCCGAATCCTCGCTCTTCGTTCAGTTCAGGATTCCCCGTTTCAAATGAATAGGCCGCCAGATGAGGCCCCTCGGAGAAAAGTTCCTCGACGCCCGGAGCCCTGAACGTACGCATGAAAATGCTCCCGACCTGCAACCCGTCACTGAGATCGTAGGTGGCCATCAGTGAGGCTGAATAGTTTTGAAAGGTCCGTGGCCTAATCAGACCTATCCTGGGAGACGTTTGCTCTTCTCCCGGCCTCACTGTTCTCAGATCATAGCGAAAGGCTGCCTGAAGGTTCAGCCTGTTGAAATCGGCTTCCTCGAATACATAACCGGCCAGGGCCTGTTCGGTGGTGGAAGGGGTAAAATTGAATCCTCCCGAAGAATAATTACGCATTTCAGCACGCAAGCCTATCATTCCCTTTGAAAAGATAAACCCGCGGTGATGGGCCTTTGCATTTACAGTACTGGTCAGGACACCAAACTCGGAACCAACCTGGCCGCCGAATTCCAGTTCCCGGTGATGGTAATACGCATAGGTCCCGTCAAAATCCAGGCGCCTGAGCCAGTTCTCATCAAGATGGTACTCGGATTTAAGTTCGAAGTACCGGCGGTACATTTCGATATTAACCCCGCTGGGATGGGCCCCGACGAACCCGCCTGGGATGCCATATTCGGTATTCAGGAAATTGCCTGATACGCCAACCATACCCGCGGGGCGGATATAGCTTAATCCCGCCGAACCGTTGTGAGTAGTAATGGCTGTGTTTCCCAGGGTCCCCGCCGGAGTGGACACATCGCCGGCATTACGGATGCTGCCATCGGCACGGTACGCAAAACTGCCCAGGGGACCAAAGGCCGATGCTCCCCCTGAAAGTCCACTGTTTACCGTTTCCCCCTGAAAGCTGCCGCTGCCATGAATATGGTCAGGCATGTTAACAGGAATTTGTCCCCGCACAACATTGATTACTCCCCCCATCGTATTGGATCCATAGGTCAGGGCCGAGGGTCCGCGGATCAACTCAATCTGTCCGGCAGTCATGGGGTCAATGGCCAGGGCATGATCGGCTGAGGTAGCCGACAGATCACCGGTCTGGCCCCCATCCTCCAGGATCAGCAAACGCTCACCGCCGAGCCCCCGCATGACCGGACGGGAGGGAGCCGGCCCCATGCTTTGCCGGGACAGGCCGGGTTCATTGCCTAATGTTTCAGCAATGGTTCTGCCCAGCTGCTGCCTGAGCTGCCGGCCGGAAATAACCCGTTCTGTCTCAGTTGTAGGATCGTCATGGATGTAATGCCTTCCCACCACCTCAATTGCCGAAGACCTGAATATCGTTTCTTTTTGTTCTATGCTTACATGGGTAGTGTCCGCTTCGGCAACCCGGATGGTGATCTCCGTACTTTCATATCCCAGACGTCTGGCGGTCAGCGTGTGTTCACCGGCCGGTATGTTCCTGAGAAAAAACTCTCCGTTTTCGTGGGCGGTCACCGAACGGTTCAGGTCTTCCACGATGATACTGGACCAGCCAATAGGCTCACCCGTATCCACGTTAATGACCCGGCCCTGAATATACCCGACTTTCTGGTTGTCCGTATCTTCATGGGCCAACAAGGGCCCTGACAGTAGCAGCAGAAGCAAACATGCGGAAATCAATATCTTCATTAACAACTTAACCGTTCAATTCACCGCATTAGTTTTCTTCATTTTGGGCAACCTGAACGGGCAGGGGTAAGGATGTAAAATCATTGTGTTCACCATGGACTATATAAAAGGTAACCGTTGTTTCCCCTTCACTGATCCCGTTAAGCTGAAAACTCCATTTATTTTCATCCGCATGCTGCAAATCGACGATATCCTGATTGCCAATCAACCAGTCCAGCATCAAATCATCGTCGGGAGTAAAATGGTCTCCATCATGGTCAAGAAAGACTATTTCAAACTCCGCGGATGCAGCTTCAAAAATACGCAACTGATCGTCAACAGCAAACCCGCTTTCCTCATTAAAGAGAAATAGTTCATTTTCATACCTGACAACCTCCTCACCACTGCTGGTCAGCACGAAACCCTCGGCCCCGGCATGATCGTGATCGTCATTGTCAACAGGATTATCACAAGCAAGTGCCAATGCGGAGGCCAGAAACAGGAAACTGATTAGTTTAGTAGCGGAGATCAAACGGATTATCATAGAATTTTTTTATTTCGGTTTGTATGGAATGTTCAACTGCAATATAGTTGCATCAAAAGTCAGGCGCAAGTATGTTGCATTAAAATAGGTAAAAAAGTTCAGACCGTTCCCCCCGTTGGTTAGAATAACGGCTTCAGGTTTTCCCACACCGTACCGGCAATAATCTCATGTCCCTCCGGATTGGGGTGGATGCCGTCGGGCATATTCAATTCGGGATCACCGGCTACGCCCTCCAGCAGAAACGGAATAAGCAAGGCATCGTATTCATCTGCAAGCCGGGTGTACATTTCCCTGAATTCACGGCTGTATGGGTCACCGAGGTTGGGCGGCACCTGCATTCCGGCGATTACAATCCTAACGTCGGCATTGTGATCCGTCACCCTGCCGATGATCTGCCGCAGATTATCATAGGTCGTTTCCAGATCCAGCCCTCTTAGTCCGTCATTGGCCCCCAGTCCCAATACGAAAACATCGATGGGACTTCTCAGCAACCAGTCGATCCGCCTGAGTCCGCCAGCAGACGTTTCCCCGCTGAGTCCGGCATTGATCACGTTGTAATCTTTGCCTTCCTCCTGAAGCTTCTCGCGGACCAGTGCAGGGTAGGCTTCATTTTCATTAATCCCGTAGCCGGCCGTTAGGCTGTCGCCAAAGAACACGATAGTCCGGCTGCCGGTCGTGTGACCCATCAGGCAGATGCCAAAAATAAAAAACAGCAGATGGAACCTTATTTTCATAAATTTGTCGTTTAGGACTTTATGCCGGAATGCACGGCGGCTCAGCATGACGATGATGCATTGTATATGTTAAACTCCTTAGTCATTAAATTATTTCTTCATGTCCGACCCGGCCATTCTCCAGGTTCAAAACCTTACCAGGGTTTACAAAAGCGGACAGCACGACTTAACGGTACTGGATGATGTTTCTTTTTCGGTGGCCGCCGGGTCAACCTGTTCCATTGTGGGTCCGTCAGGGAGTGGCAAAACAACCCTGCTAAGCCTGTGCGCCGGACTCGACCGTCCAACACGCGGTACGGTGACCTTAAACGGTGTTGAACTTGAGCGGCTTGACGAAGACGAGCGCGCCTCGGTCAGGAATCAGTCGGTGGGATTCGTTTTTCAAACCTTTCAGCTTATTCCCACGCTTTCCGCCCTGGAGAATGTGATGGTACCCCTTGAATTGAACGGCAACAGGAATGCGTCCGGTCTGGCCGCCTCGTTGCTTGACCGGGTGGGACTGGGCGGTCGCCTTCATCACTATCCCGCCCAACTTTCCGGGGGCGAGCAGCAGAGAGTGGCTTTGGCCCGGGCATTCATCAACCGGCCGGCTATTTTGTTTTGTGATGAACCCACCGGAAACCTGGATGGAGAGACCGGGGAAAAAGTCACAGACCTGATTTTCGAGTTGAATAGCGCCCATAATACAACCCTCATCATGGTAACTCATAATCTTGAGTTGGCCCGCAAAACCAGCCGTATACTGCGCCTGAAAGGCGGACGAGTGGAAGCGGACGAAGAAGTCAACATCACCAACTAAAACCCTGCCATGAACTGGATTTTAAAAATGGCCTGGCGGGAGAGCCGGGGCAGTAAAAAACGGCTTGTTTTATTTTTATCCTGCATCGTTTTTGGGGTCGCCGCCCTGGTGGCCATCAACTCCTTCGGCAGTAACCTGGAAGAGGCCATGGATGAACAGGCAAAAAGCCTGCTGGGCGCCGATCTTGTCGTGGAAGGGAGAATGCCGTTCAACGACCGCGTGGAAGCGCTCATCGATTCGATTGGCGGCAGCCAAAGCCGGGAGACCCTTTTCAGTTCCATGGTTATGTTTCCCAAAACCCAGGATACCCGCCTCGTGCGGGTCAGGGCCATAGAAGAAGGCTTTCCCTTCTACGGAATACTGGAAACTCGTCCGGCCAGCGCCGCCTCAGATTTCCGGGCTGCAAACGGAGCACTCGTTGACCAAAGCCTGATGAGGCGTTTTGGCTTAACCGTGGAGGATGAAATCCGGATCGGCGAAACCACGTTTCCCATCGCCGGAGAAATTATCAACATACCCGGGGAATCCATTACAGCCGGTTTAATCGGACCAACGGTATTCATTCCCTTTTCAGCTGCAGAAAATACAAACCTGTTGCATCGCGGCAGCCAGGTCTGGTATAATGTCTACATTGCACTTGAAGACAGGCATGCCGACATCGATCAGCTGACCAAAAGCATCGAACCCGTACTGGACAACAACCGGGCCTCATTTGATACGGTGGAAGAACGCAAGGAAGGGCTGGACAGGACTTTTTCCAACCTGACCAGTTTCATGAACCTGGTGGGCTTCATTGCCTTGCTGCTCGGTGGCATTGGCGTTGCAAGCTCCATTCACGTTTACATAAGGCAGCGGATAACCACCATTGCCATACTGCATTGCGTCGGGGCCCGGATACAGCAGACGTTTGGGATCTACCTGACTCAGGTCTTCTTTTTGGGACTGCTGGGATCGATACTGGGCTGTCTTCTCGGGGTGGGCATTCAGTTCCTTTTGCCGGCCCTGTTTTCGGATCTCCTGCCGGTAGAAATATCGTATTCCGTTTCTTTCACAGCCATTTTTCAGGGCCTGCTGCTAGGCACAGGCGTCGCTTTGCTGTTCACCCTGTCTCCCCTGCTGTCCATCCGCAGCATTTCCCCTCTTCTTACCCTTAGAAGTGCCTACGAGCCTTCCGGCCTGCATAAATATGGCTCCCTCCAGCTTTTAACCTATGGCCTGATTGCCGCAGGCATCCTTGCATTTTCCGTTCACCAGACCGGAGACTGGAGCGATGGACTGGGATTTGCAGCGGGTATTTTCGCAGCCTTTGGTTTGCTCAGGCTGAGCGCCTGGCTCATGGTGATGAGCCTGAGAACCTATTTCCCCAAAAGCTGGACCTATGTATGGCGGCAGGGACTGGCTAATTTGTACCGGCCCAATAACCAGACGGTGACCATGGTGCTTTCCATTGGCCTGGGGGCTTTTCTGATCTCGACGCTCTTCCTTATCCAAAACCTGCTGCTGGACCAGGTTGAGCTCAGCCGCGGCGAGAATCAGGCCAATGTGATTCTGTTCGATATTCAGGACGATCAGCTGGAAGGCATTGGCGAAACGGTCC
The DNA here is from genome assembly GCA_040905685.1 of Balneolales bacterium. GTDB lineage: Bacteria > Bacteroidota > Rhodothermia > Balneolales > Natronogracilivirgulaceae > JBBDMU01. The sequence continues at coordinate 50,213 of JBBDRB010000077.1, read as the reverse complement.
GTTCTTTCGGGTCTCCGGTCATACAGCAGGTGCCCATCGTGACGATGAGGCTTTCAAAAATTGAAGGCCGTACCCTGGAATCCCTCCGCGATTCTGAAGAACGCAGGATCCCCGGCTGGATATATTCCCGTGAAATGCGCTCTACCTACCGCGATACCCTTTCACCGGGCGAGAAGATTGTCGGGGGAAGCTGGACCGGAAGCTATGAGGAGGAAGACGGCGACATACCCATTTCCGTAGAACAGGGGGTGGCCGAAACGCTGGAACTTAATATCGGGGATGAAATCGAATTCAACGTTCAGGGTTTCCCCATTTCGGGTAAAGTCGGCAGTTTCCGGGAAGTGAACTGGCAGCAGGTGCAGCCAAACTTCATATTCGTTTTTCCCCGCGGGGTCCTGGAGGCGGCTCCGAAATTTCATGTTCTGGTTACCCGTACCGAGGAGACGGAAACAAAGGATGCCATGCAAACGGCCATCGTTCAGAATTACCCTAACGTTTCGGTCATTGACCTGGATCTGATTTTGGCTACAATCGATGATATTTTAAACCGGGCAAGCTATATCATCCGCTTCATGGCTTTATTCAGCATTATAACCGGCCTGATCGTGTTAACCGGGGCGGTCATGACCAGCAGGTTCCAGCGAATTAAGGAAAGCGTCCTGCTGAAAACCATAGGCGCCTCCAGAAAACAGGTATTAAAAATCATGGTCATCGAATACCTGTTCCTCGGTGTGCTGTCCGCTGCCACCGGACTCATCCTGTCGCTGATTGCCACCTGGATGCTGGCGTTTTTTATTTTTGAGATCGCATTCGTCCCCGACTTCACCCCGGTTGCCGTTACGCTTGTCGTGGTCACTCTGCTCACGGTATTAACCGGTCTGGCCAACAGCCGGGGCGTGTATAACCGACCGGGCCTGAATATTTTAAGGGAGTAGGCCGCCCTATCTTCCGCTCATTCTTTTCAGGAGAAGCTGCTGGAAGTTGACCATTTCCGTACCGGCCGGGATGTTGAAATGATTTTCCGACAGGTTTCTTTTCCGGACGGCCTCCAGACTTATTTTGTCGGAAAGCTGCCCGTTAACAAAGCGCTCGACCAGGACCGGTGTTTTTCCATCACCAACCCATTCGGTAAAAGGCAGGTCGGAAAATAAGGTCAGGTCTGTGAGCCAGGATTCACTTAACATTCCCCAGTTGATCGCCAGCTCTTCCGTGAGCCAGACATGGTATACCTCACTGGACTCTTTACTGCGCATAATCCACTTTTGAGCCTGATAGTCATTGATCCGCCGCCGTTCTGAAGTGGGTTCGAACTCTCTGTCCATTTCCTCTTTTTGCTGAGCCTGGCCGCCCTGATTCATGCCCTGCATATTTTCCATCAGCTTAACCATAGACAGCAATTCCTGTTTTTTCAGAACCACCGCCTCGGACCGGTTGCCAAGAAAAACAAAATCCTCCTTTTGCTGACGAATAATGATGCTGTGCGCATCAATGGCACCCATCAGATCCAGTGTTTTTGCGTTTTCAGCCCCCGATAACAGGATGTGATCCGGGCTCAGGCTTAGTTTATAACTGTTTTCCAGGTTTTGCTCACCGCTTTGGGTAACGCTGTACCGGTTGATTTCCAGGGTGCCTTCAAACTGGGCATGAGCCGGCGCAATTCCGGTGAATGCCAGGATGAGTAATCCCGACAGAAGCCTGGGGAAATAGGGCATTATCATAATTAAAATATATTAAAGGAGAACATACTCTGGTAAACGCCGGGTTAACCTGTTTATGACATGACTTTCACAAAAACTTCACAGATCCACCAGAACCTTGTGGATCCACCCTCCGGCAACCACATCATCGCCCTCATAACAGACCAAAGCCTGTCCCGGGGCAATAGAGTTTCGTCCTCCCGGAAAGCGGATCGTAAGTTCATCCTCCCCGGTTTTGGTTACAAAGCCTGCTTCCCCCTCATCGTTATAGCGGATAGCGCCGGTAACGGGCATTTCGGCCTCAGGAAGTCCGCCATATTTGCCAAAGGTGATGTTTTTTGCCGAACAGCGGCTATTTATAAGGTCTTCCTCTTCCCCGATGGTGATCACATTGGTTTCAGGATTTATATCGGTAACATAGACCGGTTTACCCATAGGCAAATGCAAGCCACGGCGCTGCCCAATCGTATAGAAAGGATACCCTTTATGCTTTCCCACAATATGGCCGTTCTTGTCGACGAACAAGCCGCCTTCCACTTTTTCTTCCAGCCCTTCAACCTTGTCCTTTAAAAAACGCCGGTAGTTATTATCCGGCACAAAACAGATCTCATATGAATCTTTTTTATTGGCCACATTTAACAGACCGTAATCTTGTGCAAACTGGCGGATCTCCGATTTTTCATAATTTCCCAAAGGGAATATCGTCCGTCCGAGATGTTTTTGGTTAACTCCCCACAAGGCATATGACTGATCTTTCTTGCGGTCTTTGCCGCGGGAGATCACAAACCGGCTATTTTCTTCACGCAGATTGGCATAATGGCCGGTGGCAATGAAATCACAGCCCAGATTATCGGCCCTTTTTAGCATGGCCGCCCATTTAATATGGGTATTGCACAAAACGCAGGGATTCGGCGTGCGTCCGGCAAGATACTCTTCCACGAAGCGGTCGATTACCCAATCGCCGAATTCTTCGCGAATATCAATGATAAAATGCTTGAAATCATATTTATAGGCTATCTGCCGTGCATCGTTCATGGATTCAAGCGTACAGCAACCCGTTTCTTTCTTAGAGTTGCCGCCGCTGCTGGAATAGTCCCAGGTTTTCATGGTGATCCCAATGACTTCATAGCCTTGTTCCTTCAGCATAACGGCAGCTACCGACGAATCAACGCCGCCGCTCATGGCAACCAGTACTTTTCCTTTTTTACTCATAATTTTAAAGATACGACTAAATGCTGTTTAAAAGACTACGATAAACAGGCCCGGAGGGCCTCATAATTATTTTTTAACGGGACAGCGAGTTTTTTCTTTTGGGACAATCCGGATAATTGTTCCGGCACCGGAATATCGTGGCCGGTAACCTGCTCTACCGTTGCCGGAAATTTTGCAGGATGAGCCGTAGCCAGCACAATGCCTTCGGATTGGAGGCTTCCCCCTTCGCGCCAGTCCCGGTAACCGGCAAAAGCCACGGCTCCATGAGGATCAAAGGTATAGCCAAACCTATCGTAAGCCTCCCTGATGGCGCTTCTGGTTTCCTCGTCTGAATAATATGCTCCGGAGACGACGGCCTGCAGGGAAGTCTTTTGGCCCTCAAATAATTCCAGCATACGGGCGAAATTACTTGGATTGCCTACATCCATGGCATTGGAAATGCTCTCCAGGGAAGGGACCGCCACAAAGTTTTCACCGGCCAGATACCGGGGCACACTATTATTCTGGTTGGTTGCGGCTATAAACCGCCTGACCGGCAGGCCCATCTTAAAGGCCATGAGTCCGGCCGTCAGATTACCGAAATTGCCGCTGGGCACCGAAAAAACGACCGGTTTATGCCCTCGGTCGAGCTGTGCCACGGCGTACATATAATAGATCATCTGAGGCAATAGCCTTGCGATGTTTATGGAATTGGCCGTCGTCAGGTTGAGCCTCCGGCTGAGTTCGGGATCGGCAAAGGCGGCTTTAACCATGCGCTGGCAATCATCAAAATTGCCCTCGACCTCCAGGGCCGTAATATTGCCGCCTAATGTGGTAAACTGCTTTTCCTGCAGTTCACTTACCTTTCCTTTCGGATAGAGTACATAGACGCGTATTCCCTCTGCACCGGAGAAACCCTGCCCCACGGCCGCACCCGTATCCCCGGATGTAGCGGTCAGTATGCTTATGTCTCCGGTGGATTGCCCCGCATAACGGGCCATTATGGCGGCCATGGTCCGTGCGCCAAAATCCTTGAACGCCAGTGTGGGTCCGTGGAAAAGCTCAAGCACATGAAGTCTGTCGTTGAGTTTAACCAGGGGGGCATCGAAGGTAAACACCTCCTCAACGATCTTTTGCAGCTCCCCTTCCGGGAATTCATCCCTGAGCAGGGTCCTGAATACATCACAGGCAATTTCCGCCAGGGTTCGGCCATACAGGCCGTCCAGAAAGTCGCCGCTCATTTCAGGCAACGTTTCCGGCATAAAAAGACCGCCGTCTCCGGCAAGGCCGTTTAGAACGGCTTTCTTAAAACTTACGGGCGCTGATTTATGATTGGTGCTAAACAAGCGCATTTTTAACCTCTGCTCCTTTTCCATTGATGGCAGAAATATACAGATCGCTCTGAAGTTCAACTTTGTTCAGTGCCTCCTGCATAGCCGTGCCTACTTTCCCGGCCGTCTTCCGGGAAGTGCACAGGGCAAAAACAGAAGGGCCGGACCCGGAAATGCTGCACCCCAGAGCTCCTGCGGCCATGGCGGCTTTTTTAACTTCATCAAAGCCGGGGATCAACAATGACCGCACCGGTTCAAAGATGATATCATTCAGGGAACGGCTGATGAGCTCATAATCGGATTTCATCAAACCGGCGATCAGGCCGGCCAGATTGCTCCATTGCACAATGGCGTTTTCCAGCTTGATCTCACGGCGCATGATCCTGCGGACATCCTGGGTGCGTAATTCGATATGCGGATGTAATACCGCGGCGTAAAGCTGGTCCGGAAAGGGTATGGAGACCACATCCAGAGGATCATAGGACCGTATTAATATAAAGCCTCCCAGCAGGGCAGGGGCTACGTTATCGGCGTGAGCGGAGCCGCATGCCTGTTTTTCGCCCAGGATGGCAAAAGGCAACAGTTCTTTGGTCTCAAAGGGTTTACCCAAAAGCTCATTGGCCCCGATAACGGCGGCAACAGAGCTCGCGGCGCTGGATCCCAGACCGCTTCCCAGGGGCATTTGCTTATGGATCTCGATGTCGAAACCCTGACGGCTGTCCAGGGACTGCAGCAGGGCCAATACAGATACACCGGCCGTATTGGACCGGGCATCAAGAGGCAGCCTTCCCAAATCGCCGGTAATTTTCGTTATGCGTACACCCGGGGTATCGCTGAGCGTAATATTGACTTCATCTCCGGGTTCATGAAGAGCAAAGCCGAGGGAGTCAAATCCGCAGGCTACATTGGCCACGGTTGCGGGGGCAAAGATTGTTGTTTGCACGTTTTCAGTTTCTGATTTTTAAATTTATATTCAGGGCTTCCATTCCGGACTAACTGGCAATGCGAATAATATCAGCCAGAACACCACCGGAGGTCACCTCCGGGCCGGCTCCGGGTCCAACGACGACCAGCGGCCTTTCATTATAACAGCGACTGCTGACCATAACCAGGTTATCGGTACTCTTCAGCGCAAAACATGGGTGGTCGCCGGGAACTTCCATAAGGGCTGTTCTGGCCAGGCCATCTTCAAGACGGGCCATATAGCGCAATACGCATCCGTTTTCTTCAGCCCTCTTCCTTCTTTCTTCAAACCAAGCGTCATGTTCAGGCAACAAGGCGAAGAACGCATCCACGGTTTTCACCTTGTAAAACTTCTCGGGCAGAAGATCCTCAATTTCTATGTCTTGGAGTTCCAGGGGGAAACCGGCGTCTCTTGCCAGGATAAGCAACTTACGGGCTACATCCATCCCGTTCAGATCTTCACGCGGATCCGGTTCCGTATAGCCTTTATTCCGGGCATCGAGAACCAGCTTGCTAAAGGGCACTTCTCCGGTGTAGGAATTAAACAAATAGCTCAGCGTGCCGGACAAAACCCCTTCTATTGTATGGATCTTATCGCCCGTGCTCACAAAATCCTGGATCGTGCGGATTATAGGCAGTCCGGCCCCCACGTTGGTTTCATAATGAAATTTTACATTGCTTTTCAAAGCGGCCTGTCTCAGGCTGAGAAAGGTACCATATCCCGATGAGTTGGCTTTTTTGTTCGGGGTCACGACAGATATGCTGTTGCTGAGCATGTCCTCATAACAGGCGGCCACATCTTCGCTTGACGTACAGTCCACAAAAATGCTGTTGGCCATGTTCATTTCCCTGATGGTTTCAGTAAAGCCCTTAATCCCTGCTTTCGGGGAAGCCTGCCCGAACTGTTCTTTCCAGCCGGCCAGCTCAATGCCGTTTATGTCAAAGAGCATTTTCTTGCTATCTGCCAGGCCGATCACCCTCAGGTCCAGCATAAGTTCCTCATTCAGAAAGGCATGCTGACGTTTTATCTGGTCGATAAGGGAAGTTCCAATAAGGCCCGTTCCGGCCAGGAACAGGTTCAGGGTTTTCCTTCCCGAAAGGAAGAAGGCATCATGGATAGACATTAACGCCTTCCTTTCATCCCTGGATGACAATACCACGGAAATATTCAATTCGGAAGAGCCCTGGGCGATGGCCGAAATATTAACCCCGTTTTTACCCAGAGCCTGGAACACTTTGCCGGCAATACCCGGAGTACGACGCATGTTCTCACCGACAATAGCCAGTATGCACAGATCCCGTTCAATCAGGACGGGGTTAATCCGCTCATTTTGAATCTCATATTTTAATTCGCTGTCGATCGCCTTCTTGGCTGAATGCGCGTATTCGGGCAGGACGGCTATGCTCATGGAATGTTCGGATGACGCCTGGGTAATGAGGATCACGTTGACCTTACCCCGGGCCAGGGCACCAAAAATACGCTGGGAGACCCCTTCCAGTCCGATCAGTCCGCTGCCCTGAATACGGATCAGCGATATATTATCGATAGAGGATAAGCCCTTAATGGCATATTTTTTATCGCCCCCTTCCCGGCTGATCTTTGTGCCTTCAAAAGCCGGATTCAGCGTATTCCGGATCAATATGGTAATGCCCTTGCTCATGGCAGGCTGAATGGTCGGCGGATGGATCACCCGGGCACCGAAATGCGACATTTCCATGGCTTCTTCGTACGAAACCTCTTGCATGGAAAAGGCTTTTTTTACCAGACGGGGATCTGCGGTCATCACCCCGTCCACATCGGTCCAGATCTGGATCTCATCTGCGTCCAGGGCCGCTCCGAGAATGGCCGCCGTATAATCGGATCCTCCCCGGCCCAGTGTGCTGGTTTCATTATTCCGCGTTGAGGCAATGAAACCGGTTACCAACTGCAGGACCTGATGAGATCCAAAATGGTCGCTTATATTTTGCCTGGTAATTTCCCCGATCACTTCGGCAGCTCCGAAATTGTCATTGGTTTTAATCAGCGAGCGTCCGTCCAGGAATTCGCTCTTCACCTGGTTAACGTTAAGGACATGGCTGATGATCAGCGCGGACAGCCGTTCGCCGAAACTCTGGATAAAATCCAGGGTCCGCAGGGTCAGCTCCCTGACCAGATAAATGCCCTGCAGCACATCTTCAAGATCGTTAAGCATGAACTTGACCGAGGCTATGACCGGACTCTGACCGTTTACGGGTACCAGTTCGCGGACGATATTTAAATGCCGCTTTTCAATTTCCTTAAATAATTCCGTGTATTGCTCATCTCCCCTTTCCGCCTGCCGGGCCATGGTGATCAGTTGGTCGGTAACATGCTGAAAAGCCGAGACGACGACGGCCCTGCAGCTGCTTTGAGCGGAAGTTTCTTCTATTATCTTTATTACAGCTTTAATTCGATCCGGCGAAGCAATGGAGGAACCGCCAAATTTCATGACCAGGGTTTTCAACTCGAATATAATGTTAAGTGTTTAAGGTTAAAGGTAATGAACCACGCACTGGCAGAGTGCCGTACTGATCAATTTCCGAAATGATAACTTACGCAGATTAAAAACTTATAGCATATAAAGATATGCTTTCCAATCCTCATCCACCCTGCCATAAAAATCACGCAGAAAAATGATGTGATTGGGACGATAAGGCTTTCGTTTTAGCTTCAAAGCTGCTTCGCGGGGCGTTCGGTTGCCCTTTTTGTGATTGCAATCGGTACAGGCTGTAGCCAGGTTTTCCCAGGTATCCTTGCCGCCCCGGCTCTTCGGTATGACGTGATCGATGGTTAGGTGATCATGGGTCCCGCAGTACTGGCAGCGGAACCCGTCCCGCTTAAGTATGTTTTTACGGGACAGCACGATGTTCTTAAACGGGATTCGCGCATAGTGACGGAGCCTGATCACCGAAGGGTAATCAAACTCGGTAGTAACCGTGCGTATTTTTCTTTTGGGGTGGTCGTGCAACATCTCCGCTTTATCCATAAATAACAGCAAAAGGGATTTTTTAACGTTGCAAACGCTTAAAGGCTGATAATCCTGATTCAGGATGAGTACGTTACCATTGAGTATCATCGAATTTTAGATGGATATAGGCTAAAGTATAATTCACAAACTGCTTATCGGAAATGAATACCATTCAAAAACATAACTAATTTAGCATTAAAGCGCATTAAATCAAGTTTAACCTAAATATAATAAGGGGAGCGCGTAATTTCCTTAAGAACTAATTCTCGTGTTCGTCGATTTCTTCCTGAAAACCACGGCGTACATCTTCAATTTGCTGAGGCATGGTTTTATAGGGAAGGTTGAGTCTCTCGCTCAGGGAGGGCGCCAGTTCCGCCTGAAGCACGATGACCAGTTCGTTAATGGAATATTCGGATGAATTATATCCGAAAAGGTATTTCAGGCCAAAAAACCAGGACGGCAGATCTTTTAACAGGGGGATGCCCCGCCTGATGATATTTTCTTCCGTTTCGTATAAACCGGCAATAACCGTTGATTCACCACTTAACAGCAAAATCTGGGTCCCGGCTTCCTGCTTATTGACGACCGTGCTTACGGCATCGGGTTGAGCGGTGCTTCTTTCGGCTTCAATTTCCATAAAAATAAATGTCGAATCGCCCAGGCTGACAACCCGGGGGATAACCTCGAGTATGGTACCGGTGCTGAAAAACTGATCCGTTACATTACCGGCAAAATCCCTCTGTTTAATTGAAAAATCCTGGCCAACCTGAACGCGTCCTTCCTGTCCGTCAAGTACTTTTATAGTGGGCGAGGCCAATACCTCCCCCTGGTTATTGGCTTCAAAAGCCCCGAAAAGTGCATTGATGTCGTATCGTTCAATACCGGCCAGTTCGGAGATATTGGCTTCCACTGAAAAAACTTCCTGAGACACGTTGGCTGCCGAAATATTTGCAACGCTTACCATTCCGTCTCTGATGCTGGACCAGTCAATACCGATCTCGCGGAGCATGCGCTTGTTCCCTTCAAAAAATATGGCCGATATTTCAACTTCCCGGCTTTCAAAGTTAAAGCCCGTTTCCTCCTGCACAAGCTCGGCCTCCCGGGCCTGATCAGGCTCGGCGGTCTCGGCATAATCAAGGATCTCGTACCGGTCCGGCATTTCCCGTATAACCAGATTATTATAAGAGGCTATATACTCGAGGGCCTGGTGCCAGGGCATATTTGGCAGCCTCAGGCCTATGCTTCCGGACATGCTGCTTTTGTTGGTAATGAACTTGCCTTCAAAGTCCATGGCCATATCGTTCAGGATCTGGATAGCCTGGTTGAACGATGTTTCACGGTTCATCGATACCAGTTCGCCGGGATCAACGTGTTCACGTACCGGAAAACGGTTTTGGCCGGCAATGGACGAAACGGTTAATGTACACAGAAAGGAAAGGAGCAATAGGGGTTTTAGCATAATAGGAGGGTCAACGTTGTTTGAGTCTGGCTACAACTGAGTTTGAATGTTCAGGGTTACCCGGTCGGATAGTCCGCCGCGGTTCAATAAAAAGGTTATGCTGCTATCGTCGAAGTTAATGCTCTGAACGCGTCCCAGATAGACCTCATCATTGGCCCTGAGGGTTTGCAGGGCCCCCTGCTGGTCGATAAGGTAAGCATCCCTTCTGGAAAGGGCGATCAGCCGGCTGTCGTCAATATCGATCAGGTTATCTTCATTAGGCGGCACGCTGTGTATTAGAGGGAAAAATGGATTATGGGATATACCACCGCTCGTTCGCTGAATGAGTACAGACGGTTCATAACCGTCGGGGACCCTGTTGTAATAGGATTGGACAGCGATATCAAAACGCACGTCATTCAGCGTCTCAAGTTCTCCCAGCGTTTGTATTTGCAGGGAAGCTATCTTAAACAGGGGCTTGCTCCTTTCCAGCCGCTGCACAAAGTTATACAGATTCCGATACGAGCCGCTGCCGTTAACGGTAAATTGGTTGTAGCCGTAGTTATCCTGCATGACCGAGTCGCTCCAGCTAAAGTTAACCTCGGTATGGGCGGCGCCCTGGTTCAGCGTACGCACATAATCATACACAACGGGAACCCTATGATCAGCCATTAGTTCCTTATCATGATTTTCAACCTTATAGGTGGTTTCCATAAACCCGTGCAGCATAGCTTCATAATTCTCAGCTGAGGATTCATACCCGTCCAGCTCGCCCTGTTTTTGCTCATGCGTTTCTTCCAGTTCTTCCAGGTATTCAATTTGGGTAAACCTGATCAGCGCCCAGCCCGACCCGACCATCAGGAGGAGGGTGACCCCAAGATAAATGGTATTTCGAAGTGCGTAATTCATGGATCATTTCCAATTATAGGATCGATATTTATCATATCGGTAATATTCGCCGGCGGTGCGGCTTCCCCGGGTGTAAACAACTCGGGTTCTGCGATCTGGTCAACCAGAATAATGTACCGGTAAATGGTCGTACTCCGCATCTCGCCTTCCGTCACACTTTGGACCGTTGCCCGCCTGAACACATTGGCAAGCAAAGGAATACGATTTCGAAACAGGCTGTATCCCTCAATGATCATTCCTTCGTTGGCCGAACGTATCTGGGTTACCCAGGTATTGCTGACCCCGTTTAGCCCCTCATTCAGGATATCGAGGGTGGAAGACCACTTATACGAGTCTTCGCTGAGGGTATTATAAAGGTCGAGCTGTTCGTTCAGGGTAGTCATTTCAGCGGCGAGCTGTTCGGTTATATTGGCAATCGGCCTGCTTTCATGAATGCGGCTATCCAGCAAAGTGATGTCGTTCTCCAAAGCCTGTATTTTTTGCACATTCGCCTGATAGTAGTTGTTCGTGATGAAGGGAACGCCGGCAATCAGCAAAAGCAGGATCGCACCATGCCATTCCAGCTTGAACATACGCTGGCGGTCGACGATATAGCCGGGCAGAAAAGATAACTGGGGAAAATCGCCTGCATCCAGCTTACTGCTTGCCCAGGCCAGTCCGATCGCCGTGGTATAGGAAGCGAGATCCGGCAGGGCATCCTCTCCGGCTGCGATCACATCGTCATGCTCACTTCCTGAATACAGCAACTTATCCGGGTGGAACTGCAAATTTTCAATGTCCACATCGGTTAGCTGCTTTCGGAAGAAATCCCGTGCTTTATTGCCCAATCCACCATGGTCGGTGATGATCAGGCGATCGACATTCGGCAGTTCTCCCTTATCAATCTCAAAAAGGATCTTACTAAACAGGGTGTTTAACAATCGTGATGAACTGCTGCCCTGATTGATGACCGGAAGCACCATATGGATCAGGTCCCCTTTGAGAAACATGATCCGGCTTGAGTTTTGCCCGATGTGGACAATGCCGGTATATTCATTTTCACTGAGGGTATAATTGGCTCGTATTAATCCGGTCAAAACCGCCTCATCGGCCTGAATGTCACGAATGATGATCTTCCCTTTATAATAGGTCGCGGTCTGGTCAAGCAGATTCAGCAGAGGTATTTCATTTTCAAAGGAGGCAAGCAGCAATGACTTGTCATTGCGGATCTGATAGATGTAATTATCCTCTGAAATAGGCTTATCGTAAATGCTATTCAGCTTTTCCTCAATGATCGCCTTCCGTTCTTTGGCCTTCAGGGTTGTATAGTCATTATCCTGAAGAAACTGGAAAATGGTATTGCCGTAAGGGATATTTAACCCGACATTCAACTGTTTCGGATCAATACCTGAAAGTACGGTCTCCAGCAGGATCTCGTTGTTCCCTCCGCCGGGATCTTCCGTACTCTCGTCGGTCATATCAAATCCGTCGTCCCCGCCCATCTCGTCTTCCAGATTGATTTCCCCGCCGTCGCCATCCTCGTCATCGTCGATGCCGAAGATGGAACCCATGTCTTCGGGATCTTCCTCCTCCGGGACAGCCACCTCCCTGGTTTTGGCCGTATACCTCAGCGGGGTAACCAAGGTTACCGTCTCCGTCGATATCAGCTCAAGACGTTTTTTATTTAACCGGACTCGCGCGATTTTTAAATCGTCACCGGATAAGGCAATACCTATGAATTCTGTTTTAGACAAACTGTAAAGGTTAAAATCAGGATTTACGAAATGATTTCTTTAAGGCGTTTCTTGTTGTTGGCCTGGTTTAAGGCCTCGTCCATGGAGATTTTTCCTTCTTCGTAAAGACGCTTGAGGTCCTGCTCCAGAGTATGCATACCGTATGCGCTCCCCTCCATGAGCATTTGATAAATCTCGCCGGTATTGTTGTTGCGGATAGCAGCCTTTACCGATGAGGTGGTAATCAGCACTTCCTTGGCTAAGGCCCTTTTTCCATCCAGGGTCGGAACCAGCTTCTGGCTTATTACGCAGGTTAACACATCGGCCAGCCGGTTCAGTACCCGTTCCTGTTCATTGGTTGGAACCTCGCCAATAATTCGATCAATACTTTCGGTGGCTGAAGCCGTATGCAGGGTGGAGAAGGTTTTGTGTCCGGAATCGGTAACTTCCAGAGCCGTCATGATCGTATCGGCATCACGCAACTCGCCGATCACGATGATATCCGGATCCTGTCGCAGCGCCTGAACGGCCCCTTCCCGGAACGACATCACGTCACGGCCCACTTCACGGTGGCGGACAATGGATTTCTGAGGCTTGTGCACCAGTTCGACAGGAGAGGAAATAATGACAATATGCGACTCAACTGAACGGTTATTGGCATCGATGATGGTATCCAGGGTCGATGATTTACCCGAACCGGTTATTCCGGTCACCAGGGTGAGCCCGAATTTAAGGAATTTCAGGCTGAGGGCTTTAGCCACTTCCGGGTGGAAGTTCAGCTGTTTAAACGGGCGCACATCCGTTTCGATCTTTCTCATGTTAAGCGCCAGGTGCTCCATATCCAGGTACATATCAGCCCGGAACCGTTTGGCCGTATCCCCATTTTCGATGAGATATGAAAAATCAAGGTTGCGGTTCTCGACCAGGAACTCACGCTGGCTGGGCATCAATATATTGTGGCAGAGGAAATTGGTATCGTCCCGGGTCGTTTTAGGTATGGCCGCCCAGGGTTTTTTGTTACCATGGATCCGGTACCAGACCTTCCCGTCACAACCGAGTCCGCCGAGGTCGATGTCGGAAGCCTCGTTTTTATCCATATTTTCCAGCCAGGAATCCAGAAGGCCTTTCAATCGAAACCGTACCTCTTCGGGTTGGGCATCAATAACCTCCCCTATAGCCAGGTGCCGTTCGAGTCCGATGGCGGTTTTGGGGATTTGCTCGATCAGAGGCAGCGTTATCTCAGATAATTCGTTTTGCGTATCGGTTATCATGTTGGAAACTAAAGGTGATCACATTGTATTAAATAATGCTCCGGTCGGTCTCAAACCGGAAAAGTAGATAGTATAAGATAATTAAAAAAGCTTAATAAATTGCAAATTTAAACTGCGGATTAATCACGAATACTGACAATCTCGGGCTGCTTGTCAAACTTGTGCGCAAACTTCTGATTCACATTGGCCAGAGCCGAACTGCTGTACTGTATGGTGGTGTTACCCGAGAGTTCAGGCTGGCTGGGATCGGCATCCTCAATTTCCAGCAGGGAGTTATCTCCGAAGAGCATGGAGCCGTATATGGTGACATTTCCGCGGATATCCAAAGCCCCCTGAACGATCACCAGCCCCTCAAAGGTAAAACTTCCGCGCAGCTCAAGGGTAACGCCCGGTGGAATGATCAGTATTCCGGCCCCGCCTTCATCGTTAAGTTTCACGGTTTCATCAAGCTTGATGATCTTTGGGTTTTCAGCCGTCCCCAGTTCCCCCGTATACGATTCCGCCTCAGCTAAATAATTATCGATATTCTCCTGCAATTCTTCGGCATCCAGGTCTTCTTCCTTAAAGGGCGGTTCCCCGTCAATCTCGTTAGCGTTGCCTGTAGAGTTGATGAGCTCATCCTCGCCTATCACCGAAGCGATGCCTGGTTTATTCTCCCCGTCACCGGGGGCTCCACCCGGCGGATCCACATCTTCGCCGTATACTTTGGCATTACCGCCAATGTTAAGCTGGGAGTCCTCTCCATAAAAGCCCATGGCCCCGGGAATAGGGGGAAAAATGCTTTCTCTTACCAATATGGCCTCGGCCCGGCTGGTGCGTTCAAACATCTCCGATTCGGCCCGCACGCGGATCTGGTCCGTCTCCAGTTCGGCCGGATGGGTCGAGTGATCGTCGATGTATACGTCTATGCCGGTGCCATTGAAAGTAACTTTCATAGGCTGAGGATCGGGCCGCCATTCGAAGCCTTCTTCATGCATGATTTCCCGTATTCCAAATTCCATGCCGCTCATGGCCATGTTCCGGGCCTGGGACTGGTTTACATACTCCACATTGAGCTTTGACTGGCTCACCTGGCTGTTCAGGATATTAAACTGGATGATGCCTAAAATAATGGCAAATCCACCGCAAAGAAATATGGCTGCTCGTCCCATGTGCTACTCCGTTATGTTATATATTTGCAATCGTCCGTGACCGGCTGATCAATTATTCAGGTTTCGCGGGGTAAACGTGCTTTCCCAGGCCGAACTCGGCGCTTTCGTTTTGTTGCCGTATTTGGCCACACTCTCGCTGATCAGGGAAACCTTGATTTGCCTGATATCCTCCAGGTCGGAGCCTGTCACGGGCGTTGACATCATAATCCCGCTAAGGTCATAGTAGGTGAACCTGAAATCAATTATATTTGAACTCATCACCACATCATCACCTGCGTCGACGCGGCTGAGCTGTCCCGAATCATAATACCAGGACATGACCTTTTCGATGTCCGTTTCCTGATCAGAGGTATTGTAAGCAAATGTGGAATCATTGGCCGTTATAACCGGGGCGTCGGTGCCTGAATAACCATAACCTGCATGATTAAGGTCAAAGGTGATAACCTCAGCGAGCATATCGGTGTTTATTTTGGCCGTATGATACAGGGTATTTTCTCCGGCATGCTGGGAAACCCGGATATTCAGCGATACGATTGCAAACAAGACCATACCGCCTACAAGTGTACTGGCTACAATGCCGATATTCATGATATCACTCCTCTTCGTTTTTTAGCAAACGACGCTTTAATTGCACCGTTTTGGTATTCATTACCGCTATTTTACCCTGTTGGATTTCAATGATGTTCATAATGAAAACCTTGAACAGCCGCTCGGGCATGGTCCGGAAAAAATGAAGCACTTCATCCCGCTCAAAACGGAGCACTATGGTATGCCTGGTCGCTTTCCCCGTAGCCGTTCTGGATCCGTTACCAAAAAGGAAGGTTTCCCCGATAAAATCCCCCGCACTCAGGTCGGCAAGATGAATTTCCTCACTCCAGATGGAAACCTGGCCTTCTATGATCAGGAAAGCCGTATTTTTGGATTGTTCCGATTCCTGAACAAGGATGTCATCTGTCTGATACGTTTCTTTATGGCCCAGCATCAAAAAATGACGCAACTCATCCGGTTCAAACCTTCGAAACAGCAATGGTGTTTTTTCCAACAGACTGTGCAGGTTCTCGTCGAAGACCTTAGGTTTATTATTTTCCATTTGACCCTTTTTAATATCGGCTTTTAATGTAATTCAGTGTAATTTCATTAGATAGATATTTACTGGATACGGCCACATCGAAACGTTGGTAATTCGTCGGACCCGGGGATACAGGGGTATCGGGGTCATTTTTCTGGACGTAATACATTTGTATGGTTGTTTCATAGTCACCATATGCCGTCGTATCGGCCCAGGAGATCTCCGGATTTAATCCGAGGGCATAGTCGGCATCGGCCGGGATCCGTGCCCCGCTCAGGGTTTGACCGAACGTCAGGCCGGCCAGGTCTATGTCCTGAAAGGGCTTAACCCGCACCTCATCTATCACACTCTGGGCAAGAGCAATGGCGTTGGGTTCCAGTTCCGTTTCCATCTGCATGGTATCGCTGCGCAACAGCGACGCATTGGTGTTCAACAGCAGCATGGAATAAATAACCATCGCACCTATGGCAAGCAATAAATCAGTATAATCACTCATGATTTGATTATTAAACTGTTATGAACATAAATTAAAAGTTGAATTTATAAAATATTAAAAAATTTTAACTTTGCAACTATACTTTCTGCATTTAATGAATTAATGGTCAATCCTCCAGCGTGATAGCCAGAATTTCATCGATGGTCGTGGTGCCTGCTTTGATGCGCTCCCGGCCGGAGGCCCTCAGCGTGAGCATTCCGTTTTTTATGGCCTGCTGGCGGATCTTGTCTTCATCAATTTCTTCACCGGATTCAAAAATGATCTTTTTGATCTCTTTATCAAAATACAGGGCTTCATGAATGGCGACCCGGCCTTTAAAGCCGTTATTGCATTTATCGCAGCCTACACTTTGGTAAAAGGTGGTTTCCTTAATTTCCTTATCGGTAAACCCTAAACTTTTGGGCAGTTCCGGGCTCAGGCCATCCATGGGTGACTTGCAGTTCTCACAGAGCTTTCGGACCAGACGCTGGGCCATTACCAGGTTCACCGCATTGGCAATAAGAAAAGGCTCCACACCCATATTATAAAGACGGGCAACAGCGCTCGGAGCATCGTTGGTGTGAAGGGTGGAAAAGGTGAGGTGACCGGTATTGGCCAGCTTGATCGCAATTTCCCCCGTTTTCAAATCCCGGATCTCCCCCACCAGTACAATATCGGGATCATGACGCAGAATACCGCGAATGGCCATATCAAAAGTCATATGGTCGCTGATCTTAAGCTGCCTGGCCCCGTTAATCAGGTATTCAACAGGCTCCTCCACGGTAAGTACGTTTACCGAAGGGTCAATCACCGAATACAGGGCTGCGACCAGGGTAGTGGATTTCCCGCTTCCCGTCGGACCCGTAATGATTACAATACCGGAAGGTTTTTTTATGGATTTCACAAAATCGATATGAGCCTGCTTCTGCAGGCCCAGTTTAGCCAGATCGGTAATGACTTTGCGGTCATCGAGGATCCGGATAACGACGGATTCGAACTTGCGTTCGAATTCCTGTCCGACAATAGGCATAATGGAGACCCTGTAGCGCAGATTGTGTCCGTCTACCTGCCGCTGCATGAACCCGTCCTGGGATGAATCCCGTTCGAACCGGTCCACATTCCGGGTCTTATCTTTAATAACGGCTGTTATGGCTTCGGGTTTAATATTATGCTGGGTGTACCAGAGCTTAAGCTTGCCATCGGTCCGGAAAAAAATATCGGTCTTGTTTCCAAGCCCGGGTATGACGTGAATATCACTGACGTCCTGTCTGACCGATTCTACCAGCATACCCTCCACCAGGGAGTTGAGCATGCTGTGGTTAATTTCCGCATCAATTTCGGCTTCATTGATCTCCTCATCGTTCTGAACATCAGACGTTTCGTAGTCGATCTCTTCCAGCAGGTCCAGGAACTCGTTCTTTTGCTCATATACCCTGCCGATGACATTATCAATGGTTTCGAGACGGCAATAGGCTATTTCATGCTGTTTGAAATTCAGCTGTCCGGCCAGTGACGACAGGGATGGGTCGGTCGGATCGGCCGTGGCCAAAACCAGGGTATTCCGTTTCAGATCGAAAGGGATGGTTTTGCGTGGGATTAACTCTTCAATAATTTCCTTGGGCAGATCTTCGACCAACTTTTTGATCTTCTTAATGCGGTCTTCGTTGATCCCGTTCTCGCCGGCGCCAACCTCCCTGAAAGCGTACAACTCGGCGATCTCCTTCATCACCAGGTGCCGGTCAATTTCAAAATCTTCGGCTAATATGATACCCAGACGCCTCCGGATGGATTCCGGTTCCATTTCCTGAATCTGAAGGGCTTTTTCAAGCTGCTCTTCATTGATAATATCGGCCTGGACCAGAATATCACCAATTCTTCTTTTCAAATTTACCTTTTCAATCATATATAAGGGAATAACAGGGATGGGTGATCATCATAGCAAAGGGATTTGGGGTTGGATCGGGACGAGATATTTAATTATTCGGGCTGATCATAGCTGATTCTGAAGAAATAACGGTGATGCCAACCAGGGCGATCATAATAAACATATTAATAAAAAGGTTGATCTGGTCAATTACCGAATCCATCTTGTAGGTCGTCTGAATCTCATAATATTCGGCCAGTTGCTTGGCATTTTCACGGAGGGCTCCCGATTCGGCACCCAGCCTGAAGCGGCTCAGGGCCGTTTGGGTGAACACGTTGGAAGCTTCCATGGATTCCAGCAGCCCCTTTCCGTCATCCAGCATCATTTTTATGGAAATGTTTTTGATCTGTTTTTCCATATAAGTATTCCGGCAGGCTTCGGCCCCCACCCGGATCACCTCGATATTTTGCCCCGACCCGCTATACAGGGTAAAAAATACCCTTGAGAAAATTTCAATACTGGTCTTATGCAGCAGATCGCCGACCACCGGCATACCGATAATATGCTTATCCAGCCAGAGTTTGCCTCCCGGAGTCTTTACATAATAAATAAAGCCGCCCATGGGTATTACGAAGCTCAGCACCAACGTAATCCAGTTTGCCTGAAGAAAATTACTGACTTCAAGTGTCTTGGCTGTCATGGGAGGCAGGGCAATATCAAATTCCAGAAACATTTCCGCCGTGGCGGGAAAAATGTATCCCACATAAAAAAGCACCACGCCGATAACGGCTATCACCGTAATGACCGGCATCAACAGAGCCCGCTTCATGTTCTTTTTGAAATCGGCATCCCGTTCCATGAACTTGGCCGTACTTTCAAAAACCAACGCCATATTACCACTTGTGGAAGCTACGCTGAGCATATAAGCGGCGAATTTACCAAATACATCCTCGTGTTTGCCGTAGACCTCGGTGCCCTCTTTACCATCCTTGAGGTCTTTCTGAATCACCTTGATGGTATCCCGCAAACGCTTGTTTGCCGTATCTTCGTAAAGCAGGTTAAGGATTTCATCATACGGCAGTTTCTGTTTCAACAGGTCAGCCGAAAGCCGGATAAAAGTAACAATATCCTGGGTAGGTACCCCTCCTTTAAAATCAAACAGTTGTTTTTGGACTTTGACATCTTTGTAGCCCAGTTTCAGCAGGGCGCGCTCGACTTCTTCCTTGTTGTAGGCTTCCTGCTCGCCGCTAAGGAGCTTTCCGTTTTTCTTTACCTTATAGGTATACAAAAACTTTTGTTCCAGCGACTGTATCTTAATACCTTTTGTTTTGGCCAGCTTATCAATACGGGCCCTGGCCGTTTTTTTATTCGTGGCTTCAAATTCTCCCTGTGCAAGTTTCCCCTGATTTGATAAACCTTTAAATTTAAAAGTAGACATGGGCTTGATAGTTAACTATATGGTGATCAAAAAAAATCTATTCTTTAAAGACGTTTGCAGGAAATAGCGCTGGAAATGACCTCAATCAGGTCCTCTTTTGAAAATGGCTTGGCCAGGTAACTGTCAAACCCTTCCTGGAGGTACTTAAGACGATCTCCCCGCATTGCGTAGGCTGTTATGGCAATGATGGGGACACCCTCATACCCGGGCAGTTGCTTGATATAAGACTTGACCTCGGTACCCGTGAGTCCGCGTCCAAGATTGATATCCATCAATATGGCCGAATACTGTTCCTCTTTTACCTTCTCAATGGCCGACTCTCCGTCTAATGCCGAGTCGATGTTATAATGATTCTTCAGGATGAGTTTAGTCACATCCTTGTTTTCATCATTATCTTCTACCAGTAGGATTTTGGGTTTATATCCCGTTTGTTCCGGTACAATAGGGTCAGACATGTTTTTATTTATTTTCTTTTCGGTTTCTGGTGTTTTTGACACAGCCGGCAATAATATGGTAAAGGATGTCCCTTCACCTTTCTTGCTGTCTACCATTATGGTCCCGTTCAGCAATTCCACAAATTTCTTAGTGATGGTGAGTCCAAGGCCCGTTCCTTCAAAGCGCCGGCTCAGCCCTTCACTTTCCTGTTTAAATTCATCGAATACCTGATCCAGGAAATCCTTCTCAATGCCTATACCCGTGTCACGGATAGCAATGCGAACAAAATTCACCTTCTTTTCAGCAACCGCATCCACGCTTACCTCAACATGGCCCTTTTCGGTAAACTTCAGCGCATTGCCAATGGTGTTGTTCAGGA
Organism: Balneolales bacterium; assembly: GCA_040905685.1. Taxonomy (GTDB): domain Bacteria; phylum Bacteroidota; class Rhodothermia; order Balneolales; family Natronogracilivirgulaceae; genus JBBDMU01. Next base: position 29,903 of record JBBDRB010000077.1, on the reverse strand, counting down.
TCTGACCGAATATATGCGGATCCAGTTCTGCGTACAGGTCATCGCGCCGGATCGAAGTAATAAGGCTGATGTTCTTTTGGATGGCAATGCCACCCATCAAGCCGGTGGCCACCTCTACCTGCTCACTTACATTATGGCAGGCCAGATTTACATCCATTTTTCTGGATTCAATTTTGGCTAAATCCAAAAGATCATTGATGGTATTGAGTAATCGTTCTCCGCTTTGTTTAATCCGGGAAGTAAAAAAGCCTAACTCGGTTCCGGATAGTTGCTCTTCCAGCAGGGTGGCAAACCCCAGTATGCTGTTCATGGGAGTACGGATCTCATGGCTCATATTGGCCAGGAAATTGGTTTTAAGCCGGTTCATTTCTTCTGCCCGGTTTTTCTGAATGATAATCTTTTGCTCGTAATGCCTTCGCTCCAATTCAGCAGACGCCCGTGTTGCAAAAATCCTAACCATGTTTTTTTTAATCGACAGATCGGAAACGATGGGCTTGTTGTGCATTATGGCCAGGTGGCCAATGAGTTGTTTATTACTGTCGTGAAGCGGCATGCCTATAAAACTGCATACGTTTAATGTTGCCAGGTCCTCATTATGGGTAAACCTGTCGGGGACGCCGGAGGGATAACAAACAAGATTGTTATCCCCCAACACGTCCCCGGAGGGTGTATTTTCAAAATCATAGATCGTGCCGGCATCCATTTTCTTTTTCATGCCCTGTTGGGCAATCACCCTGGACTCCATATGGTCTCCGATTATCTCACAGACCATGGCATAATCTACACATAATGACTTGCACAGATGTTTTACCAGTGATTTAAAGAAGGCCTCGCCAGTTTCAGCAGAAACACCCTCGGCAATATTTTTCAGAATATCTTCTTCGTGCATTCGATGAGTGGAATAGGGATATTCCATGAAGTTATCTGGCGAAGTGCCGCCTTGTTCTTCTGACCAAAGATTTTCAGATTGTTTGCGCATCGTGATTATATAACTACAGCAGAATACAGAGCTTTATCATAACTCAATATAACCAATGGCGCTTAATTAAAAAATTTTAATCAATCATACAGGAGGGAATTAACATATCTATCTTTTAAAGACGAGCGTGACCTTATTTCCTTTTGCGGAATACCGTACCACATGGCTGAACTGTTTCATCAAATAAACCCCTCGGCCGCTGGTTTTTAGAACGTTTTCTTCAGCCAGGGGATCGGGTATCAGCTCCGGATTAAACCCTTCTCCTTCATCTTCAACCTCAATCAGAAGCTCGGTCTGGGTAAGGTTTGCGGTAATTTCCACTTTTTTATCCGCATCTCCCTTATTGCCATGCCTGACCGCATTCGTCACCGCCTCATTGAGGGCCAGGCTGACGCCGGCAGCCTTCTCGTCATCCAGACCTGCCCTTTCCTTTAATTCCTCGGCAAAAGTCTGAACGTCATCCAGTTTTTCCAGACGCGAGGGAATAGTCAGGGACAGGGATTGGGTCATAAAAGGTACTCATCTGCTGAACTAAGCATAAATGCCACGCAAACGGAGTGTTTCAGAGACTTTATCAATGGCGTATACGTAGGCGGCCTGCCGTAAGGTAATATTATATTTTTCTTTTACCATGTAAATAATCTGAAAAGCATCCCGCATCATTCGGTTTAATCTGCGATTAACCCGTTCTTCGGTCCAAAAATACCCCTGGCGGTCCTGTACCCACTCGAAATATGAGACGGTGACCCCCCCGGCATTAGCCAGAATGTCTGGAATGACCAGGATGCCTTTTTCCTCAAGCACGGCGTCGGCCTTGGCGGTGACCGGACCGTTTGCTCCTTCGGCAATTATCCTGGCATTGATCCGGGAGGCGTTGCGGAGCTTGATCTGATCTTCCCTGGCGGCCGGTATCAGGACGTCGCATTGGAGTTCCAGCAATTCACTGTTGGTAATAACTTCGCCACCATCAAACCCATCCAGCGACCCTTTGTTCAGCTGCATATGAGTATAAGCTTTGGGAATATCTATACCATCAGCATTATAATAAGCTCTGTTCACATCACTGATACCGATAATCCTGGCCCCCTGTTCATACATCAGCCTGGCTGAAATATAGCCTACGTTACCGAAACCCTGGACGGCAACGGCAGACTGACCCGGCATAATGCCGAGTTTATTTAAAGCCGCCAGAACAACGGTAATCAACCCGCGCCCGGTTGCTTCTTTTCGTCCGCGGGAACCGCCGAGCAGCAGGGGCTTGCCTGTCACCACCCCGGTTTCGGTTTTCCGGGAATGCATACTGTAGGTATCCATGATCCATCCCATGATCTGTTCGTTCGTGTTCATATCAGGAGCGGGAATATCCCGGTCCGGACCGAAGACATCCAGCATATTTGCCGTATATCGCCGGGTAATATGCTCAAGCTCCCGCGAGGACAGCTTACCCGGATCACACTTAATGGCTCCTTTGGCCCCGCCAAAAGGTACGTTAACCACTGCACATTTCCAGGTCATCCAGGCCGCCAGCGCTTTTACTTCTTCAATGGATACATCAGGGGAAAAGCGGATCCCACCCTTGGACGGACCCAGGACATTATCATGAATGACCCTGTATCCTTCAAAAACTTCAATGGCTCCGTTATCCATTATAATGGGTACGGATACGGTGATCTGCTGAACCGGGCTGGCCAGATACTGGAACATTCCCTCATCGAGGTTCAGCAGATCGGCCGCAAAACGAAAGCGCTCCATCATAGACTCAAAGGGACTCTCCTTATCGAGGATGGGTCCGGGCTCTTTATAGTGAGGTGTGCTGTAAATATCTTTATTGTAAGGCATAGTTGGTTAAAAAATTGCTTGTCGGTCAGCCGGGTTTGGCGTAGATCCCTACTCCCTGTAAGATAGATTCTTTACCATAAAAAACATAAAATTTGAAGAATCGCTACTGCCGGGATCATTATATTTATCTTACTATTTTGTTATTCAGGTCTTTTTATATATAATTATTATAACTATACATCAATTAGGGAGTTACAACAATGAAAAAGGTTATTGGGATTCTATTGATCATCCTCGGAATTGCATTTTTGTTCATAGAGGATTTTACCTTTACCCAGGAAGAAACCGTTTTGGATGCCGGCGATGTGGAGATCACCCGGGACGATGAACAGATCGTGCCGGTCCGGCCTGTAATTGGTGTCATTTTTATCCTGGGCGGTGCCGCTTTGCTGATATATGGGTTCCAAACCGAATAATTTCCACAAAAAAAGGCGAACAGGATGCTCCCATTCACCTTTTCTTTACATGGTGCTATACAGGCCTCCTTTAAGCTGCCCTGGTTCTGTGCTCAGGCGAGGGTGCTCTTTCGGTCATCAGGGATACCAGAAATTCAGCTGCCCCCACCACCAGATGAGGCACCCATACGAGGGGCGCAAACCCGAACAGCCAGGGGGAAACGGCTAAAATGATGCCCCCTATGGCGTCAAGGGTGAGATGGGTATCCATGGATATTTGGCGGGAAATTCCCATCTCATAATCCGTCAGCATGCTGTATAAAATTACACCTGCCCCAATGATGACCGGTACCCAGGTTTCTGCGCCCCCGGCTGCAAAGCCAAGCAGCCAGGGGGCTAATATCAGAACTACACCAACCAGGTAATCAATAAAACCATGGGTGCGAGTCGATAATATTCTCATGGCATTCCTCTTCTTGTTATCTATTTTGTATTGGCACGGACGTTCGCTTCTTTACTCAGACGCCGGGATTTCTACCTTTATTCCCTCTGGGTTCATCGGGATTCGGATCGCCAGGCATACGCGGTTCGTTTCTCGCCGGGTTGGTTTTGCCCGGTTCCTGTCCGCGCCGTTCCGGTGCACTCCGGTAGGTCGGATCATTCGGATCACGTTCATAGGCCGTAGTGGTTCTTTCGGGGTCCCTGTACGGACGCTCTTCATCCCGTTCTATTTCCCCTTCAGCCGGTGCAGCCATACTGCCTCCAACGCCGGCTACTATGGCTCCCAGAACCAATGCTATGAATGACCAGAAAGCTGCTGTGGCCAGGGCATCGGCCACATCGTCACCAACCTCCTCGGCCTGCTCCCGGATCTGTCCGGTATTTATGCCGTTGCCGGAAGAAGCCTCCTGATAAGTGGATATCCAGTTCTCTACGGTTTGTTCAGCCCGCTGTTCATTCATTCGGGTATTCTCCACCAGCATATTCACCACTTGCTGCCTCTGCTGTGGAGTTACATCCCCTTCCTGCAGCAAGCGGCTCACGGCCTCTTCCAGCTCCTGACTGCCTGCCTGTTGTTGCTGTTGCTGTTGCTGTTGCTGCCGGGCAAAGGGCCCGCTATTTTGCTGCTGTTGCTGAGCCTGGGTCTGTTGCTGATCACTTTCCTGGATCAACTGCCTCATCTCAGCCATGATTCCCTCCAGTGCATCCTCTTCCTGTTGCCGGGCCTGGGTACCGTCCTGCTGCAAGGCCTGAGCCGCTTGCGGGGCTGCTTCACCGGCAACGGAAATGGCCTGTCCAACAACGCCAAAGGCCCCGCTCATTATCTGACCAACCGTAGTGGTTATCATCATTAAACCAATAAAGGTGGCTACACACCAGACAATAATCCCATGCATCATCCCTTCAAAAGAGTTGGTTATAGAAGCCATGCGGCCGGCTACCCAGGCTCCGGTGAACAGGGAGATCAGCGCTGTGACAACCCACCATAATGCAGCACCGATACCCAAACCTGAAAAAGCACCGCCGGATTCCGTTGGGTTTATGGCCGAGGCGCCGATTGCTATGCCCAGCATGCTAAGCACGATTTGCACTACAATAGCCACCAAAGCCCCTGCTAAAATGGCTCCCCATGAAACTTTGCTGATAAATATTGAACGTCTTGCTGACGGTTCTGCTCTTCTTTTATGCTCCGCCATAACTTAACCCTCCTGATATGTTGTTATGCAGTTATATTAAAAAACCGGAGACCCGGTATCCAAATGGTCCGGATACCGGGTCTTTAGGTTATATAAATTATTCGGCAGCCTCCGCTATGTTCCTGAGTTCTTTTACCCGGTCCCGGGCTGCCTTAATTTCATTGTATTGTTTTAGTACCACTTCCTTCACAGGCACTGGCAATTCTTCCTCCAGGGCACTCTCGTATTCGCTAACGGCTGCATCGTCGCCCCGCTCACATTCACTGAGAATGGCCTGTCTTTCCTTGCCGGCTAAAGCCTGCTTCAAATTTATCCAGCCCCGGTGCAGGGCGCCTGTATAGCTGCTTTCATCCTCGGGACGGCTTTCCCCCAGATTGACCAGCACATCCTGCAGTTCACCGGCGAATTCCGAACGTTGTAATGAGAATGAGCTAAACAGGGATTTCAGGTTGGTATCCTCAACATCTTCAGATGCCGTTCTGTATCCTTCCTGACCGTCTTTACAGGTCTCGATCAGCCTGTTTAGCGTTGCTTTTATTGCTGAATTATCCATAATCTGTCTCTCTAATTAATGATTTCAGGCTTATTTCATAGCTCGTTCATTAGCACTTTGCTTGGCAATCTGGGTTAATTTTTCATCTGCCTGTTTTTCTTCATCAAGCGTTTTTCCCAGTAATTCACTCACTTCCCTATTATCCAGTTCTTTTGCCCAGGTCACCAGGGTCCCGTACGAAGCAATCTCATAATGCTCAACCTTCTGCTGGGCCGCGATCAGGGCCGCATCCATCACCGCAGAGTCTGCATCCTGATCCATTATTTCCCTGCATTCGTCAAGCAAACCCTCCATGGCCTGGCATTTTTCAGCCTGGGGTGATTGGCCAAGCTTATCAAAAACTTCCTCCAGCCTTTTTACCTGATCTTTGGTTTGTCCAAGGTGCATTTCCATTGTAGACTTCAGTTCTGAAGATGAAATCTTCTCCCCTATAGTCGGAAGTGCATCCACGAGTTGTTGTTCTGCATGATATATATCCTTTAATTCATGCATGAATAGATCATTTATTGATTCCAATTTAGCCATTTTTATAATAGATTATGTTATCGTTTATTTAATTGTGACTAAAACGACTCAACTATGATAAACTTGTATATAATATAACATGTTAATCATCATAAATAGAATCTAATATTCACCGGATATCATTTTTTCCACTTCTTCTTTGGATTTGCCTGTTTTCTGCTGTATTCGTCCTACAAGTTCGTCCGTTTTGCCTTCGGTGTATTGTAGGTCATCATCGGTTAAATTAGAATATTGTTGTTTTAATCTGCCTTTAACTTCGTTCCAATTTCCTTTAATTTTCAAGTCATCCATCCTGCATACCTCTTATTTTTATTAAAATTATTTTAAATTTAGACTGATATATTTATTGATACATCATATAATGCAATGTAACATAGCTTAAATAAAAAAGCTAATATCTAAGTGTTTTTTAATGACTTATAATGCTTTATTACGGTTACGTTCAATACTCTGATCTCTGGGTATGCTAAAAAAACAGACTGTTTATTTGTTGAGCAGGAATGGTTTTTTTTCGAACGCTCTTTTAGCAAATTCTGTTTGATGTGTTTAGGCAGATCAGATAAATCTATATCAATCAGGAGATGACATAATGGAGAAACCTCCCCAGCATCAGGAACGTAAACCCGGCCATGAAAAAGAAATGGATCCCAAACCTGAAAGTACTTTCCAACAGGAGGGCAAAAAGCTATTGGACAAAGTTGCCCTCATTACGGGCGGTGACAGTGGCATAGGCCGGGCCATTGCCATTGCCTTTGCCAGGGAGGGCGCCGACGTTGTTATTTCCTATCTTGATGAACATGACGACGCCGATAAAACCCGTGAACTGATCAGGAAGGAAAACAGGCAATGCATTTTGCTGCCTGGTGATATTGGCCAGGAATCACGGTGCAGGGAAATAGTGGATAAGACCGTGAAGGAATTCGGGAGAATTGATATCCTTATCAATAATGCCGCAGAGCATTATGCAAAGCAATCCATTGAAGATATTACGGCAGAACAACTCGAATATACCTTTCGCACCAATGTATTCTCTGTTTTTTTCCTTACGAAAGCTGCTTTGCCTCATATCAAAGAAGGTGGCAGCATTATTAATACCACGTCCATAAACGCTTATAAGGGCAATCCCTCCTTACTGGATTATTCTGCCGCCAAGGGTGCTGTTTTATCTTTTACGCGGTCGCTCTCCCAGGCTCTTGCCAGAAACAATATCCGGGTTAATGCCGTGGCACCCGGACCCATATGGACCCCTTTGATCCCGTCTACTTTTCCGGAAGAGGATGTGGAGGAATTCGGTAAAAGTACCCCCATGGGGCGTGTAGGGCAACCAAATGAAGTGGCACCCTGTTACGTTTTCCTGGCATCCGACGAAGCATCCTACATTTCCGGACAGGTTATGCACCCGAACGGCGGTACCATAATAGCCGGTTAAAGCTTTCTCAGGTTGAACCTTTGCATGTTAACCAAATAAAAAACGCTCCGGTTAAAAACAGCAGTATACGCTGGCTGTACATCATTGCCGGAGCTATAGCCCTGATCCTGATAGCCGCCTATGTTTCCCTCTTGATCATTGTGGATGCAGGGTTTATCAGGGATCAGGTTAACAAGAACATAGAGAAAGCCACCGGAGGGCTGTATTCGCTTCACCTTGAAGACATTGAGTATTCCCTGCTTCGCCGGTCTGTACAGGCTGGCGGAATTTCCGTGACGGCCAACGAGCAGGTTTTGCGTGATATGCACGCCGACAGCCTGCCCTCATTCCGCTACGAATTCAGTATGTCCGGATTTCGCCTCGAAGGGGTTAACCTGGTCCGGCTTTTACGTGAAGACAGCATTGAAATGAATTCCCTGCGGATAGACGAACCGGTTATATCGCTAATGATCGATCAGGATCTTGCCGGAGACGGCGAAGATGATAACAACGAAAGCCGCCGGAATTCGTTGCACAGGCAACTTGCTAACCAATTGCCCGCAATCCATATAAATGACCTTCAAATTACCAGTGCCACGTTAGCCGTCTGGCAAAAAAAAGATGAGCAGACCACTGAACAGGTCATCCGGGGGATAAACCTGGAATTTGATAACATCCGGGTTGATTCTGCAGCTGCCCGGGATGAAAGCAGGACCCTGTTCAGCGATGATGTCCGGCTCACCGTGGAGGGTTACGAGGGTGAATTGGATGATGGGGTCTATCATTTTTCTGTCGGTACCGTATCGGCCTCTACGGCAGATGCCTTCTTTCAGGTTGACAGTGTCCGTTACGAACCGACCATTCCGGACCCCGAATTTATCGACCGGCTGGAAACGCGCGAGAGCCGGAATATATTTAATGCCGCACGTATACGCGTCGCAGATATAGACTACCGCCGCCTGCTGGATCATCGGGATATCCTCGCCGGGTCCGTCAGCATTACAAACTTTCTCTTTGATTCGTTTTCCGATATCGGCGTTCCCAAAACCTCGCCATCGCAGATGCCGCATGAATTGGTGCAGGATCTGGGGTTTTACCTGAATATCCGGGAGGTCAACCTGGAAAACGGCCGGGTTATTTATTCGGAACGGGCCGCAGACGGCGTCAGGCCGGGAACCATTACGCTGGATCATCTTCAGGGGGACGTTCAACATATTACGAATGATCCGGATCTGATGACCACCGATCAGCCTGCACGAATCTCCCTGAACACCCTGGTCGAAGGAGAAGGGGAACTAAACCTGAATATAACGATGCCCCTGCTTGCCCCGGATTTTCCTGTTCATCTCTCGGGCCGCCTTGGGGAAATGAATGCCGAATTATTCAATTCCATTTTAGTGGACCTGGAAGGCATTCGCATTCGCAGCGGTGTTATTGATAGCATCATGATCGATATCCGGTCACTGGGCGGGGAGGCAACAGGCAGCGTGCAGGCAGCTTACCGTGATCTGGAAATTGAAACCCTGGATACGCGTGATTACACACGGGATCTGGGCAATGAAATCGAATCTTTTCTGGCCAATAACCTGTTGCTGCGGTCCAGTGATCAGGAAAGTGAGGATGAATCCCTTCGCGAGGGCACCGTCGAAAATGAGATGGACAGGATGGAAGATTCCTTTCTGAATTATATAGTGGATTCTATCCTGGACGGGCTTTTGTCTACGATGGTCATAGCCTTGTAGAGACTACGACCCATTACCCTCTTCATCAACCAGGGATTTCAGGCCTTTGAATACCAGAAATTCATCCAAACGGATCTCCGGCGTGATGACCCGGGTCATCAGCCTGCCATCCCCTCCGGTAAGCCAGATAACGGCCCTCTTGTCCATTTTAAGAAAACGCTGCAAATGAGCTTCCAGGGCAAACAGGTAGGAACCGAAAAGGCCCCATTGCAAGCCCGTTTGCGTCGATTTTGGCGGCCATTCGTCCGGAATGGATCGTTCAATAACGGGCAGGGCCTTGGCAGATCTCAACAGCTCCCCCTCCATGGATTTCAGTCCGGGCATGATAACACCGCCCTGAAACACCCCGTTTTTATCGATGTAATCGATGGTACAGGCTGTTCCGGCATCAATAACAATACATGATCTCCGGCATTGGATCCACGCCCCGTTGGCGGCAAGAAAGCGGTCTACGCCCATGGTAGAATGGCTATCGTAGGAAATACGGTTTATCGGGATCTTTTCGTTGGTAAAAATAAATAGTTTTTCCCGCGGACAGGCCTCCGTCAACAGGCCGGCAACGGGCGTCACCACAGAGGAAACCAAAACACGGTGGTAATAAATATGGTTATCCCTTATCATGCTAAGGAGTGCATCACGTTCGGCATAATCAAAAATATGAATGATTCTCCATTCCTGATCCGTGCATACGGCTAGTTTGATACGGGTATTACCGACATCCAAGTAAAGGGAATTCAAGGGAATGTAATTTTAAATATCCATGTTAGTCATTTCACATACAGAATCCTGACAATTTATGATTTTAAATGACAAAATTGCAGTCATTACCGGTGCAAGCAGCGGGATAGGTGAAGAGTTCAGCCGGATCCTGGTTGAAAAAGGCGTTACGGTCTACGGACTGGCCCGCCGGAAAGAACGCCTTGATGCCCTGCAACAGGAGCTCGGGTCAACGTTCATTACGGTAAAAGCGGACATTACCGATAAAGATGAGATAGCCCGTTTCGTGACGTCCACCTTTAATGCAGACCATTCACCTGATATATTGATCAATAACGCCGGGCTCGGTGGATTTTCACCGGTTGATGAAATGCCAGTTGAGGATTGGGACCATATGGTCGGCGTCAATTTGTCGGGCCTGTTTTATATAACCCGGCTGATCGTGCCCTTCATGAAGGAGGATCCTGATGTCACCCACATTATTAATATAGCCTCCGTGGCCGGCCTGGTAAGCAATCCTGATCTGTCTGCCTATAACGCGACTAAACACGGCGTAAGAGGGTTCAGCAATGCCCTGATGAAAGAATTGCGTATGTTTGGGATAAAAGTAACCTGCCTGTATCCGGGTTCCATTGCCACCGGGTTTTTCGAAAAGACCGGAAGGGATGTCCATTCCAATATGCTGAAGGGTAGTGACGTTGCCAGTGTGCTGGTGCATGTTCTGGAAACGCCCGACAATTTTTTGATTGACGAACTTGTAATGCGCCCGCTGATACCTAAACCACCGGTGAAATAACCTTTTTGTTCCGTAGAACCACATATACCCTTTTTTCCGTTACCCTGTTCTGCTTAGCGGCGGCAGCCTGTACGGCTCCCACCAAATCGGAGAAGATCATCCAGGAGGATACTTATATTGATCTGCTCGCCGAGCTGCACCTGCTGAATGCCATAGATGAAACCTATCCGGATTCCACCCTCAGGGAGGAAGGTCTGGATACCATACTGCAAAATTATAACATCAGCGTGGAAGCCTTTGAGGAAAGCCATAGTTTTTACCATCAGGACGTAGAGGGACAACGCGAACGTCTTGAGGAAGCTAACCGGAGATTAAGGAATGAATATGATCGTATGAATCAGGTCAGAAGAGAGCTAAGGGAAGAACAAAACCAGGCTCAGCAGCGAAAGCAGAGAGAGGCTCAGCAGGAACAGCAGGAGTAAGGTATGGGTTATTTTTTGATCCGGTAGGTCATGCCGGTCCCGCTGATATCGGACCGGATCTTGTTTTCCCTGCTCAGCCAGGAAAGAATGGGTTTGAGGTTCCCGGCACTGATACGGGACAGCCGGCTTATTTCGTTGAAATCCATCGGACCCTTTTCCAGAAAACCGCATATGGCTTTCATATTATCTTCGGTGAAAATATCGGCCTTCCCCTGCCCCTTGCCTATGCAGACATCGCAAAACCCGCACTCCGGAGGAACGCCGGTCTCGCCGAAATACATGCGCATATAGGCGCTTCTGCACCCCGTGGTCTGCACATATCCGTTCATCAGTTCAAGTTTGGCGAACAGGGTATTCCTGTGGGATTCCAGCTGTTTCTTTGAAAATGGGAAGCGGCCGCTTCTGGCTTCCACGAGCCTTGCCACCGGCTGATCCGTGATAATATCAAATTCCAGCAGCTGCTCTCCGGCCAGCACATTCATTGCCTTCGTCAGGCTATTAAGGCCGATATTCATTTTATTTTGCAGGTATTCGGTTTCAACGAAGCACATTTTATGAAAGCATTCCGGTCCGTATATCCGCACCAGCCGGTCAAGAAACTCCCTTTTCCTGCTCCTCTTTATGGAAACGAGCACGTCGGGGAAAGCGTTGATGCCGACCAGCAGCTTCAGGCCCGTCTGGGATTTTTTATGCGTGTGGACGGCGAGCACCCCTAATTGTTCCAGGACCCGGATACCAGCATATTGCATGCGTTTCGAAAGTTTGTTTCGTTTTTGCAGGTGTTCAATGATAATTTTTGCCGGTTCTTCCATTTGCGATCCGGCCGCCAGGTTCCAGTCATCACAAATGGCATCATAGATCAGCTTAAGTTCATCCCTGTCGGGATAGGTCTGTTTAATATTCTTTTTTGCCGCTTCATGGTCCGATGGCCTGGCCAGGAGAATGGGATAGCTCTCCCGGCCGTCCCGGCCGGCCCGGCCGGCCTCCTGATAATAGGCTTCCAGCGAATAGGGCATATCATAATGGACCACATACCGGCAGTCGGATTTGTCTATCCCCATCCCAAAGGCATTGGTAGCTACTACAACCGCAATTTCACCGTTTATCCATCCCTCCTGTATCGTCTTGCGCAGATCCCCCGTGAGTCCCGCGTGATAGGCCCTGGCGTTTATATTAACACTTCGTAGATTTTGAGCCAGGTTCTCGCAGGTTTTCCGTGTGCCCGCATAGACGAGTCCGCTTCCCCGGGCTTTTTGCATGATTTGGTTCAACCGCCGTTCCTTCCGCTCTTCCCGGATTACCCACCATTTGAGATTCGGCCGCTCAAATCCTCTGGAAATAATATGGGGATCCTTAAATTCCAGGCATTGTATGATATCGTCACGCACCTCCGGCGTGGCGGTGGCCGTAAGAGCCATCCAGCGAACCTTATCGGCGACAGGTAGAAAAGCAGCTTTTATCTGCCGGTAAGATGGACGAAAATCATGGCCCCATTCGGAAATGCAATGGGCTTCGTCTATCGCTATCAGCCTGATCGGCAAATCGTCCAGGTTGTTTTGCCACATCTGTGTTTTCAGCCGTTCCGGAGCGCAATACAGGATCCGGTACATCCCGTTACGCGCATTGACCAGGCGTTGTTCAACCTCATAGGCAGGCAGGGTGCTGTTAATGAAAGCGGCTGAAATCCCGGCTTTGGTAAGTTGACTCACCTGATCCTGCATAAGCGCCACCAATGGAGAGATAACTACCGTTAACCCATCCAGCACCGTAGCCGGCAGTTGATAACACAGGGATTTTCCTCCTCCGGTAGGGAACAACACCACGGTTTCACGGCTTTCCAGCACACTTCGCACAACCTCTTCCTGACCCGGACGAAACTCCGTATAACCCCAATATTTCTTAAGGTTGGTTAAAGTCCGGGCCATCAAATCATCCATAAAACCCTACATCCTTCTGATCAGCACCCATTTTCATCAAAGGCAAACAGAACCTTCAGAACAGGCCTTTGATGTATTCCCTGCGCAGTTCGGCAATGGCCGTAATTGATATTTCGACCGGGCAGACCGCTTCACATTCTCCGTGGTTCGAACAGTCGCCAAAGCCTTCTTTATCCATTTGCTCAACCATTCTGGCGGCCCGGATACCGCGTTCAGGATTTCCCTGGGGTAAATGAGCCAGCTGGGCCACTTTTGCACCGGTAAATAAAGACGCCGATGAATTCGGACAGGCCGCCACGCAGGCCCCGCATCCGATGCAGGTGGCATAATCAAACGCCATATCGGATTCTCCTTTTGGGATCAGGTGGGTATTGGCTTCCACAGCAGAGCCTGTATTGACGGAAACATAGCCCCCGGCTCCGATGATGCGGTCAAAGGCGGAACGGTCAACGACCAGATCTTTTATGGGCGGGAAGGCTTTTGCACGCCAGGGCTCTACGACAATGGTATCGCCGTCGTTGTAATGGCGCATATGAAGCTGGCACACGGCCGTTGCCCGTTCGGGTCCGTGAGCAATCCCGTCGACGACCATATTACAGGACCCGCAGATGCCCTCGCGGCAATCATGATCAAATTCTACAGGCTCTTCCCCCTTTACGATCAGCTTTTCGTTTAACCAGTCGAACATTTCAAGGAAGGACATATCCGGGTTTACATCGTCTACCGTATAGTCAACCAGTTTACCTTTGGACCGGGCATCTTTCTGGCGCCAGACCCGGAGATGAATTGTCATGTTTTCAGTTTTACTCATAATAATAATTTACTTTGGATCGGTTAAATATTTTCCCTGGTAATTCATTTATTTGTAACTGCGCTGGGTCAGCTCGACATCGTCAAAGGAAAGCATTTCCTTATGCAGCTCTTCGGGTAGACCCTTTTCCTTATGCTCCCACGCCGCTACATAGCTGAACTCCTCATCATTGCGCAAGGCCTCATTATCTTTCGTTTGATGCTCTTCCCTGAAGTGGCCTCCGCAGGATTCTTCCCTGTGGCTGGCATCGCGGGCCATTAACTCGCCAAGTTCCAGGAAGTCGCCGATACGACCCGCATATTCCAGGTACTTGTTATAGGTGGCGTTCTCACCGGGAACTTTCACATTTTGCCAGTAGTCTTCCCGCAACGCAGCGATCTGGTCGACTGCCTTGGTCAGGCCCTCCTTGTTTCTGGCCATCCCGACGTGGTTCCACATAATCCTGCCCAGTTCACGATGGTATTCGATTGGCGTTTTATTCCCTTTGTTATCCAGAAGTTTATGTATCTGGCTAAGGGAAGCATTCTCTGCTTCTGCAAATGCCTCGTGAGATGTATCCACGTCGGCAAGGTCGGTATTGGTCAGGTAGTCTCCGAGAGTATAGGGTATCACAAAATATCCGTCGGCCAGTCCCTGCATTAGTGCACTGGCGCCCAGACGATTAGCACCATGATCTGAAAAATTGGCCTCGCCCAGAACGTGGAGTCCCGGCACGTTGCTCATCAGGTTGTAATCCACCCAGAGCCCGCCCATGGTATAGTGAACGGCCGGGTATATCCGCATGGGTACCTCATTGGGATTTTCTCCGGTGATCTTTTCATACATATCGAACAGGTTGCCGTATTTCTGACGGATGCCATCCTTGCCGAAACGCCTGATGGCGTCTCTGAAGTCGAGGTAGACGGCCAGTCCGGTCCGGCCCACACCATAGCCTTCGTCGCACACGGCTTTAGCATTTCTGGAGGCTACATCACGGGGAACCAGGTTGCCGAAACTCGGATATTTACGTTCCAGATAATAATCCCGTTCATCTTCCGGGATTTCACCGGGCGGACGGTTATCTCCCTTTTTGGCCGGTACCCAAACGCGGCCGTCGTTTCTCAGGCTTTCGCTCATGAGCGTCAGCTTGGATTGATAGTCGCCGGAAACCGGAATACACGTTGGGTGAATTTGTGTAAAGCATGGATTGGCGAAATAGGCTCCCCGTTTATGGCATCGCCAGGCAGCCGTGACATTTGAATTTTTTGCATTGGTGGAAAGGTAATACACGTTTCCGTATCCGCCCGTGCACAATAAAACCGAATGGCCGGCATAGCGTTCGATATCACCGGTTATAAGGTTTCTGGTAATAATACCCCGGGCCTTACCATCCACCAGGACCAGATCAAGCATTTCACGGCGGGAGAGCATTTCAACTTTGCCCGCTTCAACCTGACGCAGCAAGGCCTGATAAGCGCCCAGCAGCAATTGCTGCCCTGTTTGTCCGCGAGCATAAAACGTCCGGGAAACCTGTGCACCTCCAAAAGAGCGGTTGGCCAGCAAGCCGCCGTAATCACGGGCAAACGGCACCCCCTGGGCTACGCATTGGTCGATGATGCCGTTGCTGATCTCAGCCAGACGATACACGTTGGCTTCACGGGCACGGTAGTCGCCTCCCTTTATAGTATCATGAAACAGCCGCCAGATATTATCGCCGTCATTGGGATAATTTTTTGCCGCATTGATACCCCCCTGGGCGGCAATGCTGTGCGCCCGCCGCGGGGAATCCTGAATACAAAAGCATTTCACATTGTATCCGAGTTCTGCCAGTGACGCTGCGGCCGAGGCCCCCGCCAGTCCGGAGCCGACCACCAGGACGGTGTGATTTCTCTTATTGGCCGGGCTTAACAGCTTGACCGTATTCTTGTGCCCGCTCCATTTTTCCTGCAATTTACCGTCAGGGATTTGGATGTCCAGATTGGATTGGGATTGGGTTGCATTCATGGCGTACCTCCGGTTAAGTAGATCCATATGGGCAGCACGAGAAACCCGAGGGCAATTAGAACAGCAAATATGCCGCTGACGGTATATATCAGTAATGAAAGTTTGTTATTGATGGTGCCCATGGATTGAAAAGCGCTCCAGATGCCATGACGAAGATGAAAGCCCAGCAATACCATCACGCCCACATAGCCGATCACATAAAACTCATTCTGAAAAGTCTCGAAAACCAGTTTACTCAAATCGCGCATTTCCTCTCCCCCGACCTCGGTGATATACTCAGCCTCACCGGACCAGCCGGCGCCGAATTTAAAGGTATTCAAATGGACGACGGTAAATACCAGCAAGACCAGTCCGGTAATGATCATGGTGCGTGAACTAAACGTTTGCTTACTCTTGCCGCCTTTACTGGCATACTTTGCGTAGGGCTCGGGGCGGGCCTGGCGTTTGCGCCACCAGATGGAAATACCCGTGTAGGCATGGACCAGAAAAAAGACGATCAGTCCGGCCTCCGCCAGGTACAGCAGCCATCCCATTCCATGGAGAAAGTGGGAATAGGAATTAAAAATATCGGGCCCTCTGAATAATGTTAAGTTGCCGATCAGGTGAATAATAATGAACAGGCTCAAAGCAAGCCCGCTAACTCCGGTAAGGACCTTCCTGCCTACCGGAGAGGTGAGTGTTTCAAAAACTTTTGCCATAAATATTGATTCGGGATTTAATAATTAAATAATATGGAGCAATCAAGAGAGTAATTTTGGGGAAAATACAAAATATTTTCGAGAATGAGGGTAGTTTATAGCATCTTTCTAAGCTTGTCAAACCGGTATATGCCTGTTTTATGACCATCATTCCAAAAAATCTGGATGGCATAATTACCGATAACCTGCAGGTCGTTTATTTTCCATTTTCGCTCAGGTGGTTTTAGAAATAGTTCAGGATCAGGAGGCTTGCCCATGTTTTCATGCCCACCCTGGCAAAAGACGCATGGACAGGCCCGTCGCAGCCCTTCCAGCGGATAAATGCTCTGATGGCCGTCCTGCCAGGAGATCGACAGTTGCTGGTCTTCGTGATGGACGGTTATATTTTTAATAGTGAACTTTTTTTCCATTAATCACTTAGGTTGTAGTCTATCTTTTGTTTTACAAGATACGATAGAATGAAATTAAAAGATTCCCTGGAAGGTTTTTTCCAGCTTAATAAACACGGTACTTCGGTAAAAAAAGAGGCCCTGGCCGGCATGACGACGTTCATGACCATGGCCTATATTATTTTTGTCAATCCCGACCTGCTGAAACAGGGCGGGATGAACAGCGCGGGAGCGCTCTTTGATGATGCCCTGGCCTATACAAGCCTGAATGATCCCGTGGTGGCCGCCGTGGTTACGGCCACCATACTGGGAGCGGCCGCAGCGACCATCCTGATGGGGCTGCTGACCAACTATCCTTTTGCCCTGGCCTCCGGCATGGGGCTGAATGCCTATTTCGCTTTTACCCTGGCACCGGAATACGGCTGGCAGGCTGCCCTGGGGGCCGTCTTTATTTCGGGTACCCTTTTTTTTCTATTGACAACCATAGGCTGGATAACCGTCATTGAGAAAGCCATCCCCGTGGGCCTGAAAAATGCAACAGCCGCCGGAATCGGATTATTCATTGCGTTGATTGGTTTTTCCAATGGCGGAATGATCGTATCCGATCCCAATACCATCATCGGGCTGGGAAGTTTCAGCGAAAAAGCCACCCTGCTCTCCGCAGGGGGATTGATACTTACGGCAGCCTTAATGAGCATGAACATACGGGGAAGCATCCTCCTGGGGATCCTGCTGACCTCGATTGCGGGTCTGTTTCTCGGACTGACCGAATCGCCGGAGCATATCGGCGAGCTGGTATCCTTGCCCGCTTCCATTGCACCCATTGCTTTTTCGCTGGATTTGCCCGGCGCATTCAACATGGGTATAATCGTGATCTTCACCTTGTTGTTCGTAGATATTTTCGATTCTATGGGGACCCTTGTCGGGACCGGAGAACGTGCCGGCCTGCTGGATGAACAGGGTTCGCTCCCCCAAATCCGCAACGCCATGTTTGCCGATTCGGGAAGCTCTGTTTTCGGCTCCCTGCTGGGTACGAGCACCGTCACCACCTACGTCGAATCCACAACCGGTATTGCAGAGGGCGGGCGGACCGGCCTGACGTCCATCTTCACGGGCCTGTTCTTTTTTCTTACCCTATTCCTGACGCCTTTAACCGGATACGTGCCCACCCAGGCCACTGCGCCGGCCCTAATCATAGTCGGAAGCATGATGATGGGCAGCGTCAGGAACATAGATTTCACCGATTTTACCGAAGCATTTCCGGCTTTCGTGACCATTTCCTTCATGCCTTTTGCATTTTCCATTTCCGAGGGGATTGCTGCCGGTTTTATTACCTATCCCCTGGTCAAGGCCCTGTCTGCGCGGTACCGCGAAGTGCACTGGATCATGTATCCGCTGGCTGTCCTGTCCATCCTCCATTTCCTGACCTGATCCATGTTGAAGACGCCGGTCAAAAAACATCAGGTGTCGATGCCCAGGGTGGCTTCCATTTCTTCCAGGCTGATGCCTTTGGTCTCCGGCATCACTTTCCAGACAAACAGCAGCTGCAGGACCATCATCCCGGCAAAAAATGCAAAAATGGGTCCGCCTCCGAACAGGCTTTCAAAGTGAACAAAATTCCCGGCGATCAGGGCAGCAAATATCCAATGCGTGCTGCTTCCCAGGGAGTTTCCGAACGAGCGCACGGCATTGGGAAAGATCTCGGAGATAAACACCCAAATTACAGCACCCTGACCGATGGCATGGGAAGCTATAAATACAAAGATCAACAAAGGAACGGCTATTCCGGCAAAGGTTTCGGTAAAGAAGGCATAGGCAATCAGCGATAAGGAAATGATATATCCCGCCGATCCGATAAACATCAAAAACCGTCTTCCAAACCGGTCGATCAATGCCAGGCCCAGCATGGTAAATATCAGGTTGACCACGCCGACGCCGACCGTAGACAGCAAAGCGGCCTCGGCGCCCATCCCCGTCAGGTTAAAGATACGGGGCGCAAAATAAATGATGGCGTTAATGCCCGAGACCTGATTGAAGAAGGCAAACAGAAAAGCCAGCAGGATCGGGAAGCGATAGTGCCGGCTGAAAAATTCCCTGAGGCCTGCCGCACGGCCGGAATCCGTATCGGTGGTTTGAATGGCTTTGACCGACGAATCTACGGTACCGGGATTGATGATCATCAAAATATCCCGGGCCTCCCGGACCCGATTTTTGGCTACGATCAGCCAACGGGGACTTTCGGGAACAAAGAAAATGAGGACTAAAAATAACGAAGCGGGAATAACCTCCATGCCCAGCATCCATCTCCATGATTGTTCGAACCCGGTACCAATCAGATAATTGGAAAAGTAGGCAATCAGAATTCCCAGAACGATATTGAACTGAAACAGTGCCGTAAGCTGGCCGCGTTTTTCTTTCGGGGCTATTTCAGCTATATACATTGGCGCCACCACCGAAGAGGCCCCCACACCGAGTCCGCCGATAAAGCGAAAAAACATTAAAGAATAAATTTCCGGGGCTATTGCTGATCCTGCCGCAGATATCAGAAATAGCACGGCGATCCAGATTATCGTTACTTTCCTTCCGAAGTGCTGAGCGGGGATGCCACCGAATAAGGCTCCCAGGATCGTTCCGTATAAAGCCATGGCCACCATCTGTCCTAGCATGGTATCGCTGAGACCCCATAATTGCTGAATGTTCTGCTCTCCACCCGAGATAACGGCGACGTCAAAACCAAACAGGAACCCGCCCATTGCGGCCGTAACAGACCAAAAAAAAGTTTTCCGGTAATTCATAAGTATATAGATCAGTTTAACAGTTAGGAAAATTATACCATTTTAAATTTTAATGTCCTAAAAATCAGTTGACGGAATTAAATGGCATATTTTTATTTTCCAACTTCAAAAAGTAATATCATTACGCTACCTTATAATATGAAGATCTATACAAAAACAGGTGATACGGGGGAAACCTCCTTATACGGGGGCCAGCGCGTTGCCAAAACAAATATCCGCATCGAAGCATGCGGTCAGGTAGATGAGCTGAATTCATCAATCGGCCTGGCCAGAAGCCTTGGGCTGCGCGATGAAGTCGGGTCTTTGCTTCATCGTATACAAAACGGGTTGTTCGTTCTCGGGGCCGACCTGGCCACGCCGCCCTCTAAAAAAACAAAAGCAGAACGCATAACCGCGTCTCAGATCGATTTTCTTGAAAAATCGATAGATGCCTTCCAGGGTGAGCTTGAACCGCTGACTTATTTTATACTTCCCGGAGGCTCTCCCGGCGCTGCCGCCCTTCATCTCAGCCGAACCATCTGCCGGCGTGCCGAACGGTTCTGCATCCGGTGCGCTGAAACGGAAGACATTTCAAATGAGGCCGTAATATACCTGAACCGGTTGTCTGACCTTTTGTTTGTCCTGACCCGCCTCGAGAACAAGCACGCCGGCATTAGAGAGTCCAAATGGAAAGTTCGCTGATTGCCTGTTTCAAACTGAAAAGCATACCATGTCATTAATGATCTCTGTCTCCGGAATCCGGGGCGTATTTGGAAAAGACCTTAATCCTCAGAACCTGGCCCTGTACTCTGCGGCCCTGGGCACCTGGGCTCAGGGTGGCACCATTGTGGTGGGCCGCGATACCCGGGTCACCGGTGAGCTTTGTGAACGGATCGTTACCGGGGCGCTGCAATCGGTCGGATGCAACGTCATCTCGTTGGGCATTGTTCCCACACCCACGGTGGCCATGGGCGTTCTCCGGCATCAGGCCGCAGGGGGGATTGTGATCTCGGCGAGCCATAATCCCGCCGAGTGGAACGCGCTGAAACTGCTTAATGAAAAAAGCGAGTTTCTGGACAACCAGCAGGGAAGCAGCGTTATTGAGATCGCCGACACCGGCAGCATCACCTATGCCGGTTACCGGCAAATCGGCAGCGTGACAGAAGATGAGGGCATAACCCTCCACCACATGCAAAAGATCCTGGACCTGCCATGGCTTGACACGGGCAAGATCAGCAATGCCGGTTTCAAAGTTGCTTTTGATGCCGTCAATGGAGCCGGGTCCGGCGTCATCCCCCCGTTCCTGAAAATGCTGGGCGTGGGACAGGTAGAAACCATACACTGCGTGCCCAACGGAGATTTTCCGCATAACCCGGAACCGTTGCCTGAACATCTGACCGATGTGTGCCGGCTGGTTAAAGATAAAAAATGCGATATAGGCGTTGTCGTTGACCCGGATGCCGATCGTCTGGCCATTGTGGATGAAAACGGAAAACTATGGGGTGAGGAATATACCCTGGCTGCGGCTATGGATTTCATGCTGGGCAAGAAAAAGGGACCGGCAGCGGCCAACCTTTCTTCTTCCAGGGTTTTGGATGATATGGCCAAAAAGCACGGGGTAACCTGTCACCGTTCACCGGTCGGTGAAATCAATGTAGTCAAAGAAATGCAGCGGGTAAATGCCGTGATCGGCGGAGAAGGCAATGGCGGGGTAATCTGTCCGGACCTGCATTACGGAAGGGATGCCCTGGTGGGCATTGCCATGATACTTCAGCACCTGGCTGAATCCGGAAAAACCGCCGCTGAATACCGGAACAGCCTGCCGGATTATACCATCACCAAAACAAAGATGCCGCTTGACGGAATTGATGCCGATTCCATACTGAAGAAAATTCAGTTGACCTATGCCCGACATGACCCCGTTACCATCGACGGCGTGAAGATTAATATGCCGGAAGGTTGGATTCACCTTAGAAAATCCAATACCGAGCCTATCATCCGCATCTATTCAGAAGCCTCAACGGCTGAGGAAGCCAGGAAGCTGGCCGAAGAGGTCATGGAAAATATAAGATCCTGACCGTGCAGTGGCAAAAATTATCAATTCATCCTGGCTAATGGTATCTTAGTGCACTTAAAATTTTAATCAGATACAGTTGCAATGCTTGAATCAATGACCGGCTTCGGCAAAGGCGAACATGCGGCCGGATCCGCCAGGGCCGTCGTGGAGATGAAATCGGTAAATAACCGATTCCTGGAGTATACTTTTCGCTTGCCTCCGGGAATGAAAAACATCGAATCCGGGCTTAAAAATATCATCCAGGAAAAAATTAGCCGGGGTAAAATCAACGTAAATATTCAGCTGGATTACCTTGACGAAGAATACACCGGCGTAACGATCGATTCGCGGGCCCTTTCTAATTACACGAGGCTATTATCGGAAATTAAAAAATCAACAGCGGTTGAAGGGGAAATAACCCTGGATCATCTGCTGCAGTTTCGGGATATTTTCGTGAGCAAAGAAATGAGTGATGAAGAACAGAACCGGATCTTCGAAGTAATAAAGGGTGCAATATACATTTCCCTGGAAGAGCTGAAGCAGTCCCGCCTGAAAGAAGGGGAAGCGCTGGGCAAAGACCTTCAGGAACGGATCTTTCACATTAAGGAAGCCTGCGAGGCCGTTACCCGCCTGGCCGGCCAGCGCGTGCCCGAAGCCCGTCAGCGACTCGATGAGCGCATCAGCAAACTCGTCAGGCATGAGGATCCGGATGCGGAACGCCTTGAACTGGAAATTGCGCTGTTGGTTGACAGAATGGACATCAGCGAGGAGCTTGTACGCATGGATTCCCACCTCACCTTTTTCCTGGAAACGATGAAGGGAAAAACGTCAAACGGACGCAAGCTTAACTTCTTATTGCAGGAAATGCACCGGGAAGTGAACACCATGGGCGTTAAAGCCAATAGTGCAGATATTTCTTATCATGTAGTCAATATGAAGGAAAGCCTTGAAAATATCAGGGAACAGGTGCAGAACATTGCCTAAGCGCTCAGACCATAAAGGGAAAGTCATCGTGCTGGTGGCACCCAGCGGCGCGGGTAAAACCAGTTTGTCTCAAAGGCTTATCAGGGATTTCCCCCATATCGTTTTTTCCGTTTCCGCCACGACCCGCAAGCCGAGAAACGATGAAAAATCCGGCATAGACTATCATTTTCTGAGCTGGGCCGGGTTTCAGGAAGGAATTGATAACGACCGGTTCCTGGAATGGGAGGAATTCTATGACGGCACGCGTTACGGCACATTATTTTCGGAAGTTGAAAAAAACCATAATTCTGGGTATTATACCCTGTTAGACATTGAAGTTAACGGCGCGATAAATATAAAAAAAATATACGGAGATGATTGTCTCAGCGTTTTTATTAAGCCGCCTTCACTTAACGTGCTCCGCGAACGGTTGGAAAACCGGGGCACGGAAAACGAAAACAGCCTGAAACTCAGACTCGAACGTGCTGAACATGAATTAGCCTTTGAGCACAGATTCGATCAGGTTATCGTAAACGATGATTTCGAGCAGGCGTACAGGGAATTAAAGCAGGTAGTCAAACAATATATTCACTCATTTTCAAAAGGATAAAATTTTGCCTTTAAAAACAACAAATGTAGAAAAAATTCAGGAAGTCACCGGCAACATCTATGAGGCGATCGTGATCATGTCAAAACGTGCCCGCCAGATTGCAGCCCGGGAAAAAATGGAGCTTGATGAAAAGCTCAAGTATTTTGAAGGTTTCGAGGAAGAAGATGAAATGACTTTCAATGAGGAGCAGGAACGCGTTTCCAAAGAATATGAGCGTCGGCCGCATGCAACCCAGCGCGCCATCGAAGAACTGGAAGCCGATAAAACCCATTATCAAAAGCCCCAGTCTGAAGATTAATAATGCTTTCCGGCAAACGCATTATATTAGGCGTTACAGGGGGCATCGCTGCATATAAATCCGTTTACCTGCTTCGGGCCTTACAGCAGGCAGGGGCTGAAGTTCGCGTCACCCTTACGCCATCGGCCATGCGGTTCGTTGGCATGGATACCTTTTCGGCCCTCTCCCGACATGAAGTGGCCGTTGAACTATTCCCCCGGGATTCGTCCCAGGCCAGTTCGGACTGGGTAAGGCATATACAATGGGGCGAGTGGGCCGACCTTCTCATCATCGCTCCATGCACGGCCAATACACTGGCAAAGCTGGTAAACGGTTTTTCCGATTCTATGCTCACCGCCATTGCCTTATCGGTACGATGTCCCATACTCATTTGTCCGGCCATGGACGGCGGCATGTACCAGGCCCAGGTTACCCGTCGCAATCTGGAACAGGCCGTTAAACTCGGTTTTCGTATTCTTGAACCGGAGAAAGGCTATCTGGCCAGCGGACTCGATGATGTCGGGCGTTTGCCTGAACCGGATAAGATCCTGGCCACGGCAGGGAAAGTGCTGGGGCAATCCGCCCCTAAACCGCTTTCCGGAATAAAAGTAGTGGTAACGGCCGGACCCACCCGCGAATTTATCGATCCGGTTCGGTTTCTTTCCAATCCCAGTTCCGGTAAAATGGGCTTTGCCATGGCCGGGGCCGCCCGGGATTTAGGAGCTGAAGTAATGCTGCTCCACGGTCAGGTCCCTTTGCCCGAACTTCGCGGCATTGCCACCAGGGCATTCGTCACGGCAGATGATCTTTTCCAGTTAGTACAGCAATACCAGGATTCCGACGTGATCATTATGGCGGCGGCCGTTTCCGATTTTCGCCCCCGGGAAACCCACTCCGGCAAGATCAAGAAAGGCAAAGTTTCTTCTACCCTTACCTTAACGCCCACCCCCGATATCCTGCAATGGCTGGGTGAACGCCGAATGGATGGGCAGGTGTTGATGGGCTTTGCCATGGAAACGGATCATATCAGGGAGAACGCTCTCCTTAAGCTGAAGAACAAGAAGATTGACTGGATCATTGCCAATTCGGTGAGCGAATCCGGGAGCGGGTTCATGGGGGATACCAATTCGGTGCTGTTACTGAGCCCGTCTCATGAATCGAATATCTCGGGACCAAAAAAGGTCATCGCCCGGCAGATACTGGAAACGATTTTTCCCACTGCCGACTTCCATTAGCCTTTTTTTGAAAAAGTTGTATATTCTTTATATATAACTTACCAAAGTAGGGGATGGATAATGAAGAATTTAAGAATATTAGTGCCGCTCGATTTTTCCGATCTGGGTAATCAGGCGTTGGCGGCGGCCCGGACTTTCGTCACGATATTCGGCGGTCGTATCACTCCTTTCCATGCCTATATTCCCATTACGGACCTTGACGGATTTTACTATATGGGCACCGGCTTCAGTGCTCAGGATAACTTTACGGAGGTAGAGAAGGTTTTACTGGACAGGCTGAATGAAACCGCCCAAAAGCACGTAGACCAATCCCTGCTGGCGCCGGCCGTCATCGATGTGGGCAATCCCGCCCAGGCTATTTGCCATGCCGCGGACGATTATGATATGATCGTCATGGGTACCCATGGGCGTACAGGTTTTTCCCGGTTTTTCATGGGATCGGTAACCGACAAAGTCCTTCGCATATGCCAGAAACCGGTTCTTGTCATCGAGGAACATTCAGAACTGGATGAAATTAAATCCATCCTGGTTACAACTGATTTTTCAGAAAATTCCACTATGGCCTTTCCTCTGGCACTGGATATAGCCAAAGGCTCGGCTGGCCGGATTGACCTGGTTCACATCGTCAGCAAGGAAGCGCTGGGCTATGGTGACGACGATGAAGCCGCCAACCATACGGCCAGTGCACGAGACAAGGAGCTCGATGAAATGATCGATACCTACTTCAGTGAAATTAAAGACCGGGTTCAGGCCAAGACCCTGGTCTCCGACAAATCTCCGCATGAAGCCATTGCCGAGATCAATAAAACAGGCAACTATAACCTGATTGTGATGTCGACGGTAGGGCGAACCGGGCTGGAATATTTAAGGATGGGAAGCACAACATCCAATGTGGCCCGCCACGTGGAAACGGCGGTGCTGGGCGTCAACCCGGAGGCGAAAAGGGAAGGTTAAAAGGCAAAACGCAGGCCGATCACGCCATGGAACCGGGTGACTTCTTCATCCACAAATTCGCCGAGCAGATCGCCTGCATCATCTGTAAACGTGTACAGAATGTTCTCATCCTCCCACTGTCCCATCTGCAGGGAAAAATCCAGGGTGAGCCCGTCAGCCAGACCAAAGCCAATCCCCGCGCTGTAATATTTCCGGTCCGCTTTAGAAAAGTCATTTCTTGCCGAGGGATACAAGGCATAGCCGCCCCGAAGCCTGACAATTTCGCCGATCTCATAGGAGATTCCTGCCCGGAAGTTAACCACATCCTGAAACTCTTCCTCGATAAGCATATTCTCATTTCTTTCCAATACCCGTTCATCTTCCAGGCCCACCCGGATATCCGAATAATCCACCCGTTCGGCCGTGAACGTAGCGCTGAGTCCGTTTAAGTCATCGATGGCAGCGCCAACGGAAAACCTTGAGGGACGCATGATCTCATAATCGAAAGCGGCCGAATATTCATCCTCCCAAATTTCGCCATCGGTAAATGTCGTATTTACCAGGTTGGAAAAATCTTCCGTGACCTCAAGTGTGGATTGTGAGGTATAGGAAGCCCCGAAATTCAACCAGGGAAATACCTGGTATACGGCACCCAGACGGGCGTTAAATCCCGAAATCGAGGCATCGATTTGCTCATCGGTAAAAATGGTCTCAATATCATAATCATGTTCAATGCCGGGCTGATCCTCAATAAAGGTCCGACGGTAGGCATAGGAGCCTGCCGTAATATTCAGGCTTAAGCCAACGAACAGGTTCTCTACAAACTCGGTACCGGCAAATAAGGCGTATTCGCCCATCTGCCCTCTTTCCGTCATTTCCACAAACTGATCGACTCCGACGAATTCGGAGGTAAACGGCGGACGCCAGCTGGAAAAGTACTCCACATCGTCTCCGTTCATGATCGTATCAATTGCAAAAGCATTAAAAGCCGGTTCAAAGAAATCATCACCGGCTTCCAGAAAGAAGTCGGTGATGGTACTCAGATCATTAAAGGCATTGGCGCTCAGTACACGGTTAAAATCGGCCGTTTGGCTGTATCCCAATCCCAGAGACAATGCCCCCCGCTCGGTGGGTGCCTGGAACACAAAACCAAAATTGGTGATACCCGTCTGGGTATCGGAAAACTCACTGCTCTGGTCCAGGTACAGATCCGTTTCCCTGACATCCCGGGTGCCAAGCCCGAAGGAAAAATAGGATCGCCCGCTCATGGCTGACGTAGCCGGGTTCAACACAAAAGAACCAAAATCCTGTCCAAGGGCAACGGAAGCTCCTCCCATCCCGGTGTTTGCAGCGTCCTGTCCCGGAAGTTCAAACGTATACCGTAAAGCATCAATGCGGTACTGTGCCGATGCTTCCTGCAGGGAGACGCATACCAGCAAGGCTAACAAAACAGATATCGGACACAGCTTTTTCATTGTTCTTCAGATTGAATGATGGTTGAGCAAAACAGGCAGGAAAAAACGGAAAGGGTTCCCCCGTTCCTGTACCTAATTATCGGATCGCGACCGGGTGTTGCTGCGGCTGGAAGTTGCGGAACTGCCTGATCTGGCTGCTGAGCGGCTAACCTGCGGGGAAGATCCATTCTTTGAACGGGTACTGACCGTTGCTCTCCGGCTTTGCTTATTGACAGTTGCCGGCCGGTTTACCGTAGTGGCGGACCGGTCGACCGCTCTTCGCGGTGTTGTTCCGGAAGTGCTGCTTTCCCGGTCAGACCGGATAATCGAAGACTCATTATTACGTGATCGTGCCGGTCTGGAACCGGATCCTGAGCTGCTGCCCCGGGACTGGGTGGCCGAACCGGATGAACCGGAGCTGCCCCGTGAGCGGGTGGACGTGCCGGAACCGGAACTGCCGCTGGAACCCCTGGAACGAACCGTTGATCCGGAAGATCCGCGGGAGCGCACTGTTGAGGAACCGGAACTGCCGCTGTCGCCGCGCGAGCGGGTTGCCGTTCCGGAATTTCCACTGCCGGAGCCACGTGACTGAACACCGGAGCTGCCCGGGCGTGACCGGGGAGTACTCGACGAACGATCTACTCCCGATCTGGAAGCCGGTTGCGTAGACCTTGTGCCAACCGTGCTTCTGGTTGCAACGCCAGACTGTGCCGAGCGTTGTACCCCGCTCGAGCGTGGTGAGCGTACGGCACGCGATTGGTTATCGTAATGATAATAATTGTACGAAATATAATTCCTCCCGAAAAATCCATAGTGGGGATGATGCCTCCAGTACGGGCGATGCGGATAGGTATAATAATCATACGGACTGTAGAAAGGATCGTAGTAGGCATAGTATGGATCATAAAATCGACCAAAGCCGGTGCTGAACCCAAAACTGAAGCTGTGACGAGGATAATAATAGTGACCCGGGCTGTATAAATAACCATGGCGCGAAGACCATGCGGAGCGTCTGTAATCCCGGTAGAAGAACTGCCCGTCGTAAAACCCTTCATCATATCCCAGGTCGTAAGATTCCTGTTCATCGGTTATTTCGTGTGCACGATCCTGATAGGAAGGCCGTTCATAGGGTTCAACAACCCTGAGCTGCGTGTAGCAACCTGAACCTATGAAAGCAAGCAACAAAAGGGCGGATGTGATTGTATGGTTTTTCATGGCATATCCTTTCATTCTAACGTACTTACTGTTCTTATTAAACGATTGTATAATTCAGAAAAGTATACGTTTTAGCAGTAATGGTTAATTCAGTTTATCGAAACATTCAGACAGGTTCAAGAAGAATCATCCGAATTTACATGAAACTTAGCTGCATTTGGCAGGCAGCTCCCATAACCATAGGCAGCGGCAATAGTTACCCCCTACCCCTTTTACAACTTTTAATGCCCCGGCGGGGTATGCCTTTTGTTCTGAAAAACATGTAAAAAACTAGCCCAGGTAGGCCCGCAGGGCAAGGCTTCTGTTATGATGCCTTAATTTGCGCAGAGCTTTTTCTTTTATCTGCCGAACCCGTTCGCGGGTAAGGTCGAACCGTTCGCCAATTTCTTCAAGGGTCAGGGAATGTTCCCGTCCGATGCCGAAGTAAAGGCGAATGACTTCAGCTTCACGGGTGGTGAGCTTTGACAGCGCACGCTCAATTTCCACCTTGAGCGATTCACCCATCAGATCATTATCGGGGTTGGGAGTTTCTTCGTTTTCAAGAACATCCAGCAACCTGTTATCTTCTCCCTGGGCAAAAGGGGCGTCCACCGAAAGATGGCGGCCGGAAATTTTCAGGGTATCGGATACCTCTGTAACGGTCATTTCCAGGCTTTCGGCAAGTTCGGCAGCCGATGGTATGCGCTCATATTCCTGTTCAAGCTTGGAGAGTTCTTTTCCAATTTTATTCAGAGCCCCCACCCTGTTGAGCGGAAGACGTACGATCCGGCTCTGTTCGGCCAGGGCCTGCAATATGGATTGGCGAATCCACCAGACGGCATAAGAAATAAATTTAAATCCCCGCGTTTCGTCAAACCGTTTAGCGGCTTTGATCAGGCCGAGATTGCCTTCGTTAATCAGGTCACCCAATGATAATCCCTGATTTTGATATTGCTTGGCTACAGAAACGACAAAACGCAAATTTGCCTGGGTAAGTTTTTCCAAAGCCTGCTGGCTGCCCGCCTGAATTTCTTTTGCCAGTGTCACCTCTTCCTCAGGTGTGATCAGGCTTACCTTACCTATTTCCTGGAGATAGCGGTCCAAAGATTGCGATTCTCTGGTTGAAATTCCGCTTGGGCTGGGATTTTTTGGTTCTTTCTTTTTTTTCTTTGCCACAAATAATTGGATTTATACTTTAATTTGACTTAGATATTATGCTAAAGCATGGATTGTTATTGAAAATAATATCCGAAAAATTAACAGACTTTAAAGATACAGCATTTTTAAATAAATTCCATTCTAATATCCTGCTATAAATTGATGTAATAGAGTTCAATTTACGCCCAATTAACGAAATTATAACCTCATTGTTGCTTCATTTTTTGTATTATATCTGAAATAGGCTTTCGATGAGGAATCCTGTAATGTGACCATATCCCTTTGGATGGGATGTGTTTATGTAAACCTCACCACCCCTCCAACCACCTCGCTGCCATTCTGCGATATGCTCCGTTCA
>JBBDRB010000076.1:0-25152 GCA_040905685.1 Balneolales bacterium | reverse complement strand
CAGACAAATAACCGGGGGGTGACCTTTCAGGAAAAACATTTGTTATTTCCCATATCCAACGATGAGGTTCAGCGAAATCCGAATTTGACACAAAATTCAGGATACTAGGCTGTTTACCTTATGTTACTGAACTCCTTCACCCTGTGACAGGACCTGCAACCGGCGGGTCCTGTCACAGGATTAATTAGTAGTTGATTATTAAATAAGAGTTAGTTTAGTTAATTAAATAGAATCATACGTCATCTTATCAGGTAATCAATGCAGTCATCTTTGGCCAAATCAGGAATTGGTTATTTCCTGATCTGCTTTTTTTTTCTTTGTATTCTGTTGTCCTGCCGTTCTGACCAAACAGAATCAGCCTATGACGGGGCGACAATCCCTGATAAGATTGATTTTACCCATGATGTTAACGTCATCCTTTCTGACCGGTGCTTTGCCTGTCACGGACCGGATAAAAATGCACTGGAAGCCAATCTCCGACTGGATACCGAAGAGGGTCTCTTTGCGGCGTTGGGTGAGGAAAAAAACCGGTATGCAGTAGTTCCGGGAAAGCCTGGGGAAAGTGAACTTTACAAGCGGATAACTTCCCATGATCCCGACTACATGATGCCATTGCCGGAATCCAACCTGGTACTGAGTGAGCGGGAAAAAGCGGTAATCAAAAAGTGGATAGAGCAGGGCGCCGAATGGAAACCGCACTGGGCCTATATCCCTCCTGAAAAAAGCGCTTTACCTGAGGTAGAGTATGAGGAGTGGCCCCTGCATCCCCTGGATTTTTTTGTACTTAAAAAGCTGGAAGACCTGGGGATGAGACCTTCCGGAAGAGCGGGTAAAGAAAAGCTCATCCGCAGGGTGAGTTTTGATCTGACGGGACTGCCGCCAACCGTGGAAGAGGTGGATGAGTTTCTGGCAGATGATTCACCAGGGGCCTACGAAAAGGTGGTGGATCGCCTCCTGTCATCAAAGGCTTACGGAGAACGCCTGGCTTCAGAATGGCTGGATGTAGCCCGTTATGCTGACTCCTACGGATACCAGGATGACGGTCCGAACAATATGTGGCCATGGCGGGACTGGGTAATCGGGGCATTCAACGGCAACCTGCCGTTTGATCAGTTTGCCACCTGGCAGATTGCCGGGGATCTGCTGCCGGAGGCTACCCGGGAGCAAAAAATCGCTACCGGATTCAACCGTTTGCATATGCAAAATCAGGAAGGCGGGATTATCGATGAAGAATATCGCCTGGAGTATGTGAAAGATCGTACCAACACAACAGGGAGTGCTTTTCTAGGCTTAACCGTTTCATGCGCCTCATGTCATGACCATAAATATGACGCTATTTCTGAAAATGAATATTATAGCCTTGCTGCTTTTTACAACAGCGTCAATGATATAGGGCAAATCCCCAATGAGGGAACCTCCGGGCCTTCAGTCCTGCTGCCGGACAGCTCAGCAGCAGAGCAGATTGATTTTCTAAAGCAGCAGATTGACAGGCTGGAACGTAGTTTACAGGATTTG
Organism: Balneolales bacterium; assembly: GCA_040905685.1. Lineage (GTDB taxonomy): Bacteria > Bacteroidota > Rhodothermia > Balneolales > Natronogracilivirgulaceae > JBBDMU01. Next base: position 23,637 of record JBBDRB010000076.1, on the reverse strand, counting down.
GAAACGAAGCAAAATGTAGATTATACTCAATGGGAGAGCCAGTTAAATCTTGACCATTTTCAACCCGGTGACGATGGATTGCAAACCTACCTGACCATGGCTGAGACCCGTGATTCGAATGAAGTCTACAATATGGTTGACCGGTCTAAGGTCGGCCATATCAGCGGAGAGCTCAATAAAGCTGAAGGCATAGAAGGCGCAGCCCTGGAGTTTAGCAAGGGTAATTATATGAACCTGGGCCGGGAAACGGGAAATTTTGAACGCACGGATCGGTTTTCGTTCAGTTTTTGGATCAATCCGTCCGATACAGCCGCCACCAGTATGGTTCCCGTGATAAGTAAAAATGGAAGCATATTTATTGGATTCCGGGGATATGACATCATGCTGCAGGACAACCATCTGTCTGTCCGCATCATGCACGGATGGCCTTATAATGCATTGCAGGTACTGTCAAATGACAAAATACCCTTTGATCAGTGGAGCCATGTGGCCGTGACCTATGACGGGTCGAGTAATAGCGAGGGCATTCGGGTATACGTAAATGGTGAGGCCTGGCAAACCGGCATTCTGCAGGACGGCCTGTTTAAGAACATCATCATTGATCCGGAAGAAGACCTTCCTTACAGGGGGCAGAGTTTGATGATCGGAGAAAGAAACCAGTTCAAGGAAATCCAGTTCAAGGGACTGAAACTGGATGAATTAAGGATCTATGACCGGCAGCTCACCGCTGCAGAGGTGATGGCGCTCTCGGGTAGCGGTAAACTCGGTGAGATCCTGGCGCGTTCTCATGAAGACCGCAATGAGCAGCAGCGCCAGCTATTGTTCACTCATTATCTGCTCCATGATGATCTCGGCTACAAACGGCAGCTCGATAGCTTATCCGGTCTCAGGGTTGAACAAAGCCTGTTAACCGATACGATAAGAGAAGTGATGACGATGGAGGACCGCATTCATCCCCGGGATACGTATGTGCTTATTCGCGGTGACTACACGGCTCCGGGGGAACAGGTTTTTCCGGGCACCCCTGAGGCGGTAATGAAGTTTCCGGACGATCTGCCCCGGAACCGGCTGGGACTGGCCCGCTGGCTGGTAAGCCGGGAAAATCCGTTGACAGCACGGGTAACCATAAACCGTTACTGGCAGATGTTGTTTGGCTTGGGTTTGGTAGAAACTCCCCAGGATTTCGGCAATCAGGGGGCTTTGCCTTCCCATCCGGCCCTTCTTGACTGGCTGGCCGTTACTTTCATGGAAAGTGGCTGGGATCTCAAAGGAATGCTAAAGCAAATCGTCATGTCGGCCACCTATCAGCAATCTTCTGCCGTAACCGCGGAACAGCGGGAAAAAGACCCTGAAAACAAATTGCTTGCCCGGGGACCACGCTACCGCTTAAGTGCCGAGATGGTTCGCGATAACGCGCTCAGCGTCAGTGGGCTGCTGGTCGGTACCATCGGTGGACCCAGCGTAAAACCCTATCAGCCTGAGGGATTGTGGGAAGAGACCACCTCTGGAAGATATCTGGCGGAATATGTTCAGCAGCATGGTGATTCGTTATACCGGAGGAGCCTGTATACGTTCTGGAAGCGAACTTCCCCACCCCCCTCGATGACCCTCTTTGACCATCCGGTTCGCGACGTCAGCCGGTTTAAGCGTTCCAGTACGAGTACACCCTTGCAGGCCCTGGTTACGTTCAACGACACGCAGTTCATGGAAGCGTCCCGTATGCTGGGGCAGCGCATGATGCAGCACAGCGAAGACAATGTTCGGGATCAAATCACCTACGGCTTTAAGGCCTCGACGGCCCGGGCTCCGGGAGATGAAGAAATGGACCTCCTGCTGGATTTGTATAACCGGCAATTGGCAGCCTACAGGGATAATCCTGAAGGAGCAAAGCAGCTGCTGGCCGTAGGGGAGTATCCGGTTAATACGCACTTGCCGGAGGCTGAACTGGCCGCATCTGCAATTGTGGCCAGTTCCATGCTGAATCTGTATGAAACGATAACCAAAGAATAAAGCCAATGAGCAGTGAAATTGACAAGCTAAGTGACCGTATCAATCGCCGTCATTTTCTTTCCAGGACCAGCCTTGGATTAGGTGCCGCCGGACTGGCTTCATTATTAAATCCCCGCCTGCTTTTTGGTAATAACGCAGATCCGGCGCTGAGCTCTCCCCATATCACTCCGAAGGCAAAAAGGGTTATTTACCTGTTCCAAAGTGGCGGTCCTGCACAGCATGATATGTTTGACTATAAGCCCAGGCTGGAAGAGATGCACGGGCAGGATCTGCCTCCCTCGGTACTCGGGGATCAGCGGCTGACGGGAATGACGGCTAACCAGACCAGCCTCCCACTGGCCGGGTCACACTACAAATTCAGGCGGCACGGTAAAAGCGGGGCCTGGCTGAGTGAATTGCTTCCGTATACCGGAGGCATTGCCGATGACCTTTGTTTTGTAAAGTCCGTTCATACCGAAGAAATAAACCACGATCCGGCCGTAACTTTCCTTCAGACGGGAAATGCCCGGGCCGGCAATCCCAGCATGGGCTCATGGATAAGCTATGGCCTGGGGTCGGAAAACGAAAATCTTCCGGCCTTCAGTGTCATGATATCGCGGGGAAAAGGGGATGCCCAACCGCTGTCTACGCGGATGTGGGGTTCCGGTTTTTTGCCGTCCCAGCATCAGGGGGTCCAATACCGATCGGGAAGTGATCCCGTGCTTTATCTGAATAATCCGTCCGGCGTAGATAAAATGGACCGCCGAAGGATGCTGAACCAGATAAAGGAACTTAATCTGCTGCACATGTTCGAATCGGGTGATCATGAGATCCAGTCTGAGATAGCCAAGCATGAAATGGCCTACCGCATGCAAACCTCGGTACCGGAAACCATGGATGTTTCCGGTGAGCCGGACTGGGTGTATGACCTGTATGGTGAAGACTCCAGGACACCGGGAACCTATGCCGCGAATTGCATTCTGGCCCGCCGTCTTGCTGAGCGCGATGTGCGATTCATTCAGTTGTATCACATGGGCTGGGATCAGCATGGAAATATCCCCCTTCATTTACCGATGCAATGCAAGGATGTCGATCAGGCTTCGGCCGCTCTGGTCAGGGATCTGAAACAGCGGGGGCTGCTTGATGATACATTGGTTGTCTGGGGCGGTGAATTCGGCAGAACTTCCTACGGGCAGGGTCAGTTGTCCGCTGAAAATTACGGTCGTGACCACCATCCGCGATGTTTTACCGTATGGCTGGCCGGAGGGGGCATCAAGCCGGGTATTACCTTTGGACAATCCGATGAATTCGGTTATAATATTGAAAAAGACCCTGTTCACGTCCATGATCTGCAGGCAACGCTGCTTCATCTTCTGGGCATCGACCATGAAAAACTCACCTACCGGCACCAGGGCAGGCGATTTCGCCTGACCGATGTGCATGGCGAAGTTGTGAACAAAATATTAGCTTAAACCCATCATGCTGTTTCGCAGCAATTAACTAAAATAAACAATGAATAAACCAACGCGAAAAGACTTTATAAAAAGCAGCGCCGCCTGGCTCGGGGGAAGCGCGCTGTTGCCTCATTTCAATATTTTAAAATCGAAGGGCAGGGTGGACGGGGAGATTCTCGGCCACGGTGAATTTACCTACCGCGTTCATCGGGAATGGGGGAATTTGGATCCCCGGACCACGCCGGTGAATAATTGCCATGAAATGATCATGGACTCCAGGGGCCGGTTGATTATGGTTACCGATGAAACCAGAAATAATATCCTGATCTATGACAAATCCGGCCGGCTGCTGGATTCATGGGGGTCGGATTATCCGGGGGGACATGGACTGAGCTATAGCGATGAGGGCGGAGACGATGTTCTGTTCATCACCGATCCCGGCCTGGGCAAGGTCGTCAAGACCACCGTGGAGGGCCGGCTCCTGCTTACCCTTGATCATCCGAAAACGATCGGCATCTACGGGGAGGATGACCCGTACCGCCCTACAGAAACGGCCATCGCTCCCAATGGGGATGTGTATGTGGCCGATGGGTACGGCTCCCAGTACATCATTCAGTTTAACAGCCGGGGAGAGTATATCCGCCATTTCGGGGGAGGGGGTGACGGCGACGATCAGTTCTCAACGGCCCACGGGGTGTGTATCGATAGCCGGGATGTAAACAACCCCACTTTGCTGTGCACTTCCCGGGGGCATAACGCCTTCAAACGTTTTACGCTGGACGGGGAATATATCTCGACGATCTTTTTGCCCGGGGCTTACGTATGCCGGCCCGTCATCGATGAAGGGAATATTTATGCCGGAGTATGCTGGTCACGGCTGCGTTATCTGAACCAGACCCCCAATTCGGGTTTTGTAACCATATTGGACCGCTATGACGAGGTGGTTTCCAACCCCGGGGGGACCGAACCGGGCTATATAGATGGCAACCTTCAGGTCATGGTGCAGCAACAGCCGGTGTTCGACCACTGCCACGATGTCTGCATTGATGAGGATAAGAATGTATACGTCTGCCAGTGGAACGCCGGCAAAAGCTACCCGGTTAAACTCGAACGCATTTAGCCACCATATCCCGCGATCATGCCTGCTATTATACCCTTATGACACGTATTTTTATCCTCGTTTTCTTCCTGCTGCCGGCCGGACTGAACGCTCATGGCATGCAGCCGCTGTCTGAACATGCCGAGACGCTGCAGGCGCAGGAAATAGTCCCTGAATCGGGCGAAGTTTCCGAAATAAAGCTCTTCATCGGCCGCTTTCACCCTATCCTGGTGCATCTGCCCATCGGATTTTTGCTTTTTGCCTTTCTGCTTGAGTGCGCCGCGATGGTCAAGCGGTATGAGCAGCTCAACCAGGCCGTGCCCTTTGCCCTGCTCATGGGCGGGCTGAGCGGCCTGGCCGCAGGCCTTACCGGATGGCTGTTGTCCTCAGCGGGTGGATACGGGGAAGAGGTGCTGAATACCCATAAATGGCTGGGCCTGTCGGTCACGGGGCTGGCTTTCCTGGCATTTTTTATCCGCATTAGGCTCTATGATCATCCCCTGTGGAGGAAAGCCTATATGGCCACGCTTGCCTGCATGGTGGGTACGCTGATAATAACCGGCCATTACGGGGGGAGTCTCACCCACGGATCGGATTACCTGTATCGCTACATGCCCGGGACGATGCGTACGGTGATGGGTCTGCAGCTTGAGGAAGAAGAGGAGACCATAGAGCTGATCAGCAATCTGGATTCTGCGCTGGTGTACCGTGATGTGATCGAGCCTATCCTGAGAACGCGCTGCCAAAGCTGCCATAACCAGGACCGCAAAGAAGGCGAGCTGCTGATGACTTCCTTTGACCATTTGATGCAGGGGGGCGAAAACGGGAAGGTGGTGGCCGCCGGTTATGCCGGCGAGAGCGAACTGCACAAGCGCCTGGTCCTGCCGGCCTCCGACGACGACCGCATGCCCCCCAAAGGGAGACGGCAGCTAACGCACGATCAGATCAACCTGATCGCCTGGTGGATCGATCAGGGGGCTCCATCGTCCAGCCTGGTATCGGAGCTGGACGCCACAGACGACATAGCCGGTGTCCTGCACCAGCTGACCGAAGCCGGACAGAGCTTTTTTGCCAAAACGATCGTGCCCAAAGCCGATGAGGGGGTACTGGCAGCCCTCGGCGAACATGGGATCAAAGCCGTTCCGGTTGCCCAGGACCTGAATTTTTTGCAGGTCAAGTTCAGCAATACGGCCGGCCGCATCAGCAGCGAAGATATGGAATTGCTGCTTCCCCTGTCGCAGCAGGTTACCTGGCTGGACCTGGGCCGGACCAGCGTCAGCGACAGCGTACTTACCCGGCTGGACGCCTTTAAAAACCTGACCCGGCTGGACCTGCGCAATACCGCCGTAGGAGATGGCACGCTTGAGCGGGCCGGATCCCTGCAAAACCTGGAATATTTGAATCTGTATGGGACGGACATCACCGATGAGGGACTGAAGCACCTGGGGAACAACTCCAAACTGGCCTCCCTGTATATATGGCAGACCGGCGTCAGCCAGGAGGCGGTGCAGGCCCTGAAAAACAGGGCGCCGGACCTGTATATTAATACGGGCTGGGAACGGGTGGAAAGCGAAAGCGCCGGCGGCGAAGACGATGAAACCACAGAAGAATGATACCTAAAGATATTCGCATGAAAAGCCCCTTTGTACTGCTGCCCTTGCTCATTTTTAACTTGCTGAGCAGCGTTTGCTTTGCGCAGCATGATGCTGCGGGATACCGTGGAACTATGGAGGTAGGCGTAGCCCGGGTGGATATAACTCCGGAAGGACCCATACGTCTGGCGGGTTACGGCGCGCGCGCAAATGAGTCTGACGGTGTGCTCGAACCGCTTTACGCCAACGCCCTGGCCTTCGGCAGTGATGAACAGGGGCCCTCCGTCCTGATTACCGTAGACCTGATTGGCATCCCCGGACATCTTACCCGGCAACTGGCCGGGCAGCTTCACCGTAAAGCCGGTCTTATTACGGAACGGCTGACGGTTACCGCTACCCATACCCATTCCGGTCCGGAGGTGGGAACCCTGCTCAATCATTTCAACGAACCCCTTCCTCCGGAGCATCTGGGCCATATCGCCAAATACCTCGATCAGCTAAGCGTCAATTTGGAGCAGGTAGCCCTTCAGGCCCTGGAAAACCGGAGTGCGGCAGCCGTTTCCTGGGGACAGGGAGAGGCTGGGTTTGCCATGAACCGCCGTGTGCTGGAGGATGGGAAGTGGACCGGATTCGGAGTGGTGCCCGACGGGCCGGTCGATCAGGCTATGCCGGTAATGCGCATCACCGATCCTGACGGAACCCTGAGGGCCGTAATGGTAAACTATGCCTGCCACGGCACCACCCTGGGCGGGGATATTAACGAGGTGCATGGCGACTGGATGGGAGAAGCCCGGCGCATTATTGAAGAACGCCATCCCCGGGCCACGGCCCTGATCACCATCGGTGCCGGCGGTGATGCCAACCCCGAGCCGCGCACGCTGTTAGAGCATACTACCCAGCACGGAACAGCCATTGCGGATGAAGTGGATCGCTTGTTGTCTGCTCCGCTGAACCCGCTAACCGATTTGCCGCAGGTCCGCTACCGTACCGTTAACCTCCCCTACGCTGAAACGCCCGGTATCGATGAGCTTGTTGTCCGCTCGGGGAAGCGGGGAGCGGAAGGCTATTATGCCCGCACGGCCCTCGACCGGTTGGTCCGCGGTGAACCCCTGCCCCGCAGCGTGACCTATCCCCTGCAGACCTGGACGTTTGGCGATGACCTGGCCATGGTGTTTCTGGCAGGGGAGGTTGTAGTGGATTATGCATTGCGGCTCAAGCAGGAATTAGGTGCCGAACGCCTTTGGGTTACCGCTTATGCCAATGAGGTATCCGGCTATATCCCCTCACGCCGGGTGATCCGTGAAGGCGGTTATGAGGTGGAGTCTTCCATGTATTCCTACGATCATCCGTCCCCTTTTTCAGAGGTGATCGAGGGCCGGATAATGGAGGCGGTGTACGACCTGCTGCCGGGAACGTTCAAACCCCTGGTTTCGGCGGGCGAGGATGGAACACTAAAATTAAGTTCGGAGGCCGGGCTGGGCATCGGCCCTGGAATTGAGTATATGCCGGAGTGGAAGGCCTACGGCTGGTTTACGGCCGGAGACCATGTGGAGTGGGAGGTTGACGTGGCCCGAAGCGGGCGGTATCAGGTACATATGGACTGGTCGGTTTCCGATCAGGAGGCCGGGAAACCGTTCACGTTCCGGGCCAGGGACCAGGTTTTGCGGGGCCGGGTCGGACCGACCGGATCCTGGGAGACCTTTAAAAGCCGGAACATCGGCACGCTGCAGCTCTTCGAAGGCCGCCAGAAAATGGTCTTCAGGCCCGACTCCCTGTTTGAGGCAGGAGCGCTGCTGGACCTGAGAGGATTAACCCTTATTCCTGTAGATTAACAACCCATGAAGGTATTGAACCCATCCGGATCGGCCCTTTTGTTTTCGTTGTGCCTCCTTTCAATGAGTCATTGTTCGGGTGGCGGCAGCGGGCAAACCGGTACGCTGGTTTCCCCCCTTGACGGACCCGATGCCCTCTCTTCGATAGAGGTGATGGAAGGTTTCCGCGTGGAGCTTTTTGCCGGAGAACCGTTGATCGAAGATCCGGCCGCCATGGAAGTGGATGAGCAGGGACGTGTCTACGTGGTTGAAATGCGCAGCTATCCGTTGGATGGGAGCGGACTCGGACGGGTGAAGCTGCTGGAGGATAGCAGCGGCGACGGGTTGCCCGACAGCTACACGGTCTTTGCCGACAGCCTGATGTTCCCCAATGGCATCATGCGCTGGAAACAGGGTGTTCTCGTTACCGATGCCCCGCATCTGTACTATCTGGAAGACACCACCGGAGACGGAATAGCCGATAAAAAGGAGATTATGCTGACGGGCTTTGCTCGCTCGAACCCCCAGCATAACTTCAACACCCCGCTCTATGGCCTGGATAACTGGATCTACCTGGCCAACAACGGGACCATAGGCACGGATACCTATGCGGACCTGTTCGGTGACCGCGGTTCGGAGGTTGGCTTTTACGGAAGGGAGGATGGCGTGAGGCTGCCGCCGAATGCGGGGGGAAGAAATGTCCGCTTCCGGCCCGGTACCCGTGAGTTGGAGATGTGTTCGGCATCGGCTCAGTTCGGGCATACCTTTGACGGCCGTGGACGCCATTTTCTCAACAGCAACTCCAGCCACCATTACCACGAGGTGCTGGGAAAAAAATATGCCGGCCGTAACCCTCATCTGCCCGGCCACAGCGTCGTCCATTATACTCCGGAACACGGCAATGCCGCCGATGTATACCCGATTACCATGAACCCGGAACACCAGCTGCTGACCGACCGGGGCGTTTTTACCTCGGCCAGCGGACTCACATGGTATCTCGGAGGGGCTTTTCCTGAGGTGTTTGACAGGGTGACCTTTACGGCCGAGTCCGTTCACAATCTGGTCCATGCCGATGTTGTGGAGGATGAGGGGATCGTGTCCACGGCAAGGCGCCTTACCGAAGGCAGGGAGTTTTTGGCCTCGACCGACGCCTGGTTCCGGCCGGTTAATTTTTATATTGGTCCCGACGGGGCCCTGTATATCCTCGATTACTACCGTCCCATTGTCGAACATCCTCAGTGGATGGACGAGCAGACCCTGCAAACCCGCGATCTGTATGAGGCCACCAGCCGGGGAAGGATCTACAGGGTGGTCCCCGCGGATATGGACGGCCCGCGCTGGACAAACAGCCTGAGCCTTGACACCGCCCCGGTCCGCGAGCTGGCCGGGCATCTGGAAAGCCGCAACATATGGTGGAGAAAAAATGCCCAGCGCCTGCTGGTGGATCGCAACGACCCGTCGGCCGCTGAAGCGCTGGCAGAACTGGTAGTCGAAAGCGATCATCCGGCGGCGAGGCTGCACGCCCTGTGGACGCTGGAGGGACTGGGGCGGCTCGGGGATGATCTTATCGCCAGGGGACTTGAAGATGAGGATGCGGGCGTTCGGGAGAACGCCGTTAAACTGGCCGAAGGGCGCCTTGAGGCAAATGCGCATCTGGCCGGCATGCTCACGGAGATGGCCGGGGATCCGGATGCCGGGGTACGCTATCAGCTGGCATTAACGCTGGGCGATCTCACCACAGACCGCGCCGGTGAGATTCGGGAACAGATGCTGTTTGACGAAATTGAAGACCCATGGATGCAGATCGCCATTCTTTCGGGGAAAAGCATCCGGCCCGATCTGATGCAGAGGTCCCTTCAGAGGCTCGGAGGCGAACAAACGCCGGGTCGGCGCCTGTTTTTCGACCGGCTGGCCTCCATGATCGGCAATCAGGGTGAAGGCCAGGAGATAAGGGATTTGATGGGGGAAAGTTTGGCGAATACCGGTGAAGAGAGGGAGTGGTGGAGCACAGCGGTACTCTCCGGTTTGGCCGGAGCCCTGCAGTATCTGGATATGGATCCACACGACTTTTCCGGCGAAAGCCATATGGCCGTCGGGGCCTTTTTTGAGACTCGTTCGAACCGTGTACGGGAAGCGGTCATGCAGCTCATCATGGTGCTGGGTATCCCGGAAGAAGATCGGGAACCTACGCTTCAGCAGGCTGCAGGCATCGCGGCAGACGGGAATAAAGACGACTCGTTCCGCGCCGACGCCATACGAATGATTTCCATGCTCGATCCTCTCTCGTATGAAGAGGAGCTGAAAAGCTATACCGCCCTCCATGAGCCGGCCGCCGTTCAGCAGGCGGCCGTGCGTTCGCTGGGAAAGATACCGGGGCTGCCGATCGGCGAGTTCCTGCTGGAGCGTTGGGGAACGATGACCCCGGGCATACGGGATGCAGCCGTGAACGTGCTGATGCAGGAACCGGAGCGTATGGAGCTGCTTCTGGATGCGGTTGAACGCAACGAGGTACGGGTTTCCACGATTGGATGGAACCGCCGCGTGGTTCTGATGAGGGATACGCCGGCGGGAGGCGGTATCCGTGAGCGGGCGCGCAGCCTGCTTAGCGAAAATCCGGCTGCCCGTTCGGAAATGGTCGACGCGTACCGGGAATCCCAGACGTTGACCGGAAATGTGGAAAACGGGAAAAGCATCTACCGGGCGCAATGCTCCTCATGCCACCAGGTAAGAGGGGAGGAAGGCATAGCTTTCGGACCCGACCTGGGGACCGTGCGGCACTGGAGGTCCCCCGCCCTGATAGCAAAAATACTGGATCCGGGCCGGTCCGTCGCCGACGGGTATGAAATGTGGATTGTGGAAAGGTCTTCGGGTGGCAGCCTGGCCGGTGTCATGGTATCAGAAACCAGCGGCTCGGTAACCCTTCGCAATGCAGATGGAAGTGAAACGTCCATTCCCCGCACGGAAATTGAGTCCCTCACCTCATCCAAGACCTCGGCCATGCCAGCGGAATTGCATCGTGTTATCGACAAGCAGGGGATGGCCGACCTGATCGCCTATATCCGGCAGATATAGCCGCAGTCAATTTTAACCGCAGTTAACAAAACTGATCAACTGAAATAAGCCATAGGAAACCTTATGTATAGCAATAAAACAGTCTTAACCATGCTGGTCTTGACGGTGATGGTGATCTCATGTAAAGAAAACAGAACCACAGACGGCCGTGACGGACCCGTACAGCACCTCAGGGTGTTTTATGAAGAGGACCGGTTTGCCGGCTGGCCGGCCAATAACGGAATATGGAGCTGGGAGGATGAAATCCTGGTCGGTTTTGTGGAAGCCGATTACCATGAATCGGCTGGGTTCCATACCTATGACCGGAATACGGCAAGACACAAATATGCCCGCAGCCGGGACGGGGGGCTCACCTGGAGCATTGAAGATGCCTTTGAACTGGGACAGACCGCGCGTGGTTATGATCACAATCTGGACACCGCGGCGGCCGCCCCGCCGGTCAGGCTGACCGGGCCGGTACCCGATTTTCGGGACCCGGACTTCATCATGACTTTTATCAGGCAGGATAATAACAAGGGACCTTCTCATTTTTACTACTCCGGTAACAGGGGCCGCATTTGGGAAGGGCCCTTTGAATTTCCGGAGATGGACACTCCGGGCGTGGCCACGCGTATAGACTACCTGGTCGACGGGCAACAGGAGCTAAACGCCTTTATTACCGTTGCCAAAGACAATGAGAGGGAAGGCCGGGTCGCGATGGCCCGCACCGTCAACGGGGGCGTTGACTGGAATATCGTATCCTGGCTGGGACCGGAACACGGAGGATTTGATATTATGCCTTCTTCGGTCAGGCTGTCTCCGCGGGATATATTTACCGTTATCCGTACCCGCGATACCAACCCTACCAGAGATTATTTAAAAGCATTTCAGTCGGCCGATAACGGAAATACCTGGCGTCAGCTGGATGATCCTGTTGCCGATACCGGTCAATATGGTTCACCTCCGGCCTTGCTGCAGCTTGAGGACGGACGTCTTGCTCTGGCCTATGTTTACAGAAGTGATTACGGATCAAGGCTGTGCATAAGGGTCAGTCCGGATGAGGGTCAAACCTGGAGCCATGAAATACCCTTGAGAGCCGGCGACGGGGCCACGGCCGATGTCGGATATCCGAGAATGGTGCAGAGGCCCGACGGCAACCTGGTTCTTGTATATTACTGGAACCATGCCGGAGATGAAAATGCAAAACCGTACCGGTATATAGCCGCCACCATTGTAGATCCGGCTATACTGCCGGAGGCCGGCCGGTGACGGCCCGTAACGGAAAGACGGCCGCCGCAATTAAAAGTGCACTTTTACTTTTGTTAAGCGGCCTGACCGGCCTGGCTTCCTGCCAGATGACACCGGAAACCGTCAACCAGGTTCGCAGCAGCGAAGACTTCCGACCGGTAAAAATTGGTTTGCTGCCTGATACCCAGGGTGCCGGTTCCTCGGTTTCCATTTATCCTATGGAGGCGGTCCTGGACAAGTTCCGGGAAAAGGGAGTTGATATTGTGATTGCCGTTGGGGACCTGACCAACCACGGGACAGCCTTTGAGTTGGATCAGTGGACCGGGGTAGCGGAAACGTACAAAGACGAAGGCATGGAATTTTTGCCCCTGACGGGCAACCATGAAACCAGTTATGCCTATTCGGTCGAATGGATAGACTACATGAAGGATTATATCCCCGGGGACGCCGTCCATATGTCCGGCGCCCAATTCATGAACTACTATGTGGTCAGGGAAAATGTTCTGATCGTCCTGCTCAAGTACTACAATCTGCCCGTTGCCTTTCAGTGGATCAAGGCGGTTGTAGACCGGCACCGGGATGAGGTGGATCATATTGTACTGGCCAGCCACGACGGACTCATAGGGGCAAAATACGGACAAACCAGGGAAATGATCGTGCAGGGTACCGCCGGCCATGATCAGCTGATGGATCAGTGGGATGAGATCAGGGCATTTTTTTCCCGTCATGATGTCATCTGGGTGCAGGGCCATGAGCATATGTATCAGCGCTCCCTCATCAGCGCCCCGATATCGGTTGATCCGTCATCGTGGGTGCTCTCCGAGAGAAACTATCGCCTGCCACGCTATACGCAGATCATCTCGGGGAACGCTTCCTATAAGGGGTATGAATTCCGGTTTGGTGAACGGGAGCGGGTTCAGCAGGTCATTCAGCAGAAAATGAACACCCATAGCAATGGCTCGGATGGCTTTGATGTCAATGCATCCATCCTTTCTTTTAATAACACCCGGATCGATTATGCATCCTACGTGGCATCCCATACCATAGAGCATAACGATGAGGGACGCAAAGAGCTGAACGAGCCTGTCTGGTTGCTGATGGACCGGTTTTCCCGTACAACCGATCGCTGTGAACGGATCGTGTACCCGAATTCCATACCCGGATCAACCCGGCCGGTCCTGGATCACGACCCGTTTTACCGTACCAACGACTGTCTGGCTCCCGACGGGTCTGTTGCACGAATTCTGGACGGGGTCAATAACACCTTCAACCGGGTCGAAAGCACCACGGAGACTTTGACCTGGCGCCCCGGATTCAGCCGGGCCGGCAGCCAGATGGAACTGGCAAGACTGGCTTACCGGTATTTGTTCCGGTACCATCAGCCCTGGTCGCCCAATCTAAACGGCGATAACAGGTTGGTTCCCGGCGAAGACGGAAAGCAGATCGTGATTCCGGAGACGACCATCGATTTGAAGGAGCATCTCACCCTTAGCTGGCTTTCCAGGACCGGGGCTACCTTGTCGGACAGGCTGATCATAAGCGGAACCCAGGTCCATACCGGGATGTATAGCAATGCCTACGGCCGGCAAATGGATCTGGAAGAAGATACGGGGCTGGAGAGAAGCCAGCCGGACGGTACGGCCAAACAGCCTCACCGCCTGCCGGCATCGGCAACGAAAAGCTGGGATCTGGATTCGGCCATGGCCGATCCCTATGTGCTTCAGTTCGACGGCCGGTCCGTACATTCACAAGGGGCGACGCTGGGCTATTTTGAGGAGGACAGCTGGAAAGCGTTCACACGGGCGGAGTGTGTGATCAGGGAGGCCTATAATCCGGAAAGCGTCTATGAACAGCCCCTGGAACGGACAGAATCCTGCAATGGGGAGCCGGCTGTGGGAAGAGACGATCAGGGCCGCTGGTGGGTTGTTCTGCACTCGGACGCCGAGGTTGCCCTCATTGAAATATAAACTTCAGTTGCTTGTCTTGCCGTCATGATCTATTTTAATTCGCACTTGTCTCCCCAACATTTACATACCTTATGAAAAGTAAAGCACAACAGTACTGGAAGAAAAACCTGCGATATCTGACCATATTGCTCAGTATCTGGTTTCTCGTTTCCTATGGTTTTGGCATTTTGCTGGCCGATCAGCTGGATGCTATTCAAATCGGAGGTTTTAAATTGGGATTCTGGTTTGCCCAGCAAGGCTCCCAATTCGTCTTTGTCATCTTAATATTCGTCTATGTCCGGTTGATGAATAACCTGGATAAGGAATTCGGATTCGACGAGATTTAATAATCATTTCCCATTAATGCGGCAATCTTAAGTATGGACATTCAAACCTGGACATTTATTATAGTAGGCATAACCTTTACCCTGTATGTCGGCATTGCAATCTGGGCAAAGGCAGGTACCACCAATGATTTCTATATTGCCGGAGGCGCCGTTCACCCTCTGGCGAACGGTATGGCTACGGCTGCAGACTGGATGTCGGCGGCCTCGTTTATTTCCATGGCCGGACTCATTGCGGTGCTGGGACGAGACGGAGCCGTCTATTTGATGGGGTGGACCGGAGGCTATGTACTTCTGGCCCTGATGCTGGCACCCTATCTCCGGAAGTTCGGGAAGTTTACGGTACCCGATTTTGTGGGCGACCGTTATTATTCCAGGACGGCAAGGCTGGTCGCCATCATCTGCGCCATCTTTATTTCCTTTACCTATGTTGCCGGACAAATGCGGGGGACCGGCATTGTCTTCTCCAGGTTTTTGAATGTCGGTATAACCGAAGGCGTGATCATCGGCATGATCATTGTATTTCTGTATGCGGTGCTCGGTGGCATGAAAGGAATAACCTATACTCAGGTTGCCCAGTACTGCGTATTGATCTTCGCTTACATGGTTCCGGCTATATTTATTTCCATCATGATGACCGGCAATCCGGTTCCCCAGATCGGCTTCGGCAGCGTGATCAATGATGGTTCGGGCATGACGCTGCTGGATAAGCTCGATGGACTGACCACCGAGCTGGGCTTTGCCGCTTATACGTCGGGGGTAAAATCTACGATTGATGTCTTCTTTATCACGGCGGCGCTCATGGTGGGTACGGCCGGATTGCCCCATGTCATTGTCAGATTTTTTACCGTGCCCAGGGTCAGGGATGCCCGCATATCGGCCGGTTATGCCTGTATTTTCATCGTATTGCTGTATTCCACAGCCCCGGCCGTGGCCGCCTTTGCACGGGTAAACCTGATCGAGACGGTTGACCGGGTTGAGTATGAAGAGGTGCCCCAATGGTTTACAAACTGGGAAAATACCGGCCTTCTGCAATTTGATGACCAGTCAGGTGACGGTATAATTAACTACCAGGCTGATCCCGGCGCCAATGAGCTTCAGATTGATCCCGACATCATGGTACTGGCCAATCCGGAAATAGCCGGCCTCCCCAACTGGGTGGTCGCCCTGGTCGCCGCGGGCGCGTTGGCCGCGGCCCTGTCAACCGCTGCCGGACTGCTGCTTGTCATCTCAACTTCCGTGGCCCATGATCTTGTCAAGCGAACCCTGCTGCCGGATATGACCGACAAGGGAGAACTGCGGATAGCACGGATTACCATTGGATTTACCATTCTGATCGCCGGGTACTTTGGCGTCAATCCCCCCGGGTTTGTCGCCCAGACGGTGGCCTTTGCTTTCGGGCTGGCGGCGGCGTCCTTTTTTCCAGCTATCATGCTGGGCATTTTTTATAAGCGCATGAACAAAGAAGGGGCGATAGCAGGCATGATAGCGGGCATCGTTTTTACAGCCGGCTATATCATTTACTTTGCGTTTATTAACCCGGAGTTGAATAACGCCGATTACTGGTGGTTCGGCATTTCCCCCGAAGGAATAGGCACCGTGGGAATGCTGTTGAATTTTCTGGTGTCTGTATCCGTTTGCCGGTTTACGGCCCCTCCACCCGGGGATATCCAGGAGCTTGTTGAGAATATCCGCGTTCCCAGAGCCCTTGCTGTGGAAGTTGAGGATAAAGATCCGGAATAACATCATGGTCTCATGCAAACAAGTATTGAATGCACCCACCTCTGCCTTTCCGTTGGTCAGAGGCCTTGCGTTACTGCTGTTATTGAACGGAACAAATAGATTACGTTAGAATACTCTTTAAAACCCGCTAAACCTCTACTTATGTACACTATTATCGATGTACATATGTTAGAGTGAAAAAAGGTGACTGAAGGGAGGCATAATGGAATCTTTAGTTGAACAATACATGATGCATGGCATGATCCTGGTCGTACTCATGCTGTCCGCGCTCATTTTGTTTTCAATAGGCTATTCAATGATGAATATGGGCCTGTTCCAGCCGGGCAGCATTCAACGAAAATTCAGGAACCTGAGGGATAGCTTTATGTCAAAATCCCGGAAGGTGTGGCAAAGGATCATTCGAAATAAGAAGGTCTTAAAACCATAGAAGGACTCCGGTAAGGGCCACCATGGAAAGCAGGGTACTGACCACCACGCTCGTGGCGGCAAATCCGTCATCGCCACCCAATTGGGTGGTCAGAATGTAAGAAGCCGCTGCGGTTGGACAGGCCGCCAGAATCATGGCTATGAAGGTCTGATCTGCCGAAAGGCCTGTGGCAAGGGATAGTCCGTAAGTAATCACCGGAACGATCAGAACCTTTAGCAGGCTTGCCACAATGGATAAATTTACATTGCCCCGCACCTGAAGCTGGACCAATGCTCCTCCCAGGCTTACCAAAGCCAGGGCCAGGGCCGTTTGGCCCAGAAGCTGAAAAGGCCTGTCCACTATTACCGGCAGGCCCCAGTTCAACCATCCAAGCAAAGATCCCGCCAGGGCGGAAATGATCAGCGGATTTTTTGCAATTTGAAAGACCATCCGGGGCAAAATGGCCATGTTTACCTTACTTCCCCCCGATATCAGGGAAAAAATGGAAATCAGATTGTACAACGGGATCAAGGCAGCCATCACAAGCAGGGCTTCCGAAACCAGTTCAGGTTCCGTACCGTTGCCGTTCAGCGCGAATATAATCAGAGGGAGTCCCACAAAAGCCAGATTGCCCCGAAAGGAAGCCTGTACAAATACTCCGAAAGATTCTTTTGGCAATTTCATTGCCCAGGCGATAACGGCTCCCAGCATACTCATGGCCACGGTAGCCAGCGCCATTACCCCTACCAGTTTTCCGGCAGCCAGCTCCCCGATATTGGTGTTCGCCAGACTTTGAAGGAACAAACTTGGCAAGGCAATCCAGTAGGTGAACCGGTCCATGGCACTCCGCATCCCTGCATCCATAAAACCGATGCCGGATAAAGCCGACCCCAGGAAAACCAACAGGATAATAGGTACTAAAGATTCGGCGGCCTGAAGCATAAATCATTCTCTGTTATGGAATAAAAAACTTGTTCAAGGTAGCATTTGCCGACAACTTTTTCCTTATTAATTATTAAGGGTATTTCTGTTTTCAGGTCGTTTTTTTTCTTACCTTTTTAGATATATAATTATATTGTATACCTAAGATGTTCCGGTACTTAGCCTGGTTTCTCCGAAATGCTAACCAAAAAAGAAATTTATGATGTATTCCTGGCTTCTCCTGTCGCAAGCCTGATCGTGTTGCCTGATTCACCCCGTTTTACCATCGTTGAAGCAAACGATGCCTATCTGACCGATACGAAATCGAAGCTCCATGATCTGGCAGGTAAAGGATTATTTGAAGCTTTTCCGCAGAACCCTTTTGAGCCCGAAGGCACCAGAACCGATAAGCTCATATCATCCTTCGAACAGGTGTTAACTACCAAAAAGCCTCATAAACTTAATACCCATCAATACGATATCCCCATCCGTGGTACCGACAGGTTTGAAACCAGATATTGGAATTTGAATAATATCCCGGTATTAAACGATACGGGATCCGTCCGTTTGATCATGCACACGGTCACCGATATAACAAAGGTTGTACTACTGGAACAGAACGAAAAAGAATCCGAAAAGGTAAAGAAGAAGGGCCGGGCCCAATACCGGTCCTTGTTTGTCCAGAACCCGCTTGCCGTCTACTCCTTCGATATGAATGGCAAATTACTAAGTGCGAATAAAAGCGCAGCCAAAATGGCGGAGTGTCCGGTAAAGGATCTATTGAACCGTCCCTTTGCCCCGTTAATTGCTCCGGGGAGCCTGAAAAAGGTATTGTACCGCTCCAGGAAAGCGATACTGGGCGAACCGCAAAATTTTGATGCAGAGATTATCACCACCAAAGGGAACCGGTACCTGACCAATATGACGCATCTTCCCATGGTAGTGAACGGCAGGATTGTCGGGGTATACGGTATTTTGATGAATATTACCGAACGTCTTATTTATGAGAGGCAACTCAAAACGTCACTAAAAGAAAAAGAAGTACTGCTTACCGAAGTTCACCACCGCGTAAAAAACAACCTTGCCATAATCACCAGCCTGCTCGCCATGCAGGCCGATTCGGTTAAGGATAAACAACTGCAGGAACTTCTCAAAATAAGCGAAAACCGGATCCGGGCTATGGGGATGATCCATGAATTGCTTTACAATCAGGAGGATTTCTCAAAGATTGCTTTCGGGATCTATATAAATAAATTACTGGCCTATCTGTCGCCCGGCCCGGAAGTCTCCGGCCCATTTGTTAAAACCACCGTACATGCCGAAGATATTTTCCTGGATATAAATACCGCCATCCCCTGTGCCCTCATACTTAATGAGTTGTTAACCAACGCTTATAAACATGCTTTTAAAAACAGAGCCACCGGCGATGTGGAGATCCATATTAGCCAGTCGAATCACCGGTATACGCTGATCGTCCGCGATGATGGGACCGGCATGTTCGTTCAGCTTAACAAAAAGGATATTACCACCCTGGGACTGTCGTTGGTCCATGGATTAACACGGCAAATTGGCGGAACTATAGATATTGACAGCAATCAGGCAGGGACAACGTTTACCATTTCCTTTAATGGAGAGCCGCGGGTATTTGCTTAAGGCATGCTATATTAATATGTATAAAAAAATATAGGCTATAGTAAAAAGTCGTCAAATTTTTTCAACAGCCTCTGTATTCATATAATAATGCTGTAGGTTCCGTTATCTAAAGATCATTAGGAAAGGAACCAGACACAAACTATTATATAATGAAGCCGTTGTCTTTTTTGTTGCTTCTGCTGTTGCTGATGGCACAGCAAGCCATTGCACAACAAGAAAACGAAGAATCTGAAATATCCGGGATCATTCAGGATGAGGAAGGGGAAGTGGTTCAGGGGGCATCGGTTGTCATCTATGATGAAACACAACGTAATCAGATAACGGGACGCTCCAGTACGGAAGACGGTGAATTTAGTTTTGGGCTGGAACCCGGTAATTATTGGCTGGAAATCACCTTTGTTTCCTATGAAACCTGGCAGACAGAAATCCAGGTTGGTTCCGGTGAACATCAGGATCTGGGCCTGATCACCCTGAATTATTCAACCAGTCATCTGGACGAAATAGCCATTGATGCCGAGCGGTCGAGGATGGAAATGAACTTTGACAGCCGTGTTTTTCACGTGGAAGAGGATATTACTAGCATGGGCGGCAATGCTTTGGATGTAATCGATAATGTCCCTTCCCTTTCAACCGACTTCGAAGGAAATATCAGCCTGAGGGGCAATCAGGGGGTCACGGTACTGATCAATGGCCGGCCGTCAAGCCTGGTTCGCAATGGAACGGACGCGTTGAGCAGCATTCCGGCCAACATGATCGAATCGGTGGAGATCATCACCAATCCATCGGCCCGTTATGCGGCGGAAGGTTCCGGGGGTATAATTAATATCGAACTGAAAGACGGGGCCAGCCTCGGGTTAAACGGTTCGGTTTCGGGAAACACAGGCTATCCGCATGACCATGAGATTTCCGGTAACTTCAATTACAATGTTAATAACATCAACTGGTTTCTGAGCGGTAATTTGGAATATGATTCCCGTCCACGTTCAGGGCAAATATTCCAGCGTTCGGCCTCGGCTGATCCTCCCGTGTATGAGCAGTTCAGTGATTCTGATGATTCTGAGGCGGAAGGGAGGCTTCGCTTCGGCGCCGACATATTCCTGCCTGCCGACCAGCTGCTGACGGCCACCGGTCAGATGAATATAGAGGACGGGGAAGGGTTATCGGAGGTTAAATATATTGATTATACGATGGACGGGGATGTAATCAGGGAGATCAACCGGGAAGATTTTGAAGATCAGCGGGAAAATGACTTTGATTTTCGTCTGGAATATGAAAACAGGTTTGATGAGGATGGCGACCATAGCCTGACGGTCGACGCTGATTTTGAGTTCGGCACCGAACATGAAAGTTCATTTCTGAGGCAGACGCAGGAAATCGGTGACGAGACCCTGCCGGATCAGCGAACGGATAATCAGGAACGCTATAATGATTTTCGGTTGCAGGCCGATTATGAACGTCCGGTCCTGGACAATGGCCGGTTTGAAGCCGGTTTTCGTTCTACCATTGATCTGTTCCGCAATGAGTTCACCGTTGAAGAACAGGATGGGGAAACCTGGGAGACGCTTCCGGCCTATAATGATAATTTCCAGTTTAACGAATCCATTCATGCGGTGTACGGGATTTTTTCGGGCCAGGCCGATCCCTTTACTTATCAGCTGGGGTTGCGCGCCGAACAAACAAATATCTATACGGAACTGGATCTTTCCGGTGACGTTAGCGACCAGTCCTACCTGAATCTTTTTCCCAGTGTCTTCCTTACCTACCGGATCGGTGAAGGAAGCTCACTGCAAACCAGCTACAGCCGCCGGCTGTCCCGCCCCAGGCACTGGTGGGTGTTGCCTTTTTCCGGCTATTCGGATTCCCGCAACATATCGATAGGGAACCCTGCCCTGGAGCCTGAATTCAGCAACTCCTTTGAAACAGGATATTTACGTCACTGGGAATCCGGTTCCGTGCTTTCCAGCATGTATTACCGCCACCGGACCGGGGTAGTCGAACATATTACCACGCAGGATGAAAATACGGATGGTGATCCGATCACCATCCGCTATCCCATTAACCTGGCGACGGAAGAAGCCTGGGGGGTTGAATTTACAGCTGATCAGGAATTGTTCGACAACCTTCAACTGTCCGGCAGCCTGAATATATACCGCTCTGAATCGGAAGGAACCTATCAAGGAGAGGAGTTAACCAATGAGACCGAATCATTTCAATCCAGGCTCCGGGTTCGCTGGAGATTTCTGGAGGGATGGAACTTCCAGTCTTCCTTACGGTATCGCGGCCCACGCTCAACGACTCAGGGCCGAAGGTCGGCCAGTTCATTCGTAAATATGGGCCTGGCAAAAGAACTCTTTGACCGGACCGTCACGGTTTCGCTGAATGTCAGGGATGTATTAAATTCCAGGCAGCGAGACAGGATCATCGATGAGCCCGGTTTTTATTCTGAACGGACCAATACCTGGTCCTCACGCTCATTCAGGCTGTACGTCCGGTACCGGTTCAGTCAGCAGTGAGTGATGGATGATGCGGCTCATCTTCTTTTGTGGCCCGTTACGTTGAATTTCATGCGGAATACACGATCCGGTGAGGTGGCATAGAGGTGGTTGTGCTCCTGGCCGCCCCATTCCAGATTGGTTATGCGGTGGGGGAAATCAATATCCTGCAGATGGCCGCCGGATGCATCAAAGACAGAGAGGCCGGCCGGACTTGTGGTATAAAGCCGTCCGTCCGTATCGGTGACCATGCCATCGGCCGCCCCGCCGCTGCTGCCGGGTCCGACACTGGCAAACTGCCTTGGACCGGAAGTATTCCCATCCTGATCAACATCCATGACGATGATGTTGCCCGTTTCGGTATCGTTGACGTATAGCCTGGTTTCGTCGGGAGAGAACACGATCCCGTTCGGCCGGTTGAATCCATCATAGATTACGCTCAGTTCACCGCCGGGTGTAAACCGGAATACCCCGCTGAAATCAAGCTCCCGGTCTTCTTCACTGACCCCGAAAGGAGGATCCGTGAAGTAAACGGTATTATCGGAACGTATCGCCAGATCATTCGGACTGTTCAGACGATTGCCTTCGTAGTTATCCACCAGTACTTCCGTCTGCAGATCGTCCGTCACCCTGGATAACCGCCCGGCATGCTGGACTATAAGCAGGGAGCCGTGGATATCGGCCTGAATGCCGTTGGAATTGCCCGATGGCTCCAGATAGACTTCGGCTTCCCCGCCGGGGGTCCACCTGTAGATCCGGTTTGCCGGAATATCGCTGAACAGCAAATAGCCGTCTTCGTGCCAATAGGGTCCTTCGGTAAACTGGTAACCCTCCGTTATAACTTCAGCCTGGGTTCCCTCATCAATCAGAGGCCGCTCAGTCTGCGCACACCCGGCAGCCATGCAAAAAATCGCCAGTCCGGCCGTTGCTTTTACTACCTCATTCATGGCGGCCTCCATGGATTCCCATTGCATATCCGATGCCGTTCCACAGATGATCAAGAAACAAATCCTCGGTATACGATTCACTGGTGTGCCCCAGGGCCGTATAGAACGCACGTCCGCCGTCATATTCATGGAACCAGGCTACAGGATGATTACCGGGATGGTCGCTTCCCTCGTAACTGTCGGTATCAAGGGTAATGAGCACATTGATGTTCTCGCTGATATCCCGGAAATTATACCATTCATCCACTTTTTCCCATATTTGAGGCAGCCCTTCCGTGGACGGGTGATTTGGATCGACCACATTGAGCAAGGCCTTCGGTGTACCGGGGGGGTGATTGTTGAACCAGGCTCCCACCAGACCGTTATACCATGGCCAGTCATACTCGGTATCGGCGGCCGAATGAACGCCCGCGAAACCGCCACCGTTTTGGATGTATCCTTTAAAAGCTGTTCGCTGCTCATCATTAAACAAGGTTTGCGTTGTATTTAAAAAGACGACAGCATCCATGCCGGACAGGAACTCTTCGGTAAACTCCGAGGCATCTTCCGTAACATAAACGGTTACGTTATTTTCTATCCCCAACTTTTGCAGGGCGTCCTGCCCGGCTTCTATCGATCCGTGCCTGAAACCATCCGTTTTGGAAAAAACCAGGAGGCTCCGGTCTGCATCCCCGTCAGACAGGGCATCCTCACGGCCACCCCGGTCGCAGGCGGCAAAAGCAAATAAAATGAGCAAAGCGGAGGTCCGGATAAAATATTTCATGATCGTGGTTATTTTATAAATTATTAAGCATGGAACAACATATTCAAAAAAATATTTGGATGCACTTATTTTTGCATGATGGCGTTTTAATCCGGTAATTGGTTATTCCGGACAAGCTGACCCCCTGTACCGGTGATACTGACCCCCCTTCGGGGATTGGTTGTGACAGGCTCTTAGG
>JBBDRB010000075.1:0-25536 GCA_040905685.1 Balneolales bacterium | reverse complement strand
TTTGCGAAACCTTTAACCCGAAGGTTCCAGCAGTTTGATGCCTGGCAGGTCTCCTGGCTTGCCCCGTAACAAGCGACCTTCCCATTCCTTTCACGCTAATGCGATCCGGGAACAGTGGTTAGGTAAGGCTCGTTACACGTTCCGGTCCGATATGGGCCGGATCAGGCTCACAGTTGCGGGTACAGCTCCCGGTTTTAACGGGATTCCCTTTTTAATCTTCCTTCGGAAGAACCAGACACCCTGTTGGATGTTGATTAAAGGTAGGAAGGTCTCCGGATTATTCAAACAAATATTTTTAGGCGGCTTGTTATCAAAGCTATAGTCTTTTATTCTCTCTTATATGAAGAAAACAAAAGCAGTACTGAACTGGAGTGGCGGAAAAGACTCCTCACTGTGCCTGCACAGAGCCCTGCGCACCGGCACATACGAGATACCCTTTCTGTTTACCACCGTCTATGAGCCCGATGACAGGATTGCCCAGCACGGTGTTCGCCGGGCTCTTTTGGAGAGGCAGGCTGAAAGCACCGGTCTGGCCCTTCGAATAATGGGGTTACCCGCATTGCCCTCCATGGAAACCTATAACAGCGTTATGAAAAAAAATCTGACAGGATTTAAGAACGAGGGCATTCATGCCTCCATATTCGGGGATATCAACCTGGAAGATCTCCGGGCCTACCGGGAAAACCAACTGGCAGAAGCCGGTATCGAAGGTGTATTCCCGTTGTGGAATCTTCCCACCGGCCGGCTTGCTGAAGAATTTATCGGGCTTGGATTTAAAGCCATTGTTGTATGTATCGACGGGCTCCGGCTGGACAGCAGCTTTACAGGGAGAGAGTATGACAGATCCTTCCTGGGTGATTTACCCGGGGATGTGGATCCATGCGGGGAAAACGGGGAGTTCCATACCTTTGTTTATGACGGACCCATATTTCAAAAGCCCGTCCCATTCACCCGGGGTGAGATAATCTACCGCGAATACACGCCTCCGGAAGGGCAGTATGAAGCGGGTTTCTGGTTTTGTGACCTGGTCCCTGAACAATGACAGGCTCTGGTCAGCCTTTAAAATTCCCTTCGCCCAATTGGTTTTCCATGCTGGCCACGGCTACCGATACGGCCGCATCGCCGGTGATGTTAATAGCCGTCCGGCACATGTCAAGGATCCGGTCCACGCCCAGGATCAGCGCAATGCCTTCGACAGGAACATCAATGGCGCGCAGAATAATGACCAGCATGATGATTCCGGCACCCGGCACCCCGGCCGTGCCGACAGAAGCCATAACGGCGGTTATGACGATGGTGATCTGTTGAAATATGGTAAGGTCCATACCCACGGCCTGTGCTATGAATACGGCTGCAACAGCCTGGTACAGACTGGTTCCGTCCATATTAATGGTAGCTCCGACCGGCAGTACAAAACTGGCCACCTCTTCGCTGACGCCCAGGTTCTTCTCCACCCGTTCCATCGTTACCGGCAGGGTTGCCACGCTGGAACTGGTACTGAATCCCAGCAGCATAGCGGGACGTATGCCCCTGAAAAAATCGATCAGGCGCATTTTACTGAACAGCTTGAACAGTGACGTATAGACGATAAAGGTATGAAGCAGCAATCCGGTCAGAACGGCGATCATATACCAGCCAAGAGCCCCCAGCAGCTCCATCATCCGTCCGGCATCCTCCCCGCCAAGTTCCACAATGACCGTGGCTATAAGGGCAAAAACGCCATACGGGGCTATTTTCATGATAAAATCCACGATCCTGATAATCAGCTCATTCAGGGATTCAAAAAATCTGATCAGCGGCTCAGCTTTGTCTCCGGGGATCTGCATCAGTCCGATGCCCAGAATCAGGGCGACGAACACCACCTGCAGCATATTGGTATTGTCGGCGGCGGCGGCAAAAAAATTCGATGGTATAATATTGACAATAAAGTCCATGGGACTGCGATCCAAAGCCTGGTCGGCCACCCCTTCGCTGACCTCGACATCCTGCTGATAGCTCTCCATCAAAGCCTGTCTGGTTTCCATGGGCAGGACTTTTCCCGGAGCCAGCAGGTTTACCACCGTTAAGCCGATGGTAATTGCAAAAACCGTCGTAATCATGTAAATGACAATGGTCTTACCGCCCATCCGGGATAACCTGGTAATATCATTCAACCCGGTGATGCCGACCACCAGCGAAGCCAGAACAAGCGGTATGGCAATAAGCTGCAGCATCCGGATAAAGATCGTTCCAAATGGCTGAATGTAATCCAGCGTGAAGGTATCCAGACCGGTAAAGGTGGCCAACAGCCCCCATACCAGGCCCAGCAGCAACCCAATGATGATCTTCCAGTGAAGTTTCTGATACCACCTTTTGTGTTCGTCGGTCGGTATTCTTTCGAGATTCTTATCTGTGAGCACCGCTATCCTTTCATAATTATTTAAGTATCCAGAACAGGTATAGCGTAAACACCGCCCCATAACCTGTAGCTACGAGATTTACACTGTTATTATCAAGTTTTCCAAAGATGTTCAGCTTTTCCGGAAACCGCAGTTCCTTTTTGTTGGTCTGAAAAATTGCACCAAGATAGGAATCCAGAATGCAACCTGAAAATCCGGACAATCCTATTATCAAAAAAACCATTAAAGAATAATGGCCTGCCGTCAGAATATAGATAACCGACAACAGCAAACTGCCGAGGAGTCCGCCGATGGTCCCTTTCAGGCTTACCCCTCCGTCAATGCCGGCATCCACGTGTTGAAAGTTCAGTATGAAGTACGTTTTGCTATTCGTAGCCCTCATGCCGAATTCCGTGGCCCAGGTATCGGAGATGGCCACAGCCATTGATCCGGCTGCGGCCATCATCATGTAATCATCCCGGAAATAATAACCAAAGGAGATGAACAGGACAAACCAGAAGGCGTTGGCCCAAACCTGCCGGCCGTCTCTGCGTTCCTGTTCCATTTGCTTGTTACCGGCCGTACGGCCGGTTGAAAGAGTACCGATCAAATAACTGCTGAGAAAAAAAAGCAGCAGCACAATGGCTGCCGGGATCCCGCCCAGTCCGAGCGTGACGGTCCCGATAATAAATGCGGCAAACGTACCGTCCAGACTTAACCAGTTCATAAACAAGGCAACGATGGCTACGGTCAGGGTCAGCAGAAAAGCTATGAAAATACGGGTTTGTTCATCCGTATTTGCAAAGACTACAAAAAACAGGATCAATACGAACCCGAAAATATAGTTTAGCAGTCGGTCGGGCAAAATCACCTGCCTGTTACGGAAGTCTCCGCATCCGGGTTTTCAACCTGCTTGTCGGTTTTCAGAATGGCAATCACCACGACGATTAAACCGGCTATGATCACTATGGGCGATATATAAAGGGATACAATCCCTTTCTCCAGGTTTTCTATATACATGGCCAGAAACCCGATAATAACCATGGAAACCCCGGCCATCATAATGGAATAATTTAACATGGAGAATAACATGGGCTTATCCGGCTCCCCCTTACGTTTTCGCTTTTGTTTTCGAACCTGAGATTTTGTTTTACTCATTTTCCCGTTTGTGGTTTAGTATATTTGTGGACGCTTTAACGTTAAAGTACCTGAATACTTATTAAGTTAATAATTTGATAAATGAAAACCATTATCCTGGCTTCGGCCAGTCCGAGGCGAAAGCGACTGCTGGAGCAGATCAATCTGAAATTTCATGTAGCCCCCCAGAATGTGACGGAAACCATTGATACTTCGGTTTCACCGGAAGAATTTGCTCTGGCCACGGCAGGCAGCAAGGCTGAAAAAGCAGCTCCGGCTTTTCCCGATGCTCTTATCCTTGGTGCCGATACCATCGTGGTCCTTGATGGGGAAGTGCTCGGCAAGCCTGAAAGCGAAAAGCATGCACATGCCATGCTGGGAAAATTAAGCGGCAAGACCCATACGGTCATTACCGCGGTTGTTATGCTGATCACAGACCGGGACGGGAAAATTTCATCCCGGAAAGCGTTCAGCGGGCATACCGAAGTTACTTTTTCCAGGCTCGATGACGTCGAGATCCGCGATTACATCCGGACGGGGAGTCCGCTCGACAAAGCAGGGGCCTATGGCATTCAGGATGACTGGGGTTCCGTTTTTGTGAGTAACATTAACGGCGATTACTATAATGTTGTGGGATTTCCACTGCACCGGTTCTATAGAACCTTAAAGGCATTTTCCCCGGACTGCCTTCCCAAAGCAAGCTCCGGATTTTTGCAATAAAACAGCCTATTTTCTTGTTAATGAGGAATTCAACTACCTATGCCATAATGACACTGCATGTTTAAAGCCTTTGGTCTGACCGTTACTTTGATATCCTTTTTTACCATCTGCGCGGCCGCACAGGCAGGAAACGATTTTATGATGGCAACCGAACTGATGAATCAGGGTGAGTATGAAGAGGCCTACGAGATCTTCGAACGCCTGTTAGAGGAAGAACCCGGATCGTATCCCGTTTTTGACCGGGCCGTGACAACGTTGGTTAACCTGAAACGCTATGATGAGGCCATCGGGTTAACGGAGGAACGGTTAAACGATGATTATAATGACGTCGTGTCGGCGACCCGGCTCGGCGAGCTGTATTATGTTGCCGGTGACACGGCCAGGGCCAATGAGATCTGGCGCACCATCCTTGAGGTCAATACAGGCCGGCTTCAGGCTTACCGCCATGTGGCCCACGCCATGCAGCAGCGAAGAGCCTATTCTGGTGCGAACAAGGTTTACAGGCAGGCACGCGAAACTTTCAACCAGCCGGACTTATTTGGTCATGAAATCGCACATACAGCGCTTATTACCGGTGATTACGAGACGGCCATGCAGGAGTTTCTAGCGTTGGTTGCCTCCGAACGGGATTATATTTTTCAGGTACAGCGTCAGCTTATGCGTTTTGATGAACCGTATCTGCTGGATGTGGCCATTATGGAAACGGAAGACAAAATCGACGGTTACCGTAATGATAGCCGGCAGGCCGCTTCCTTCAGGGAACTTCTCGTCTGGTTGTATATGGAAAGGGAATTGTATCGAAGAGCCCTGACCACGGCCAGGAACCTGGAATCTTCCAGCGCTGAATCCATCTATGCCGTCTATAATCTGGGAGACCGGCTGCGCACACAAAACGAATACGAACTGGCTGAGTCCGCATATACCTATTATACCGAACAGGGTCAGCATGAAATGAAAGCCCGTAGCCTGGAACAGCTTGCCCGGGTTTATATGAGCTGGGCGGAATACCTGGAAAACCATAATCTTGATTTCGGCAACAAGACCGATTCCCTGTATAGAAATGCCGAATTCACGCTCAATGACCTCAATGAAAACCATCCTCATTTCAGCCGTCGCGGCGATGCCCTGCTCCTTCAGGCCGAGCTGGCTCTCGATCACCTGAAGGACGTGGAAAAAGCCCGTCGTTATCACAGCAGCCTGCAGGTGCTGTCGGCCATGGACGACCTGAAGCCACAGTCGGATTACCTGGAAGGCCGGATCTATTTATATAACCAGGATTTCAACCGGGCACGGATCGCTTTCACCCAAAGCAACCGGGGTATCCGGATAGGCAGCCTTGCCGACAAGACCCGGTATTATCTGGCGTTAACTGATTTTTATAGTGGCGATTATGATTTTTCCCAAATCCAGTTGCGGGCCCTTGAGCGGCAAAATACTTCTTTTTTTGCCAACAATGCGCTTCAACTGCGTCTTTGGATACAGGAAGGGCTCAACGACGATTCGGCAACTGCCGAGCTGAGTGCATTCTCAGAAGCCCACTTTCATTATCACGTAACCGGAGATGTGGAGCAGGCTATGAACAGCCTTTCTCCCCTGGTGGAGGGGTCGCAGGAACATCCCCTGAACGGTGAGGCCGTACTTTTGGCCACCACCATTTTGCAGCATCGAAGTAGCCGTGCAGCCCTGCAATTTGTGGATAAAAAAAGGGACGGCGCATTGAATCCGGCCAGTATGGAGCGTATTGTATGGACCAGGGCCCGGCTGGCCGATCATGTATACTTTGACCATTCATCCGGCACAACGGCCGATTCCGCATTTTCCACGGTGGATGAAGTCATGGAAGCCTATGAAGACCTGCTGGTCGAATATCCTCAGGGATTTTATGCAGAAAAGGCCAGGAAAAGAATTCAGGATCTATCGGCTGTCACCAATTAAATTTGAAAAGCGCCTGCATGTAATGAATATGAAATATCTTATTGTTCTGCTTTTCTCGTTGACCTTCGCCGGACAAGCGGAGGGTCAGCACGTACTCATCCCCATGGGCAATTCCCAGACCGATCATCTCAAGGCCTATGGGGTGATCTTTAATCATTTGGAGGATGGAAATACGGCACAGTGGCTTTTAAATTACAGGGGAGGCAGTTTCCTTGCTGAGGAAACCTCTCAAATTGTTCGTAACTGCCGTCTTCGCGGGGTTTATGCCGAGACCATCAGCAGCGCTCAGGCCGGCAGGATCGTACAGGAGGCCGAACAGCCAAATGTCAATATGGGTGTCGTTAATCTTGAAACGGCTCCTAAAATAGCCGTATATACCCCCGACCATGCCCTGCCCTGGGATGATGCCGTGACGCTGGCCCTAACCTATGCCGAAGTGCCTTATGCTACGCTCTACAACGAAGAGGTCCTCGGCGGCGGCCTCGAAGAATACGACTGGCTGCATTTGCATCATGAAGATTTTACCGGTCAATACGGAAAATTCTGGTCGATATACAGACAGTTTCCCTGGTATACCCGGCAGGTTCGTGATCTGGAAAATATGGCTTCCTCCCTGGGTTTTAGTAAAGTTAGCGAGATGAAAAATGCCGTGGTTCAAACCATGACCGATTATATCGCGGGGGGAGGATTTTTATTTGCCATGTGTTCGGGCACCGATACCTTTGATATTGCACTGGCCGCCCGGGATACAGACATCGTACCCACTGAATTCGACGGTGACCCGCCGGACCCGGATGCCAATGAACAGCTGAATTATTCCAACACCCTGGCATTCAAAGATTTCACGGTGAATCTCAACCGGAGTGAATACAAGCATGGGGATATCGATATACCCGACAGTCAGACCCGGATCAGTGAGGTTGATGAGGCCATGGATTTTTTTACCCTCTTCGATTTTTCGGCAAAATGGGACCCCGTCCCGACCATGCTTACCCAAAACCATGTAAGCAGCATAAAGGCTTTTTACGGGCAGTCCACCGCCTACCGGAAAGACAAGATCAAAAGTTCGGTGGTTATTCTGGCGGAAGCTCCCGGACGCGATGAAGTCAAATACATTCACGGAAATCACGGGGAAGGAACCTTTACCTTTTATGGCGGTCATGATCCTGAAGATTATACCCACCGCGTGGGTGATCCGCCAACAGATCTCGGCCTGTTTCCCAACAGTCCGGGCTACCGTTTGATACTCAATAACATCCTCTTCCCAGCCGCCCAAAAACAGGAAATGCAAACCCTGCTGATCCCGGGATTTCCGGGTTACGCCATCCGAAACCCCTGACCCCATGCACAAAAACATAAAACCTACCGATCAGTTCGAAGATCTGGTTGAAATAATGACCATCCTGCGGCGCGAATGTCCATGGGATCGCAAGCAAACCCATGAATCGATCAAGGATCTCATGGTGGAGGAGATTTATGAAGCCATAGATGCCATTGACCGGCAGGATCAGGAGGATCTCAGAAAAGAGTTGGGTGACCTTCTGCTTCATATCGTCTTTCACAGTGAGATGGCCTCGGAAAAGAAACATTTCACCATTCGTGATGTCATATACAGTATACAGGAAAAGTTGATCAGACGGCATCCTCATGTATTTGCCGATACCGAGGCAGCCGACAGCAAACAGGTAACCCGGAACTGGGAATCAATTAAAATGAAAGAAGGCGGACGCAAATCTGTGCTGGAAGGAGTCCCTCAAACCCTGCCCGGCCTGCTGAGGGCCCAACGCATGCAGGAAAAGGCCGGTGCTGTGGGCTTTGACTGGAAATACTGGAAAGAGGCCTGGAAAAAACTTGAAGAAGAGCTGGAAGAATTCAGGGAACAGGTGGAAGCACAAAATCAGGAAGAAGCCCGCCGGGAATTTGGCGACCTTCTATTTTCCGTCGTCAATGTCGGAAGGCTGCTGGGCCTGGATGCCGAGGACAGCATCCGGATGACCAACCGAAAATTTCAGCAAAGATTTGAGTACATAGAACGTAAACTTGCCGGTAAAAAACTATCTCCGGGTGAGGTAAGCCTGGAAGAAATGGATAAAATCTGGGAAGAATCCAAAACGAACGGCCATGGGTCCGGGTCGTGACAAACCGATTTCATATTTCAAACCCTGACTTTTTTTCGTATATTTTTGAGATCAATTATCTTTTGGATTAATAGTCCCAACCCTTTCATCATCATATAATTATTTAGCAAAACGGAGCATATACATGTCAAATACGAACTCAGAGATTGATCTAGAAAAGTATCCCCATTTAGATAAAGGGCTTGAAGGCATTGTCGCCTTCTCATCAGGTAAAAGTCTGGTTGATGGTACAAATGGTGAGCTTATTTATGCCGGCTATAATATTGACGAATTGGCCAAAAACTCAACCTTTGAGGAAGTTTGCTTTTTGCTTTGGAACGAACGCTTACCAAAAGCTGAAGAACTGGAAGAACTTAAAAATGACCTGTTAAACGAACGCACCCTTCCCGAACCGGTCCTCAATTATATCCGGGCCACGGATTCCAACGCCGAACCCATGTCCGTTCTGCGCACAGCTACCTCCATGCTGGCTGATTTTGATGATGAGGCCGCAGTTAACAGTCCCGGGGCTAACCGCAGAAAATCAATCCGGATGACGGCCAGGATGCCGGTGATCATTGCCGCTTTCAATCGCAAAAGAGAAGGAAAGGATATTATGGACCCCCTCAATGAGGGCAGTACAGCGTATAACTTTTTGTACATGCTGAACGGGGAACGTCCGGGTGAAAATGCCGAAAAAGTGATGGACCTGTGCCTGATCCTGCATGCCGAACATGGGATGAATGCCTCAACGTTTACCTGCCGTGCGATCGGATCTACCCTATCCGATATTTACTCAGCCGTGACCGGAGCCATAGGTTCCCTTAAAGGTCCGCTGCATGGCGGTGCGAATACGGCGGTTATGAACATGCTCAGGGAGCTGGATAAAGATATAGATATAAAAGAATTTATACGTGGCAAGCTGGATCGTAAAGAAAAGGTCATGGGGTTTGGCCACCGGGTTTATAAAACCTTTGACCCCCGGGCCCACCATCTTAGGAAAATGTCTAAAAGTCTGGCCAAAGAAGTCAATATGGAAGTTCTATATGTATGGTCGGAATCTATACTTGATGTAATGAAAGAAGAGAAGAATATTGATCCCAATGTTGACTTCTTTTCAGCAACCGTTTATTATTCTCTCGGAATTCAACCTGATATTTATACGTGCATTTTTGCCATGAGTCGAATTTCAGGATGGACGGCGCATTATCTGGAACAAATGGAACACAACAGGCTTATTCGCCCCCTGGTATTATATACGGGAGAAAAGAATCTACCCTGGCCATCCATTGAAAGCAGATAATCCAAAAAGAACTTTTAATTAATCAGCCCCATTTATTCCCGCTAGAGTAACACCCCAGGTCATCATGAATGTCATTGATACAGGCAATTTATAATGCTGGAATACTGTTATATACCAGATTGGGTGGTTGAAATGATCCTATGACGACAAATTGATGCAGAATAGCATGAACACTGTAAAGAATACCCAGACTAAAACATTTGATTACCTTATCAGTCAGGGAAAGAATACCGAATACGGCAGGAAGCATAACTTCTCGGCCATAAAGGATCTCAATGATTATAAAAACAACGTTCCAGTAAATACATACGAGGATTTTCAACCCTACATCGACAGAATGAAGATGGGTGAGAAGCATATTCTCTGGCCCGGTGCCATTACCGATTACGCCGTATCGGCAGGCACCTCGGGCAAAGGCAAGCATATCCCCCTGAGTAAAGAGCGCTTTAAGAGTGATCAAAAATTTATGCGCAGGGTGGTTTTAAAATATCTGAGCCAGACCAATAATGTTTTCTCCGTACTGGGAAGCCATGTCAGCCTTCCCGGCAACATTGATACGCTGGATAGTAACCCTGACGTCAATATTGGTGAGATCAGCGCCTATCTTGCAAAAAAATCACCGGCCTGGTTATCCCTGTTCCAAATCCGTTCACCCGAGAAAATGATAAAAGAGCAGTGGGCTGAAAAATTCGAACGCTGCCTTGAAAAAGCAATCGAATGTGATGTACGCCAGATAACGGCCGTACCCTCATGGGCTTTGCGATTCTTTCAGCGCGCCCTGGAGAAAACCGGAAAATATTCTATTCAGGAGGTCTGGCCCAATCTTAAAGTATTGATCTGTGGCGGTGAAGACATCAAAACCTATCTGCCTCATTTCGAATACCTGTGCCGTGGATTGAACATGGACTATGTTGAAAATTACGGCGCATCCGAGGGATATTTTGCTTTCAGTGATGACCTGAATCATAGCGATCTCCGTTTAACCATCGACAATGGATTATTCTACGAATGGGTACCCTATCCGAAGAACAATCCCCGGGATATAGTCCTGCAAAACACCATTCCAACATGGGAAGTTGAAGCCGGCATACCCTACGCTATGATCGTCACCAACAACTCAGGGTTATGGCGGTATTGTATAAATGACATCATTGAATTTACCAATCCCCAAAGTACACGGATCAAGGTGCTGGGCCGAACCTCTGAGATGCTGGACCGGTTTGGTGAAGCTCTGCAGGGCCATCAGGCCGAAGAGGTCCTCTGTAAAACGGTCAAACAAGTAGGTGCTGAATTTTCCTCCTTTATAATGGGCGGTCTTCTTGAAGACAACCAAAGCTCCCCTCATCACCTGTGGTTTATACAGTGGGTTAAAAAACCCGATAACCTTGAACAGTTTATTGCGTTGCTCGACAATAATCTGAGAGAATCCAACCGGCGATATGCCATACGAAGAGAAGGTGAGACCATCGCCGGACTTAAGGTTTATGAATTGGATCAGGATATTCTCCACCGCTGGAAATATGAAAACATGCAGGCCGGTGCACAAACCAAAGTTCCGCGCATCATTCTTGACGACGACAAGCTGATAGCCTTAAAACGTCTTTGCGACAGCAACAGCGATACAGTGATGATCGACGGTTGAGGCTATTTTACCACCAGGTTCACGATGCGTTTTGGAACGAAGATCTCCTTGACCAGACTTCCGTTGCCCAGATAGCGTTTGATATTTTCATCCTGCTTTGCCATTCCGAGAACATAATCTTTATCCGTTGCCCGTTCTGCCGGCACGTCAATGCTTGACCTGACCTTGCCGTTCACCTGGATAGCATAGGTGTGAGACTCCGCTATCAGGTATTTTTCCTCATAGGAAGGCCAGCTTTCATAGGCCAGGGTGTTTTTTTCACCCAGACGTTGCCATAATTCTTCGGCCAGATGGGGGGCAAACGGAGAAAGCAGCAGCATAAAATCCTTAAGGATGCCCATGGGTTTCTTATCCCATTTCATGGCCTCGTTATTGAAGATCATCAAAGCGGATATTGCCGTGTTAAACCGGTTCTCATCAATATCTTCCGTGACTTTTTTGATCGTTTCATGGAGCGTCCGGAGCTGATCGCGGGTGGGTTCCACATCGGCAACATCGGCATTCAGCCTGTCCGTATCGAAATCTACCATTAACCGCCATACCCGTTTTAAAAACCGGTAGACGCCCTCCACCCCCCTCATGCTCCAGGGTTTAACCTGTTCAAGCGGACCCATAAACATTTCGTATAACCTGAGGGCATCCGCTCCATACAAATCGATGACCTTGTCCGGATTTATGACGTTGCCCCTCGATTTCGACATCTTATAGGAACGGGCATCCACAACGGTACCGGTCCCTTTGATGACAAAATGGTCACCTTTTTTCTCCACTTCATTTTCCGGCATGCTAACAGGCTCATAATCGGTACGCTGCTCGGGTTTCAGCCCATCAGTGGAAACAAAATGCCCGTATTCATCCCGAAGGGCGGTAAATTCCAGTTCTCCCAGGATCATACCCTGGTTGATCAGCCGCCGGAAGGGTTCATTCGTTGAAACCACACCGAGGTCAAACAATACCTTGTGCCAGAAACGGGCATAGAGCAGATGCAAAACAGCGTGTTCAGCGCCGCCAACGTACAAATCGACCGGCATCCAGTATTTTTCCTTTTCCGGATCCACCGGACCCTTTTCATATTGCGGGTCAATAAACCGGAGATAATACCAGCAGGAACCGGCCCATTGCGGCATAGTATTTGTTTCCCGCCGGGCAGGCAGACCGGTCTCCGGATCCGTTGTATGAACCCATTCTGGAACGTCGAATAACGGTGATTCACCGGTCTTTGCAGGTTGAAATTTATCAATGTCAGGGAGCTTTACCGGCAACTCTTCATCAGGCAGGGCCTTGCTTTTATTACCGGAATAGATGATCGGGAAGGGTTCTCCCCAGTATCGCTGCCTGGAAAAAAGCCAGTCCCTAAGTTTATAGGTAATCGTTTTCTTACCCATGCCTTTCTGCTCCAGCCAGCCAATAATCCGGTATTTTGCTTTATCTACCGGCAATCCGTTGATCGAGAACTCTTCATTACCCGAATTAATGACAACGCCCGCATATGTATCGGTAAAAGCCTGTTTGGAAATATCTCCTCCGTCAACCACCTCCACAACAGGCAGATTGTATTTAGTGGCGAAATCCCAGTCACGCTGGTCATGTCCGGGCACGGCCATAATGGATCCGGTCCCGTATCCGGCCAATACATAATCGGCAATCCAGATCGGGATCTCTTTGCCGGTTGCCGGATTGATGGCATAGGCGCCGGTGAATACTCCTGTTTTATTCTTATTAAGGTCGGTCCGGTCCAGATCCGATTTCAAGGCGGCCTCTTCCCGGTACTGTTTGACTTCCGAGCGTTGCTCCGGTACGGTAATTTCATCAACCAAAGGAAGCTCCGGGGCCAAAACCATATACGTTGCACCGAACAGGGTATCGGGCCGGGTGGTAAAAGCCGTTATCTGTTTTTTTGCACCGGCCACTTCAAAAACTATATCGGCCCCTTCGGATTTACCGATCCAGTTACGCTGCATGTCCTTGATCGACTCCGGCCATTCAAGATCATCCAGGTCCTCCAGCAGCCGGTCGGCGTACTCGGTAATTTTCAGCATCCACTGGCGCATTGGCCGGCGTACCACCGGGAACCCGCCTACTTCACTTTTTCCGTCAATGACTTCTTCGTTTGCCAGAACCGTGCCCAGCTCCGGACACCAGTTCACCGGAACATCAGCCTGATAGGCCAGGCCTTTATGATAAAGCTGAAGAAAGATCCACTGGGTCCATTTGTAATATTTTGGATCCGTTGTATTGATTTCACGATCCCAATCGTAACTGAATCCAATGGCCTGCAATTGTTTGCGAAATCCGCTAATATTTTTTTTGGTGGTTATAGCCGGGTGCTGACCGGTTTTAACCGCATATTGCTCTGCCGGGAGCCCAAAAGCGTCCCATCCCATAGGGTGGAGTACATTAAAACCCTGCATCCTTTTTTTGCGTGCAATAATATCCGTTGCCGTGTATCCTTCCGGATGACCGACATGCAGTCCGGCGCTGCTTGGATACGGAAACATATCAAGCACATAATACTTGGGTTTCGACCGGTCAGTGTCACCTGTTTTAAACGTCTTGTTTTTTTTCCAGAACTCTTGCCATTTCGATTCGACGGCAGACGGTTTATACTCGCTCATGTACTGTTTTATTTGGGATAAATTTTCCTAAAGATAAGGAAATGCCTGCTCTTTTATATTGCGAATCGGGAAAAGTAAGGGCAGGCGCCCTGGGCCACTTTCGGTCTTTACAGGTAACTGCCGGTTAGTTCTGCAGGTAACCATTTATCGATCATGATCTTAAACGTATCCATGACGATAGGCTTGGTGGTAAAGTCATTCATGCCTGCTTCGAAGCAATGGTTTCTGTCGTGGACGAATACAGAGGCTGTCACAGCTATGATAGGGACCTGATTCTCTCTTTCTAATTCCCGGATGGCTTTTGTAGCTTTTATCCCGTCCATCACCGGCATTTGTATGTCCATGAAGATGAGATCCGGTCTCTGCTTTGTAAATTTTGCTATAGCGTCTTTGCCGTTGACGGCACCTAAAATATTCCAATCAGCATTGATCTCTTTTAACATGATGCAAAAAAGGTTCATATTAACATGATCATCCTCAACCAATAAGATAGTAACAGGGATTGAATTATTTTCCTGAACAGCTGGATGATAAACCATTTTGCTCCTGTATTTTGTCAACTAGCCATACTATTAGTATAAACTAATGAAAATATGTTAGTAAACAAGATTAGATCCTTTCTATATCAAATACGATGTTCTGATTCTTCGGGTGTCCAATCAAATGGAAAAATTGCGTAATTCATCCTGGAAGTTTTCTCCATGGTTTAAATGTATTTTTACGATATTGTCAGACATGAAAGACAGAACGATGATTATTACCGGATCGATTTTTATGGCTCTGGCCGTAGGCTTCGGCGCCTTTGGAGCCCACATTGTTGAAAATATGCTGACCCCGGATCGCTTTCAGGTCTATAATACTGCGGTTGCCTACCATTTTTACCATGCCATCGGCATCCTGGTCATAGGTGCCCTGTCTGTACATGTTCAGGATTCGCTATGGCTGAAGTGGGCCGTTAATCTGTTAATCGCCGGGATCCTTATCTTCTGCGGCAGCCTCTATATGCTAACTCTCACCGATACGGCCTGGCTGGGAGCCGTCACCCCCCTTGGCGGCGCCGCTTTTATCCTGGGATGGATCTGCCTGGCTGCAGGCATGGTGTATAAACAGCCACGTTTATAAGAATATTTTAATAATTCAAATATATCTTTAATTCAACTTGTTAACAGCCTTTAACCATCAATGCAAAACAAGCCATGACAAGGGGTCAATCCCGTCGGGCTGCCAGTCTATGGGCGGGGTTTGGGCCGATGACAGCGGCTGAATGTGATCTCCAAATTCAGGTATGGTTAGGTTTTCGTTCACCGTATAGATATTCTGTAACCGGGTCAGATTGCTTTTGGCCAGTTTGCCTGCTTTGCGTTGATCACCCTTTATCCAGAAAATAACATCGTCGTTATCCAATTCCACCCCATGTTGCTGGATTAGAAGATGCCGGAACAGATGCTGTTTTTTTCCCAGGGCGGTGTTATATGCTTGCCTGTATTTTGTTTTGGGTGTTAATACTTTTATGGGTGGATTATTCTCCCAGAACCGTTCCAGTATACCCTCCAACCGTTCAATAAGCTCGTCAGGCTCGCAGGGACTCACCACCATCGCTACGGAACGGCAGCCTTTGCCTTCATAGCGCAGGATCGCTTCGGCAAGGTCCGACAGGCTGCCATCATCCTCTTTATCAAGATAAACCATGGAAAAACTTGCTGTCCGGATCAGATAAGCCGTATCATCCCTGGCTATTCCAAGCTTTGAGATGCGCTCCTTAACCTGTTTCGCAGAATCGCCCGATCCGGAAAACATCACCACATCAGCGTGGAGATCTCTGTAATTATCCAGTTCGGGGCTGTGCTTCAGATCCCCCGTAAACCCTGACTGACTGAGCGCATCGAGAAAACCGGGGAGCAAATAGGGATCTTTTTTTGAAATTTTACCCGCGTAATGGTAGCCGGACAGCAATACGGCCATCACATCCTGAAAGCCGACAAGCGGAAGATTTCCGGCATGCAGGCACAAGACTGTTTTATCCGGATCCCCGCCCGTCCTGTCTGCTCCTGCTTTGATGCACCAATCGGTCAGGGTCTCTTTTGTCACTGTATTCCGGATATGGTTTAAGCTGAATTCGATATCCTGACGGGTAAATAACCCTTCCCCGGCCGTCTTATCTACAGACCGGCTCAGTACAGCATCCTTGTTCAGCCACCGATCGGCGGCCTCCATGATCATCTCTATCCGCTGTTGCCATGTTGTCATTCTTCCTCAATCAAGAAATTGCAGCCGCGGAGATTGCTGTATCTGAACCGCCCGTTTACGTTGAAGGCATCCGTACCCACCTTAACGCCCACATCCTGAGTTAATATAAACGAACAGGAATGAACATTGGCCAGATCCGTCACGCCGATGAGACCTTCCTGGCCATCGGGCAGGATGCTCATTGGATTTTCCGGATCCCGTACCGTTATCTGCAGCCAGGGGGGAGTCCTGTACGAACTCCCCCCCTGGGCATAACCCTGACTGAGCATTTCGGTCATTCCGTATTCGGAGTGGATCCGGCTTCCATCCAGGGCAAATCCCTCCGCCAATATCTGGTGCAGGGTTTCCCGGGTAATTTGACGCCTGTGGGTTTTCATCCCTCCGGTCTCCAGGATGATGGTATTTTCCGGAAGAGCGCAAGACTTCTCCTTAAGCAGATCCAGGAAGCCGAAAGCCGGACCAAATATCATAACCTGCTTGCCGGACTGGTAAATTTGCAAAATCTCATCTACATCCAGGGGTTCGCCGAGGGCTAAGAACCGGCTGAATCCGGATGAATCCTGGTCTATAAGCTGTTTGATCATCCAAATCAGGGAGGAATGAGGATTATCAGCGTACCCGGGTACATAACCCAGAAACACCAGGCTTTTCAGATCATAAAAATGCTGCATCCCTTCCAGTATCGATTTTCTGTACAGTTCAGCGGATGCAACATAATGGGTTGAGCGAACCGTCTCGGTAGTGCCGCTGCTTTTAAACATCAACTCCGCATCCTCTACATATTTACCCAGTACACGGGTTTCCCTGAAAGCCGCTACGGGCAGAAGCGGGATCTGCTGAACGTTCAAAACGGAGGTGGTATCCAGGCCGAGTCCCATGCAGAAATCATGATACAGGGTGTTATGATAGAACTGATGATCAAAAACATGCATGGCCTTTTGCTCAAAATGATGCGGCGGATCCAGGATATATTCCGACCAGTCACGTACTTTATTTTGGGGATTCCTAGCGTCCATATCATATGACCATTAAACGGGTAATCAACGGAACCCGGTCATGCTTATTTAAGCAGCAGCCCTTTTTTTCCAATATCGCTGCGATAATAGGCTTTATCAAAGTGAATTTTCTTTACTTGCTCATAGGCGCTTTCTACGGCCTTTTCCAAACTCCTGCCCGAACCGATTACGCTGAGTACCCGTCCTCCGCTGGTGATGATTTCTCCACCGGATTCTGTCGTTCCGCTGTGGAACAGGGGCACATCTCCGGATAGCTCATCCAGGCCGGTAATTCTTTTCCCTTTTTCATAGGCTTCGGGATAGCCGAGCGATGCCATCACCACACAACAATAATGATCTTTAGAAAGCGCGACTTCGGTTTCACCAAGGGTACCCTCAACGGCCGCCAGCAGCAGTTCAAGGAGGTCGGATTCCAGTCCGGGCACCAGGACCTGGCATTCGGGATCTCCGAAACGGCAGTTGAATTCGACAACTTTGGGCCCGTTTTCCGTGATCATCAGTCCAACATACAGCACTCCCCGGTAAGGCGTTCCTTCCCGCTGCATGCCGCCGAGAACCCGGTGTATAATGGTATCTTCAACTTCTTTCAGTAAGGTTTCATCCATAAGCGGCGCAGGGGCATAGGCCCCCATGCCCCCGGTATTTAAACCCGTGTCGCCATCACCGATTCGTTTATGATCCTGGGCGGGGTGAAGTATTCTGGCCTCCCTGCCGTCGGTAACGGCAAAAACCGACACCTCCTCCCCTTCCATAAATTCTTCAATGATCAGGCTTCCCGAAGCGTTCATCGCCGGATTTTCGCTCATCAGCCGCAACCGGTTAATGGCATCCTGCTTATCTTCGCAAATAAAGACCCCTTTGCCCCCGGCCAGTCCATCGGCTTTTAATACCATGGGCCAGGTATCGGTATGTTCAAGAAAGTGGACGGCATCCTCTAATTCCTCAAATGCGAAGCGTTTGTACCCGGCTGTGGGAATGCCGTATTTTTGCATGATGGCTTTGGCAAAGGACTTACTGCCCTCAAGGCGGGCCGCTGCCGCGGAGGGTCCAAAAACTTTGTGCCCTCTCTCGTTCAGATAGTCGCTGATGCCATCGACGAGGGGCTGTTCGGGTCCCACGACCGTGAGGCCGATCTCATTTTCAACAATGAATCCGGTCACCGCTTCGAAATCCGCAGTATCCAGCGTTACATTGGTTCCGCATAAGGCCGTACCCGGATTGCCGGGAGCTATGTAAAGCCGGCCCAGGTTCGGGGATTTAGCCATACCCCAGGCCAGGGCATGTTCTCGTCCGCCGTTGCCGATTAGAAGTACATTTATTACCGTGTCCAAGATCAGTTATCCAATATCCGGGCTTTCTAAGCGCTGATCGTTTCAGCGATGGTGATCAGCTCCGTAAAGCTGTCCGGACTGAGGCTGGCTCCCCCGATTAGTCCGCCGTCAACATCTTCCTTTTTAAGCAGTTCTTCGGCATTA
This sequence comes from Balneolales bacterium, assembly GCA_040905685.1. Taxonomy (GTDB): domain Bacteria; phylum Bacteroidota; class Rhodothermia; order Balneolales; family Natronogracilivirgulaceae; genus JBBDMU01. The sequence goes on along the minus strand of JBBDRB010000075.1, from coordinate 6,951 downwards.
GACGGCTTCATGCTGCCGCCGTACAGAAGCCGGATTTGCCCTGCCGTTTTATCTCCGAATAAACCGACCAGTTCCTTTCGTATAAAAGCATGCATTTCCTGGGCCTGCTCCGGACTGGCCGTCTCCCCGGTGCCTATAGCCCATACCGGCTCATAGGCGATCACCAGGCCGGAAACCTGCTGGGCGGTCAGATCCTTCAGGACATCGGAAACCTGAAGTTTCACTACATCAAAATGGACCCCCTCTTTCCGCTCATCAAGCAGTTCTCCCACGCACACGATGGGTATGATACCGTCGGCCAGGCATTTGATCACTTTTCTGTTGATGACGGCGTCGGTTTCGCCAAAGAATTGCCGTCTTTCCGAATGGCCGACAATGGCAAATTCACACTCTACCTCTTTTAGCATGGTCGTGCTTACTTCGCCGGTATAAGCCCCGTTATCTTCATAATGAACATTTTGAGCCCCTAATTTGACCCTTAATGACGCCGGACTGTTGCTGCAGGCTGCATTCAGCGATACCGTGGGAGGGCAGATGACGGCATCAACTTTACCTGAGGCATTGGCCTGAAGGGCTGTTAACTCTTTAAAAAAAGAGGCCGTTTCTTTGAGCCCCATGTTCATTTTCCAGTTTCCTGCGATGAAGGGTTTTCTCATTGGACTATTGGTTAATTAAGGTTTCAATATCTCGTGCAATCTGCTGAAGATTATTCCCAACGGTCTTTCTGACAATCTTTCCGTCGCGGTCAACCAGGATACGCGTTGGCAACTGGTTGATGTTAAGCAGCTCAATCAGATTGGCTTCCTCATAAGCCCGGGAAGTCGCAACGGCCCAGGGTTCGGTCCTTTCTTCATAAAAGGCATTGATGGTAATCGTGCTGTGTTCAAGCGGGACGGTGATAAGCTTGATATCCTTATCCGAAGCGGACCCGGCCAGCTGAATCAAAGCAGAATGGGATCCCTGGTATTGCCGGCTTGTCAGCTCAACCAGTTCTATGATGTAAGGAGAGCCTTCAAGCGATTCATTGGTTACCGTACCCTGCTGATGGGTTTGCAATTCAAATGAGGGAAGGGCCATGCCCGGGGCCATGTTGTTCAGCTCATAGTTCATCTTGGATGCCCACAGACTATCAGGGGTACCCTGAAACCGGCTCTCATATTGCCGGAAAGCCGCCCGGGCCTGGTCAACACGGAGGCTGTCATATAATATTTCAATTTTATTCATGGCCACGAGGCGCTTGTTTTCCTCATTCTGCATGCGTTCATCCAGTTCATTCAGGAAGCTGATGGACGAATCAAGCCCTTCAAGCCTTATCATGGCTACCGTACCGTAATAAATGGCCGCTTCCTGCAGGTTATCATCGGCAAGGTCGCTTTGGATCCTTTCCAGAGTTTTTTGGTCATTCCATCCGTCGAGTACTTCCAGAGATTTATTAGTGGCTCGTTCAGCGGCCAGGGTATTCGGGTAATCCTGACGAATGGACCAGAACAAATCCGACCAGGTATCGATCATGGCCGGTATTTCATCTTCTTCCACAGCGCCCGCATTAATTAGATTTACGGTACGGTAATACTGGTTGTCGAGGCGGCGGTAGGTGCGAAGGGCTTCATTTTCATTGGACTGGATAGTCCGGCTATCCTGCAGCTCCGGCAGCGTGCCCTCAATCCGCACCGGGTCATCTTCGGCCAGTACCAGGGTAAAGGAATCCAGAGGCCGGTTGTCTTTCATGACCAGTATGGGATATTCACCTTTTCTGGTAAAAACGGCTTCACTGGCGAAATTTCCGGCCTCATCGGTGACAGCCCTGTACAGGGTATCAACGGGTTCGTTGGAGCGGTCGACGATAAAAATGTTTATTCCACTTAAATCGTCCGGTGATTCATATTCCTCGCCGGCTGTAAAGGATCCGCTGACCAGGGTCCGGAGCATATCGGTTGTTTTGTTCTCGGCATGGCAGGACATCACCAGAACCGAAAAAAGCAGGGAAAGGGAAATTTTAAATTTGTTATTCATAGTTGTATTTAGTGTATAGAGGAAGTCCGGTTTATCATTACTTCCTGATTTTCTCCAGAACCAGCTCTTTGACCATCTGCGGATTAGCTTTTCCTTTGGACTGTTGCATGATCTGCCCGATAAAAAAGCCTAGCAAGCCTTCCTTGCCGCTCAGGAATTTTTCTACTTTATCGGGATTATTTTTCAATACTTCTTCCACAATGGGTTCTATAAAACTATTATCTGAGACCTGCAGTAAATTTAGGTCTACGGCATGTTTTTCTGCAGTTTTATCGCTGTCAAGCATGGCATTAAACAGGGTCTGCATGGCTGACGAGCTTATTTTATCATCCTCGCGCAATTTCACAAGGCCGGCAAGGCGTTCAGGACCTATGGAAAAATCCTTTATGGTGATGCTCATTTCGTTTAACACCCGCAGCAATTCATTGATAATGAGGCTGGACACCATCCGTGCGTTGGGGGTATGCTCCAGAACCTGTTCATAATAATCAGCCAGATACCGGCTGTCGGTAAGTACTTTTGCGTCAAATTCCGGCAGACCGAGTTTCTTCTCAAACCGTTCCCTCCTGTCATCCGGCATTTCAGGCAGTTCGGTACGGATGTCATCCATCATCTCGCGGGTTACCACAACGGGCGGAATATCGGGTTCGGGGAAATAGCGGTAATCGTGGGCTTCTTCTTTGGAGCGCATTTGCCGGGTTTCAAGCGTATTGGCATCCCAGAGAAGGGTTTGCTGAATCACCTTGCCTTCCGACCGGATAAGCTGCTTCTGCCGCTCTACCTCATAGGTCAAAGCACGTTCCACATTCCGGAATGAATTTACATTCTTCACTTCGGTCCGGGTTCCCAGCTTTTTTTGTCCGACTGGCCGAACCGAAATATTGGCGTCGCAGCGAAGGCTGCCTTCTTCCATATTACCGTCGCATATTTCCAGGTACTGGACGATCTGCCTGATCCTGGTCAGATAGGCATAGGCTTCCTGGGGCGACCTGAGATCCGGCTCGGAGACGATCTCGATCAGGGGAACGCCGGCCCGGTTCAGATCAACGAGGGTGTTGTAGGGATCCTGGTCATGGATGGATTTACCGGCATCCTCTTCCATATGGATACGTGTAATGCCAATCGTTTTCCGGGTTCCATCCTCAAGTTCAATATCAATTTTCCCGTCATGGCATATGGGTGTTTCGAACTGGGATATCTGATACCCTTTAGGCAAATCCGGATAGAAATAGTTTTTTCTGGCAAAGATGGATTTTTCGGCAATGCCGCAGTTAGTCGCCAGGCCCATTTTTATGATATAGCGGATCAGATTAACGTTGGGTACGGGCAACGTTCCCGGGTGGCCGAGGCAAAGAGGGGAAACCTGTGTATTGGGCGCCCCTCCAAATTCAGTTGACACAGGGGCAAAGGCCTTGCTTTCCGTTAATAGCTGAGCGTGGACCTCCAGTCCGATTACGGTTTCAAATTGGGTATCCGGGGTCACAGCGGTGGTTGGGCTAATTGATTCCAAAAAAAGCGTCTGTTTTACTTAAGATTTATAAACTGTGGAAGTTAATAAAATCAGAGATCAGTTATCAATATTCATTAACTTAATGAACTGAAACTGAATTTGTTGTGCAAAGAACCCGTTTCACCTGCAATACATTTGCTGGGTGATGCAGTGTATCCCCCCCTGTCCCCAGACCAGGTCCTTGCACGGGATACCTGCGATGGTACGGCCGGGAAACAGTCCGGCGAATAAGTCCATCATTCTCCGGTCATACCGGTCATCATACAACGGCAGCAAGACGACCGCGTTGGCAATATAAAAATTAGCATAACTGGCCGGAACATAGGGCGATCCGTCCACTGTAGTGCCTACTATTCGGGTACGGGGCATGGGAATGGGAATAATATCGTAGTGGCCCCCCGTCCGGTTCCTGGTGGATTTCAGGATCTCATAGTTTTCACGAAGGACCGGATAATTTATGTCATTCCGGTCTTCCGGCAGAGCGGTTACCATGACATTTTCAGATACAAAACGGGACATATCATCGATGTGGCCGTCGGTATCATCACCGGCCAGGCCCGAGGTAAGCCATATGATCTGTTGCTGACCCAGATAGGTTTTCAGCCGCTCCTCGATCTGCTGTTTGGATAACCGGGGGTTGCGGTTCGGATTGAGCAGCACCGATTCGGTCGTCATCAGCACGCCCCTGCCGTTGGTATCGATGGAGCCGCCCTCGAGTACCATGTCCGGCAAAATGTGCGGAAGACGGAATGCATCAGCGATCAGGCCCGGAATCCGGTTATCGCTGTCAAACGGAGGATACTTTCCTCCCCAGGCATTGTATTCCCAGTCCGTGACGGCATAATGACCAGCCTGGTCCCTGACAAAAACGGGACCGTAATCCCGGATCCACACATCATTGGATGCATGCAAATGGTAAATAACAGCATTTTCAGGCAGGTTTGCCGTCCGCAGTGCATCGTTAACCCGCGCGCGCACCCCTTCATCATGCACGATGAGATGAACGGGCTCAAATTCATGCAACCGGCGGATGATATTCAGGTAAACTTTTTCCACGTTTTTCAGCCGGAAACCAGGCCAGGTATCCCGGTTAACCGGCCAGGTCATCAAGGTTCCCGAATGAGGATGCCATTCGGCCGGCATAGTGTATTTTCCCGTCACGTTCTCCCTTTATTTTCTCCGTAGGAATCGGTTCTGCGGTCACGAAAAAAGGGCCAGTCATGGCGATGGGCTTCTATGGAATCAAAATCGCAATCAGCGTAAATGATCTCCTCGCCCTGCCCACCCTCACAAATGATCTGACCAAAGGGTCCGCAGGCAAACGACCTACCCCAAAATTCAATGTTGTCTTCGGTGCCCACCCGGTTGACCGAGGCGACAAAACATCCGTTGGCTATGGCATGGCTTCGCTGAATCGTCTGCCACGCATCGATGTATCCGGCCGTCACCTCGCCTGTCTCATGAGGCAGGGAGCCTATGGCCGTTGGGTAGATCAGAATATCGGCACCGAGCAGGGCCGTCTGACGGGCGGCTTCCGGATACCACTGGTCATAGCAAATCAGGGTGCCAAGCCTGCCAAAGCGCGTGTTGAATACTTTGTAGCCAATGTCACCGGGCGTAAAATAATATTTCTCAAGAAAACCGGGATCTTCGGGAATATGCATTTTACGGTACTTGCCCAGATAACTTCCATCGGCATCGACCACGGCGGCCGTATTGTAATAAATACCTGCCGCTTGCCTTTCAAATACAGGGATAACAAGTACTATACCATATTTTTTTGCAAGTTTGGCAAGCCTGCCGGTGACCGGTCCCGGGACCGGTTCGGACAGGCTGAAATTACTTTCATCTACAGACCGGCAGAAATAAGGTGACATAAAAAGCTCCTGAAGGCAAATGATTTGTCCGCCTTCGGCAGCGGCTTGCCGGATCAGCCGTTCGGCCTTTTGTAAGTTATCGTCAGGTAATATCAGGCTGGAAGCCTGGATCATAGCTAGTTTAACAGGCATATTTATTGAATGCGGCAAATTAAAGAGATGACACGATGCAAGTTAACGCTATTCATCTAAAATTATGCAAGAGTAAACTATTCAGGTGCGGATTTTGTTGGTTCTAAGATTCAATCATTATTTATCATACTAAACCTTAACTTCTAGGCTTAGAAGAACCTGTCAAGAGTTTACAAAATCTATTGTTTTTATTATGAGGAGTTATTTTAACCTGAATCTGGAAAGCGATAATGTTTACTGGAACCTCACTCCGGCTGAACTTTACGAGAAAGCGATAAGTAACAACGAGGCCCGGCTAACGGCAGATATGGCCCTCTGTGTACATACCGGAAAATATACGGGCCGATCACCTGGCGACCGTTTCATCGTGGATGAGCCGGAATCAGCCGATGTGGATTGGGGCAAAGTAAATAAACCGATCTCTGCCGATGTATTTGATCGCTTATATGAAAAAGTGACCCGCTATCTGTCGGAAAGGGAGATTTATGCAATGGATTTATTTGCCGGGGCCGATCCCCAGTACCGCCTGGATACCCGAATCGTCAGTGAGGCAGCCTATCACGCCCTTTTTGCCCATAATATGTTTATTCGCCATGGCGACAAAGACCTCAGGTTTGATGACCCGGGCTTTACCGTACTGGCCGCTCCGAAATTTAAAGCCGATCCGCCGGCAGACGGAACGGAAAGCGAAACCTTCATCCTCGTTTCTTTTTCAAAGAAGATCATACTGATTGGCGGGACCCTATATTCCGGGGAAGTCAAAAAGGGCATTTTCAGTGTACTGAATTATATGCTGCCTGATAAAAATGTCATGCCCATGCACTGCTCGGCCAATGAGGATGACAAAGGCAATGCTGCGGTATTTTTCGGGCTTTCGGGCACCGGCAAAACAACCCTGTCTGCCGATGTGGACAAGGTCCTGATTGGCGACGATGAGCATGGCTGGAGCGACCGGGGTATTTTCAATCTGGAGGGCGGATGTTATGCGAAGACCATTAATCTATCCGAAGAGGATGAGCCCATGATCTATGCCACCACGAAGAAGCCCGGGACAATCCTGGAAAATGTGATCCTGGATGACAGGCGTCGCCCTGATTTCACCGATAATACGCTAACGGAGAATACCCGCTGTTCCTATCCTTTGGATAGGATTCCCAATGCCAGTAAAACCGGGATGGCCGGCCACCCAAGGAGCATAATTTTTCTGACCGCCGATGCTTTCGGCATTCTTCCTCCGATTGCCCGGTTAAGCCGGGAACAGGCCATGTACCATTTCTTAAGCGGCTATACGGCCAAGGTAGCCGGTACAGAACGTGGGATAACCGAACCCGTGGCTACCTTTTCGGCATGCTTCGGCTCCCCTTTTATGCCAAGGCATCCCAACGTCTATGCTGAAATGCTGGCTGATAAAATTGAAAA
>JBBDRB010000074.1:0-102974 GCA_040905685.1 Balneolales bacterium | reverse complement strand
ACATCCTCGCCCACTTTTGGTTACCATCAGATCACACCGAACTTTGTGAGCAACTATTTCAATGGGATCCCGAATGGGTTGCTCCTGTTTTGTGGAAAAGTGAGTTCAGGAACGTTGTCATTCTATACTTGAGGAAAAAACTTATTGATCTGCCGGAAGCCATACAAATAACTGAAAAAGCAGAAAATCAGATGAAAGAACGAGAGTTTCATGTGAATTCGGTTCAAGTTTATAATCTGGCAGATAAATCTGATTGTTCTTCTTACGACTGTGAATTCATCAGTCTTGCAGAAGAGCTGGATACCAAACTGATAACCATGGACAAGCAGATCCTTCGTTCGTTTCCTGAACTATCTTCTAAACCGTTGGATATCATTGACAACGCTTGACAACCAGACAAACAAAGTACATATGCTGAATTTTGGTGGAAAAATTGTGTATCCTCTGACAGCTTCCCGACTTACAGACCATCTGACAAATCTAGTCCTTAACTATACCTTTATAATTATCAAAGACCAATGACCAGAACCGGGCGTCGTAAATTGAACATCGTCACCTGCAGCGGTTTCATTCCATTCTCCCCACTTGCCCTGATCTAGATTGATCCATCGGTACCGATAATCATTGTTACCAGACAAATCAACGGTAACGGATCCCCCATCAGGATAGTAAAGTGCATACTGAACTCCCTGTTCAGCAAGCAGGTACGCTTCATTTTCTTCCCTGGAGCCTAACAATTCGTTTTGCGGCTCCATTCGCTCAAGTTTCAATGCCTCTGTAACCATTCGCAGCGATTGAATAATGGTTTGTGCACGTGGGCTTAGACCAAGTCCAAAGCTGCTTTTTGCTTCATGGGCTTCGGGACCGTCCAGCGGATGGGGACGGTGAAACCGAGCGCTGGAGCTGCCCGAGAAAAGGATTCGTCCCATACGGGCTATCGACTCTTCAGTAGAACCATAGATTTTAGTATTGTTGAGAGGCATTGGGTGAGATGAAATACGATCCCGGATATAAAGAATGTTGTCATAATGTATTTGCCCGGAAACACGAGAGTTGTTCTGTGAAATTTCCAGGTAGAAATACCGGTCTGGGTTATTGTATATATGGGCATGATCGCCGCTTCGAATATTTGGGTTTCTGCGCATATCGGTTATCTCGATACGGACACCCGCTTCTTCTGACTTTTTTCGTACATAATCAGTCCAAAAATCACCCCATTGGACCTTTTCCCCGGTTTCATTGTTCATGCAATAAAGGACATGAGGATATGCCAAGGAGTATGACAAAATCTTGTCAACATACCGTTTCTGATATCGAAGCAGGAGATCATTGTTTTGAAGCTCAGGTACACTCTGCCAAAAAGGGTGTGCTGTTGGATTATATTGAGGATCATAGTCAATTTCCGTTGGCAAACCTGATTCTTCCGGCGTGTAAGTGATTGTATTGGCAGGGTTAAAAGGATGAAATGACCACCCTCCAAATGATTGGTGATCGGCATGCAAATCCCACGGGTCCCAAATTTCCATCTGCACTATGATATCGCGTTCATATGTCATCTCCAGGAAATCTTCGAACCTCTGCCAATACTCCTCATTGAATTTATCCAGATCAAAATTACCCTCATCGTCGCGCTGATATGGATATACATTCCCCTCATTCCTGTGGCTCATTACATTTCGGACATAGTTACCCCCAACCGATACGAGAAGGTCGAGATGCTCATCGAGACCCACAGGATGGTTAAAAAGATTATCCTGCCAGCTTCCTCCAATTAGAAATAGTGGTTCTCCTTTATATTGCCAGTAATATGGATTATCAGGATAGGGTTGAATCCGTTCAATTTCTAATCGCTCCGCCTCCGTTGATGGATTGAGGCAGGCAAGTAAAAAGATTGGCATTATAAGTACAAGTAAAAAGAGATATTGCGAAGGAAAGAATTTTATCATATAGATATATAGTTGTTTTTTCTGTTACATATCACTGCAATATAAAAAACCTAGCCCGGATTTCTTCCCATACCTGCAATTTCAAAAAATTGGAAGTAAAAAAATTGCGTGGGCTCGGTCCTACGGTGAAGCAGATGCTTTTGTAAAGGTTAGAACTTTTGATACCTGGCCTTACGAAGGGATATTTGTAACTGTACTCTCGACCAAAAAATTGGATATTCCGGATATACTCAAAAGAAAAATAAGAATGGATGCAGGTCATCCAAAAGAGATCCTTTTCATCACCATTTTTATATCGACGGTGGAATAACCATTCAACGATTTCTGCAAGAAAAATTGATAGACGAGTTAACGCTTACCGGGATACCTCTGATCCTAGGTAACGGAATTCCTTTATTTAACTATCTTATTGAAGAACAACCATTAATATTAATCGAAGTGAATACTTCCGAAAATGGCTTTAACCTGCAGCAATAACGCTGAATTAAAAATTATGGAAAACATCGAAATCATCAACTATATCAAAGCGCCTGTTTCAACTGTGTATAATGTGCTGACAACGGAGAAAGGATTAGGGGCTGTCTGGACCTCAAAGCTAACCGTGAAACCGGAAATTGGTTTTATCAACGAATTTGATTTTAATGAAGAGTCCCTTACCAAAATGAAAATAACCGGGCTGAATGAGAACAAAAGTATTTATTGGGATTGCGTGGAATCGGACCCGGAATGGATGGGAACAAAAATCTACTTTGAACTTGAAGAAAAAAAAGGAGTAACTACAGTGCTTCTTAAGCATGTTGACTGGCGCGAACTCACTGATTACTACCGATGGTGTAACTACAATTGGTCCATGTTCTTATCCCGGCTAAAAGTTTATTGCGAAGAGTAAAGGAGACTAGCACATCAAGCGGACGCGGCCACAGATGGCGGAAAGTTCATGGTTTGTAAAATGAGGCATGGAGTATTAAATTAGTTCACGATACCCGCGCAGGTATAGAGCCGTGAAAGATCAAATTCACAAACATGACAAAAAAAAATAATAACGAGCTGTCACCAGAACAACGTGAAGAACTACTCAGAGTATTAAAAGCCCGCTTTGAGAAAAACATTAAGCGCCATAAAGATATTGTATGGAATAATGTACAAGCAAGGCTGGAGGCAAATACTGAAACGCTGTGGTCGCTCAACGAAATGGAAAGGACCGGAGGTGAACCGGATGTGGTTGGTCTTGATAAGAAGACGGGCGAATATATTTTTTATGATTGTTCAGCGGAAAGCCCTAAAGGTCGCCGAAGCGTTTGCTACGACCGTGAAGGCCTGGAGTCAAGGAAAGAACATAAACCAAAGAATAATGCTATGGATATGGCAACTGCCATGGGCATTGAGATTTTGACGGAGGAACAGTATCGAGAGCTGCAGAAACTCGGAAATTTCGATACGAAAACGTCAAGTTGGGTAATCACGCCTTCTGATATCAGAGGACTCGGTGGCGCGCTTTTCTGTGATCGCCGCTACGGAAATGTTTTCACCTATCATAACGGTGCACAATCCTACTATGCTTCCAGGGGGTATCGTGGCTCGATACGAATCTGAATTTTACACAGACGTGTCTCGCCTACTGAATCTGCATAAAAGCGCAAATTCCATCCGTTGAACGGGATCTGTTCATTTCACATGAAACAGAGGCGACGGGATGTCAGGCTGTTCAGGAGGGGGCGGATCGGGAAAAAGTATCAACCATCTTTTAAAAGGATTTATAGAGATAGTTAATCTTAACAGATCCCTTTTGGAAATGGAATGGTTCGCCAGGTCTCTGAACGGTTGGATTTAGCCCTTGATCGGTTCAAATCTACGAATAACTTTCCTCCTACTTTTAAAATCACTACTTTTATGATTAACGGGGTGCTTGATGACAGCAAGTCAGGCTGAGAACAAACCCGCAACCTGATCTGGATAATGCCAGCGTAGGAATGCCAGTCTGAATCAAACTATCATTGTCATTGCCTGTCTGCTTTATCAAATCAGGATTATTCTAATTTTAGATAGCCTGCAATGAGTGAGATTGAGAAGAAAAAGTTTGACCTTGCCACCAAAGAGCTGAAAAAATGGCAGGGACGCGAAGAATGGTTTTTTAATCGGGAACATACCGATACCTATGAACAATGGTATGAAGGCAGGTATAAAAGGGCTGAAGTATGGCAGAAAAGAGTCATCGGCCGGCTGATCAAAAAAGACGAGCGGGTAAAGACCCTGCTGGAATTTGGCTGCGGGACAACACGGTTTACGCGGTGGTGGGAAGACATTGGCATCGAAGCCACGGGAGGAGATATATCACCATTCATGATCGGGCAGGGCGTTCATCTTTTTAAGGGCGATCTTGTCCTGGCCGATTCCCATTATATGCCTTTCAAAAATCATACCTTTGATGCTCTGGCTTTTATAACCACCTTTGAATATTACAAAGATCCGGTTAAGGTTATCCGGGAAGCAGCCCGGGTAGGAAAATACGGAATCGTATTCGGGATGATGAATAAGAACTCAACCAAGGTTGCCAGACGAAGGGTTCAGGAAGTTTTTGGCAAAAATCCATTCTACCTGACAGCCAAATTTTATACTCCAAAAAAGCTGATAGCCACGGTACATGAAGCGCTTGAAGGTCGTGAGTATACCATAGAATGGTCGACTACCGGCTTGCCAAAATGGTTCCCGGTTCAGCAATGGAGTCTGCCATACGGAGATTTTTTCGGTTTGCATGTAAAATTAAAAGATGTGGAATGAGTGCTTTTGTAGATAATGCGGGGAAAATAAACAGCAAGACCTTCAAGGAGGTACTGTTACCTCAAAGCGGTTATCCCCGGAAGGAAGTGCGAACGGGACCCCGTTTTGGTGTGGATACCTCTGTGATTGATCTGGGTAATAACCTGGGAATGGCTGTTTCAAGCGATCCCTTATCCCTGATTCCTCCGTTGGGACTCAAAGAATCGGCCTGGTTGTCGGTGCACCTGCTAGCCAACGACATGGCCACCACTGGATTTTCGCCCATGTACACCCAATTTGTCCTGAATCTGCCTACCACCCTTACTTTGGATTCCTTTAAAGAGTATTGGGAGTATATACATATTTTTTGCCGGGATATTGGCGTTTCCATAACCGGAGGGCATACCGGGCAAATAGAAGGACAAAACTCGACCATCTCAGGAGGGGGGACCATGTTCCTGACGGCTCCTGCCGATGAAATTATTACCGGAGATAATGCCGATCCGGGAGATCTTATTGTTGTAACAAAGGAAACAGCCCTGACCGCCTCTTCGATTTTGGCCATGAGCTTTCCTGAAACGACCCAAAACAAGCTGGGCACGGAAGTCTTTAAAAAAGGGTGTGAAAACTTTTATCAAACGTCTTCGCTGAAGGATGCTTTATCGGCCGCTGAAATCATGCAGAATAACCAGGATTTAAAGGCTATGCATGATGTAACCGAAGGCGGGGTTCTGGGAGCCATAAGCGAGATGGCCGCCGCATCGGATTGTGGCTTTCTCGTCCATGACGATCAGCTTCCGGTAGGGGAGGTGCAGCGTCAGATCACTGATTTTTTTGGGATTGACCATCGGTACTGCGTAGGAGCAGGCTCCATGATCATGGCCATAAAAAAAGGGAGGGAAAAAGAGTTGATTGATCATCTGCAAACCCAATCGGTTAAGGCTACGATCGTCGGTGAAATGACTGAAAAGCAAAAAGGCTGTATGATCATCGAAAATAATGAAGAAAAAGCTTTCTCTTTTGAGGGCAACGACCCGTACTGGGAAGCTTTTTTCAAAGCTTATAAGGCCGGACTCAAATAAACCATGAAAAAAGCAGATAAAATAGCCGGAGGGATTTATCTGGTTATCGATCCGTCGATCAAAAAGTCCCTATTGCTGATGAAGGTGAAAGCGGCTCTGGCGGGGGGTGCCGGAATTTTACAGATTTGGAATCATTGGCCCGGTTCATTCGATGTGTCCGCAAAAACGGATACCATTGAGGCTGTTATGCGGCTTGCCGATGAGTTCGATATTCCTGTATTAATTAATGAGGAATGGAGTTTGCTGAAACATACCCGGCTGGACGGTGTACATTTCGACAGCATCCCTGATAACTATCCTAAACTAAAGTCGGAAATTAAAAGAGAGTTCATCGCCGGAATTACCTGTGGCAATGACACCGATGTGCTGTACTGGGCAGAGCAGAACAAACTGGATTATGTCTCTTTCTGCTCCATGTTTCCATCGCGTTCGGCCATTAATTGCGAAATCGTGAGTCCGGCAACGGTAAGAAAGGCGAAGGAGATCACGAAAATGCCAATATTCCTCTCCGGCGGCATAACGGAGGATAATATGGGATCACTAAAGGAACTTGATTTTGACGGCATTGCCGTGATTTCAGGAATTCTAAATGCGGCATCTCCCGAAAGGTCGGTACACGGTTATAATCAGGCTTTAAATTCAATAAAAAAGACGATATGAAACAATCACTTCTTAACAAATTATGCTGTCCGGTGGACAAAGGGGACCTCGAAGTTAAAATTTTTGTCAGGCATATGGAGGATGAGATAATTGAGGCCTTGATGACGTGTCCCGAATGCAAAAGATATTATCCGGTAATTTACGGGATACCGATTATGACTCCTGATGAATTCAGGGAAAAAGCGCTTGAAGAACCAATTCTGAAAAAATGGGGACTTAGTTTGGAGAATACCCACTCGGATTTGTTACTGCTGAAGGAATAGACATTTCACCAACAACGCCGGTAACCATATTTAGCGATGAAATTAAAGGAGCTCGGTGAGTTCGGCCTTATAGATCAGATCAAGAAAAGGTTTGAAGAGGATTATACAGAATCAGTGACCGGTATTGGGGATGATTGTGCCGTAATCCCGAAAAATGAGCGGGAGTTGAGCCTTGTTACCTGCGATACGCTGATCGAAGATATCCATTTTAAAATGGATAAAATTGAGCCGGAAAATCTTGGATACAAGTCGCTTGCTGTAAATATAAGTGATATTGCCGCCATGGGGGGCAAGGCTGAATATGCCTTCCTTTCGCTGGCTATGCCCGGTGATATGTCATGCACATGGATTGACCGCTATCTCGGAGGTCTGCATGATCTGGCCCGGGAGGAAGGGCTGATATTGCTTGGCGGAGATACCACCAGATCTCCTGAGCGTATGGCCATCACCATTACCGTGATCGGTTCGGTAGACAACCGGAATGTAAAACGAAGGTCCGGGGCCAAACCGGATGATGTGATTTGTGTGACGGGTTATCTCGGCGATTCGGGCGGCGGTCTTCAGCTGTTGCTCGAAAACCGGGAGGTTAAGGATGAACAAGAATGCCAACTTGTGAACGCCCACAACCGTCCCAAAGCCTTCCACTCTGAAGGCCGCTGGCTCTCAACACAGCCTGGCGTTCATGCCATGATCGATATTTCTGACGGCCTTGCCTCGGATGCATCCCATATAGCGAAAGCATCCGCATTATCTCTTTTAATTGAAACAGAGCGGCTTCCCGTCTCCGGATCTCTCAAAGCGGTATCGAAACGACATGGCTGGAACATTCAGCAACTGGCCGTTTCCGCCGGTGAGGATTATGTACTGTTATGCACCGTTGACCCCTCCATGATACAACGGACTCAGGAAACATACTATGAAAAATTTGGAAGCCGGCTTTTTGATATCGGCAAAGTTAAAAAAGGCAGGCCCGGAGCGGGGTTTCTGCATAAAGGACGGAAAATCTCCCCTGGTCCCGGTGGTTTTAATCATTTCGGGTAATTACCTTCAGATCAATATGCCTGAGACACTGTGAATTATTCCAATTTCAAAACCGGCGATCAGGTTTTTGCTTTCAGTGGAGCTTCCATAGGCTGTCATGCAGAGTACAAAATTTAACTATTAAAAATCCCAGGTCTGCTTAATTGAAGGACAGGAAGTAATCAGCGCCGGAACCGGACACGTAGGCCTTGGTAAGCTTTACGGCTAGGGTGATTTTTCCGGTTGAACGCGTAACCTCCAGCTTTGCTTTCAGTTGGAGGAGGAGCAAGCTGATCAAACGTCCTTCAAATGACCTATCATCCCACAGAAGCACTTCTTCGGCAGAATCTTTGTCCGTGTCCACGGTAAAAATAAGCTCAACTTCAGGCTGGCGGGTCAGGTCCGCGCCAATGGAAATCCTGTGAATATGGGCTGCCCTGTTCATAAACCAGCTAAGCATTTCATTGCAGATTAATCCCAGGGGAAGGGCCTGATTAATGTTGATAAAAAGGGGTTCAGTCATTATTTCAATGGTGAAGCCAGGCCTGTCATAGTTTCGGCACGGGTCAGACAATTTTTTGAGAAGTTCATGAACGGGTATGTTTCTGAGATCCCTCTGGGAGAATATCAGTTCATGGACTTTGACAAAAGTGCCCACACGCTTACGCGTATTCTGTAACGATAGCAGGGGATCGGCCTGGTTGATCTCGTCAGCCTGCATATCAATAAGCCCCATGATAATGGTCAGGTTATTCCTTACCCGGTGATCCAGTTCCTGGAGCAGCAGGACCTTATCTTTCCTGAGTTCTACCTGCCTGCTAATATCATTGGCCTGTACGAAAATGCCGTATATGGAATTATCAGCATCAAATAATGGCTGATACGTTATGTCCAGATAATATTTTTGGGGCTGATTATTTTTATGGATAATGACCGGCACTTCTTCAGCGTGATGGGCCTGACCTGAGGTATATACGTTATCAAGCACTTTTATGAAGCCCTGTTTGACGACTTCCGGCAGAACTTCCCTTACAGTACGGTTCAGAATATTGTGCCGGCCAATTAATTTTTTGTAGGCATTATTGGCAAAAGTATACTTGAAATCAGGCCCGGTAAGTATGCACATGGGTGAAAGGGTCTTTTCCCAGATGATATTTTGGACATTAGATGTACTTTTCATATGAAAGCCATTTTGCTGTAATAAAGCCCTGGTAACTTAGGTCCTGACTAACGGTGTAAACATAAAAAGGTGCATATTTTTTTTTTAGCATTAGATAATTTTACTAAATAATATATAAATAACTATTTAATTATATTATTTGTTCGGCTCCGTATACAATGTTCATGTTTCATCTGATTAGGGGTTGTATGAAACAGATTTTAGTTGCTGAAAATGAATTTATAATCGCGCAAAACATAAAAAACAAACTGTCAAAGCTGGGCTATGTCGTGACGACCGGTATTACGGAAAGCAGTGAAATAATGAATTCCGTCAGGCGGAATCATTATGATCTGATTTTGATGAATGTCAGGCTGCAGGGTGATCTGGACGGAATTGAGATCATGAATGAAATCAGAACCTTCTCATCCATTCCGGTCATTTACATCACCAGTGTTACAGATAAACTAACAAGGA
The DNA here is from genome assembly GCA_040905685.1 of Balneolales bacterium. Taxonomy (GTDB): domain Bacteria; phylum Bacteroidota; class Rhodothermia; order Balneolales; family Natronogracilivirgulaceae; genus JBBDMU01. The sequence continues at coordinate 93,610 of JBBDRB010000074.1, read as the reverse complement.
AGAGGGCGGAAAGAACGGCTCCGGCAGGATTTTTAAAAAAACCCTTTGAGTATGACGACCTGATAGAGGTTATAGAACAGGCTATGCAGAGAATTTAATCAGGAATGCGGTGCCGTTGTTTTGATGGATATCCAGTGTTCCACCAATTTGGGCAGTAAGGCCTTGTACCAGAGACAAGCCCAGCCCGGTTGCTTTCTCCAACTGAAATGATGATGGCAGTCCTGTGCCGTTATCGGAGACCATCAATGAATTTTCATCCTGTTCTCTGGTCATAGAGATCCTGATCTCACAATCTTTTTGATCTTTACAGCCATGCTTGATGGCATTGCTGGTTAATTCATGGATAATCAGGGCACAGGGGATCCCTGTTTTTATATCCAGGTACACATTCTCATCGACATGAACTTCAATGTCCGGTTTTCTATCCTGATAAATGGATGCAATGCTGTCTGTCAGTTCTTTAACATAGGGACCGAAATGGAGTTCCGAGAAATTCTCCTGTTCATACAGCAATTGATGGATCATGCTTATGGCCTTGATCCGGCTTTCGCTTTCATTAAATAATTCTTTTATATAATCATTCTGGGCTTTATCCGCCTGCATGCTGAGCAGGCCCGAAACGACAGCCAGGTTATTTTTCACCCGGTGGTGGACTTCGCCCAGCAGAATATTTTTTTCATGGATTATTTTTTCCAGCCGGTCCTGTTCTCTGCTGGTGATATCAAGGCCGGTGGCAATGATAAAATCCTCCCCATTCAGTATAACGGAAACCCCGGTTAACAAAAAAAGCATGGTATTTCCATCATGGTCTTTTAATTGAAGTTCAATATCCGCTTCACCTTTCTCCAAAGTCTCTTCCATCTTTTTTTGGACAGCTTCCTTGTTTTGTTCATCAACAAGTTCAAGGATGTGCATGCGTTTTATTTTTTCACCGGAATAACCCGAGTATTGCTCAAGTTTTTCGTTCCACCAGTGTATGTTGCCTTTTGTGTCGAACAGAACAAACAAGCCGGGCAAGCTTTTGATCAAAGATTCATTCAGGTTGGCCTGACTGAGATCTTGTTTTTCAGGTGGAGGCATATTAATCTATATTGGACGGGTTAATTATACATAAAAGTTATTTTTTTAGGAGTGCTTATCAACAAAATTATGTTATTCTATCGGTAGCCGGAAACCATTATTTATATATAACTTGCTGATACACATATTTTCTTCTATTATGACAGAATGAGGCTATTTTTGAAATGCCGTTCGTAAGTTGTGCCTCTTTCATTCTCATACCATATCCTTTATGAACCCATCCTCTCACCATGAAATAATCGATAAATCATATTCAGTTGAATTTCAATCCCTGCCCAAGCTACCCACCCTGATCGGCGGACTCGATGATGTTCTGCATGGAGGGTTGCCAAAGGGACGTTTAACCATTGTCAATGGGGGACCTGGCGCAGGCAAGACCGTTCTGGGTCTGGAGTTGCTGGTCCGTGGGGCCGAAACGGGTCAATCGGCTGTTTTTATCTCATTTGAAGAATCAAGTGAAGCTATGCGCCGCAATGCGTTGGCAATGGGATGGAATTTGACAAAAATAGAAGAGGAGGGCAAGCTGGCACTGGTCAATCCTGAAATTGATTATGAGACGATTGCTTCTGGTGAGTTCCATATTGAAGGATTATGTGCCATTTTAACCGGCCAGGCCAACCGCCTGGGGGCGGGGTTAATTGTAATTGATGCTGTCGACATGCTGCTTCGCCTGTTCGATGATCCAAAGAAAGCGCGCAATCAACTCATCTTTTTACACCGCTGGCTGAGCGATCAAAGGATGACGGTGGTTATGACCGTCAAGGACGGGAACGAAAAGCGAAAATTTGATTATCTCGATTTTATGGCCGACTGCGTTATTCAAATCGACCAACGGGTTCATGAGCAGGTTACCACCCGCCGGCTGCGTGTAAAGAAGTACCGTGGTTCCGACTTTGCCAGCCGGGAACATCCTTTTGTGATCTCGAAACAGGGGATCGTGGTCATGCCATTAACCTTTGTTGATTTGGTTGAGCAGTCAACAGGCTCCATGGTTTCTGCAGGTGATGCCAACCTGGATGAAGTTTTAGGCGGCGGCTACCGGAAAAGTTCGTCTATTTTGATCAGCGGACCAAGCGGGAGTGGCAAGACCACCCTGGCTTTTTCGATCGCCGCGGCCGGCCGCGGCGAGCGGGTCCTCTACCTGAGTTTTGAGCAATCAAAACAAGCGCTTACCAGTGAAATGCTAAGCGTAGGTTTGGACCTTTCAACCTTCGTCGATGACAACACCTTGCGTATAACCGCCATGCTGCCCGAGGCCATGGGTATGGAGGAACACCTTTATCGTATTATCCAGGAGGTTGAAGAGTATCAACCGGTGCATATGTAGTGGATGCCATTTCAGCAACCAGGCGTATCGGCTCGCCTCAGGCGGCAATGGAATTTTTGATTCGCCTGTATCATGCCGCAAAAAAGCGGGGCATAACCTGCATCTATACCAATCAAATATTTTCATCCATGAAAAACGAGCTGGAGATCAGTGGGCTCGGGATATCGTCCCTTGTAGATTCAGCCATTCTTCTAAACTATTTCAGGGAAAAGAACCGGGTCGGACGTTCCCTGCTGGTTTTGAAATCACGTGGCTCCCGGCATTCAGACAAATATCATGAATTTAGAATTACAGACAATGGAATTGTCATTTTGGATCCTCAAACTGGTAATTAACAATGCATCCAAAAGGTCAGAAGGCAGAAAAACCTGAACAATTGCATTACTCGTTAATTCTGTTCGTAGTTAATGAAGGAACCAATTCCAGGCGTGCCCGCAACAACCTTGAACGCCTGTGCGAACAATGGTTGCCCCGCCGGCATACGATCCGGGTCGTGGATGTGCTGAAGGACTATCAGACTGCGCTGGACCACAACATTTTGTTAACTCCATCGGTTGTCATTATGAGCCCGGAACCCCGCAAGATCATCCATGGCGATCTTTCCGATGAAAGCAAGTTTACTGAGCTATTGAATTTCAAAGGTGAAAATGAAGATGACAGATAAACCATCCAGGGAAATTGAGCTGGAAAAGCGTCTTCGTGAAGCAGAAGAAATCCTCGATGCCCTGCGTAATCAAAAAGTAGACGCCGTCATCGGCACGAACCAGCTTGCCATGCTGCGGTTGAAGGAGGTGGAAGACAAACTACATGAGCAGATGCAGATAGCAGACAATCGCCTGAAAGAGATCGAGACCATTTACCGAAATGTGCCGGTAGGTTTGTGTGTCATCGACCGTGGCCTCAGATTTACCAGGGTCAACGAACATCTGGCAAAGATGAACGGCATACCTGCCGAAGAACACCTTGGCCGGAAGATAACCGAAGTTCTTCCAAAGCTGGCTCAGGATATTGAACCGGATTTACGTCAGCTCATCGAAACGGGCAAACCCAGGATGAATGTTGAGCTGAACGGCCAGACGCCTGCGCAGCCGGGAGTGGAACGCTATTGGCTGGAACACTGGCTTCCCCTGCATGGTAAGCAGGATCGGATAATAGGGATCAATGTGGTCATCGAGGAGATTACCGAACGGAAGAAAGCGCAACAGACGCAGCGTCTGTTGCTTGGTGAACTTAACCACCGCATCAAGAATAATATTGCAACCATTCAGGCCATAGCCGACCAGACGCTGCAGCAATCAGGGAGTCCGGCGGAATTCGTTGAAGGGTTCAAAGGAAGGCTGCAAATACTTGCTCGTTCTCATACGCTTCTGACCCGGTCAAAATGGGAAGGTGCCTATATCGATGATATACTGAAGGAACAATTGATTCTTAACCAAAAAACAGACCGTATTGTATTTACCGGACCCCGGATATTCCTTGCTTCCCAGGCAGCCCTTCATTTAGCCCTCGTTCTGCATGAACTCGGTACCAATGCCGGTAAACACGGATCTTTATCGGTCCCGGCCGGCCGGTTACAAATTAATTGGGATCTCCAATCAGACTACCATGGTTCCGCCATGAAGCTCGTTTGGGTTGAACTGGGAGGACCTGCGATACAGGAGGTGCACAAGCAGGGATTTGGTATGCCGTTGATAGAGAGAAGCCTGAAAGCCGTTGGCGGTGACACCAGCATCACCTTTGATCCATCGGGCTTGCGTTGTGAGATTACGCTGCCCTTATTGGATGATCATAATACACCAGAGAAAAATAGCTATTCAACATGAGATGCAAACATATCCTCCTCGTTGAGGATGACTACTTGATCGGGCTCAATATTCAACAGACCCTTACCAGTGCCGGTTTTGATGTCTCCGGTCCGGCTATGAACGTGGCAGCTGGCATGGAACTGATCACTGAAAACAAGCTCGATGCCGCTGTGCTGGATGTTAATCTGGGAGATCAGTTCAGCGAAGAGATCGTTTTGCGGTTGATGGATCTGAAAATTCCCTACCTGCTGCTTACCGGATATGACAGGGAAAACCTGCCGGATATATTTGCCGGTGCCCCTCTCATGGAAAAACCCTTCGACGGCAATGAACTGATAAGTACGATTCAGGAGCTGTGCAAGCAGAACAGATAAGACACATTCTGACAGATTCTTATAAGAGCTATCCGCCGAGTAAGGAGGAAGCCAAACGCTGGAGATCTAAAGCTGTAAATGGCTTATCCAGCCAGGGCTCGTTTAAATGATGCTGTATTAACAGGTCCTGGTTGCCGGTCACGAATAATACAGGGACATCGGAATGTTCACGTATCATTTTCAGCGTTTCGATTCCGTCCATATCGCCCTTTAAAACGATATCCAGGATAATTAGATCCGGTTTTAATTCCGCCGCATTGGAAATAGCCAGTTCCCCCGTATCCACAACAGCAGAAATAGTATAACCGGCCTGCTCGAGTATGTTCTGCATATCCTGGGCTATCAGAAAATTATCTTCTACAATAAGAATATTGGCCTTAGACATTAATCAGAACCGGTGGCCAGTGGAAACACCATATCAATAGGATCTTTGTCATAAAGCAGCCAAAGGTGATTCCTGCCTTGCGGATGCATCATTTCCTGTTCTAATTGGTATGTTAAGTAATACTACGTAGTACAATATACCATTTTCATCCGATTGTTGTCGGACGGAAACAGTTATATATTATGTACAGCAAATGGGGTAATAGCCGTCTATAGATGTTTAGAGCATCTGTCTTTGACCGGACAGGTGCTTTTTTTTTCTTTTTACTTTATGCAGTGGTTGTTGCCGGTGTATTTTCCTTGTATCGGGCAAAGGAATCCATGACCACACTCACATCATAGCCCCGGCGTTTTAAAAAGGCGGCTGCGGCAGCCGAACGACTTCCGGCCGCACAATGAATAACAAGGCTGCGGTCTTTTGGAATGTCATTGATAATTGACGGTAAACGAATATGGGCGAGATTTACAGCACCCTTCAGGCTTCCTTCCGTTTCACGTTCAGACCGTTTTCTAACATCGATAAGATGGCTGCCGGCGTCAGCTCGTTTGATGGCTTCTTCAAAATCCAGTACTTCTATGGAATCCATAGCTCCATCTTGTTTTTGATACACCTCCAGATCATCAAAGGTAATATAACCGGCCATCCTGTCGATGCCGACCCGGTACAGGTCGGCGACGGCTTCGCCGAGCCTGGATTCATCTACGATCAGATAAACGTTTTCCTCATTGCTTACATAGGATCCCGCTACGGTATTGAACTGTTTGTTGAGCGTTGTCAGGATGGATCCTTTGATGTGTCCGTTCAGAAACTCAATTTCCTGGCGGGTATCCAGTACGACATGGCCGTCTTGCCGGGCCCGTTGGGCCAGTTCCTCTGCAGAAATTTTACCCGGAGCAGGCAATCCCCCAATGATGGCCGGACCTTTTCGATTTTCACTTTTCATCCGGGCGAAGTACAGCGGTGGTTCCGGTTGATCTGTGAGGATAAATTTCACGAATTCCTCTTCAGATCCGGCCGCCTTAAGAGAGTTGTTGTAGCGTTTTTCGTAACCCGCCGTTGTTTCGGGGATAGCCCCCAGTGATTTTCCGCAGGCCGATCCGGCCCCGTGTCCCGGCCAAATCTGTACGTAATCCGGAACGTCTTTAAATTGTTCGACCGATTTATAGAGAGCACGGGCTGCCGGTTTCATTACATCAGTCATACCGGCGGCCGTCTCCAGGAGGTCAGGCCGCCCTACATCGCCTACGAAAATGAAATCACCGGTGACCAAACCCAGAGGTTCATCAGCCGTGGCCCCGTCGGTAACCTTATAGCTCAGATGTTCGGAAGTGTGGCCGGGAGTATGCCATGCCTCGATTTTAATGTTACCCAAACGGATGATATCGCCGTCTGTGAGCAGTTCATAGTCGTATTTTCCTTTCCGGCTCCTGATGAGCCATTCATATTTCCAGTCCTGGTCGCCTTCGTCCGATGCATACACCTTTACGCCGCGTTCGGCAAATTCCCGCAAGCCGGAAATGTAATCGGCATGGATATGGGTATCGGCTGCAGCCGTGATATGCAGGTTATTTTCCGCAGCCGCGTCTATATATTGATCAATGTCCCGCATGGGATCTATGATAACAGCTTCCCCCGAATCCTGGCATCCGATCAGATAGGCATATTGCGCGAGTTTTGGGTCGAAAAACTGTTTGAAGAACATGGCATGTACCTGAAATGTTTAGTGGTTTAGTGGGGCAGATAATTGCGTATCACCCCATAGGTATAGGTTCCGAGGACGGCCGCTCCGATGGGAATAATCATTACGCTGAGGCCGCTGCCCAAAAGGGCAAAAAGAGGTGCCGGGCACGCGCCCAGTAAGGCCCAGCCCAACCCGAAAAGCGATCCACCGATGAGATAGCGTTTCACCTGAGTGGGATCTTTTGCAGCTATGGTGATGGGATGGCCGTCTTTGTCTCTGGCATTTGTTCTTTTTATGAGCTGAATGAATAGAAAACCTGTTAAAACGGCCAGTCCTATGATACCGTACATGTGTATGGAATCGAAGCGGAACATCTCCTGGATACGAAACCAGGAGACGACCTCTGACTTTACAAGGACGAACCCGAAGAAGATGCCTGAAAGCAAATAGAGTAAATAATCTGAATATTTCATGGTTAATGTAAATCTTACAGTATCAGGGGAAGCAAAAGATAGGTCATGATCAGCCCACCCAGGAAAAAGCCCGCCACGGCAACCAGGGATGCGAACTGAAGGTTTGACAGACCCGAAATAGCATGGCCGGACGTACAGCCGCCTGCATACCGGGTTCCAAACCCAATCAGAAACCCGCCTATGACTAGGACGATGATCCCGGTTGTGCTGCCCAGCAATTCCCAGTTAAACAGGTCATCGGGAACTAACCCTGTAAAATCGGCTATTCCAAGGGCCTGCAGATCCTGCGTGGTTTGTGCCGAAATAGCGATGGGTTCAGGATTCATGAAGACGTAGCCGCCAATAAATCCGCCGATAGCGACGCCGGCAATAAAAATAAGATTCCACAAACCTTTGCGCCAGTCATAGTTGAAAAATTCAACTCCGAAGGGATCGCAGGCCGCACAAATGTGGCGGAAGTTGGATGAAACTCCGAATGATTTATTTCCGATGTATAATAACAGCGGGACCATGAGTCCGATTATGGGTCCGGCAATATACCAGGGCCAGGGTTGATGCAACAAATCCATCATATATTTATCTTGGTTTTTAAGGAAGAACCTATTCGGTACCGTATATAATCTATTTATAACGATAGTGAATGTCAGTACCTTTTGTTACACAAAGGAAATTTTATTGCGACCAAGACTAACAAGGCCTTCTTTTTCCTCTGTTTGAGAAGAAAGAAACATATATTAAGCTGCTTTATAGCCGAGCAGCCTGAGGGCATTAAGTACTACCACCAACGTTGAACCCTCATGCAGCAGTACGGCAATGCCGATGGTCGCCAGACCCATCATCGTTACCGGAACCAGAAAAGCGATCATCCCCAAACTGATCCAAAGATTCTGTCTGATGATCTGCCGGGTCCACCGGCTCAATCCGACAGCAGAAGGCAGCCTGGTCAGGTCGTCCGCCATTAAGGCTATATCGGCTGTTTCGAGGGCGACATCCGAACCTGCCGCGCCCATCGCGATGCCAATCGTGGCATTGGCCATGGCCGGTGCATCATTAACCCCGTCGCCAACCATACCCACCAACTGTTCTTCTTTCAGTAACCGGAGTATAGCGTCTACTTTTTGTTCCGGCAGCAGATTGCCCATCGCTTCATCAAGGCCGATTTCATTGGCTATGGAATCGGCTACCCGCTGATGATCGCCGGAGATCAGGACCAGCCGCCGAATGTCAAGAGCCCGCAGTTCATGGATCACTTCAGAAGCTGTTTTCCTCGGCGTATCCATAAGTCCGATGATGCCCAGGAACCGGTCGGCGTCACGGACGAGCACCGTTGTTCTCCCGGTATTCTGCAACTCTTCCAGCCGATCGCTTATCGCGGCGGGAAGGTGATCATTGCTGAACAGGTCTAGTGCACCGATGGCGATAAGCCGGCCGTTAATTTTTGCCTGCATGCCTTTACCGGGTATGGCTTCCACCTGCTGCACCCCGGGAATGGGATAGCTTCCAAGCCTGACGACTCCATCGCGAACCACGGCCTTTGCCAGGGGATGATCGCTTTGCCTTTCTATGGAAACCGCAATACTCAACAGGGTCTGCTCATTGACACCGTCTGCGGTGATTACATCCGTGATCCGTGGCCTGCCTGCGGTCAGGGTTCCTGTCTTATCAAAAGCCATGGCCCGAAGCCGACCGAGCTCTTCCAGCGGGGCTCCCCCCTTGACAAGGACTCCCATGCGGGCGGCCCGTGCTACGCCGCTGAGTACGGCGCTTGGCGTTGAAATAGCCAACGCGCACGGACTGGAAGCCACCAGTACGGCCATTGCGCGGTAAAAGGAATCGGAAAATGGTTCATCGATGATCGTCCATGCAAACATGAGCAGAAGGACAAAGGCCAGGATGACGGGTACAAAGATCCTTTCAAAACGGACGGCAAAACGCTGGGTGGGGGATTTATGCGTTTCGGCCTCTTTGACCAGTTTAACCATGCGGGCCATGGTACTGTCTTCGGTCCGGGTGAGAACCTCCACCTCCATAGCATGGTTCCCGTTTAGGGTACCGGCAAAAATCCGTGAAACGCTGTCAATGTCCCCGGCTTCTTTCCGGGCCTGATTTGGATCAGATACAGGGGCTTTGTCCACAGGCATGCTTTCCCCGGTGATCGCCGCCTGATCGACGCTGCTGCTTCCCGTCATTACAAAACCATCGGCCGGAAACCGTTCTCCAGGTTTAACCAGAACCCAATCACCGGGTTGCAGTTCATCAACAGCAACCGTTACCTGATCTCCGTTGCGCATGACCACAGCGGTATCCGGGGTTATGTCAGACAAGGCCTCAATGGCTTTCCGGGCCCGGCCCATAGCATAATGTTCAAGAGCATGACCAAGGCTGAACAAAAAAAGCAGCAAGGCCCCTTCGATCCATGCGCCTAAAATCGCCGCTCCGGCTGCAGCCACGAGCATGAGCAGGTCGATGTTAAATTTACCAATACGCAGGCTCTGGTATACCTGAATGAGGGTAAAATAACTCCCAAAGGCGTAGGCGGCCAGCAGCAGGGGGAGGGAATACGGCTGTAAACGGGGTTCCAGATAAGAAAATATCCAGCCTGACAACAAAAACGCCCCGCAGGTTAATGCAAAGATAAGTTGAAGATGATCCCGGAAGCTTGCTTTAAGTTGAGAAAAGTTGATAAAGCGGGGAAGCCGTTTTCGAAGTAACCGCCGGTGACGGTTAATGGGGTGAACGTTGAGTTTCGCCAATTCTTCAAAAATCCTCTCACGGGTAATCTTCTCACTGTCGTATTCCAGATTGACGGTGCCGGAAGAGGACGCCTCACTGTCCAGGATGCCATCGATTTTCAACAGGGTATCGGATACTACCCTGGCCCGCCGTTCATGGTAGAGCCCGGTAACATCTTCGGTAAAATGCCCGTAGCGTCCGGTGATGTCCGCACCGGCCTGTCGTACCCGTTTATGAATGGTATTAAGGGAAATACGGCTTCGGTCGTAATGAATACATAACTGAGGGGAAGCCGTGTCTTTATCCGTGATGTGAACATCCTTCACCCCTTTCAGCCTGTTCAGCCGGTCGGTCAGGCGCCGGACGCACCGGTCTTTTTCATCCGGAACATCAGGCAGCAGAACAAACAGGTCCTGTCTAATTTTATCGCTCATTGAATTATTTTAAATAATAGCAGCGTCAGTGCATAAACAGAAGGTTCCCGGGGTAATGTTACGTTTATTATTAGTAGATTGATGCACTGGATTTGATTTATTTTAATAAAAACTAATACCCTAAACAACGAATAAATTGATTGCCCTGGATCAATCACTCCTTTGCGCTGCAAGTAAATAGAAAGGGGACTGTTCCAGTGAAATGAACCTCGACCGTTCATCCCGGTGAAAAAATATCTTCTGGTAGGAAATGTCAGGCATTTTTAGGAATGTATTAATAAAATAAATATTTTAGCTTTTCGGGTATTTCAGGACGGTAATCCTTTTTTGCATGTTTTGACGGGTATGTAGTGCTGATTGATATGATATTAAAGTTACAAATGGCAACCCTGTTGCTGCTTATAGTCAGCATAAGCGGATGTTCTGCCTGGTACACCCCCGACTCTTCCGCCGAACCCCTGAACGTGGTGGTCATTCATGTTGACGATCTTGGATGGTCCGATCTTTCTGTACAGGGAAGCTCCTATTATGAAACCCCCCATATTGACGGACTTGCATCCCGGGGCATGCGATTTACCAATGCCTATGCGGCCGCCTCCATCTGCTCACCGTCCAGGGCGGCATTGCTGACAGGCCGTTACCCGGCAAGAACAGGTATTACCGATTGGATCCGGTCGGGCTTCCAGGGTGGGGACATTCCCTCGGACCGGCAGAACCCGACGGCGTACGTGGGGGAGGCCGATAAGCGGTTGCTCACGCCTCCCAATCCGCTGTGGATGGAACTGGAGGAGATCACGATAGCCGAAATGTTGAAGGAAGCCGGCTATACTTCTGCCCATATCGGTAAATGGCATTTAGGGGCAGAGTACTGGCACCCCGACCGGCAAGGTTTTGATTTTAACTACGGGGGCAATGATTTTGGCCAGCCGCCTTCGTATTTTGACCCCTATGTTACCGAAAGGCAGGGCGCTATAACGACCCTGGAACCCCGCCGTGAGGGGGAATACCTAACGGACCGTGAAGGCGATGAAGCCGTGAAATTCATACAGGACCATCGTGACGGGCCCTTCTTTCTTCACCTGGCGAACTATGCGGTGCACACCCCTATTCAAGCTAAGGAAGAACTTATCCGGCGTTTTGAGTCCAAGCCTAAGACCAATCACCGAGACCCGGTATATGCGGCTATGATCTCGAGTGTAGACCAGGCCGTCGGACGGGTCTTGCAGACCTTGGCGGAATTGGAATTGGAAGATCAGACGCTTATCATTTTTACTTCCGACAACGGCGGGCTCAAAATGCAGGATGCGGAGCGGCTGACCGATAACTCCCCGTTACGGTCAGGCAAGGGTTACCCCTATGAAGGCGGGATCCGCGTTCCCCTGATCATATCCTGGCCCGGCGTCGTCAGGCCGGCTACCTTTTCGTACGATCCGGTCTCCAGCATAGATATCATGCCCACCATCGCCGAGGCGACGGGGACCGGTTTGCCAGCAGACCGCCCCGTGGACGGCCTGTCGTTGGTAAGCCATATCGCATCCGGCGGTGAGCAAGCCATTGGCCGGGACGCTCTGCTTTGGCATTTTCCTCATTACAGGGTAGGACATACCATCCCCCCCTACAGTATTGTAAGAAATGGCGATTGGAAGCTTATAAAATGGTGGGAAGGCCCCGACTACGAATTGTACAACCTACAGGAAGATATAGGTGAAGCAAACAACCTGGCAGATGACAGGCCGGAAAGGCTCAGGGAACTTGATTTACTGCTGTCGGATATGCTGGATAATACGGACGCAAAGCTTCCCCGGAAGAATTTAGATTACAATAAATAGCTAATAAACCCTGCGAAGAAAATATATGGAAAGAAAAAAGTTTATAAAAAACACGTTAGGTGCCATTGGCGCTTTTACTATCATTCCCCGCCACGTATTGGGTGGAACCGGTTTTACCCCGCCGAGTGATCAGCTTACCAAGGCCGTCATTGGGGTAGGGAGCATGGGCAGAGGCCACCTTAATTACCCGGGAGCCCGTTTGGTTGCCGTCTGCGATGTCGACCGAAATCACCTCGACCGGGCACTGGCACTCACTTCCCCGGATGTCCGGGGCTATTCCAATTACCGGGAAGTGCTGGAACAGGATGATATTGATATTGTCCACATTGCCACCCCGCCCCACTGGCACGGGGTCATGGCCGTGGATGCCGCCAACGCCGGCAAGGATATTTGGTGTGAAAAACCGATGACGCGAACCATGGCCGAAGGGGAAAAAGTAGTCGACGCGGTCCGGCGCAATGGGACCATTTTCCGCCTGAATACCTGGTTCCGTTTCAGAGACAGCTTCTACGGAATGAACACGCCCGTTAAGCCGATAAAAAAACTTGTCGAGAACGGCGTTTTCGGATGGCCCCTCAAAGTGACGGTCAACCAAAGCACCGGTTTTGACTGGAAATTTGTCTGGAGCGGCCGGCCAAACCTGAAACCGGAATGGGTTCCCGAATCACTTGATTACAACATGTGGCTCGGTCCGGCACCGTTTAAACCCTATAACGAACACCGCGTCCACGCAACTTTCCGCGGATACTGGGATTATGACGGAGGTGGACTGGGGGATATGGGCCAGCACTACCTGGATCCCGTGCAGTATATGCTTGGAAAAGACAATGAAAGCCCGGTTTCCATCGAAGTGGATGCGCCCCAGCAGCATTACGATGCCGTTGGTTCCTGGCGCAGAATTGAAATGACCTATGCGGATGGCTGCAAGATCGTCCTGGACGGGGAAAATAAAGATACCGGAGCGGCCTACATCGAAGGTCCGGACGGTAAACTATTCCGGGGATTCCAGTCTGATATACCCAATATACATCAGGTGGCCGACGCTCTTCCCGACCCGAAACCCCAGGTTACCGATTTCAGCGAAGCTGTAAAAACCCGGCAGAAATTTGCACTGAATGAGCAAAACGGGCACCGGTCCTGTAGTTTGATCAATCTGGCTTTGATTGCCGTACGATTAGGCAGGAACCTGGAATTTGACCCCGAAACCCAGCGATTTATTGGCGACCAGGCTGCAAACCGCCTGATAAAGCAGTCCATGCGAGCCCCCTGGCAAATATAAGTCCGGCTTGCGTCCTAACTTACTAAATGATATTAAAATGATTAAAACAGAGGATCTTGAATGACGCGCACAATTATACCCCCTAAGCTCATTATGCTTGTACTGGCCCTGGCGCTGGTTTCCTGCACTTCGTCAAAAGAAGCCCGGCAGGGCATCACATCAGCCCAGCAGGATGACCTGACCGAAATTATCACAAAATTGCCGGCCGCCGATCAGGCTGAGCAAACCTGGCTGAATGAACAGCTTGTTAACCTGGGTGCCCCGGCCATTCGCTCGCTGGCCGGTCAACTGAAAATGGATGGGACTGGTGATGACACCTATGCCCGCTATGCTGTTGACGGATTAGCCAAACATGTATCAAGGCCGGGCGCCGGATCGGAAAGAGCCATCTTTGAGAATGCCATAGTCGGCGAATTGCAACATGGACATTCCAAACCGGTTCTTGCTTTTCTGATGAAGCAGTTGGAACTAACGGGCAGCGACCGTTCGGTGCCGGCCATGGAGCCTTTTTTAGCTGATAACACCCTGTACGCATCCGCTGCGGAGGTGCTGGTTGCCATTAAAACGCAGGCAGCGCTGCGCTCCGTTAAACGGGCTCTTCCAGGATCAGAAGGAGAACAGCGCCTGACGCTTATCAAAGCACTGGGTGATATGAACGACCCATCCGCTGTACAGGATGTTATTGGGTATGCCGGTTCCGACGATTGGCCGACCAGGCGGATGGCCCTCTATACCCTTGCCAACACGGGAAATCCCGCCGCTGCAGAAGCATTGTCTGCGGCCTCGGACATGTCTCCGGAGGCCGGTGCATATTATCTGTTATTTGCCCAAAGGCTGGCCGAAGAAGGATATACCGGCCAGAGTTCGGATATTGCCCGGCAGGTGGTGCAGGGTTCCTTTTCTGATCATTTTAAAAGCTCAGCACTCACTACCCTGGCTCAAAATAATGGCGCGCAAATTGTCGACGAGTTGCTTGCTATTGCCGGAACGGCCGGGCCAAGACTTCGCTCAACCGCGCTGTCACTGGCAGGGTCCCTGCCAGGGGAGGATGTTACCAATGCTATTGTTTCCAGTCTCGGGCAAAACAGTCCCGCCGTGCAGGCTGATATCATCATGATGCTGGGCAGCCGGGGTGACGCCTCCGCCCTGTCGGCCGTACTACCATTCCTGACAGATACCAATCAACCAACGCGTTTGGCAGCGGTTCACACAGCCGGTAGTCTGGGCGGTGTCGAGGTCTTGTCTGAACTCACTGAAACCCTGAACAGGGCTCAGGGTTCCGATGAAACCGAAGCCGTGAAAGCAGCCCTGCTTCAGCTTTCTCCCAATGACCTGCTGCCCGCCACAGCCCGGGCTCTTGGGTCGGCACCCAATCATGCGAAAATTGCCTATATCGGGATACTGGCTGAGCGCGGCGCCTCCGGTTATCTGGATCACGTATTGAGCCTGCGCACCAGCGCCGACAGCGGTGTGCGGCTGGCCGTTTACCAATCCCTGGACAGATTGGCTGTCCGGGATAATCTTTCCCGGGTGATCAGGCTTTTACCGGAAGCGGCGAACGACGGTGAGCGAAGTGCTATTCAAAATGCAGTGATTGCCGTATCGGGCAACCAGGCCGGAGCCGTTATCAGGGCCCTGGATGAGACGCCGGACTCAGGCAAGCCATACCTGCTGGAAATGCTTCCTGAGATTGGCGGCAACCAGGCCTTCAATGCCGTGGTGCAGGCTGCAAACAGCTCTGATGCGGCCGTTCGGAATGCGGCGGTCTTAGCGTTGGCACAATGGAATGATGCAGCAGCCATTCCTGCTTTGCTGGAGGCCGCCCAAACAGCCGATTCTCCGGCACGTGCAAAGGTATTCGAAGGCTATGTCCGTTTAGTGACCGGTTCCGGTTATTCCGCCGGCGATAAAGTCCGGTTTCTCAACGATGCGATTTCCATAGCGGGATCATCACGGGAAAAGGCCCGGGTGATCACAGCCTTCTCAACGGTTAACAGTCCGGGAGCCCTGCAGGCGGTCACCGTTTACTTCAATGACAGCGACCAATATGTACGCGATGAAGCGGTCCGTGCGGCGGCGCGTATGCTTGCACCCGATTACAATGCCGAATCCACCTCTGTCAACAGCAGTAATGCGGCACTTTCGGTGATTGAGGCTTCCTTCGGGTCGGAGATTAAACGGAAGATTGAGCAGCAAATCCTGAAGATGAGCGCGGGCGGGGAAGTCGAAGAAGGCTTCGTCACCCTGTTCAATGGGGAGGATCTGTCGGGCTGGACCGGGGCCACGGATTCTTACCGGGTGGAAGATGGGCAGCTGATCAGCCTTCCCGGAGCCAGCGGCAAGCTTTTTACCGAAGAGGAGTACGCTAATTTTAATCTCCGTTTTGATTTTAAACTGACCCCGGGGGCGAACAACGGGATCGGCATCCGGACTCCCCGGGAAGGTGATCCGGCCTATGAGGGCATGGAGATCCAGGTACTGGATAATACAGCCAGTAGATATGCCGGGCTGAATCCTTATCAATTCCATGGATCGGTGTACGGGGTCCTTCCGGCCGACCGCGGGCATCTCAATCCCGTGGGGGAATGGAATACCCAGGAAATAATTGCCCGCGATTCCCGCATTACCGTCATCCTCAACGGAGAGACGATCGTCGATGGTGATATTCTGGAAGCCAGCACACCGAACACCCTGGATGAACGGGATCACCCGGGGCTGCTGCGCGACAGTGGATATATCGGACTTCTGGGCCATGGCGACGAGGTAGCATTCCGGAATCTCCGGGTGCGGGATCTTGATGTCTATTACCCATCCTATAACACGAGCTCCGGCAATGGCGGCGGGGATAACCGGCCGCCCTCCGGCTTTACGGCCCTGTTCAACGGACAGGACCTGCAAGGCTGGAAAGGCCTGGTTGGTAACCCGGAATCCCGGGCGGATATGAGCAGGGGGGAACTGGACCGGGCCCAGGAGACGGCCGATGCCCTTATGCGCGATCACTGGTCCGTTCATGACGGGGTCCTGTATTTTGACGGAGAGGGACAAAGCCTGGTGACCGACAAAGATTATAAAGACTTTGAAATGCTGGTCGACTGGAAGATCGAGCCCCATGGCGATACCGGCATATACCTGCGCGGCTCGCCCCAGGTCCAGATATGGGATATTACCGAGTGGCCTCAGGGTTCAGGCGGTATATACAATAACCAGGAACATATGAGTGATCCGCTGCTGGCCGCCGACAATGCCGTCGGTGAATGGAACCGGATGCGAATCAAAATGATCGGCGACAGGACGACAGTTAACCTGAACAACCGGCTCGTCGTAGACGACGTGGTCATGGAAAACTACTGGAACCGTGATATCCCGATTTATCCCTCCGGACAAATCGAGCTGCAGTCGCACAGCAGCCCCCTTTATTTCAAAAATATTTTCATCCGGGAAATACCCCGCACCGAACCGCTATTTAACGGAGAGGATCTTTCCGGATGGGAAAGGGTAGGCGTTGAAGCCGGCGCCTGGTATGTCGAGGATGGTATCCTGTATACAGAAGGCAGGGGTGATGACTGGCAGATGGGAGCCGGAGGCGGTTGGCTTTCCACGGAAGAGATGTACGAGAACTTCCGGCTGGAACTGGAGTACCGTATTCCCGAAGGCGGCAACAGCGGTATTTTCCTGCGCGCTCCAAGGGAGGGTGATCCGGCCTTTCAGGGACTGGAAATTCAGCTTTTGGACGATTATTCCGCAGATTATGCCGGACTCAATCCATGGCAGTACACCGGCAGCATCTATGATGTTAAGGCCCCCTCCAAACAGGTCAGCCGGCCGGCCGGAGAGTGGCAAAAAATGGTTATTGTAGCTGACGGACCCACTATTCAGGTTACGCTGAACGGAGAAAAGATTATCAACACCAATCTGGTTGATCACATGAACCGGATAGAAGCGCATCCGGGCTTAAAACGCCGCAGGGGATATATCGGGCTGCAAAATCACAATACCCGTAGCGAATTTCGTAATATTAAGCTTATCGAACTGGATTAAGATGAACTATACCCGCCGAACTTTCCTCAAAACCTCCGGAGGCGCTCTGGCCGGCTCGGCCATAACACCTATGGGTTTTCCGGGGCGTAAGCCGGCCTCCGATACGATCACGGTCGGACTCATAGGGTGCCGCAGCATGGGTTTTGGGGTATTGAGCAACGCACTGGATCTTCCTGGCGTGGTTTGTGGCGGACTCTGTGATATAGACGAGAATATACTGAAAGAACGCTCGGCCGGTGTGGAAGAAAAAACCGGGAAGAGCCCTGCTCTTTTTTCCGATTACCGGAAGCTGCTCGATGACAACGATATTGATGCTGTCATCATAGGCACGCCTGATCACTGGCATTGCCTGCAAACCATCCATGCTTTGGAAGCCGGCAAACATGTGTATGTGGAAAAGCCGATGGCCAATTCTGTAGGTGAATGTGAACTTATGGTGAAAGCCGCGAGTCGGTATGGCGGGATCGTTCAGGTAGGGCAGCAGCAAAGAAGCGGAACACATTGGCAGGAAGTGGTTAAAGTCGTTCAATCAGGTCGCCTGGGTAACATCCGTCATGTTAAACTCTGGTGCAATTTTAATTATGGCAAAGGACCGGCCCGTGTTGCCGATGAAGCCGTCCCCGACGGAGTGGATTATGACATGTGGCTGGGTCCTGCACCGGCCCGGCCTTTTAACAGGAACCGGTTTCACGGCTCCTGGCGTTTTTTCTGGAGCCACGGCGGAGGGCTCATCACCGACTGGGGAGCCCACTTGCTCGATGTTCCGCTTTGGGCCATGAATATTCAGGGTCCGCCGCGGTCGGTAAGCTCCATCGGGGGTATCTTCTCAGGAGAGGATCGGGCCATTGACATGGCCGATACCCAGTCTGTGAACTACGAGTTTGATACGTTCAATATGGTGTGGGAGCACAATGGAGGATTGCAAACCGGGCCTTACGGACGAAACTACGGCATTGCGTTTATGGGTAATAACGGCACGCTGGTGGTCAACCGGTCAGGGTGGGAGATCATGGCTGAAAAAGATGGTGAGGAACCACGAATGCCCGAAGTTCCTTTCACGGAAGGCGTTGATGGAAACCATGGTGCCCATGTGGCTAACTTTCTTTACAGCATCCGGGCCGGGTCTGAACCGGCGTGCCCCGTTGAGGCCGGCAACCTCGCCGCCTTTTACGGACATATCGGCAATATCGCTCACCGGACCAACAGGAGACTCGAATGGGATGATGACGGGGCGTTGACGGACCGGCAGGGGTATTCCCATCTGATTACCCCTGAGTACAGAGAACCATGGAAGCTGCCAGACTTGACTTAAAAAAATAATATGCCTTTAAATCAGTGGATTGCGACCCGCCGTGACTTTCTGAAAAAAACAGGACTTCTGGCAGCCGGACTTTGCCTGAACCCGGCTCTGACCGGGGCGAAATCGGTCAAATGCCGTTTCGGACTCGTTACCGATCCTCATTTTGCCGATATCGATACGCTTGGCAGCCGCTCATACCGTGAATCTATTCGAAAAATGGATGAGTGTGTGGCTTTGATGAATGAAGCGAAAGTTGACCTCCTGATTGAACTGGGAGATCTGACGAACGGGACCCCGGAAGGTACGACCCGGCACCTGGAAAGAATTGAAGCCGTATTCAGGAAGTTCGACGGCCCCCGTTACCATGTGATCGGGAATCATGATCTGGATAGCCTTTCAAAAGAACAGTATCAGTCTGTTGTGGATAATACGGCAATTCCGGAAGGATCAACCTATTATTCCTTTAACCGGAATGGCATCCATTTTGTCGTCCTTGACGCAAACTTTAGGGCGGACGGAACCCCCTACGATTCGGGTAATTTTCACTGGACCGATTCAAACATTCCCGAAGCGCAACTAAACTGGCTGAAAGCGGATCTTGAGGGTATGGAAATGCCAGTGATTATTTGTATACATCAACTCCTGGATTCGGGTGAGGAACGGGAGGGGGGCGAATATATCGGCAATGGTTCACAGGTACGACGCATTCTGGAAAGCAATCCCGGGGTAATGGCCGTATTTCAGGGTCACCAGCACCGGGGTCAGTACCACCTGGTCCATGACATCCATTACTATACGCTCAAAGCCATGGTTGAGGGTTCCGGGCCGGATAACAGCTCTTATGCCATAGTGGAAGTCTTCGATGACCTGAGCATGGCCATTACCGGATACCGGAGAGCCGACTCACTGAGTGAGATCATTACGCGTGGCTGACCGGTGAAAATGCCTTCGCCATGATCCCTCCCTAATCCTTTATTTGCTATAAATGACCCGTTCCCGCATACATAATGGTTCCGCATTCAACGATTGTTGTGATCCATTGGTTTGGAAGGCATTAAGGAATGGCGAAATTGATGGGTTAAAAATACTTTACAACCGCTACCATTCAAGCTTATACCTGTACGCTGAAAAATTTTGCGGAAGCCCGGACATGGCTGAGGATCACGTACAGAATTTATTTTTAAGGATCTGGGAAAAGAGAAATAGTCTTGCCGAGGTAACCGGTGTCAAAACGTACCTCTGGACGGCCTTGCGACGGAGCCTGATCACTACTTTGAATAAAAATCAGAGGGAGAATATATATCAGGAGGAAGTCTTCGACAACCTCCCCGATATGAATTTCAATGCTGAAGAGCTTCTCACCCAAAGAGAGTTGGATGATCAAAATAAAGATGAATTAATGAACGCATTCGGTCAACTTTCAAAAAGGCAAAGGGAAGTCATATTTCTCAAGTTTTACGAGGGAATGACCTATGAAGAAATAGAACAGATCATGCAGGTTAGTTCTCAAACGTCCCGGAACTATGTATGCGAAGCTTTAAAAACCTTAAAGTTTATTCTGTCGGGGAAAGCGGTAAAACCGCGTTCAAAACATACCGGCTAAGCTTCTGTCACGGTCTACACCACAACATCCTGGTTAGCTCATTCACCCAATAGAGATCATAAAATTTTATTTCCTATTCCGTTTGAAGAACTGAAGAATAATTATAAATTAGAGCAAAATCCGGGTTATTAAATAAAATTGATACTTCTGTATAATCATATATATTATGAAAAATGATTCGAACAACCATGTAAGCCGCAGAAAATTCATCAGTTCTGCGGCTATCGGAGGAATGTCTGGTTTGTCCCTTTTAAATAACCCGCTCGGTTCCTTTGCATCACCACCGGAACCGGATAACATAACCTATCCCCCGTCTTCGGTAGAACCGAACATGATCGGATCATACGGACCATGGGCCGATAACTTATACGGAGATGCCCCGGGCCGGCTGTCTCTCCGCAATGACAAGTGGACTGATGTGGAGGCATGGAAAAAAGCTGCACAGAGCCGGTTCATTGAGCTGCTCGCCCGTCCGGACACTGGAGGCACGCCGGAGGTGACGGTACTTTCCAGGCATAGCTTTGACGGCCTTGTCATTGAGAAACTGTCCTGGCAGTTGCCGTACGGGCCGCCGACGGAAGCTTTTTTTCTTAAACCGGAAGGGGCTGACGGACCCTTGCCGGGCGTTGTAGCCTTGCATGATCACGGTGGAAACAAATATTTCGGCAAAAGAAAGATCACGCAGACCTCGGATGAGGTGCATCCGGCGATCCCCCCTTTCCAGGAACATTATTACGGCGGGCGTTCGTGGGCGAACGAGCTTGCTAAACGCGGGTTTGCCGTCCTGGTTCCGGATGCATTTGCTTTCGGGAGCCGAAGGGTCCGTTTGCAGGACGTGTCCCCATCTATACGCCGCAATGTGAAGGATGTATCGCCCGAGGAGGGTGAAGAGGAGATACAGGCCTACAACCGCTGGGCTTCAGACCATGAGCATATATTATCCAAGTCCCTGTTTTGTGCCGGAACAACCTGGCCCGGCGTTTTCGTCTCCGAAGATCAGCGGGCCCTGGATGTGCTGGAGGCGCGTCCGGAGGTAGATGAAGAGCGAATGGGCTGCTGCGGACTCTCCGGTGGCGGACTACGCACCCTCATGCTGAGCGGAGTCGATCCCAGGATCAAAACCTCTGTCTGCGTTGGCATGATGAGCACCTGGCGGGATTACCTGATGTACCACAGCCATACCCATACCTGGATGATCTATGTGCCGCACCTGCCCCGGGAGATGGATTATTCGGAGATCATCACCCTTCAAATGCCGGCTTCCCGCCTTGTGCTCAACAATTCTGAAGACGGCCTCTTCGACCTGGGCGAACAAAAACGGGCGGATACCCTACTCCGTGAAGTTTTCAAAAAGGCCGGGGCCGGCGACAGGTATGCCTGCGAATTTCATGCCGGAGGTCACAAATTTAATCGTCCCATGCAGGAATCGGCTTTTGGCTGGTTTGAAAAATGGTTATGATTGAGGCCTCTTTTCGTTAGCGGCCAAGCCGCTGGCCGGAAAATATTTATAAAAATAAAGGGTTTTCGTTGTTTATTAGTTAAATTTTTCTAATAATAGGCGGTATTGCTGTAATTTAACTTATAACCAACCCTTTATTTATTATGCTGAATTCAATATTTACCAAATCAACCCTGCTTTTCGTTATAGCATTATTTATTGTGGTAAGTGAATCCAATGCTCAGTGGAGTATTGGAGCAACTTATGAGAACAAAGGCGAAGTGCCGACCAATGGATTCGGACTTCAGCTGGAAAGGGATATGAAGCTGCCCATACCGCTTATATTTATACGCACACGGGCTCATGCCAGTTTTTTCAACGAAACGAATAACATTACATCCGGAAACATTCAGATTGATCAGGAGGTCAGCAGTTATGACTTCGGGGTCGCGGCCATTGCCGGTGCTAATATAGCCTTGTTAAGCCCGTATGCCGGTCTGGGAATTGGTCTGGAAGACTACTCCATAAATAGCGACGGAGATTCATTTACCCCTATCGAGAACGAAGTTTACTATCAGGCCATGGTCGGACTGGGTCTTAACCTCTTGCCTCTCATAAAGCCCTTTGTGGAGTTGCGCTATTCGGGCTTTTCAAACACAGACGAGATTTCCGACTCTCAGCAAAGACTGATGTTTGGGGTGGCACTTCGGTTTTAAGTGACTGTCCCGGCTAAGCTTAAATCATAAAAAGAAAAATAGTTTCATAATATAACAGGGTAAAAACTGTTAATTTATACATAATATAGTTTATATAGCTTAGGTGTAACATTATAATTATTAATTCTTTTTATGGCACAAACCAAAATTCATAGCAAGTTTGACCTGGCTGCACTCAAGCTAACCGAGACGCAGCAGATGGAGTGTGACAACCTCATTAAACTCTGCTATGAGCATTTGGACCATTGCGATGAGGATATGATCATCCGGGCTTTTAAGCTTTCCGTTCTTTCGCATCAGGGTGTAGCAAGAGCCTCCGGAGAACCTTATTACTTGCATCCCCTGGAGGTTGCGAAAATTGTTGTACGTGAGATCGGCATGGATGATGTATCGGTGGTGGCCGCGTTGCTTCACGATACCGTTGAAGATACCAGTGTAAAGCTGGAGGACATTGAAGAGGAATTTGGCCAGTCTGTTTCGTATCTGATCGACGGATTGACAAAAATATCCGGAGTGTTTAAAAGCAAGGGGGTTAAGCAAGCTGAAACATTTATGAAGCTGCTGCTCTCCATGGCTGAAGATCTTCGGGTGGTCCTCATCAAATTCGCAGACCGTCTGCATAATATGCGGACCATTCAGCATGTGAACCGCAAGAAACAACTGGCTGTTGCTACGGAGACGATCGAGTTGTATGCACCTCTGGCTCACCGGTTTGGCCTGTATAAGATCAAAAGCGAACTGGAAGATCTGAGCTTTAAGGTCATGGATCCCACCGGATACAAGTTCATTGGCCGAAAACTCCGGGAGAAAAAGGAGTCCAGGGAGGTTTTTATCGACGAGTTTATGGAGCCTATCCGTAAACAGCTTGATCATGCCGGTTTCCGGTTCGAAATAAAGGGACGACCCAAGCATATCTATTCTATCTACAGGAAGATGATGCGTCAGCAAAAGCCCTTTGAGGAGATCTATGATCTTTTTGCCATTCGCATTATTTTAGAAGACCCCCACTCGAAAGAAGATTGCTGGAGGGTCTATTCGTTTATTACCGATTCCTATACACCTATTTCCGAGCGATTCCGGGATTTCATTTCGGTTCCTAAAACCAACGGATATCAATCGCTGCACACGACGGTGATTACCAATACCGGCCGGAAAGTGGAAGTGCAGATTAGAACACGCAAGATGGATGAGATTGCGGAAAAAGGGCTGGCCGCCCACTGGCAGTATAAAGAAGGAAGTGACAAAGATCATGATATTGAACGTTTTGTCCAGTGGGTTAGAGAAGTGCTGGAGAACCCCCGCCCCGAAGCAGCTATGGAATTTGTGGAGGATTTCCAGCTAAACCTCTATACCGATGAGATCTACGTTTTTACCCCTGACGGTGAGCTGAGGACCTTGCCCAAAGAGGCCACTCCCATTGATATGGCTTTTGATATTCATAGTGAGGTCGGAGAACGTGCCCTGGCCGCCAAGGTAAACGGCAAGATTGTACCGCTGAGGCAAAAATTAAACAGTGGTGACCAGGTAGAAATTATCACCGGCAAGCAGATCAACCTGAATCCGGACTGGATAAATGATGTCGTCACCCATAAAGCCCGTTCCAGGATCAAGCAGTTCATCAAGCAAAAAGAACGGGATGTAATTGACAAAGGCCGGGAGATATGGGATAAGAAGGCCGGTAAGACCAATATCAAAATATCCGATCAGGGCCTGTCCAAGATTGCAAGAAAGTTAAAGTTCTCGTCCACTCTAAAACTTTTTTATGAGATAGGCTCTGAATCCTTTGACGTGAATACCCTGCTCAGGGCCGCTAAAAAATATAAAGAGACCGGCCGGATCGACGATGGGGAAGACAAGCCCAGGGCCATCGACAGCGACGGCTTTTATGAGATTTATTATGAAGATACCCTGGACAAAGACGACAGAAAAGGTCTAATCATTAACGGTCAGCTGACCGATGTCAGGTATTCATATGCAAAATGCTGCAACCCTATTGCCGGCGATGAAGTTATCGGCTTTATAAGCCGTGAAGGGGATATCAAGATACACCGGGTTAGCTGCAAAAATACCCGCCATCTGATAAAAACGGACGGAGAGCGGATCATCGAGGTTTCCTGGGCCAGGCAAACGGGTAATCAATTTATCGGTGCGGTCAAAATTATTGGCGAAGATCGCGTCGGTATGGTTAGTGACATAACCAATGTGATCTCAAAGTCCCTGAAAACGAATATGAAGAGCATCAATGTAAGCAGTGACAGCGGCATGTTCGAAGGCATCCTCATCCTGATGGTAGATGATATCAAACATCTTGAAAAAGCTATAAAAAAACTGCAAAAGGTCGCAGGTGTAAAATTAGCTTATAGATACGAATAAAAAAAAATTAAAGTTTATTTACCTTTTAGCTTTATAAAAGTTTTCTTACATTATAAAGGCTTAATAAACAAGGTATTACCTCTCATAGGATTAGAGTATTATTAAAAATACAGCATAAATATTGGATGCGGGGCGAATAAACGTTTATTTTTTTTAAATTTATACGTTTATTTAATAACATACATATAATTTACTTACATATCGCATGACTTATACAAAACGAGACATTGTTCGCAGTATATCTGAAAAGAAAGGTTTACCGAAAGTTCAGGTGGAACCCTGGGTGGATGACGTAATCAATGCATTACGTGACACAATGATGGATGCCAATCCAACCTGCAGAATTGAGATCAGGGATTTCGGCGTTTTTGAGGTAAAAGTTACCAAAGCCAAGCCAAAAGCCCGTAATCCAAAAACCAATGAAGTTATCTATGTGCCCGAGCATCGCAAAACACATTTTAAACCCAGCAAAATGCTGAAAAAGTTTCTCCGACAGCCTCTTGCCGAGACGGCAGAGCAGGAATAACCATGCAGAGGGTTGACCGATATTAAACGAATACTTGGAGTAGACGTCGGCCTTAAAAAAGTTGGATTGGCCCAATCGGATGTCATGGCTGTAATCGCGACTCCGGTTGGTACATTCACTCAGGCCGAGACCATTGACAAGATCCGGGAAGCGGTTGATCAGGAAACTGTAGAAAAGGTTATCGTAGGCTGGCCGGTTTCCCTGAGGGGCCACGAGGGCGAGTCCACGAGAATGGTCACAAACTTTATTACTCTTCTTAAAAAAAAAATACCTGATCTTGAAGTAATTACGCTTGATGAACGTTTTACTTCAAAGGCGGCTCAACAAACTATTCTGGATTCGGGAGCAAAAAAGAAGAAACGCCGGGATAAGAAACTCGTTGATGCGGTTGCCGCCGCGATCTTATTACAAAACTATCTTGACAGAAGAATATAAATGGCTGTATTACCAATAGTAACATACGATGATCCCATATTGAGAAAAAAAGCGGATCCTGTTGAATCCGATAGCGCTGAGTTGCAGGAACTGATCAATAACATGTTTGAGACCATGTACAACGCAAACGGCGTCGGCCTGGCTGCCCCTCAAATTGGTGTATCCCTCCGGGTCTTCATTGTTGACGCTGATGTAATGGGCGATGATAAGGAGGAGGAAGACGAATCATACGGACCCATGGTCTTCATCAATCCTGAGATTCATGAGGTGGAAACCAGCTTAATCGAGATGGAAGAGGGCTGCCTGAGCCTGCCCGAACTGCGGGAAAAAGTGGTCCGGCCGGACGATATCCGCGTTACCTTTCTGGACCGGCATTTTCAGAAAAAAGATCTCAGGTTTTCAAAATATATGGCCCGTGTTATCCAGCATGAATACGATCACATTAACGGTGTTTTGTTTATTGATTATGTAGGGTCCTTCAGAAAGCGCCTCATGCGTTCAAAGCTTGACCAGATAAGTGCCGGTGAGCTGGAAGCCGAATATCCGATCGCTCTAAAATAATAAGCCCCGACATCGTGAAAATTGTTTTCATGGGAAGCCCGGAATTCGCCGTCCCGTCACTTATAAAACTCCATAAGAGTTCGCATGAAATAACCGCTGTTGTCAGTGGAATGGACAAACGGCGGGGCAGGGGGAAAGCCACTTCCCCCACACCGGTAAAGGAAAAAGCCGTTGATCTGGGCATACCCGTGATGGAAGTTGAAAATCTCCGTGATCCGGATTTCGCGGACAAACTACAGGCACTGCGGCCTGAGTTGGTGGTGGTGGTCGCTTTCCGGGTACTGCCGCCCTCCGTTCTGGCTATACCGGAGATCGGATCCGTTAATCTTCACGCCTCTCTGTTGCCGAAATACCGGGGGGCGGCCCCCATACACCGGGCTGTTATGGAGGGGGAAACGGTAACAGGATGTACGGTTTTTTTCCTGGATGAAAAGGTGGATACCGGTAAAATAATAAATAAAACGGAACTACCTTTCGGTCCGAACGATACGACGGGAATGGTTTATGATAAACTGATGAGGGCCGGTGCCGATCTATTGCTTGCCGCGGTAAATGAGATTGCCAAAGGCGACTATATCCTTGAGGACCAGAATGAAGCCCTGGCCTCAGGCGCCCCCAGGATCCATGCCGGCGATTGCCTGATCGATTTTAATCAGCCCGCCGGCCGGGTCCATAATTTTATCCGCGGCCTCAGTCCGCTGCCTGCAGCCAGGATCCGGCTGGATGGGAGGCTGTTGAAAATATATTTGGCCCGGTCCGTTCCGGATGCGGATCTCGATCCGTTTGAACTAAAAGTCGATAATGATCGGGTTTTGGCTGGATGTAATCCCGGGGCTGTCTTGCTGAAGATGGTTCAACTGGAGGGAAAGCCGAGATCCAACGCTGCAGACTTTTTCAGAGGGTACAACGGACCCGGCATCCTGACCAGGCAATAAAAAAAGTCTATCAAATACAACATTTGGTTTTCTATTCGTTTTGCTGCTTCGTAACATCCGGTAACCGTTATTGCGATATTAATTGATCAGGTGTTGCAGTTTGTATCGCGTTTTATTTAAATGTACGACATGCCGTAATATAGCAAACTATTATCAGGATATTTTAAATTTCAAATCAATCACTGCGATTATGGAAAGCATACCGTTAGCACAAGCCAGCTTAGATGGCAAACTTGATGATATTAAAAGGTATCTCTCAAAAGGTGAGGATATTAACAAACCTGCCAAAAACGGATCAACACCATTGATCCTGGCTGCGCAAAATAACCATTACGGGGTTGTTGAGTTCTTCATTAAAAAGGGTGCCGATGTTAATGTAAAAAACAAGATAGGAGGTACCGCATTAAACAGAGCCGTACAGAATGGTAATTTAAAGATGATAACGCTTTTGCTGAATAAGGGCGCTGAAATTACGCCCTCATCTTTAATTATAGCGGCACGGGAAGGCTATCTGGATGTGGTCAGGCTGCTGGTGGAAAAAGGGGCTGACGTCAACGCCACTCAGCTTTGGGGACAGACACCGCTTATGCTTGCGGCAAAAGAAGGACATCTGGATATTGTAAAATACCTGATCTCCCGCGGGGCAAACGTAAGTAACCGTGATAAGAACGGCGATTCAGCCCTGAATTTCGCTACCGAGAATGAAAATCTTGAAGTGGCCATGCTGCTCCGGAGAGCCGGGGCTGCGGAAGGCCGGGTTAAGAAAAAGACCATGGTCTCCGAGGCCGTTGATGATGACGACGACGACGATGATGATGATCTGGGACCGGATGACAGCGATGACGACCTGATCGATTCAGACACCGATCCGGACGAAATTCAGGATGAAGATTAATGCCTAACGCGCCGGTTTGCTGTTAAGGGGTTTCAGATCCCCGGGTACGAAATCCCTGCCCTGGCGTATCAGTTCACCGTCGAGGTACACATCGGATCCGATGCAAACGAGATCCCAGTGGATAGAGCTTTTATTGCCATTGGGTGCCTCATCATAATCCTGGCCCAGAGTCAGATGATTAGAGCCGTATATTTTTTCATCAAAGAGAATATCGTACACGGGCTGTTCAATGACGGGATTGGTCCCGAAACTGAATTCTCCAAAGTGCCTGGAACCTTTATCCGTATTCAGCACCGCTTCCAGGGCTTCGTTATTGGAGGAATCAAAATCAACGACTTCTCCGTCCCTGACTTTCAGATATACGAATTCATACGGTTTGCCCTGGTACACCGAAGGGGCATACGTAATCTCCCCGTTGACGGAATCCCGGATGGGGGCTGAAAACAACTCACCATCGGGCAAATTGCGGCCTCCGTAACACGGAACCCATTTTTGCCCTTCAATAGATAATCGGATATCGGTACCCTTCCCTTTAAGGTGTATTTCCCGGCCGTTTCTCAGCCTTTTTTCAAGCGGCTTCATGGCTTCATGCAGTTTATCATAATCCAGCAGGCAGGAGTTATAAAAAAAATCAGTAAACTCCTTAGTCGGCATTTTGGCATTCATGGCAAAAGCAGGGGATGGGTAACGTAATATGCACCATCGGGTATGTTTGACACGCTGCTCAAAATGAACCGGTTGCAGAAGTTTTTCGGCAAAAGCTTTATTGGCTTCCCTGCTCACCGAGGCCGTTTCATATATATTCTCAGAAGCGCGAATACCCACAAAGGCCTGCATTTGCTTCATCAGGGGTTTTTGATCGGCACTGGCCTGGTTTTCCCAAAATCCGGCATCACCGGTCTCCAGCAAAACACGCTGAATTTCGGTGTCCTGGATCTGAAGAAACGGATGGGCTTTCATGTTCCGGACGGCTTTTACCAGTTCCCTGACCAGGTTGATGCCATTTAACCCAACCAGCTGTATCATTATGTTTTCGCCGGCCCGGAGCCTGACGCTGTGAGTGAGGATTTTCTGAGCCAGGCGGGAGTCGTTATTATTTTGCATGCAGATGATGGGGTCTCCGTTTAGATTAGTTATACATAAAAGTCAGCTTACCCTTCTTCATATCCACCCTGACTTTCCCGCCTTTATCCAGTTTGCCGAACAGAATTTCATCAACAAGCGGATTCTTTATGTTCTCCTGGATGACCCGGCCCATAGGCCGGGCCCCGTAGGCCGGATCATAGCCTTTTTCAGCTATCCATCCGAGGGCCCTGGCGGTAAGTTTAAGGGTTACCTTCTTGTCGATGAGCTGCAGTTCAAGTTCACGGATGAACTTATGAACAATTTTATCCAGGGTTTTCCTGCTAAGGTGATTAAAAATGACCACATCGTCTAACCGGTTGCGAAATTCCGGATTGAAGTGATCTTTTATGGCTTTGAGGGGATCGCCTCTCAGCCCGGAAGCGTCTTCACTAAAGCCGATGCTCGTAGAACTTATCTCACGGGAGCCCACATTTGAGGTCATGACCAGAATTACATTTCGGAAATCGGATTTCCGGCCGGTATTGTCCGTCAGGGTCGCATAATCCATGATCTGCAGCAGTACGTTGAAGATATCAGCATGGGCCTTTTCAATTTCATCAAGCAGCAGGACACAGTTGGGTTTACGCCGGATGGCCTCGGTCAGCAAACCGCCCTGGTCATAGCCGACATAGCCGGCCGGCGCGCCAATGAGCCTGGATACGGTATGTTTTTCCATGTACTCGCTCATGTCAAACCGGACCAGCTCAATGCCGAGCTCATCGGCCAGCGTCCGGCAAAGTTCGGTCTTACCGACACCGGTCGGACCGGAAAAAAGGAATGAGCCGACGGGCTTGTTTTCATTGCCGAGTCCCGCCCGGCTTCGTTTAACGGCCGTCACCACCGAATGCACCGCTTTTTCCTGACCAAATACAACCTCATTGAGTACAGAGTCCAGTTCTTTCAGATTCTCTTTTTCGGAAGTGCCTATGCTGTGAGCCGGAATCCTGGCCATCTTGGCAATAAGCTTTTCCACATCCCGGGTCGTCACCGACTTGCGGGGAACGGCCTCCAAAGAGACTTGTGCACCGACTTCATCGATCACGTCAATGGCTTTATCCGGCAACCGCCGGTCATTCAGATATTTAGCCGAAAGCTGAGCTGCAGCTGTCAGGGCACCGCCGGTGTATTTTAATCCGTGATATGCTTCGTAGGCATCTTTGAGCCCTTTGAGAATACGGACGGTCGTCTCAACCGTGGGCTCATCGATCTCAACTTTCTGGAAACGCCTGGACAAAGCCCGGTCCTTTTCAAAATGGTTCTTGTACTCTTCAAACGTGGTGGCCCCGATGCATCGAAGTTCACCGGTAGCCAGAACGGGCTTGAGCAGGTTTGAAGCGTCCATAGTACTGTTGCCCGCGGCTCCCGCTCCGATTATGGTGTGGATCTCATCAATGAACAGAATTACATTTTTCTGATTCTGAAGCTGATTAATGACGCCTTTAAGCCGTGCTTCGAAATCACCGCGATATTTTGTTCCGGCCAGAAGGGCTCCCATGTCAAGCGATAGCACCCTGAAGTCCCGTATGCGGTCGGGAACCGTGCCCTGGACGATTCGCTGGGCCAGCCCCTGAGTGATGGCTGTCTTTCCGACCCCGGGATCCCCAACATAGATGGGATTGTTTTTTCGCCTCCGTGACAGGATTTCAATACTGCGCTGTATCTCCATTTCCCTGCCGATTACCTTGTCAAATTTGTTTTCCCGGACCAGAAGGGTCCAGTCCTGGGTGTAAGGCCCCAGCAAATCAGCCTTTTTGCCTGATTTACCGGAAGATTCTTCCTCACCGGTGCCGGCCTCATCGCCGGCTTGCTCAAATCCGGGTTTGGCTATGCCGTGAGAAACATAGTTCAAAACATCCATTTTGGAAACACCATGTTTGTTCAGGTAATGTGCTGCAAAGCTGTCTTTTTCTTCAAAGATGGAGATAAGGATATCACCAATCCCTATTTCCTTTTGTTCGGCCGAACGCGCATGAACGAGCGCCCGGTGAAGCGACCGCTTAAATCCTACTGTATGAACCGGTTCATAGCCTTCAGCCTCATTGGTCTCCAGCGACCCATAGTACGTTTCTATGTCTCTGTTAAGCTCCTCGGTATCTCCGCCGCAGGACCTGATGATCTTTACTCCGTTGCTGTCTTTCAGGATGGCCTGAAGCAGGTGTTCAAGGCATACAAACGCATGTTTTTGATGAGAGGCGAGCAGATAGGAGTTGCGCAGGATGCTATCCATTTCTTTGCTGATCATTCTTCCTCCATTAGGCAGCGAAGGGGGTACCCGGCTTCATTCCCGGCCTGCTTTACCATTTCAAGTTTGGTTTCGGCGATTTCGCGGGCATAGGTGCCGCACAGCCCGGAACCCTTTTTATGTACGTCGGTTGTAATGGCCACCGCATCAGCAATATTCTTATTAAATATGCTTACCAGAATTTCAATCACGAAATCGAAAGTGGTATAATTATCGTTTATCAACAGGACTCTGTATTTGGGCGGTTCATCGGTATCTTGTTTTTCCTGGTCTTCAAGCTCCAGCTCTTCATTAAATTCAAAGTCGGGCATGTATAGGCAAAATTTATATTTAAAACCTTAAGGTATAAAAATATGAGGTTTAAGTTCTATGCTTTAACGAACTCATGTGCCCGGAATATTATAGGCGGGATTAAGTTAAATTTTAAAAAGCCCTGTCAAACAAGTATATTGAAGCATACCTGGCTGGTAAAGATTACCCCGTTTATTTTTATAAAAATCGGCAGGCTGTTATATATTAACAAATAATAACAATACCTTTTACGTATTCAATATTAACAAGACATTAAAAGGAATTATTTAAACCGGAGCAATGCATGAGCAAAGACGCTCAAAAAATATTCAGCCTTGACTTTTCTTATGAAGACCCGTTTCGCAAAAAAATGTTTTCGCTTCTGGCAAGAACATTAGAGCGTTTTCTTTCCCTGAAGGAATTGAATGAGATCTATGCCGATGCAGTAGGGAAAGAGGATGATCGTCGCTTTTTCGATAAGATCCTCGAGACCATGAACATCCATTACCAGATCTCCGAACGCGACCTTGAGCGTATTCCCCGGGAAGGATCTGTTGTTGTGACAGCCAATCATCCGTACGGCGGCATAGAGGGAATTATCCTGGCATCCATCATGCAATCCGTGCGGCCGGATATCAGGGTCATGGCCAATTATATGCTGGAACGCATCCCGGAAGCCCGTGATATTTTTCTATTTGTTGACCCTTTCGGCGGCAAAACGGCAGCCCGGGCAAATCTGGCCGCCATGAAACAAACAATATCGTTCGTCAGGGACGGAGGCATGCTGGGTATGTTCCCTTCCGGAGAGGTCTCCCACCTGCAAATGCAAAAAAGAAAAGTTACCGACCCGGAATGGAGTGACTCCGTGGCCCGGGTGATCAGAAAAACAGGTGCTTCTGCGCTTCCGGTTTACTTTAATGGTTTTAACGGAGCCTTATTCCAGATACTCGGATTAATCCACCCCCGGCTGCGTACGGTAATGCTGCCCCATGAAATTTGCAACAAGCGGGATAAAGACATTGAGATCCGTGTCGGGAAGCTGATAACGCAAAAAAAGCTCTCCACCTTTGATACCGATGGAGAAATGACGGCCTATCTTCGGCAGCGCAGCTATTTGCTTGAAAACCGTACAGAGGAAGAGGACGGGCAAAAGGCCAGCTTTTCGTTCCAATTGAAGAAGGAGAACCTGGAACCGGTTATCAGCCCCGTCGACAAGGTATTGCTTGTGAACGATGTTGAAAATTTGCCTGAATCCCAGTGTTTGTTCCAGGCCGGGGAGAATATGGTTTACCACGCTTCGCCGAAGCAAATTCCCAATGTGCTTCGAGAGATCGGCCGTCTTCGCGAAATTACTTTCCGCGATACCGGTGAGGGTACAGGCAAAGCCATTGATCTGGATGATTATGATTCCAATTATGTGCATTTATTTATCTGGAACAGTGAAGCCGATGAACTTGTGGGCTCCTACCGTCTGGGGCGAACCGACAACATCATCAAGCGTTTCGGACAGGAAGGATTGTATACCACGACCCTGTTCAATATAAAGCCTTCATTTTTCGAACAGATCAATCCGGCACTGGAAATGGGCCGTTCGTTCATCCGTAAAGAATATCAGCGCTCTTATACCCCTTTATTATTGCTCTGGAAAGGAATTGGTCATTACGTGGTTAAATATCCGAAATATAAAATTTTGTTTGGTCCGGTAAGCATCAATAAAGATTACCATACGTTTTCACGTCATCTGATGGTTACATTTTTGAAGATTCATAATTATCTGCCGGAACTTGCCAGAAAGGTAAAACCCAAGACACCTTTCCGTACACGGCGGATCAAAGGGCTGGACCCTAAAAAATCCATTATCAATTCTATTGAGGATGTCTCCGA
The DNA here is from genome assembly GCA_040905685.1 of Balneolales bacterium. Taxonomy (GTDB): domain Bacteria; phylum Bacteroidota; class Rhodothermia; order Balneolales; family Natronogracilivirgulaceae; genus JBBDMU01. The sequence continues at coordinate 59,848 of JBBDRB010000074.1, read as the reverse complement.
ACTCATCTCGGAGTTCGAAAGCGATGAAAAAGGAATTCCTATCCTGCTTAAGCAATATCTTAAGCTGGGCGGTAAATTATTAGGTTTCAACGTTGACCCTAACTTCAGTGATGTTCTGGACGGGTTAATACTGGTTGATCTGACGAAGACCGATGAGAACATATTAAAGCGGTACATGGGCAATGAGGGGATTAAAAAATTCCACGAGCACCACGCGATATTCCAGGAAGTCAAGGAAGCGGTTTAGCCTCACTCTATGATCTCCGGTGAGGTTAACGGACCCCGGAAATGGATGAGAATATCGCCGTCATCCCTGGGTAGTTCGGTCGAAAACAGCATCTCAATATTTTCAAAAAATTCTTCAATGCCGGCCGTCATTTTTGATATTCTCAGGCTGCCTTCGTTAATGGTGGCCTCCTCTTCACCGGATTCATTGAACGTGACATCGATATTCAGGTAAGCCTCGAAAAAGGAAGTTTCAATTTCTGTTCCGTAAAGGATCAGGCGGTCATTTTCAAGGGTATAATTACCAGTGACCCGTCTGAAGTTTATCGCATCGGTATTTAGCCCGAAGGCCTGGAACATCATGCCATATTCCTGTATAAAATCCTGGGAAGGGTGGAAATGGACACGGTCAAGGGAGAACCCGGTTTTCCCTTCGGAGAAAAACAGGTTTTTAGCCGGAGCCTGGAAAAAATTATCCATGTTAATAGAAGCACTGGAATTCAGACTGATGCCGTTTACCTGGATTTGCCCAAGGCTCCGGGAAACGGTAAACCTGGTTTCCTCAGGACGTGCGCTCAAAACGTAGCTGATGGTGAGTTCACGGGGGTAATACGACCATTCTCCGGCCCGGTATTGCGCCAGCCCGTCCAGGGCCAGCTCGGCGAACGGGGCTAATAGCTGTACGTCTGTCATATTAACCCGGTCCCTGACAGGATCATATTCAAAATTTCCACTGAATTTTTCTATGAAGTCAAATTCATTGTTATCCCTGAATCCCGGGAGAAAGCTTTGGGAAATATTCAGGTCCCGGTCCTGCAATTCGTACATCTCAACATCCAGGCTCATGGTGGCCGAAGGCAGCCTTTTCTGCATCAGCCGGACCAGGCCACCGGTAATATCACCTCTCAGGGTGAAAAACCCGTCATCAAGCGTGGTCTCGCTGGAATTATCGTGATCTATCCATGCCGAATTATTGAAATACAATGACAGATACGACAGTTCACGGAACACCTCTGAGGTGTTTCCGGTCAGAAGTTTGAAAAAATCCCGGTAGGTAAACGAGGCACGGATCGATTCCGCCCTGAATTCATGGTTTTGTCCATTGCGGTAACTCAGCCGGCTAATCGTTACCTGAGACAGCAGCGGACTAACAGTGTTGCCTGAATAGGTCAGGGCTCCTGCCTGTCCGCCGGCCAGGACTCCGGACAGCTGATCGTCTATCCGGGAGCTGATTATCGTACCCGTCCACCAGTTAAGCAGAAAAAGGAGGAGAACGAGGATGACAATAGTAATAATACTTTTTTTCATGCCGGCAGTTTATTGATGATTTCATTGAACCCGAGCTGTTGTTCTTCACTCTTTTCCATATCCCTCAGGGTGAATTTGCCGGATTCCAGTTCATTGTCACCGACAATAACGGCATATCTGGATTTCTTTCTGTTGGCTTCTTTCATCTGTGCCTTCAGGGACCGGCTCAAATAATCCATTGTACAGGAAAGGTTTCGGGCCCTAAGTTCCGGCAACCTTTCCAGGGCCCATTTCCTTGCGGCCTCACCCCGTGTAACAAGGTAGATATCGAGGGGGTTTTCACTCATCAAATCCAATCCAAGAACTTCGGCTGTGATAAACAGCCGTTCCATGCCGCAGGCAAAACCCACCGCCGGTGTAGGCGGACCCCCAATCTCCTCTACGAGCAAATCATATCGTCCGCCTCCGCCAAGCGCATCCTGGCTGCCCAGATCGGGACTGCTAAGTTCAAATGCCGTTTCGGTATAATAATCGAGGCCGCGGACCAGGCAGGGATTTTCACGGTACAGGATGTTCAGGACATCCAGGTATTGTTTTAACGATTGATAATGCCCTGCACTGGCCTCAGTCAAAAAGCTGGTTATCTTAGGTGCATTTTCAAGAAACGGGAGGTCCTCCCTTTCCTTAGAGTCCAGAATGCGCATGGGATTTTTTTCATAGCGGCTCTGTGAAAGTTCACTCATTCCGGCCAGAAAAGGCTTGAAGTAATTCTTCAGGGCGTCCCGGTAAAGGGATCTGGTTTCGGGATCGCCCACGGAATTGATTTCGAGAACGGTATTCCTGATCCCGATTTCCCTGTAGATCTCCATCATGAAAGCAATGGTTTCTGCATCAGCCAGGGGGTCAGGACTGCCAATTAATTCAGCGCCGAACTGATGGAACTGTCTCTGCCGCCCTTTTTGTGGGCGTTCGGCCCTAAAAAAAGGACCGATATAAAACAACTTATGCGTACCCCCCTGCCGGCCGAGATGATGCTGAACATAAGCTCTGGCAACGGGCGCCGTTCCTTCTGGCCGCAAAACGTAATTATCCTCGCCCCTTGAAAACGTGAACATTTCCTTGGTGACAATATCGGTTAACTGACCAATGCCTCTGGAAATAAGTTCGGTGGGTTCCAAAACCGGCGTCCTGATCTCTTCAAAATCATATTTACGGGCAGCTTCCCGAATGATGCGCTCAAGATTCTGCCATTTCCGTGCTTCATCAGGGAGAATGTCCACCATCCCGTGATGAGTTCTAAACTTAGGATCAGCCATATAATATAGATTCTTAATGCGAAGACGTAGTAACCGTAAAAGATACGATGCTGTGATCACGTATCAAAGATGAATAAAACAGCTTAGGGCCATCCACCCAAAACCGATTATCAATGTGCACATCACGGAAATATCTGTTTATTAATTAAATAACCGTTAATAAATTAAAACTAATTAAAATCTGGTAAATATTATATAATTCTTTAATAATAATATTGATTTTTATTTAAATCGATTATTTAAGAGTCCTGATTAATATATGATGTGAATATTATATTAATGTAATTACTTGCTATAAGTTTATATATATAATATCATTTATATGCATGCAGGATTGGTAAAAACACCTGTCTGCTTAACCTGATTTAATGCTCCCTTTTTCTGTCAACTTGATCCGGCCATGTGATTAAGATGGCGAAGCTTTATCCGGGAGCAACGAAAAGTGTTCAGTATATAACTTTTGGAATGATCGGAAAGATATATATGCCGCATAAAAAATGTGTACCGGCTATTTGTTGCTTTAACTGAAATTCTATTTATAACATCTATAATTAAGCATGATTTTTAAGTCATGAAATTACAAAAGAGAAGATCAAACTTCACTCCGGATGAGAAGATTGCAATTTTAAGGGAAAGGCTTATCAACGGCGTGTCAGTAAGTATAATTTGTGATACGTATAGCATTCAGCCCAGCCAGTATTATACGTGGCAAAAGCAGCTGTTTATCAACGGTACCATAGTATTTCAAAATAATGGCGATAGCCAAACCCGTTCACTGGAGCAGGAAAATACAAGGTTAAGAGCAAAAATTATTGAAAAGGATGAGGTCATAGCCGAAGTCATACAAGAGTATGTTAAACTTAAAAGGGACTCGTGATATAATATATTATAATTAAAAATACTGAATTAAATATATGTTATAAAATTAAAAATAAGGCATTAATACAAATAATTATAATAATAAAATACATAGGTATAGAAGAATTATACAATGTTGGGGATTGTTTGTATAAGCTTAAGGTTAAAATAATAATAAATAAATGCTCAGTAATATAAATCATAAAAAATGGCTGGTATTTTATACCCGGGCCAGATCAGAGAAGGTTTGTGAAAAAGATATAAACGATATGAACATCAAGGTCTTCCTGCCGAAATGTATTGAAATAAGACAATGGAAAGACAGGAAGAAGAAGTTGATCATGCCTTTATTTCCTAATTACATATTTGCTCTGGTAGACGAATATGAACGGATCGCGGTGCTGGAAACGCGCGGGATCGTTCGCAATCTGGTGTTTAACGGACAACGGGTAGAGATGAGGGAAGAAGAGATCAATCAGATCGAATTGCTGCAGACGCAGCCGGAACTTCTGGAAAATATTAAGACGCCGTTACCCGGACTGGGAAAAACCATCAGGATTAGCAGCGGACCCATGAAGGGTCTTAAGGGAGAAATTCTGGAACATTACGGATCGACACATTTGCTGGTCCGGATTGGCTCTATTCATCAGGCTGTGAAGGTAAAACTGTCAGCCAGGATGGCTGTCGGTTCGCCCTGATATATTGGTCTTACCATATGGCTGCCCGTTCGAAAACTTCATCATTGCACTATTATCAACTCCTATAAATATAAATATCTATGAACGACAGGGATCTTTCAAAAGAAAATATGAATGGAAATTCCAGGCCCGCAAAGGAAGAGAGGATGACAAATTCTTTTCAACCGCTGGGTTTTGGTGAAATTATGTTCATCATATACCGCGGCAAGCTGCTGATCTTATCGGTTTTTGCCATTGTGATTGCCTTTACCGTCTGGCATACCGAACAAACGGTACCGGAATATGACAGTACCTCGACTATTATAATCGAAGCCCAGGGCAACAATGAGAATCTCCACGGATTTCAGACGGCGCAACAACGAAACCTGGACAGGGATGTGGTTGGGGTTGAGGTGGAAATTCTTAAAAATTCCTTAGAGCTTGCAGAGCGGGTTGCCGCTCGATTAATCGGGGAGGGGATTACCGGGAACCCGGCCGATACCATCCCCTTATTAAAACGTCAAATAAGCAGGACCGGCGAATTATCGGCCTCCGGACTGGCCGGCCAGTTGCCGGGACGTATTGAGGTTACACGTTTGGGCGACTTAAGCATGCTTGAAATAAAAGCCACGAGCACCCATCCTGTGGAAGCTTCGATGATCGCCAATTTTTATGTTCAGGAGTATATGGACTTCGACCAATCCGTCAGCCGGCAGCGCCTTAGCTCATCAGGTCAGTATCTGAGAAGACTGGAAAACGAACGCGGTGAAAATCTTCAAGAACAGGAACAGCGGATCCGGACGTTTCTTGATCAGGACCATGTGATGGTGATGGATCATGGCGGAAGAAGGGTGGCTGAAGATATTGACAGGCTGTACAAGGAGATAGAACAGGATGAGTTGCAGCTTCAGTTAATGGACAGGCAAATTGTACTGCTGCGAGAGGAAGAAGCTAACATAAAAACCATGCTGGATTCAAGATCCGGTTCAGGTACCGTTTTACGTTATGAGGCTTTTCGTACGGCACTGGCAGAATACGAATTGCAGGCTGAACAATACTACCTGGAACGGCCTGAACTTCGGGCTAACCCGGAAAGCAACCCCGAACTGGTCATCATCCTCAGACAGATTGATTCTTTGGAATCCCGGCTTCAGGAAATAACGCGGCAATACTCCTCTGAAGTCATGGACGAGCAGCATCTGGACCACACTAACCTGGGAAACCACCTCTACGATATCAGGCGGGAGATCCGAAGGGCTGAAAACGAAAGGCAGGACCTGATGGATAATGTTGAATTCAAGCAGGATCAGATACAAAGAAACGAAACAAGCCTGACCCAGATCCTGGAGCAGACGAACCAGCTCGAAGAAATGCAGCGTGACCAGCGAATTGCAGAGCAGTTGTACACGACCCTTCTGGAACGGGTACAGCAAAACCAGATTGCCGAACAGGCCGAACTTGGCAGAATACGATTGATAAAACAAGCCCATGTGCCGGGAAGCCCGGTCAGGCCGAATAAAGCCCAGAATTATACGGTAGGCAGTTTATTCGGATTGCTTGCGGGAATCGGGCTGGTCTTCCTGAAGAAATCGGTGGATAACAAAATTCATGACCCCGAAGATATGAGAAAGCAGGGATTTAATGTGATCGGCGTTATTCCGGACATGACAAAACACATCAAGTTGAATGCTAAAAACCGGAAACGGCTGCGCCTGGGAGACCGTCTTATCGACCCCCGGCTGGTAACGCTTGTAAATACCCAGTCAGGGATCTCGGAGGCTTTCCGGCGGCTGCGGATAAATGTGGAATTCAGCCTGGCCAGCAAGAGAGTGAAAAGCATTACGGTAACCAGCTCCAAACCGGGGGAGGGAAAAAGCATCAATGCCATGAACCTGGCTCTGGCTCTGGCCCAATCCGGAAAACGGGTCTTACTGGTGGATGCCGATTTGCGAAAGCCCACGGCCCATACCTTGCTCGGAATGGCCAGGGAGCCCGGTCTTTCCGACCTGCTGACCAGAAAGATCAAGTTCAAAAAGGAGCTGTTTGAAACCGGCATAGAAAATTTCTGCTTCCTGCCCTGTGGACGAAAAAATCCTAATCCCCAGGATTTGATTGGCTCCGATCAAATGGTGAATTTCACGAAAAGCACAGCCGAGTTTTTTGATATCGTCATTTACGATACACCCCCGTTGCAGATTGTTAGCGATGCAGCGGTGCTTGCCAACGAGAGTGACGCTACGGTCCTGATTGCCCGGGCCAATGACACAGAAATCAATCTGCTCGAACAGACCAGGCAGGATCTCAGCGATGTAGGCATAGAGGTTTCCGGTGCGATTCTCAATCGCTTTGATTACAGCAAAAGCAACGTGAAAGCCTACAGTTACAAATACAAGTACAGAAATTCTTATAAGGAAGTGTATGCAGAGAAAAGCGGCTGATGCCCGAATCAACCGGTCACCCTTATTCTTTTTTCTTTTTAAACTTATTAACCTTTCATCAGAAAACACCCATAGCACAGGCGGAGTATGACCATGATTAGTAAAGAACAGTTAATAAACGTATGCAAACAAGTCCTGATCCTGATTGCCATTATAGCCGGATCCGGTACGGTAGCCCATGCCCAAAGTTTGGGTGACTTTGGAAATAATAATGATGTTCCCAACACCTATTCTTTTGTGAGGGTGGGCGAGCCGCATATGGAGGTCGTGGTCATCGGTACGGTACAACGGCCCGGCAGCTACCGCATCCGGGAGGGTACCGACCTGTCGACTATATTCATGTATGCCGGCGGCGCCAGTACCATCGGTGAGCGGAGGAAACGCAACCGGCCGGACGTCACCCTGCAAATATCACGAAAGACCGATTCGGGCCGGCAGGTAGTTTTTACAACCGACTTTGAATCGATGATCAGCAGGGATGTTGACTATCCGGTCTTGCAGAGAGAAGATATCATCCTGGTAGAAACCGTTCCTCTCAGGCCGCGGTTCCGGTGGTATGATGCGGCCCGGATAGTCAGTGCCCTGTCAACAACGCTTTTAATAATTGACCGGTTTATTTATCCGCTTACCGATAACAGGTAACTCACGATTAACTTTATTTTAAATTCAGATCCAATGATTGAAAGTATTAAAAAGTTGTTTAGCCTGTTCACTAAACGCGACAAAGCAAGGGGAATGCTGTTGTTTGGTTTAATGCTGGTGGGAGCCTTGCTGGAGGTCGTAGGGGTAGGCATCATTCCGGTGTTCGTCGCCGTCGTTGCTGATCCGGATAAAGTAATGAAGTATGATTTTGTGGCTTCAACCCTGCATACCTACGGCATAACCACCTCCGATCAGCTGTTGATCTGGGGAGCCGTGGCCCTGATTACAACCTATCTTATCAAAAATGCCTATTTGTCCATGCTGTATTACGGAAAAGCGAAATTTGTGTATAATCAGCACGTCAGCATCAGTTCCCGGTTGTTTGAAGCCTATATGAATGCACCTTACACATTCCACCTTCAGCGCAACACCGCCGAGCTGCTCCGGAATGTGAACAGCGAAGTCAAACTGATCATACAGGTGCTGCTGGAGGGACTCCAACTTGTTATGCAGGGATTAATGATACTGGCGGTTTTTATTCTGCTGATCGTGGTGGAACCGATCATATCGATCGTGACCCTCGGTGTTTTGGGGTTAACCAGCGGGGTGTTTCTCCAAATCGTTAAGTATAACATCAAGAAATACGGTCTGGAGCAGCAGAAACACAGACGGGTTATGATACAGGCGATTAACCAGGGTCTGGGAGGACTTAAAGATGCCCGCATTCTGAGGCGGGAACCCTTCTTTCTGAGGAAATTTACCGTAAGTGCAACGCGCAGTTCCCTTGCCAGTCGCTATGTATCGGTAGCCAACCAGCTTCCCAAACCATTTATTGAAACCGTAGCCGTATGCGGCATGCTGCTGATTGCACTGATCCTGGTGCTTCAGGGACGTGCCGTCCAGTCCATCATCCCAATTCTGACGCTGTTCGCCGTGGCCGTTGTCCGTCTGATGCCGGCATTCCGTGATGTTGTGGGAAATTACACGAATATCCGGTTTAATATCTTTGCCGTGGACCCGGTGTTTGACGACCTGAAGGAACTTGAAAGGGAGCGGTCGGCCATACATCTGAACGGGACCCGGAAGCCGTCACCGCTGACCCTTAAAAACAGCATTAAGATTGAAGACCTTCATTATAAATATCCTAATTCAGAGGCTCAGGCTTTAAACGGGATTGATCTGGAAATACCAAAGGGAAGTGCAATCGCATTTGTGGGGGCTTCGGGCGCGGGCAAGACAACCATTGTGGATGTACTTCTGGGCTTGCTGCCCCCCACCAGGGGGGTCATAAAGGTTGACGGACGGGATATACGAACCAATCTAAGGGCCTGGCAGTCGAATATTGGTTACATCCCGCAATTCATCTATTTGTCTGACGATACCATTAAAAGGAACATTGCCTTCGGACTGGAAGACGATGAGATCGAAGATTATAAACTTGACAATGCCATAAAGGCCGCCCAGCTGGATCGCCTTGTGCAAAATCTGCCCAAAGGGTATAACTCGGTTATTGGCGAACGCGGCATTATGCTGTCGGGCGGACAGCGGCAGCGAATAGGCATTGCCCGGGCCCTGTATCATAATCCGGAGGTTCTGGTAATGGATGAGGCCACCTCGGCACTGGACAATGTTACCGAAAAATATATAATCCAGGCGCTTGAAAAACTGCGGGGGGACAGAACGATGATCATGATCGCCCACCGGCTGACCACCGTCAGGAACTGTGACGTCCTGTATTTCATGAAAGACGGGGTCATAGAAGCTTCAGGGTCGCATGCCGAGCTGCTGGAAAGAAGTTCCGATTTTAAACTAATGGCTGTTTAATCCTCTCCGGGCTCTGTGTCATGACCGTTTCGGTGGTAATACCTTGTTATAATGCCGCATCTTATATTGAAGCCTGTCTGGATTCAATTGTTGGACAAACCTACGCAGATACGGAAATTATTTGCGTAAACGATGGGTCCGGAGATAATACGGAACAGGCAATACAGGACTATCAATTAAAATCCTCCTGTAATCTCCGGTTGGTGAATCAGGCCAACGGAGGGGGCGGATCTGCACGGAACTCGGGTTTCAGGCAGGCCAAAGGCGAATACATCCAGTTCCTGGATGCCGATGACCAGCTTTTTCCGGATAAGCTCCGTCACCAAACCGACTTGATAAAGGCCGCCGGCAAGAAACCGGATTTCATAGCCGCTGACTTCATCCTTGAGTCGAAACAGCAGAAATCGGTCATCAGATCCCATGAACAGAGGCCGTTTCATGCGCTGCTGGGTAAGAATCTGGGCATTACATCTGCAAACCTTTGGCGCCGGAAAGTGCTGGAGAACGTGAATGGGTTTGATGAACGGTTGAAAAGTTCCCAGGAATACGATCTCATGTTCAGGATACTGCAACGGGGGGGGAGCGTATTATTTGACCCTGTTCCCCTCACCTTAAAATGCGAGAGAAATGCAAGCTCGATCTCAAAAATGAACAAAGGTGACAACCGGGTCCGGTTTATCCACCTTCAGCTCAGGGTACTGGATTATTTGCGTAAATCCGATCTCCTCGACGAGGGACTGGAAAGCTATTTTTACCATAAGCTTTTTTACGAGATCAGGCTTTTGCATGAATTCGATCCCGTCAGATCCTTCCATATGCATCGGGAATTAATCCCCTCTTCTTTCCGCCTGGAGGGTTCAGCGGAAATATCAGCAAGATACATCACGATCTATAAGCTGTTCGGGTACAGAATGACCCAGAAAATCTGGAATGCTTATAACAGCATCCATGCTCAGGATAACCAGGAATGATGGTAATGGCGGCATTAACTGTATATACGTTAGATAAGAAGGTTGTCGATCTCAATAAAGTAGATGCAATCGGGGACTATTTTTATAAAGAGGGGTTTGAAATTTTATTAAAGCACAGGTTGACCGGTTCGCAGAAGGCCGCATATAGCAGGCTGCTGGTATCCAAAGGATGGCAATCTGATATTAAAGAGCCCGGAGCGATGGTCATAGCCCTGGACCTGAATCCGATTAAACCCAGCAATGTGGTGCTTGAATATTATCCTCAACTCGATAATGCCCGTATTTTTTATAAAGACAGGGTCAAAGATATCATCCGGGTTAACAGGACCCCCGTGAGTAAACCGGTTTTCCTTTCCGGCCGGATCATCTCGAATTTTACCCGGAAATATTGCAGCCTGAGAGAACGGCTGCTTGTTCAGCATGAGAGACAGGATCTGGTCGACGCCAGCCTGAATACGGATGAAGCATGGGAATACCTTCACAGGATCCTGCCTTCACGGATCACTGAGATCAAAAATAAGATCAGTAAGCTGTCCAGGGGTTATCAGGCGCCGTTCCCGGTCAAACGAAGAATTTACGGGCAGGACAGGAATGCCAAGATAGAGATTGTTGCCTACAGGGGTGGAGAGGCTATTTGCAAGACCTTCAAACCCGGCAGGGAGGATATTTTTAACAGGGAGCTGCAGGGATTGAAGCTGTCCGGTAAAATAAATGAAATTCCCCGTCTGTTTGAATATGGCGAAAACTGGATCCTTATGGCCTATCATGAAAGGAAGCTGAGACTGCAGAATTTTGCGTTAATACCCATGAAGTATGTTAACAAGATATTCGACGCCCTCGAAAAAATATACGATGAAGGGTATGCGCATATGGATTTTCATATCGGTAACATCATTCTGACCAAATCCGGGGATGTTAAAATAATTGATTTCGAAGATCTTCATCAGTACAAAGAAAAGCCGGCATCCTTTAAAGAATCCTATGATATTGCGGGCATTACCAACCGGGATGACATGCCCCTGGAACCGCCGCGCACCTACCAGTACTGGTATCCATTGATCGGTTTAAAATTCGACAGCATTTATAACGACCACTTTATCATTCAGCACCTGAAAAGGTCCCTGTACATGGTCCGTATCCTGGCAGACACCTACATTACCGGTCCGGTGAAGGCCGTGAAGGCCTGGTTGAAAGTAATAATAGCCGGTTACCGGATAAAGCTGAATAATAAAATTCATCCGAGAAAGAGCATTCATCCCTTTAATATCATCCCCTGGAACCAACCCAGGCATAAGAAGAAGTTTCCGGCCATCAGGAGAAAAGTACTTTAAGCAATAATGAAAATTTCCTACATCCTGACTGAACATATAGATCCTGACGGCCACACAGGCGCTTCAGCCCATGTGCGTGAGAACATCAGGAACCTGCGCAGCATGCACCATGAGGTCACCCTGATCTCACCGGCAAATGGCAACACCAACGGTACATTTAGTCAGCCGGATCCAAAAAAATGGAACCTGAAATCGATGGTTCCTGCCCGGTTAAAGAGGGAAGCCCTAAGATACAGGGACCGGAAACAGCAAAGAGAGCTGGTCGAAAAATCCATGGACCGGTTAATGTCCAGTGATATCATCTATGAAAGGGATGCATTCCGGAGTTTTGCGATCTATAACCTCCGGGAAAAGATCCGTAAACCCTGGATCATCGAATGCAACGGCTTCTTTTGGGGGGATCTGATCGCCGATTTTCATAAACCTGTTTTACAGCAACGCTACAAACGCCTGCATCTGAAGAAATGGATGGCAGCCGATCACCTGATTGCCGTCTCATCACGCTTCAAGCAGAAAATGGTCAGCGATGGTATTCCAGCAGATAAAATATCCGTGATACATAACGGCGTTGATCTGCATGCCCATGAAAGGGTGGATCAGCAGCAGGTGAACAGGATCCGTACCTCGCTGGATCTCGACAAGCATATCGTCGTCGGTTTTGTAGGCAGCATTCTTCCCTGGCACCGGTTAGACCTGTTTTTAACGGCCATAAGTAAGTTGAAAGGCCATTACCCGGTAAAGGGGCTGGTGGTGGGGGGCGGTATCTGGCAGGCATACCGGAAGCAGGCCAATGACCTTGGCCTGGATAAAGTGGTCAGCTTTACCGGTCCGGTGGACCCCGGAAAGGTACCGTCGATGATTGCAGCCATGGATATTTGCTGCCTCCCCGGCAGCACGGACTACAATTCACCGGTCAAGCTTTTCGACTATGGCGCGGCACATAAGCCCGTAATAGCGGCTGATTTTCAGGCTGTATCGGAAATCATATCGGATCACGAAACGGGCCTGCTATTCGAAAAGGGTAACCTGGCCGGATTTACAAATAAACTGCAGATTCTGCTCGGAGACGATCGGCTAAGGCGAGTGCTGGGCGACAACCTGCATGCCCTCGTCGCAAATAACCATAGTTGGGAGAAGGTCACTGAACGAACCAACACAATAATCAACCGGATAATTGATGAACGCAAGCAGTTACGGTAACTGACCGAAGAGGGAGTACATTGAAAATTTTAAATATAAACCAGAATCTGTCGGTAGCCGGTGGAGGCATCACGCAGATGATTCGTGACTTCGCACCGGAGCTTAGCAGGCAGGGCGCTGAAATATTCTGCCTTACAGCGGAACGCAATGAAAAGCTGCCACCGGGTATAACAAAACACACCTATTTGCCTGATGTGGATAAGCAAACCTCAGTGGGTAAATGGAAATCCGTGCTTGAGCAGGTCCTGATCCAAAACAGCATAGATCTGGTTCATATTCACGAGGTCAGGAACCTCAGGATGGTGCAGTATCTGACAGGCCGGATCCCCCTGATCATTCATCTGCATAATTATGGATGGTGGTGCCCGGGAAATGACTTGTTCTTTGGCCGTTCGGATGATATTTGTCCCTTGTCAACGGGTTGGAAATGTTTCCCCAATGCCTATCTGAAGAGGTGCAACAACCGCCATCCCAAACGATTATTACCGTCTGTAATGAACGGATATAAGAAGAAGCAAATCTGGGGAGATGATGTACGGTTCATTGCCTCGTCCGATTATATGAGCAGGAGGGCCGTTCAGGCGGGCGTTGCGTTCAACAAGATCAGCGTGGTGCCTTACGCCGTGGACCGCGAAAGGTTTAGCGGACATTCAAGGGAAGGGGTGGAATCCCTGGAACCCGGTTATATCCTGTATGTTGGGCGCTTCGCCCAGTCAAAAGGGGTGGAATACCTGATCGATGCTTTTTCCTATATCGGAAACCTTGGAAAAAAACTGGTTTTGGCAGGAGACGGTTCGCATCGCAGCAATATAGAAAGTCATATAAAAAGACTGGGTCTGGAACAAAACGTAATCATGATGGGCTGGAGGGAAGGTGACGAACTTTCCAGGCTGTTTCATAACTGCGGGATGCTGGCCGTGCCCTCAGTATGGAATGAAGTCTTTGGGATCATAGGTCTGGAAGCCATGGCGGCCGGAAAGCCAGTTGTTGCATTCGACGTGGGTGGGATCTCACACTGGCTGGACGATAACGTAACGGGCTACCTGGTTACCCGCAAGGATATCCGGGAGCTATCAATAAAGATGGCCAAACTGATTAAAAACCCTCGTCTGGCAGAAGAGATGGGCAGACTCGGAAGGGACCGCTACGACAAGGAATTCACTACCCAGATCCAGGCCGGTAACCTTATGAGTGCCTATCAGAAGACCATCGATCAAAGCACGGCAAAAGCCTTTTCCTAACCACTCCACATAACCATGCAGACAAAACATATACATATCAATACAACCTACGAAGATATCACGGCTCCCAAACCCGGGAAAAATGGATTCAGGAAACCGATTGAGAATTCAGCCATGAAAATTGCCCTGCTCACCGACGGGATATATCCGTTTGTAATGGGAGGGATGCAAAAGCACTCGTATTATCTGGCTAAGTATCTGGCTAAGAATAAGGTTCGTGTGGATTTATATCATACCGTAGCTCCGGATAACCATATTGACTATGAGGGCATATTCACGCTTGAAGAACTGAAGTTCATCAATCCCATACAGTTTGAATTTCCGCGGTTAAAATACTTTCCCGGACATTACCTTCGGGAATCCTATATTTATTCCCAGCAGATTTACGATCATCTGGTGAATAACCTGGATGTTGTTTTCATCTATGCAAAGGGGTTTACCGCGTGGAAGCTGTTAAACCAGAAAAGAAGGGGATACAACTTCCCACCGATCGGTGTCAATTTTCATGGCTATGAAATGTTCCAGAAGGCGCCGTCCTGGAAGCTCAAATTGCAGCATTATTTGCTGAGGCCGACGGTGAAAGCCATGATTACCAGGGCGGACTATGTATTTTCGTACGGAGGCAAAATCAACAAGATTATTGAGGGACGGGGGCTCCAGGCCAGCCATATCATTGAAATACCGACCGGTATAGAAAAGGACTGGATAATTACCACAGCCAGGCAGCCGGAAAGCAGGCGCAAGTTTGTCTTCATAGGACGGTTTGAACGAAGAAAAGGGATAGAAGAGATCAATTCGGTTCTGGAGAGCCTGATCGAAACCGACGATTTTGAATTTCATTTTATCGGGGCAATCCCCGGGGATGTCCGTTTAAGATCCCGAAAATGCGTGTACTGGAATTCTATAACCGATGAAGAGCAGATAAAAGGAATACTTCGGGGCTGCGATGTGCTGGTGTGCCCGAGTTATTCAGAAGGCATGCCTAATGTTATTCTGGAGGGGATGGCAAGCGGACTGGCCATTATTGCAACCAATGTGGGGGCTGTGGCGTCGATCGTATCGGGTAAGAACGGGTGGCTGCTGGACTCAGGCACACCGAAAAGGCTGAAGGAAGCTATGCTTTCGGCCATTCACATAACCGATCATACGCTGCTGACCAAAAAGAACCATAGTCTGAACATGGTTAAAAAAAGGTATACCTGGGATGTGGTCATAGAAAGAACGCTCACATCCATAAAAAATCTGCTTCAAAAATAGGAACCGTCAATACATCTGTAAAGCATCAATTATGCCGGCAAAACGTGTAGCTATTTTATATTCAGAACTGGCGGGATATACCATGGCCTGCCTGAATGCGCTGAAAAAGGACCATGACGTCGAGATCCTGGTTTGTTACTGGCCTCCGGCACCCGATGCCCCGTTTGCCTTCGGGCAAATCGATGTCGTCGATCATGCTTATCCCAAAGACAAATACACACTGAATCAGTTGAAAGGGATTGTTGAACGGTTTGATCCGCATGTGGTTGTCGTTTCCGGATGGATGGATCAGGATTACCTGAAGATCGCCAGGGGACTGAAGAGAAAAGGCATACCGGTTATTTCCGGATTGGATGCATCCTGGAAGGGTAGTCTCAGGCAGCAGATTCTTGGATTACTTGGGCCCTGGTATCTAAAACGCTACATCAATACGTTCTGGGTAACCGGTGAACGCCAGGCCCAGTATGCAAAAAGGCTGGCATTCAAGGGTAAAAACCTGCGGTATGGCCTGTATTGCTGTGACTGGAGCCGGTTTGCCCGATCGTATTTCCTGCAGGATGAACAAACCGAGGATGCTTTCTTGTTTGTGGGAAGGTATATACCCATCAAAGGCATCCATATCCTGCTTGAAGCTTATAAACGGTACAGAGACCGTGTTGAGAATCCCTGGAAGCTGTACTGCGCAGGTGCCGGTGAGCTAAAGGAGGAGGTTGAACGCGTGCCGGGGGTCGTAAACCTTGGTTTTATTCAGCCGGACGACCTTCCCGGGATCATGCAGAGAAGCCGCGTCTTTGTTTTGCCGAGCCTGTATGAGCCATGGGGAGTGGTTATACAGGAAGCCGCAGCTTCCGGCTTACCGGTTATTTGTTCCGATGCCTGCGGGGCGGGCCCGCATCTGGTTCAGGATGGATATAACGGCTGCATAGTCGAAAGCGGCAACACCGGTCACCTCACCGAATGTCTGGTGGCCATGAGCAGCCTCGGCTATGATGAATATGCCCGCATGTCTGAGGGAAGCTTTGAGCTTTCAAAGCAGTTCAGGCCGGAACGCTGGGCAACTACACTGATGAGTATGGCCGGCGGACAAAAACGTTCAGACGGAAAATCCGGACAAACACACTTAAACACCTGATACCCATGCAAAAAATAGGACTACAGCCGGCCATGGCTGCCGTTTTCGGGAGCATGCTCATTGCGATGTATTTTGTGCCTCAGATGATGCTGGTGATTTGCGCCATACTGGCTATGCATGCCCTTCGCGGTGTTAAGGAATCTATAGAAGCCCTGACCTTTTCTTTTTTAATTGGTTTTCTGAATCCCGGTATGTTCGATTTTCCGTCGGGAGCCCTGGCGTTGCGATGGCTTATTCTGATTTCGGCATTTGGCCGGGTGCTGTTCACCGTCATGTTTGCCGAAAGGTATACCATACCCAAACCCATCGGATCCCTGTTGTATTTTGCCATGGTTTGTATTGCATTGTCCGTTGCGGCCAGTTTTCATCCCATGATATCCATGGTTAAGATCATCATGTTCACCGTAGGGGCCTTTACCATTCTGATGGGATTTCAGCTGACGGCAGATTATAAAGAGTACTGGGAAAGGTGGTTTGTCAATTTCTATTTTTTCGTCATGCTGGTCAGCCTGCCGTTCATCTTAACGGAAGTCGGTTATTATAACAACATGGCTGGTTTTCAGGGTATCCTGAACCAGCCTCAGGCTTACGGATTGTTTCTGGCTCCATTCACGGCCTATTATACAGCAAGGATCATTTTACAGGAAGACGCCTCCCTGGTCAGTGTGCTGGGCATGCTGTTGGGCTGGATCTCGATCTTCTTCAGCCAGGCACGGATGGCTTTTGTGGCGGTCACCTTAAGTGTGGTGTTCCTGTTGATCATACGGATGATGAGAGGTATACCGCAGACCACAAGGCAGGGTTCGTTCATCACCTACCCGGTTATCGTGGCCGCCTGCATGGCCGGCATCATCCTGGTATTTAATATTGATCCTGTACTGGAAAAATTCGGCTCGTTCGTGAATAAAGGATATGATTTTGATACTTATGAGGAAGGATACCAGCAGTCACGGGGCTATATGGTGGACCGTTCCCTTAATAATTTTACCGATAACCCGGTGATGGGCATTGGGTTTGGCATCGATTCGAGGCTGGATGACCGTACCGTGGGGCAAGCCGAATTCATGGGCATTCCGTTGGGAGCTCCGACGGAAAAAGGGTTCCTGCTGTCGGCTGTACTGGAGGAGATAGGCCTGGTGGGGATGGCTTTCTTCGTGTTTTTCTTCGCCGGTCTCATCAGCTATGTGTTCAGGCTCCCCCTGACCAGTGAACATGCCCTGTTTCTGGGCTGCATCTTCGTCAATATAGCTGAAATGGTGTTTTTTTCTTTTGGCGGTTCCGGTCTGTACTTATGGCTGCTGATTGGCTTTACCAGCGTAGGATGGAACAGAGAATAAACAGCGACATGGAAAACGATCTTTCAGGATACACCTTGTAAAATAACTTTATGTGCGGCATATCAGGAATATTCAGTTTAAGCCATTTCGGCATAGAAGACCAGCTTCATAAAACCGGTTTAATGTCCGAGGCTCAGGCCCATCGCGGACCGGACGATGAGGGAACAGAGATCATCAGCCGTGAAGCACCCGGATTGACTTTTGGGCACCGGCGGTTATCCATCATTGATACCTCCCCGGCCGGTCATCAGCCCATGCGGGAATCAGTGACCGGCAACTGGATTATCTTTAACGGGGAAATTTATAATTACCGGGAGCTTCGCGATGACCTGATCAAACAGGGTATCGCGTTTTCGACCCAAACCGACACGGAAGTAATTCTGAAGGCCTACCGGGTATGGGGGGTCGATTGCGTCAGGCAGTTCCGGGGTATCTTTGCATTTGCCCTGTGGGATGAAAATGACAAAGCCTTGATCCTGGCCCGTGACCACATGGGCGTTAAACCATTGTATTTTTGGGAGAATGAGGACAAAACCCTGGTGTTTGCTTCGGAAGTCAGGGCTCTGCTGGCATCGGGTATGGTTCCGGGCATATTAGATTACAAGGCTTTGCGATCGTATCTGGCTTATGGTTCCGTGCAGGAACCTTACACACTTGTAAAGGGGGTTGTGTCGCTGCCTCCCGGCCATGTAATGGTCTGTAAGGATGGTGAAAAAAAGGCTCACCGTTACTGGGAAATCCCCGCACAGAAAAAAAGGCAGAAGATGGACGTCGGCGATTTGCTGGTACAGATCGGAGCTCAGCTTAAAGATTCCGTAAAAAGTCAGCTCATAGCCGATGTGCCGCTTGGGGCCTTTCTCAGCGGTGGAATTGACAGTACGGCCATTGCGGCCCTGATGCGCGATGCGGCCCTGGGTGAAGTGAAAACTTTCAGCATCGTATTTGATGAAAAATCACATGACGAACGGACCTACTCAAGAATGGCCGCAAAACACATCGGTTCCAGCCATACCGAACTTAATTTACGCGGTGAGGATGTCCGTGACATGCTGGAGAAAAGCCTGTATGCCTTCGACCAGCCCAGCATGGATGGGCTGAATACCTATTTTGTTTCGAAAATCACCAAAGAGGCCGGCCTTACCGTAGCCCTTTCCGGGGTGGGAGGAGATGAGTTGTTCGCCGGCTATAACGGATTCACCATTCCGTTGATGGCCGAAAACTGGGGGCGGTATGTTTCGGTAATGCCATTGCTGCTAAGGACTCCCATAGGCAGGATACTTTCGGGAATGCCGGTCAACGAGCGCGTCCGCAGGTTTGCCGATCTGCTGGTGACCAAACGCCATCCGTATTTCCTGGCCCGGCAGGTCTTCAGCCAAAGTCAGTCACGCGGTCTTTTGAATGCCGATATTTATGAGCGATCCGATCAATGGGAACCCGGCACATTTTCACAGCTGGAAAAACAAACAAGCAAGTTTGATCCCGTCAACAGGGCCTCGGCAATGGAACTGCAGACCTATATGCTCAGTACCTTGTTGAGGGATACCGACCAGATGAGTATGGCCCATGCACTGGAGGTGAGGGTGCCGTTAATCGATCATAAGCTTGTTGAGTTCATGTTCAGCCTGCCCGGTGAGATAAAGATCAACAAAAAAATACCCAAGCCCATGCTTACCCGCTCGTTAAACGGGTCGATCCCGGACGGATGTGTGTTCCGTCCCAAAAAGGGATTTGAATTGCCGTTTGCGTCCTGGTTCAGGGAAAGTTTAAGTGGTCAGCTAACCGATTCCTTCAACGGGCAAAGCGAAGAGGAGGCCTGGCCGTTTCAGGCGGCTGCTTTGGAAAATACCTATCGCAGTTATCAGAAAGGGCTGATCAACTGGAGTCGGATATGGACCATATTTGTGCTTCGCCATTGGCTGAAGACCCATAATATAAATAAATAATCATGAGAGTTATTCATAGCATCCCAAGCCTGATGCCGAGTTACGGAGGGCCGGCCCGTTCTGTGCCCGAGCTGTGCCGGTGGCTGGCCGGTCATGTTGAGTCGGTCGAGATCATAAGCAGCCGTGCCGCAGGCGACCGGGAAGAGCCGTTATCCATGGAATCGGTGCAAACGTATTTTGCCAGGAGCATAAGCATTAAAAGACTGAGGCTGGCCTGGTCGGCACAATACCGGCAGTTGCTGCAGGACCGGATCAAAAGCAGTAGACCGCATATCTTTCATGATCACGGAATCTGGCTGCAAACCAATCATGTAGCTGTAAATTTTGCTCACGACCATTCCATACCGCTGCTGATAAGTCCAAGAGGAACGGTCGAACCGTGGGCCCTTCATCATAAAGTCTGGAAAAAAAGGCTGGCCTGGAGGCTCTATCAAAGAAAAGACCTGAATAAAGCCGTGGTCTTGCACGCCACTTCGTCAGGGGAGGCCGAACAGCTGAGAATGCTGGGATTGACCCAGCCGATTGCCATTGTGCCGAACGGCGTCAACCTGGCCGAACCCGGCGGAACGGAAAACAGGGACGGATCTGGTGAGCGCATATGTCTTTTCATTGGTAGAATATACCCGGTGAAAGGGCTGATGAACCTGGTTGAAGCCTGGAGCAAGGCCAAACCGGAGGGCTGGAAGATGGTCCTTGCCGGCCCCGACGAAAGCCAGCATCAGGAGAAAGTGGAAGCAGCCGTCAGGAAGCATAACCTGGAAGATTCTTTTTCATTTGTAGGTCCGGTAACCGATGCTGAAAAGAAGGTCTGGCTTAAAAAAGCCGATCTGATCGTCTTGCCAAGCTTTTCGGAAAATTTCGGTATTGTCGTCGTGGAAGCCCTGAACTACAATAAACCCGTGATCACGACCCGGGGAACGCCATGGGAAGAACTGCTTACCCATAAGTGTGGATGGTGGATCGACATCGGGGTTGATCCCCTGGCCGATGCACTGGCTGAGGCCACTTCCATGAGCAGCGAAGAACGTCATCAAATGGGCTGTCGGGGACGCAAACTTGTAGAGAGGCGCTACAGCTGGCCCATGCTTGCCAGTCGGATGCATGAAGTATACCAGTGGATGCTGGATGAAGGAACTGTTCCGGACTGCGTGATGCGGAATTGAACAGCGTAAAAAATTAATTCAAAAAAAGGAGAGAGAGATGGATAAGAAAAAAGCACTTGTGTGCGGTGCCGGAGGTTTCATTGGCGGTTACCTGGTGAACAGGTTGAAGAAAGAAGGATACTGGGTGAGGGGGGTAGACCTGAAGGAAAACGAGTACGGCAACAGGAACGCCGATGAATTTATTATAGGTGATCTGCGGGACCCCCTTCTGGTTGCTGCGGTAGTCAGTGATGACCTGGATGAAGTTTATCAGCTTGCCGCCGATATGGGTGGTGCGGGCTTTGTCTTTACCGGTGATAACGATTCCGATATCATGCACAACAGTGCTCTGTGCAACCTAAATGTGCTTGAGGAGGCAAAAAACAAGGGCATAGCAAAAATATTTTACTCTTCATCGGCCTGCATTTATCCAGAGTATAACCAGATGGATCCGGCTAACCCGAAGTGCTCCGAGGAGAGTGCTTATCCGGCCGCTCCGGACAGCGAGTATGGCTGGGAAAAGCTGTTTAGTGAAAGGATCTACCTGACCTATCAGCGAAATCACGGCATGGATGTTAAAGTGGCCCGGTTCCATAATATATTTGGTCCCCGTGGCACCTGGGACGGTGGCAGGGAGAAGGCGCCGGCGGCTATTTGCCGGAAAGTGGCCATGGCTGAAGACGGTGGTGTCCTGGAAATATGGGGAGACGGAACCCAAACCCGTTCCTTCCTGATCGTCGACGAATGTGTCGAAGCCATACGGCGCCTCATGGAATCGGACTTCCCGGGTCCTGTCAATATCGGGTCGGAAGAGATGATCAGCATCCAGGATTTCACCAGGATGGTTATAAATATATCAGGCAAAAATTTGACTATCCATAATATTGACGGTCCCACCGGGGTCAGGGGAAGGAATTCGGATAATACCCTGATCAGGGAGAAGCTGGGATGGGCGCCGTCCAGGTCGCTACGCAAAGGAGTTGAGGAGACCTACAAATGGATATCAAGCCAGGTTGCAGAACGGGAAAGTGCAAAGGTCTAGTTGCGGAATTAATGGGAACCATAATAAATCAGTAAATGCAATTATGATAATACTCGGGCTTAATACGTATCACGGAGATTCATCCGCCTGCCTTATAAAAGACGGAGTGCTGATAGCGGCAGCGGAAGAAGAGCGTTTCAGAAGGATTAAACACTGGGCCGGATTTCCGGCCGAAGCCATTAAATACTGTCTTGAAGAGGCAGGTGTGGTAATTGAACAGGTTGATTTTACGGCCGTTAACCGTTATCCGCGGGCCAGTTTATGGAGAAGGGCACGATACATTCTTGCAAACCGCCCGGAAGTGGGGATGCTTTTTGAAAAAATAAAGAACCTGCGCAAAGTACTCAATATTGAAGATGAACTGGCCATGGTAATCCCCGGAGCCACATACAAAGGGGAGATACGCTTTGTTGACCATCACAGGGCACATTTGGCCTCCTCTTTTTTGGTATCGCCATTTGAAGAGGCCGTCACCGTATCCGTAGACGGGTTCGGTGACTTTGCGAGCACTTCCTGGGGCCGGGGTAAGGGAAGCGGGTTAGATATGGACGGTAAAGTCTACTTTCCTCATTCGCTGGGAATGTTCTATCAGGCACTCACCCAATACCTGGGGTTCCCGAATTATGGTGATGAATATAAGGTAATGGGATTGGCACCGTACGGGGAACCGGAATATGGCGAGGAAATGAACCAGATCGTTCGCCTGAAAAGCGACGGCACTTTTGCATTGAACCTGAAATATTTTCGCCATCACACCGACAAGGTTGCCTATGAATGGAACGGATGTTCTCCAGAGGTTGGAACCCTGTACTCCCCGGCCCTGGAGACCCTGCTGGGACCGGCCCGCAGCAAAGGGGAGGCGGTTACCCAAAAACATAAAAATGTGGCGAGGTCAGTTCAGGCCATGTATGAAAAGGCTCTATTCCATCTTTTAAACAACCTGCATGGCCGGTATAAGCTGGATGCGCTTGCCCTGTCGGGGGGATGCGCCATGAATTCCGTGGCCAATGGCAAGATCTCCCGTGAAACCCCCTTTAAGAACGTTTACATCCAGTCGGCAGCCGGAGATGCCGGTGGAGCCCTCGGCGCGGCATACTGGGTCTGGTACAGGGAGTCCGGGGCATTAAGGGACTTCCGGATGGATCATGCTTTTTGGGGTCCGCAGTTCAGCGAATCCTACATCAACATGATGATGGAGGTGAAAAATGAGAAGCTGAATGAGAAATATTGCCGGATCACAAGGGCTGCGGATACCGGTCAGCTCTGTGACTATGCGGCCCGGGCCATAGCAGACGGCAAGGTGGTCGGATGGTTTCAGGGACGCATGGAATGGGGGCCCCGCGCTCTCGGCAACCGTTCCATCCTGTGTGATCCACGCCGGGCCAATATGAAGGAGATCCTTAATGTTAAAATAAAAAGGAGAGAATCGTTCCGGCCGTTTGCGCCCTCCATATTAAGGGAAGCCGTATCCGAATGGTTTGAAGTGGAAGAGGACGTTCCGTTTATGATGAAGGTTCTGCCCGTCCGCAAAGAAAAGCAAAACGATATACCGGCTGTAACCCATGTGGACGGGTCAGGAAGACTGCAGACGGTTACCCGGGAGAATAATGCCCTGTACTATGATTTGATCAGCAGATTCAACGAGATCACCGGGGTGCCCATGCTGCTGAATACTTCATTCAATGAAAACGAACCCGTAGTGTGCCGTCCCGAAGAGGCCCTTGATTGCTTCCTGAGAACGAAAATGGATGTGCTGGTAATAGGCAACCATATCCTGGCCAGGGAGAAAGTACCGGTGGACGTAGAAATACGAAAACGGGTTAGCAGGCTGCGCGACTCAAAAATATAACAGGAGAAAAAACATGAAAGTATCCATCATTACGGTGGTTTTTAACAATCGCCACACCATACGCCATGCGATTCAGTCCGTACTCGGACAGGATCATCCGGATCTGGAATACATTATCATAGACGGAGGATCGACCGACGGCACTCTTGAGATCATAAAAACCTACGGTTCAAAAATAGATACCGTTGTCAGCGAGCCTGACAACGGTATCTATGATGCCATGAATAAGGGCATTGCCCGGGCCACCGGTGATATCGTCGGTATCCTGAATTCGGATGATATCTACCAGGACCGAAAAGTTTTAAGCAGGGTGGACCGCATTTTTACCAATGAGAACCCCGATTCATTATACGGGGACCTTGTTTATGTGGAACCGGATGACGTGGATAAAGTCGTCCGGTACTGGCAGGCCGGAAAATATTATAAGGGAATATTTTTACACGGCTGGATGCCCCCTCATCCTACCTTTTTTGTAAAAAAGGAGGTGTACGACCGGCTGGGCGATTTTAGGGATGATATGGGGCTGGTAGCCGATTATGAGATCATGCTCCGCTTCCTGCACCGCTCCGGGATAAGTACCTGGTATATACCCGAGATTTTAGTCAGGATGCGTAATGGGGGCACAAGCAATGCCTCGATAAGCAACCGGATAAAAGTCAACCTGGGCAACCGGAAAGCCTGGAAATCAATTGGCATGCGACCCAACTTCTATACCCTCTGGATGAAACCCATACGAAAGATACCCCAGTACCTGAAACGCATAGAGCTGGAAAAGTATCAGTAAACCTGGCGTGGACCCAATGAACCATTATTTTCAACCGGTAATATTCCTTCTACTCTTCATTCCCTGGTCCGCGCCGGATGAACAGCGTTCTGTTTTGCCTCAGGATCATGAATATCAGATCACGCTCAGGACCTACCTGGAAACATTGACGGAAGAGGATTTCGCCATCGCGCTGCGTCCCCTCACCTATGGGTTTGATTATTTTTCCAGTGAAGACGACCTGTTCAAAACCTGGATTCTGTTTCGCCAGGCGCCGCCTCAGGGACCCATTGCCGATACCAAAGGGATAACGGTTGAACCGAAGCACTTTACGCTGGAGTCTATCGAATCGGAGCAGGGAATCCTGATGGGCGGCGGGTCTGACAACCGGCCGTGGATCGCCACGGACCAAATGGCCTGGTGGTCCGCCTGGGATTATCCTGGTAATCCGTATTACGGCAATGAAGCCTTAAAAAGAAGGGCCTTCGTTTATTGTGCCGTAGACATGATCATGAACGATGAAGCCCATGAAAAGGGGGAAAATAAACGTTCGGATTATTTGGGAGGCACCCTGATCTGGTTGTCATACACCTATTACAAGATAAAAGACATACTTCCGGCCGATGTCCGGTCTGCCTATGAGACCGGCCTGATCAAATTCTTTGAACGCATCGAAGAATGGGGACCCAGAGGCAGCGCCGCGGATATGGATCAGTTTGCCCACGTCGGGTTATGGTATACGGCCAAAGCAATTGGCGACGAGGATCTTAAACATCGGGCCCGGGCTCATTCCGAATATATCCTGTCTGAACATTTGCGCCCGGCCGGCTACATCGATCACGGCGACGGCTTTGATCCCACTTACAATGGGATCAGCCTGGACTTTCTGGGGTGGGCGGCACTGGCTAGTGGATATGACTTTTTTAAGGTGGCGCTGGACCGGATGAGCAAACTGAAGGCCTACCTCAGCCTGCCGGAACCGGAAGGCCGCTATTACGGGCCCAGTCATTTCAGTACGGCGACATCGGGAGATTCTCCCAATGACCAGCGGGGCCTGTTTTCCCGGGACCTCGGCATTGCCATGGTATCAGACCAGGCAAAGTACCTGATTTGGGAAGGCCGGGGCGGGCAAAGCCACGGACACGGTGTTCCCGGGCAGGCGGAAATGCTGGATCGTATTGAGTTTCTGACCAGAAGAACCAATAATCATTTTGAAAGAAACGACAGCAAACCGGGCCGGTGGGAACGGGCGCACTGGACCGACGGGATTATTTATGCCCATGAATACTATCCGCCGGGTTTCTACGAGAAACTTCGGCAGATCGAAGCCGGACAAGATCCCGTGCGGAGGGCGCCTTTCAATCGGGATGAGAACTTCATACACAGGTTCCCCGAAAATGATGTCGAATCGCCGGATCAGCATAAAGATGAATTTCTGGCCGCCAGATTTGCTGAATATGGGGTTATTATACATACCGGACGGTTATCCTGGTGGGGTGGAACCAGTGGGCAATCCGGGTTCGGCGGTGGTGCTTTATCGGCTTTCTGGACAAAGAATACGGGGTCCGTTATTCTGGGCCGGACCGGGGGCTTTCAGGGTCCGGCGCCCGATACGTGGGAAAACTGGAGAGAATGGCCGACCCACGCCATCAGCGGCCAGACGGGTTCGGGGGAAGGATTTAGTTCGGCGCGGTACCGCTACCCCCAAAAGCAGTACAAGATAAACGGGCAAAATGCTACCGTATCAGCCTTCGGCGTCATAGGAAACGAGGTGGACGGGGGCCGGACTACCGAGAACGAAACCCTGGGATCCCGCAATTATTACCGGCGGGATTTTGTGGCCGGACCGGAAGGGCTGTCCGTTGAATCCGCTATCATGGCCGGGGCAGGGGAAGAGATGACTGAGCTGTACGAAATCATCCCTGTCTTCATAGGCGGACGGTCATCAAATATCGAACAAGCCAATACAAGGATATCCTTACTGAT
The DNA here is from genome assembly GCA_040905685.1 of Balneolales bacterium. GTDB lineage: Bacteria > Bacteroidota > Rhodothermia > Balneolales > Natronogracilivirgulaceae > JBBDMU01. The sequence goes on along the minus strand of JBBDRB010000074.1, from coordinate 33,426 downwards.
CTCAGGAGAATGGATAAAAGCCGATACCAGCCTGAGGCCGGATGTCGACCAGATCCGGATACAGCGCCATCAGGGAGAAGTTTTCATTGAATTTTCGGAACCTCAGCATGTAAAACTTGCCTCCGGCATCTGGGAGGATCAGTATCAAAGCGATGCCCGGGTCCGAAATATACTGATCGATCTGTTGCAGGCCCCGAAAGCCCGGTCAGAGGAAATGAAGGTTCATTATATAATACATGATTAAAACCAGAAAACGATGCGAATATTAGTTACAGGATCCTCCGGTTATGTCGCCGGTTTTTTAATCCCGCAATTAAAAAGACAGGGCCACTATATAACGGGATTTGACCGCCATCCCTCTCCCGGCGGCCAGGAGGATTCCTTCATCCGGGACGATCTCATCAGGATCTCCCAATACGGATCTGTTTTGCAGGATGTGGATCTGGTTATTCATCTTGCAGCGGCCAAAGCGGACTGGGGGCTTACAAAAGCAGAGTTCTTCAGGGATAATAAAGAAGTTACCGCCGCACTGCTGCAGGCCTCGGCCGGCGCCGGTGTATTGAATCATATCTTCTACAGTACGGTTGCCGTGTACGGCCCTTCTGAGAGGCCAAAAACGGAAGAGGCGCCTACGGCACCTGTTATTGCCTATGGCGAATCGAAGTTCGAATGCGAAAAACTTTATCATGCATTTCATCAGAACAATCCGCAGTCAAGGATAAAAGTTATCCGGCCGTCGGTCATTTATGGTCCCAGGCACCCGGCTTCAACGAATATTTACAGGCTGATTGACGCAATCTACCGGAGACGTTTTTTTATGATTGGCAGAGGAGAGGCGTATAAGACAACCTCTTATATATATAATCTATTGGATGCCAATGATCTTATCCTGAACCGCATGAACGGGGAAGGAATCGAGGATTTCATCGTCACGGATAATCCCGTCATTCAAACCAAAGAACTGGTAGAGATGATCTTCAGAAATCTCAAAAAGAAGGGCCGTCCTTTGTGTCTGCCCCTGCGGCTGGTCAGGCCCTTCGCCTATACATTTGACCTGATGGCTGAGTTTACCGGCGTGGATTTCCCCATTACGGCCGCCAGGATTGAGAAGTTCTGCACATCAACAAATTTTAGTTCGGCTAAAATCGTAAAAGCAGGCTACCGTCAAAAAATCTCCAATGAAGAGGCCATAAAAGAGACGGTTGAATGGCAGTTAGAAAATATATACGGACAGGCACCAGCCCTTCGTCCGGCCTTAAACGGTTAATATATTATAATTAATTATATAATTAAATAAAATATTAATAATTAATTAAAGATAAATATTTAATAATATATAGACATATAACGAATGAAGTTTTTAACGGGAATGTTGCTGTATTAAAGATTTTATCAGAGAAAGCAAATAATAAGAGAGAGAGAACAATCAAAAAAACCAAAAATTTATGAAATATCTTATAACAGGCGGTGCCGGGTTTATTGGAAGCCATTTAGCGGATCATTTACTGGAAATGGGCCACGAAGTTGCTGTGATCGACAATTTATCTACAGGTAAGCTGGAAAATATAGCTCACTTGCAAAATCACGAACGATTTTCCTGTAAAATCGGAAGTGTCATGGATTATCCTGCCCTGGAGCAGCTGGTCGATCAGTGTGATTATATTTTTCATCTTGCCGCGGCTGTTGGGGTCAAACTGATCATGGAACATCCGGTGGAGACTATTATCACCAATACCCATGGTACGGAAAATGTATTGAAACTGGCCTGCTATTATAATAAGAAGATCCTGGTTGCTTCTACCTCGGAGGTTTACGGCAAGATGATGGAGAACGATAACGGCATCCACAAACTCAGGGAAAGCGGCGACTGGTGTCTGGGTCCGACCCACAAACGCCGGTGGGCCTATGCCTGTTCCAAGGCCATGGATGAGTTCCTGGCCCTGGCCTATAGCCATGAAAAAAGCTTGCCGGTAGTTATTGCCCGCTTCTTCAATACGGTAGGTCCGCGGCAAACCGGTCGCTATGGCATGGTGATCCCCAATTTCGTACAAAAAGCATTAATGGACGAACCTATTCCGGTTCATGGGGACGGCAATCAGACACGCTGCTTTACCTACGTAGGGGATGTAGTACGGGCCTGTGTTGAACTGCTTCATACCCCCAAAGCAGAAGGAGAGATAATAAACATTGGCGGTGAGAAGGAAATTACCATGAATGACCTTGCCCGGCGTGTCAAGACGCTGACCGGCAGTCATTCTGTAATTCAGCACATCCCTTATGATAAGGTGTATGGTCAGGGTTTCGAGGATATGCGTCGCCGGACACCGGACCTGAGCAAAATTCAAAACCTGATCAATTATGACACCAAATACGATATGGACGATATTTTGGAGGAGGTTATCCAGTTCTTCCGTCAGGAGGAAGTTCCGATGTCAAAGGTTTCAAGTTTTCAGTAAGGGTCACCCTGACCAATTGAATTACACTTACCGGTTTACAATCCACATCTGATATGTACATGTTCGCAAATACAGATGGGTATAACCCTGTACTGATTGCCTTTATATCCGTACTGGTTATAACCCCTGTTGTTATACGTCTGGCCCATAAATGCGGCTGGTTGGCCTACCCGGCCAGAGACCGCTGGCATACGCAAGCCGTTGCCCTGATGGGGGGGGCTGCCATCTTTGCCTCGGTTGTAACGGCTCTGTTATTTGAGTCGTCATTGTTTCTGAGCTGGCTTTTTATCGGGGCAACCATCATGTTCCTGACCGGGACGCTGGATGATCGCATCCGGTTGTCACCGGTAGTAAAATTGCTTGCGCAGATACTGGCGGCCACCCTGCTGTTATGGGCAGGGTATGAGCTGGTTCCTGCCCTGCCTGTCTGGGCCTCAATGCCCCTTACCTTTTTCTGGATTGTCGGTATAACGAATTCCGTCAATATGCTTGATAATATGGATGGGTTATCGCCGGGGGTGGCCGGAATCGGCCTGGGCATCACCGGAGGATTGCTCATGCTCAACGGCGGGGGGGCCCTGGCTGTATTAACCCTTTCGGCGGCCGCAGCGTCGCTTGGTTTTCTGTTCTACAATTTTAATCCGGCCAGAATATTCATGGGCGACAGCGGCAGTCTTTTCCTCGGTTACATGCTGGCCGGTTCCATATTGGCGCTCATACACAGTGTCCCCTTGCTCGATGGATGGACGGCTTTGCTGGTCGGGGTCAGCCTGGTGGCTGTTCCGGTCTTCGACACTACCCTGGTAACCTTCAACAGGCTTTTTCGGGGCATTTCACCGGCAAAGGGGGGGAAAGACCATACCTCACACCGGTTGGTTTTTCTGGGGCTGAGTGACCGCTCCACTGTCTTGCTGCTCTGGCTGGCCACATTTTTCTGCGGTGCCCTGGCCGTATGGGCCTTTTACATAGAGCTGATCCCGTTTTCGTTAATGTTCATACTCATGTTCATAGGGTTCGCGTTTTTTGGAAGCTATATAAGCGGCCTGGCCGTATACCCCCCCTCCCAGGCAAAGAAAGTCCTGAGTTTGGCCAATCTGCCGATCGCACTGAAATCCCGTGTGCAGTTCCTGGGGGTGGGGATGGATCTGGTGCTGATCATAATAGCATTTTCACTGGCCCACTATATCCGATTTGAACACTGGACCCTGGATATCGAACAGTCCATCATGGAGGTGGCTCCCGGTGTCATCATCCTGAAGCTGGCCGTTTTCCATGCCCTGGGGTTGTATAAAAGCATCTGGAGGCATGCCGGCGTCAATGAATTAATCCGGGTTATCGGAGCCGTAGGTATCAGCAGCCTGCTGGCGGGCATGTTCAGCTGGATTTACCTGGGAGGATACCTTTCCATCAGCGTCTTTATAATTGACTTTCTGCTCCTTATCATGCTGGTTTCCGGGGCGCGGTTTGCGTTTAAGGCCCTCCGGCAGATATTCTCAGCCTATTCACGCGGGGGCCACAACGTTCTGCTTTACGGAGCGGGAGACTCGGGCTGGCTGGCTTTGAGCGAGATACGGCAAAATCCTTCTTTAAAGCTCAATCCCATTGGTTTTATCGATGACAGTCCCTGGAAAAATCACGGCGTAATACAGGGTTTGAAAGTACTGGGCTCCGGGATCAGCCTGGAGAGAATATGTGAGGCATACAAGATCGAGGAGGTCCTGTTAACCATATCAACGTTGCCCGATGAGCGCATCGATGAGATTAAAAGCCGTTGCACCAGGGCAGGGGTTCCGTGCAAAGTGTTCAGATCTGATTTTGTGGAATTGAAACAGACGGTAAGAAAAGCAAAATACCAAAAGAAGAAAAAGGTTGAAGGCTGAAACTCACACTCAGCACCCCAACCTTTTACCTTTATTTAATCAGCGTCATTTGTCTGGTTTTGACGAATTCGCCGGCTTTTAAGCGGTAAATATAGACTCCGCTTGAAAGGGCATCGGCATTGAAGTTCACCTCATGATAGCCTGCCTGCTGGTCCTCGTTAACCAGAGAGCTAATCAGCCTTCCGGTAATATCATAGATCTCCAGGGTAACATGGCTTGCTTCCGGAATCCCGTAACTTATCTGGGTGGTCGGATTAAACGGGTTGGGGTAGTTTTCCTTTAGTTCATAAATTTCCGGCAATTCCTCTTCATCCTCCTGATCCGGATCCTGCTCCGGATCAGGCGAAGCAGCAGTTCCGGCCGTGGTGAAACTCCGTAACGGAGCCCATTCACCGGAAGAGCTGCCATTATTTGATTGAACGGAATAGTAGTAGGTCATACCCGGCTCGAGATTATAAAGCTGTATTTCCGTATCCTGAATATCGCTGGTAACCACTTCCGTGTTTTCGAAATCTTTGTCCAGGGTCATTCTGAACCGGTAGTTATCGGCCCCTTCAACTTCTTCCCAGGTGATGACGGGATTAACGTCTACTTCTTCAGCCAGGTCCTGGGGTTGCAGGATGGCGGGTGCGTCCGGTCTGCTTATTGCTTCGATGGGCTGAGGTTCTACAGAGGAAGTACCCACCGTATAGCTGATATGCGCCGATTTGGGCATATCGACCGTACTGCCATTGTTTTCCAGCAGGTCAATCAGCAGGTTCCGGGCTTTTGCATCACTTTGATACTCATCCTGCCAGACATTCGGTGAAAGCTGGACGCGGCGGGGGGAATCAAATGTGATGTAGACATCTTCATTATATCGCTCCAGCCTGATCCTGGTGACGTTCGAGCGGCTGCTGGTGGATGCGCTGTGCCAGTTTCCGCCGGCTTCCAGGGAGATGGTGACATTTCCGCCTGATCCCTCACCCAGGAACAGGGGGATTATTTCATACAGTTCTTTTACCTGATCTTTTCCCTCGGAGGAGATACGGGTCTCCACGGTTAAACCATTTGAATCCACCTTGAAATTCCGGGTATAGTCAACCGTGTTGGGCAAGGCATTGTTCCCGGTCGTGTGCCCCCCGCTATGATTGTTGCCTATGGATCCGGAGACCGATACGACGGCGTACTCATCACTGACCGCGTAATCTCTTTCAGGATCACGGTTTTTGGCCGAGCTGAAAGGATCGTTACCCGAGGAAAGTCCGCCTATGCTATGGGTCGGCCATTCCTTCCAGTTATTCCACGAATCGGGGTTGGGTCCCTGATCACCGGCATTACGGCCCAGGATGACCGAACCGCCGCCGGGTGTCCAGAAGGCGGAAAGGGCACCACCGCCATAGCCACCGCCCCACCAGGCAAGCTGACCGGTATGGAGTATGACCCCGTAGTCGTCAAATTTTGCACTTAGAAATTCGCTTTGCTTGTTGTCTTCGGAGAATTGCCTTATAAAATTTTCATCACGACTAAACGGGGCTTTTTTCAGCGAATTACTGCTGTTCTCTATCTGCAGCATTTCGTCATAAAAGCCCGGAACCACATACTCCTGGGCATAGGGGATCCCCCGGGTCCAGTGGGTCTCGTGCCAGTCACGCGGTGAGGTTGACGAAGAGCTCCAGTGGTCGTTCGTCCTGCCGGTAAGAAAACGGACCCGGTCGATAATCGTGGAACGATCGGGAATGCCCAGGTTGTAATGCTGGCCATTGCGTCCGTCCCATATCAAATATTTAGCTTCATCGGCTACCATAGCCGCGCCCAGATCCCTGTTCAGCGATACGTTTTGGTCATTGGCTCCGTCACCGGAAGTCGTGGTGTTAAAATGACTGGGGCCGAAGAAATCACCATTGGGTTCCGGAAGCGTCAGATGGCCCTTAAGCTCGCTGAGTTTGTTGACGGTTTCTTTAAGGCTGGGATTATCGGAAGCGAGAGCCGCCCAGGTCATGAAATGGAGGCTAAAGCCATTATAGGAAGCATCAAAACCATTTCCGTGCTGAATGTATCCGGCATCGCGCAGATCCGAATCCAGGATCCGGAGTGAATGGGCCCTGACCCTGTTGTAAAAATCCTCGTCGTCAATAGCCTTTGCCGCATACCACATGCCGACGTGTGCTGCCGAATCCATATCGCCCATGTTATTATTGGACCCCCACTCTTCAAGGCGGCTTAAAAACCGCTCCAGGCCTGTTTCATAGGCATCCTGAACATGACCCGGCAAATCCGGTTTTATGACATAATAGGTATAAGCCATCCAGATCAGGGTGCCCCCCAGATAATCGGACCGGCTGTATTTACCGTTTTCGTGACCGTCATCGAGCATGAGCATATCCACAACACCCTGAGCGAATGCCCGGTTCATTACCCCTTTATGACGATAATAGGGATTGCCCGGGTAATCCCAGGCTGCCCACCATGCCGTTTGTTCGGGTGAAAACCATGGGTAGTGATTAGAGCTGCCCATACTGATGCCGCTGCTGCTTTCAATAGAACTTAATGTAAAATGAGAAGAGGAGGCGGTAAGCCCGTAAACCGGCACAATAGGCCCTTGGGGAGGGGCACTTCGAAACAGGATCCAAAGTCCGAACAGCTCGTCATTGGATAAAGAATTCAAATAGCTTTCATCATAAGACATATCTTGCATGGGAACCGAAAAGTCTGATTCCGAAAGGGATGCAAGATAATCACGCAGCACAACCTGGTAGTCATGGTTCTGAGGCAATCGATTTTGCTGAGCGGTTACTGATCCGCTCAGCAAAATCATACCCACCGCAAATAGGGTTAGTAATTTTTTGATCATTTACTGTTCATTGGAATTAACGTTTATTAAGATGCCCTAATAGTAAAGAGAAATAACATGTTAAATCAACAATTTTATTATAAATCCTTAATTATTATGTAAGGGTAATAACCATCTTATTATCCATCAGTGGGTTGTAAAATTATAGGATTATAATTTAGTATAATAAGTATATTATTGTATAATTAGGATGAGATGACGAAAGAAATTATGAAATGATGCTAACTTGATGGCTGGTATAGCATGCACGTTCAGCAGAGAGAGAATAAAGGAAAGCGAGAGAGCGAAGGATGACGTAAGTATTTGTAATTACTGTATATAGTTAGGAATATATAATTACAGTCCTTCTAATCAAATGACAGGCAATAATTTATGTTTCAATGGGAATATAATATATATAGATAGAGTATAACACGACTATTTTATGATAAAGTATTATATCCCATAGATGTATTCTAAGAGAGTAAACCTACAGAATATATGAAAGCGGTAATATTAGCGGGGGGATTTGGAACCCGGATTAGCGAGGAAAGCAGCGTGCGCCCTAAGCCTATGGTAGAAGTAGGAAATAAACCAATACTATGGCATATAATGAAAATATACAGTGCCTATAATATTAATGAATTTATAATATGCTGTGGATATAAGGGATATATGATTAAAGAATATTTTGCAAATTATTTTTTACATATGTCTGACGTTACTTTCAATATGAAAGACAATAAGATGGACGTTCTTTATAACGGCGTGGAACCCTGGAAGGTGACCTTAATTGACACAGGGGGTTCAACGATGACAGGCGGTCGTATCAAGCGTGTTAAAGAATATTTAAAACACGACACCTTCTGCCTGACCTATGGGGACGGGGTTACCAATGTGAATATCGGAGATCTTATAGCTTTTCATAAGCAGCAGAAAGGGCTGGCCACGCTCACGGCCGTACAGCCGCCCGGCCGTTTCGGGGCCTTCAGGCTGGGTCATGATGAATACACCATATCCAGTTTCAAGGAAAAGCCGCATGGCGACGGTGCATGGATAAACGGCGGCTTTTTTGTCGTCGAGCCGGAGGCTCTGGATTACATTGAAGGTGATGCAACGGTCTGGGAAAAGGAACCTCTGGAGAATATGGCTCGGCAGGGACGGCTTTCTGCTTTTAAGCATAAGGGGTTTTGGCAGCCAATGGATACGCTGAGAGATAAAAATTATATCGAAAAGCTATGGGAAGATGGCAATGCACCCTGGAAAGTATGGAATTATAAATAACAAAAATTATCATAATGAATACGGCCGAAGAGGTAGTTAAAAAGGATCTGGGATACATCGTCAGGTCCCTGAACAGTGAATTCGGGAAGATGGCTGGAAAGCATGTGCTGATAACCGGCGGCGCGGGATTCCTCGGATATTATCTGGTCCGGTCTTTACTGAACCATAATGAATATGTACCCGATCACGATGCCATCCGCATTACCGTCTATGACAATTATATACGAGGCGTTCCGGACTGGCTGGATTCGGTACGGAACGACGATCATGTAATATTGCAGGAGCACGATGTCACCCGGCCGCTTCCTGCACATATGGCAGATTACCAGTATATCATCTGTGCCGCATCCATAGCGTCTCCCCTATATTACAGGAAATATCCCCTGGAGACGATGGACGCTAATGTCAACGGACTAAGGCATCTGCTGGACTATGCCCGGAGGCAGAAGGAAAAAGCACGTCCGGTGGATGGATTTCTGTTTTTTTCGACAAGCGAAATTTATGGTGATCCGGACAAAGATCATATCCCCACTCCGGAAACCTACAGGGGTAACGTGTCCAGTATTGGTCCGAGGGCCTGTTACGATGAATCAAAAAGATATGGTGAAACCCTGTGCGTGACATTTGCCAGGCAATATGGTCTTCCGGTAACGATAGCCAGGCCATTTAATAATTATGGTCCGGGGTTGAAGATCACAGACCGCAGGGTCATACCCGACTTCATGCGTGATGTGTTGGAGGGCAACAATATCATCATGTATTCCGACGGCAATCCCTCGCGCACCTTTTGTTATATAGCCGATGCGGTTATCGGGTATTTTAAGATCCTTGCCCATGGCCGGCCGGGGGAAGCCTACAACATCGGGGTCGAAGATCCGGAGATTACCATGAGGGAGCTGGCCGAAACCATTGTCAGGGTTGGTAGCCGGCAGTCTGCCTATAACGGTCGGGTTATCCGTGAGCAAAGCACGGATAGCGACTACCTCGTGGATAATCCGTCCCGGAGATGCCCGATGATCGCAAAAGCGCGAAAGGAGATCGGCTACGATCCGTCGATCGGACTGGAAGAGGGGTTAATTCGATCATTTCTCTGGTATAAAGGAAATCAGGAGGCCATAGAAGCATAATGAAGATTTCAATAATCGGAACAGGATACGTTGGCATGGTCTCGGGACTTTGTCTTGCCGAAAAGGGGCATACCGTTATGTGCGTCGATACCGACACAGAGAAAATCAATACGATCAATAACGCCATACTGCCCATTCACGAGCGCAGCTTAAGCGATTTGCTGTCCGCTCATTTGAATAAAACCTTTTTTGCCGGCACTGATTTGCCGGCAGCGGTAAACAACACCGAAATCTCATTAATTTGTGTCGGCACTCCCTTCCTGGGCAATGCCATAGATCTGTCGGGCATCAGACAGGCTGCCCGGGAAATTGGCAATGCCCTCCGGGATAAAGATGATTTTCATGCAGTAATTGTAAAAAGCACCGTGGTGCCGGGAACAACCGACGGCCTGGTACGGAGTGAGTTGGAAAAGGCTTCGGGAAAAAAAGCCGGGGTTGATTTCGGCATCGGGATGAACCCGGAATTTTTACGGGAAGGGGATGCCGTTAAGGATTTCCTGGCCCCTGACAGGATCGTGCTTGGGTCCGGTGACGAGCGGACCCTTGAGCTTATGAACCGGGTTTATCGTGTTTTTGAAGGGGCCGAATTTATCCGGACCAATAATAAAACGGCCGAAATGATCAAGTACACGGCCAATTCGCTTCTGGCTACCCTGATCTCCTTTTCAAACGAGATTGGAAATCTGTGTGCCATGCTCGGTGATATTGATGTAGTGGATGTAATGGCGGGGGTACATAAAGACAAGCGTTTTAGTCCCCTGCTTGACAGCGGGGAAAGAGTAACCCCCGGTTTTATTTCCTATCTGGCGGCCGGTTGCGGCTTTGGGGGAAGTTGTTTTCCAAAAGATGTGAAGGCACTGGCGGCCCATGGTAAAAGCGCAGGGAGCCCCATGAGGTTGCTTGATTCGGTGATCCGCATTAATGAAGAACAGCCGAAGGCCGTGCTTCATTTACTTGGAAAACATTTTGCCCGTTTGAAAGGACTGCGTGTGGCCATTTTAGGTTTGGCCTTTAAGCCGGACACGGACGATATGCGGGAATCCCCGGCCATTCCCATTGTAAATCACCTGCTCAAAGAGGGGGCCTGGATTCAGGCTTATGATCCCGTAGCCCGGCATGAAGCCGAAAAGCTCTTCGGGAACCATCAGATCAGCTATTTTCAGGATATACCGGAAACCATAGCAGGCGTACAGGCTGTCATATTATTAACCGGCTGGAATGAGTTCAACCGTGTTCCTGAGTTAATGCTCTCGGCAAACCCTCAGCCGGTATTTATCGACGGGAGAAGAATGCTGGCCAAATCGCTGTTTGACCATTACGAAGGCATAGGGCTGGGTGTATGATATTCAGGGAAACGGACATACCGGATGCCTGGGAGATAACAATCGATAAAAAGTCGGATGACCGGGGTTTCTTTGGCCGGGGTTATTGTGAACGGGAATTCAGGGAACACGGAATTATTTTTAATATGGTGCAGGCCAACATAGGCTATAGCAAGCATAAAAATACCCTGAGGGGACTGCATTATCAGGTCGAACCCGATGCCGAGCAAAAGCTCATCCGGTGCCTGAAAGGCGCCGTATTTGACGTCATTGCTGATCTGCGGCCTGACTCGGCCACGTACGGGCAATGGACGGGCGTCGAGTTGACGGCCGGCAACTATGCCATGCTGCTGGTACCGGAAGGATGCGCACATGGCTATCAGACGCTGACTGACGATGCCGAAATATTTTACATGGTCTCGGCCTGTTACGCTCCCGGATCTGAACGCGGCATACCATGGGATGATCCGGCATTTAATATTCAATGGAGGGATTCTGAAAATCTGATTATATCCGAAAAAGATAAAAACTGGCCTGAATATACAATATGATACTCGTAGACAAAGCATTGAAGAAACGGGAAGAACAAAATAACCCGGTAAAGGTCGGAATTATCGGTGCCGGCTATATGGGGCGCGGTACCGTGCTAACCATTGAAACTGCCATACCGGGAATGAAAGTAGCCGCCCTGTTTAACAGGACCCTCTCCCAGGCTGAATTTGCCTACCGGCAGGCTGGAGTTTCCTCTTATCAGAAAGCGCTAAGTTCCGGTCAACTGGATGAAGTTGTAAGTAGCGGAGGCTATGCCATCACCGATGATCCGTATCATATTTGTCATTCGCAACAGATCGATGTGCTCATAGAGGCAACCGGTGAGATTGAATTTGGCGCCCAAATTACCGTAGAGGCCATTAACAACAAAAAGCATGTGGTATTGATGAACGCCGAACTCGATGCCACCATTGGTCCCCTGCTGAACGTTTATGCCGGCCGGCAGGGCGTCATATTGACCAATGCAGACGGTGATCAGCCGGGGGTATTGATGAACTTATACCGGTTCGTTGAAATGATAGGATATAAACCTGTCCTTGCCGGTAATATAAAAGGACTGCAGGATCCGTACCGGAATCCCGAGACCCAGAAATCGTTTGCAGAACAGTACCGGCAGAAGCCCCGGATGGTGACCTCGTTTGCAGACGGAACAAAGCTGTCAATGGAAATGGCCGTGGTGGCTAATGCAACTGGTTTCAGTGCCGGCACACGGGGTATGTACGGTCCGGAATGCCGTCATGTTAAAGAATCCTTGCATTTGTTTCCAATGGAAAAGATGTTAAATGGCGGACTCGTCGACTATATCCTGGGAGCCGAGCCCGGTCCGGGCGTGTTCATACTGGGGTACAACGAGCACCCCGTTCAGCAGCAATACATGAATTACTTTAAAATGGGTGATGGTCCGCTCTACCTGTTCTATGTGCCCTACCATCTGCCTCATCTTGAGGTGGCGATCACGGCGGCCAGGGCCGTACTGTTTGGCGATGCAACGACCGAAGCAACCGGGGAGCCGGTCTGCCAGGTCATCACCACGGCAAAGCGGGATCTGAGAGCCGGTGAACAGCTCGACGGGATCGGCGGTTTTACCTGTTATGGTATGCTGGAAAACAACGCTGTCGTGGAGGATGAAAATTTTCTTCCCATGGGTTTATCGGAAGGCTGCCGGGTTACAAGAGATATAAAAAAAGACGAAAGCCTGACCTTCAAAGACGTGTCATTTCCTTCAGGCCGGCTCTGTGACCGGCTTTATCTCGAACAGAAGGAAACTTTTCCCAGGGAAAAGCTATCTATTTAGTCAGGCCGGAGCCTGCGTTATTTTACATTTATCAGCCAGATCAGGAGCATGAAGAAAATTAGACTCGCAATAATCGGTTGCGGCAAAGTTACCGAGATATTTCACCTTCCGGCTGCCGCCTCGTCAGAGCACCTGGAAGTCGTTGCATTGGTAGACCCGTATCTGCCCCAGGCCAGGGCTCTTGCAACGGCCCATAATGTACCGGTAGTGGAAGATGATTACAGAAACATATTGGGCAGGGTAGATGCGGCCATTGTGGCAACTCCCCATCACTTGCACGGTTCGGTCGCACTGGGATTGCTGAAAGAAGGCATACATGTCCTGGTGGAAAAGCCCATGGCCCTCAATACAGCCGAATGCGATACCATGATAAAGCAGGCCGAGCGGTCCGGGCTTGTTTTATCGGTCGGCTTGTTAAGGCGGTATTATGAAGCGGCAGCTTTCGTTAAAATCATGCTGAAGAATCAGATGCTGGGCAGTATTTTGAACGTTGATCTTCGTGAAGGGTCGGTCTTCCGCTGGCAGAGCGCATCCGATTTCATGTTCCGGAAATACGGCGGCGGCGGCGTGATGGTGGATGCAGGCATTCACCTGCTTGACACCATGCTATGGTGGTTTGGTGAATTTGAAGTTACCGCCTACTACGATGATGCTATGGGCGGTGTGGAGGCCAATGCGGAGATACAGGTAGTCATGGCGAACGGCTCCAAAGGCGCCGTTGAACTAAGCCGGACCCGCAACCTCAGGAATACCTGTATCATACAGGGTGACCGGGGCAGCCTGGAGATTGGTTCAGGGGTGAACCCCCTTGTCAGGCTGAGGATGAAGGATATGCAGTCCTTCCTGGGCGGCCAGATTATCAAAAATAAAATGGATAAAAACAACAAGGATGTATTTAGCAGGCAAATCGAGGATTTTGTCCAGGCCATACTGAACCGTAAGGCTCCATTCGTACCCGGTACCGAAGGTCGCCGCTCGGTCGAAAAGCTGGAAACCTGTTATGCATCAAAATTGCAACTGCACGAACCATGGATGCCCGTCTTAAAGGAGAGTTTATGAAACTAACACATGAAATTAACGGTAAACGCATTTTGATAACCGGAGGAACCGGCTTTATTGGAGGCCGGCTGATCGAGATCTTAAAAACAGGATTCGATGTCGATGTCCGTGTCCTGGTATCGAATTTCTCCAATGTCGCCCGCATCGCACGGTTTCCAATTGATATGGTCAAAGGGGACATATTAAACCCCGAGGATGTCCGCCGGGCCGCCAGGGGATGTGATGTCGTATTCCACTGTGCCTATGGAAACAGCGGCACCCGTGAGAAAAGAAAAAGGATCAATATCGAGGGAACGAAGAATATACTGTCGGCCTGCATGGAGACGGAGGTAAAGCGTCTTGTCCATTTAAGCACCATTATGGTCTATGGCCATACGGGCGATGAGGAAATTGATGAGACAGCGCCACATGTGCATTCCGGCGGACTCTATTCGGACAGTAAGCTGGAGGCCGAGCAGCTGATCCGAAATGCTCAGCCTAAAAATAATCTGAGCACGGTAATTCTCCAGCCAACGGCCGTTTACGGTCCGTATGCACCGGTTTGGGGTGTAAATGTACTGGATCAGTTAAAAAACGGGCTGGTTATGCTGATAAACGGGGGCAATGGTTTTTGTAACGCTGTCTATATTGATGATCTGGTCAATGCTATGCTGCTCGCGGCGGTAAATGACGTTGCTGATGGCGAGTCGATCATCATTTCGGGAGAATATCCGATCTCCTGGCAGGATTTCTATGGCTACTTTGAAAACATGCTGGGCTTTGCCTCAACCATCCATATTCCCGAAGCCGATGCCATTGCTTACACGAACAGGGTTGAGTCAAAGAAAAGCCTGCTGAAACTACTAAGGGAAGATGCGGATTTGCGATCAAAAATACTGGAAACCTCTTTAATAAGCAGTTTTAGAAAGGCTGTCGCTAAAATTATGCCTGATAAAGCCATGCGCAATATCAGGGGAAAAATTGGTGAGGATACCAATGCTACCGGAGTGCCTGCAGGTAACGGGGAAGTGAAAAAACCGGTTCACTCTATGTCGGATTCGCAGATACGATTCTTCAAAGCCAGGACTCACTTCAGGATCGATAAAGCAAAAAAGTTGCTGGGTTATAAGCCCCGGTACGACTTTGACGCAGGCATGAAGATTACCAGGCTCTGGGCCGACTCCGCCAACCTGCTGGCCAAAGACATGCTGAAGGTTAAATAAAATCGCGACCATTAGTACAATCAACAGATGATCTATTTGACATATGGATTGCTGACAACCAGCTTTTTCATAGTATTTCTGGAAATATTACTGCAGATCCAGGGGCACAGGCCCTGGCATTCTCCGGTAAAAAATATGAAAATCGAGCCGGAGAATGATTTTTTTTCCCAGGATCCGGTGCTGGGCCTGAAACATAACCCCGGCACGTTCAGGGTCGTGATCTCAGGTACACATTCCTTCAGCATTACCCACGATGAAGATGCCCTGAGGATAACCCGGCCTGTCTGCAGCAACCGGAACGGAAGCTTAATACCAAAAGAAGAGATCTGGGTGTACGGATGTTCCTTTACGCATGGATGGTCGTTAAACGACGATGAAACCTATCCATGGCATTTGCAAATGAAACTGCCTGATTTCAGGGTTTGTAATTTCGGCATGAGCGGATACAGTACCCTCCAATCTCTCATTCAGTTTAGAAAAGCACTGGAAACCAAAAAAAAACCAAAATATGTCATCGTTTCGTACAGCTGCCTTCATGATAAGCGTAATATTTTTTTAAGGTCCTGGAAGAAAATCATAGAGCCTGACAAAACGGTCGATGACGTGGAATATCCCTGTGGAAAAATTGACATGGATGGAAATTTGAATTATGCCAGCACTTCCCTTGCATACAAGCCATTTCCGGTCATGAACCATTCGGCTTTGATGCATTATTTGGAAAAGAGATTTAACAGCATGCAGGAAAAATATCATAAAAGCCATATTGTGACCCGGCTGGTCATGGAAGAATTTCTCAAGACCTGTGACCAGAACGGCATCAAATTATTGGTAGCGGGACTGGATGATTCGGCTATGACCACGAATATGCTGCGATATTGTAAACGCGAAGGCATAAGTGTGGCGGGCATACCGGTAGATTTGACCGATCCTGAAAATATCAATGTTCCGCATACCTATTATCCGAATGCAAGGGCCAATAAAAAATATGCTGAAAGGATCGCCGCATGCATCATCATAAATGAAAAAAAGATCCAAAAGAAAAAGAACAGACAACTGCGCATGCAGGCAACGGGGATGAGCTGATGAAAATGACGGGCAGGAATACAAATCAAATGCTGCATCGCTACATGTCCAAGGCCTATAGAAAGATTTCCTTTCTGCTAAACAAACATACAAATTTTGACGAGACAGCCTTCGTCTCTTTAAAGGCAGAGGGCAGTGAAAAAGGTACAGCCCTGATTTCGTATGTTGCCGAGCCCTTTTTTCTAAGGGATGGCGAATCCATACCTAACAGCCATACCCATTACCTGGAATCGCTCGAAATGGCGCAGACTTTCAGGCGATGCGGTTATTCTGTCGATATCATAAGCTACCGGAATACCCTGTTCAAGCCCCGGAAAAAATATACCTTTTTCATTGGTGCACGGACGAATTTTGAAAGGGTGGCCAGGTTGCTGAATGACGAGTGTATAAAGATAGCCCATATGGACATGTCACACTGGCTTTTCAACAATTCGGCAGCTATCAACCGGTGTTTACAGTTGCAGCAGCGCAGGGGAGTTACCCTTAGAAGCTATAAGCTGCAGGAAGAGAACTGGGCCGTTGAGCATGCGGATTTCATAACCGTTTTAGGCAATAAATTCACCGAAGATACCTATGCGTATGCGGGTAAGCCTATCTATCATCTGCCCATTCCCAGCTGTATTACCTTTTCCGAACCGGCCGACAAGGATTTCGGGTCCTGCAAAAGAAGATTTTTATGGTTTGGCAGCCGCGGAATGGTCCATAAAGGGCTGGATCTGGTCCTGGAAGCATTCCTGGATTTGCCCGACCACCACCTTACCGTGTGCGGTCCGGTTACCCGGGATAAGGATCTGAAATTGGCGAAGGTTTTTCAAAAAGAACTCTATGAAACGCCAAACATACATACGGAAGGATGGGTGAATGTAGAAAGTCCGGAGTTTGCTGAAATTACCGGCAGTTGCATTGGCATGATCTTTCCCTCGGCTGCCGAAGGTGGGGGGGGCTGCGTGATAACGACCATGCATGCCGGCCTCATTCCCATTGTCAGTTACGAAGCCAGCGTGGATGTTGACAGCCGCTTCGGCGTTGTGCTCAGGGAAAATACGGTTGAGGAAATAAAACGGGAAGTCTTAAGAATATCGGCTCTGCCGGATGAGGAATTAAAGACCATGTCCCGGAAATCCTGGCAGGTCGCCCGGCAGCGATATACCCGTGAACAGTATTCCAGTGCGTTTGAGAATATTATTCTGGAATTAGTTAAAAAGACGAGCGCTAATTCCCGGCAGCGTTTAGGCGTTTAGCCGGCCTTTCAAACTGCCGCTCTTTTTGACGGATTTCCAGCTTTTCGTGTTTGGGTCCCAGACTTTTTGAATTCGGGCCGGATTTCCGACGGCTATGCAGCCTTCCGGTATATCATTGCGGACCACACTGTTGGCACCAATGATTACATTTTTACCTATCGTCACACCGGGTAAGATCACCACGTTTTGACCAATCCAGCTGCCACGCCTGATGGTAATCGGGGCTATCTGTGTTAGCCCCTGGTATTTGTAGGGCAAATCGCCCCGCTCATATCCATGTGAAAAGTCAGCTAAAAATACATTTGAAGCAAACATAACATTATCTTCTATGGTAATCTTGCTGGTTGCGGCCAGATGAAGGTTTGAAGTCGCCGTTACATTATTCCCTATCGTTAAACTGGGATTGAATTGCTGCCGTATGTGTTCACCGTCTGGATGACGCATCCATGAACCGGGATAACGGGTAGTGACCTTGACCATGCACCCCGGACCGAATTTGACATTATCACCTATATGCATTCTTTCGGGATGGCTTATTTCCCTGGGCAATGCAAAACTAAGGTTTTTGGGGTTGTTGGCGAACCGGGGCAGGGTGGCCATGGCCACCTGTTTTTGGAATCGGGAAACCAGAACCGCTGCTTTGAAAATGAAAGCATTGAAAACGGGCCTGAATAAATTTTTTATAAAGGTCATCCTTGTAGATAGTTTATTTAAATCAATAATTATATCCATAAAAATATAAAATAATATGGCGGATCTTAAATTAGTTTCTGTTTATAGATTATGGAATTCAAATCCATGAATTTATTTTCGGATGAGCATGAAAATTTAAGTTTGGTTAATGTTTTTTTCTGCAACTAATAAATTGAATTATGGATATAAGCTTTATGTTATATCTAAACAGCAAATAAACTCAGAGAGTATGGAGACAGATAAACCTTTAGTAACAATAGGGCTTTCAACCTATAACAGAGCGGACGACTATCTTAAAACGGCACTTGATTGTGCCGTCAGCCAGACCTGGCCTAACCTGGAGATCATTGTGTCGGATAATTGTTCCGATGACGATACGGAACATATCGTCAAAAGCTATGCTGATCCCCGGATCATCTACATCAGGCAAAAAGAAAATATAGGTGCAGGCAATAACTTTAATTTTTGCCTGGGACAAGCCTCGGGTGCATATTTTCATCTGTTTCATGACGATGACATGATCGACCCTGATTTCATTGAACTCTGCATGAAGATGGTCATGCGCAACGGAGACACCGGCATCATTCGGACCGGCACGCGCATCATAGACGCCGCAGGGAATATCAGGTCCATCAAACCGAACTATATGCAGGGACTGTCCAACACGGATTTTCTGATAAAATGGTTTGATGACAAGACCTCCCTGTATTTATGCAGCACCTTGTACAATACCAAAGTCTTGCGGGAAACCGGGGGATTCACATCCGAGACGTTTTTGTTAAATGATGTAGCGGCTATGTTGAAGGTGGCCGATAAGGCCGGGCGCATTGATATCAGCTATGTCAAAGCGGGTTTCCGGAGACACGAAGAAAACCGGGGGTCGGCCAACCAGGTGGCAAACTGGGTCCGGGACTCGGTCTATCTGATCGACATCATTAAAAACATGCAACTGGATAAAAAAAATCAGGTCATCAAAAAAGCCCGGTACTTTCTAAGCCGTAAATGCTACCGCTATATAAAATCGATCTCTTCACCTGCCCGGCAGGCCGCCGCCTACTTCAATGTGTACAGTAAGCTAGGCTATCGCTATTCTCCGGTGGCCTATCACTACAGGCTAAACATCAAACCAAGAATGACCATGAAGTATATAAAGAAACACGCCGGACGCCTGGGCATTGGTCCGGCAAAGACCTGACGCTGATTACAGCAGAAATAAAGCAGAATTAAATGGAGTGTATATGGGTATTTTGGAGAAATATCAACTTCCGGGAAGCCGGAACAAATGGTTTCAGGTAACCAAAAGTGACCGGGAATTGCCCGGGCGACGGTTGCGTATAGCCTTTTTGGTAAACAGTTTCCCTCTGCTTTCCGAGACGTTTGTTCTGAGTCAGATAACCGGATTGATTGACCGGGGGCATACCGTGGATATCTATGCCACAAAGTATTCCAAAGGGGAAAAGTACCATGACGATGTCCATAAATACGGGTTAATGTACCGTACGCATTTCCTTTGTGATATGCCTAAAGGTTATATGCAGAGGGCCTTTAAGTTAATCAGCCTTATAGTTTTTGCCGGAGGATGGCGAAGGCCGAAACTCGTATTACGGACCCTGAACTTCCGTAAATTCGGCCGGTCATCCTTATCGCTTTATTTATCCTTTACTTCCCTGCCATTCATCCGGGAGAAACCCTATGATATCCTCCACTGCCAGTTTGGATTTTCCGGTCCCCTGGGCCTTTCTTTAAAACAGGTCAGGGCCTTCCCCGGTAAATTACTGGTATCTTTCAGGGGCATTGATCTGACGGAAAACCTCATTAATAACCCCGGCATGTATGACAATGTCTTTAAAGGGGCCGATTGCTTTCTTCCGGTAAGCGAAAATTTCAGGCAAAAACTAATAAAGGAAGGATGCTGCGAAGAGAAGATCAAGGTCCATTATTCGGGTATCGATTGCAGCAGGTTCAAATATAAGGAAAGAACCCGCAACAGCAATGATGTTACCCGGATTGGTACGGTCGGACGGCTTGTGGAAAAAAAAGGGATTGCCTATGCTATCCGGGCCATGCAGCTGGTGATAGCCTCCGGCCATAATGTCAGCTACACCATTATGGGGGACGGCCCCCTGCGGGGGGAACTTCAAAAGCTCATATCCCTGTTGCGTCTGGAGAAATACATAACCATTACCGGATGGCTGACGAGTGATGAAATTATCAAAAACCTGGAAAAGGCTCATATCTTTCTTGCTCCCAGCATAACAAGTAAATCAGGCGATTGCGAAGGCATTCCCAATGCATCCAAGGAAGCCATGGCCATGGGTATGCCCGTCATCAGCACCTGGCACAGCGGGAATCCTGAACTCATCGAAGATGGGGTATCCGGATTCCTTGTACCCGAGCGTGATATTTATTCTTTGTCCGGGAGGATAGGGTACCTGGTCGATCATCCGGAGATATGGCCTTCCCTGGGCCGGGCCGGCCGGGAGGTGATTGAATCCAAATTTGAGATAAACAGCTTAAACGATGACCTTTTAAATACCTATTTCAGGCTTACCGGCAACGGACCCTTTGGAATGCAAAACAAACCAATGAAGGTGGTAAATGCGGATGAGGAGATTACAGAAGGTTATAAAGTCGCATAGCGGATTATGGAAAAAAAATATTTTTATGCGAAAAAGGAACGTTCAGGCTTTACGGTCAGGGGACTCGGTAAATGCCGGCTCGGGCATGTGCTGGATGACAAACGGGGTAAGCCCGACGGGATATATGTCAGCTGGCGGTGGGACGGACAGGAGCTTATCGTTGAAAATGACCGCTATGGTTTCTTTCCGGTTTATTATTCAAGTTTTGACCGTCAAATTTGCATTTCACCTTCCATACCCAGATTAATAGCCGAGGGAGCCCCTGTCGATATTAATGAGGATGCCTTGTCGGTTTTCTTTGAACTGGGGTATTTCATTGGCAATGATACCCCTTTCAGGCACATCCATGCGCTTCCCCCCAACGTGGAATTCAGGTGGAATGGCGAGTTAACCTGCATAGGGGGGTATTATACTTATGGCAAAACACAGTCCAGCATAACCCGTGATGAGGCCATGGATACCTATGCCCGGCTTTTCTCCAAATCCATAAGACGTCGTCCACCCCGGGATAATAAGTTTGCTGTGCCCTTAAGCGGAGGCAGGGATTCGCGCCATATTTTGCTTGAGCTAAACGAGCAGGGTTACAAACCCAGCATCGTGGTTACCGCGCAGAATTATCCGAATAAACAAACCGAGGACGTCCAGATTGCCGGTATGCTTGCCAGGGAGATGGGTTTGGAGCATACTATTCTTGAGCAGCAGGCATCCTGGTTCAAATCCGAGGTCAGGAAAAATATACAGACCAACCTTTGTTCGGATGAACATGCCTGGCTGATGGTGGTGGCCGATTACCTGAAAGACCGGGTGGACACCGTCTATGACGGTATAGCCGGGGATTCCCTGTCGGAATCCAATTTTTTAAACTATGAGCGAAATCACCTGTACACCTCAGGCAACCTGATCAAACTGTCGGAAAATTTTCTGGAACGGGCTCCCGTATCCCGGGGATTTAGCCGGAGGGCGCTTCATAATATACTGCCTTCGGATCTGGTCCCCTTCGTAAACAGGAAAAGGGCGGAGCAACATCTGCTTAAAGAATTAGAAAAACATATCAATGCACCGAACCCGGTGAATT
This sequence comes from Balneolales bacterium, assembly GCA_040905685.1. Classification (GTDB taxonomy): domain Bacteria; phylum Bacteroidota; class Rhodothermia; order Balneolales; family Natronogracilivirgulaceae; genus JBBDMU01. The sequence continues at coordinate 11,707 of JBBDRB010000074.1, read as the reverse complement.
CCTTTACGCTATGGAACCGGGGAAGACGGGAAATAGCCCTGGTGCCCTTTAACCTGCTGTCCGATATTCCAACGGTATATGCCCCGTATCTGGATCACGAATTATTTGATTTTCTGACTTCCCTGCCCGTGGAGATGCTTCTTACACAGGATTTTCATACCGAAACCATACGCCGGGCCTATCCGGCCTACGCTCATATACCCTTTGAAAGCAAGGCATCCAATAAACTGGATTATGATTTTCACAGGGTATTCGCTGCATTCGGCAGGGAACTGACCTGGTATCTTTTATTGCAGAGGCCCTCCCGTTACATGAGGAATACATTTCTACGCTCAGCCCTTTTGCCCAGTATATTAAGTACACGATACAGCTCATTTACCAGACGATTCACTACCCTGGCTTTATACCTGCAGCAACTGGATACCTTGTCCAGGGGCATTAAGATCAGGGAATGATAATTTTTCGGCTTATGAAACCTTCAGCTGTAATTCCCAAAAGAATCCTGTACAGATTGATCAGGGCGCAAATGAAAATTGAGCTTGTCAGGAAGTCTGTCACCGATACGGAAAGAAAACCCTATAATCGCCTCCTGCGGGAAATTATCGAATGTTCCATAAAAAACAGGGGCTTTCCGTCTTATTATTTCCACAGCTTTTTGTACCGGCAGGATGTGGAAGATTGCCACCAGTATATTACCGACCGGGAGATCAGGAAGCTGCTCCCCCTGATGGTTAATGAGGAAATGTCCCCGTTTTTTCACAACAAGCTGCTTTTCCATCAGTATTTCAGCAACTGCGAGATTACTTTGCCCCGGTTGCTGGGCTATAATGTGGGCCGTTATTTTGCATCGGTAGAAAACAGGGACTTGCTGAAGCGGTACAGGCTGGATGAAGTAGTCCGCAGCCTGCCGGCCCTGACCGATTCGGGCTATGTATTCATTAAGCCTATTTGCGGCGGCAAGGGTAAATTTTGCTATAAAATAACGGTTAATACACCGAAAGAGGAAATGGATGAGATCCTGGCCAGGCTCCGGTTTGCCAATTACCTGTTCGAAGAAGGACTCGTGCAGCATCCTGCCGTTAACGAGGCCTACCCCCACAGTGTAAATTCACTGCGCATCAAGACCTGTATCCTGAAAGACGGAAGCATACACCTTATCGCCGCCAAATACCGGTTTGGGAAAGGCCGGATGGTCGTCGATAATGCCTCGTCAGGGGGGATTGCCGTACATGTTAACCTGGAGGATGGTGCATTTGACCCGCATGCAAGGCTGGCTTATCAGGATGGAGGGAGTTTGATCCGCCATCACCCCGATACCGGATTTGCTTTTGCCGGTTTCAGGGTACCGGATTTCCAGGCCATAAAAGATATGACATTAAGGGCTGCCGCCCATTTGCCTTACAAGCTTGCAGGATGGGATATAGCCCTTACCCGAAATGGACCGGTGCTTATTGAAGGGAACAACAGGCCTCATATTTCCGGTACTGAAATAACATACGGCGGGTATAAAAAAAACCCGGTATTCAGGACCCTGATGGATGAGCTTGACATATAACATTATATATATTATATATTATTGTTATCAACCTGGAAATACCCGGCACCTTAGGCTGAAGAGTTCATGAAATGAAAGTATCGTATTGTTTTCAACAGGATAATCCGGCAACCAGGGAGGTGGCCGGGAGCATGGGAAGAGCCCAAACCCTGTTTTCCCACCAGGATTGCCAGACCATTCCCTTCAGCTCGGGGAGCTTTAGTTTTGTCACGGCCGGCGAGCGTTATTCTTCCATCCCTATGGTTCGCTTCGGAAAAAACGGCAACCATCTGGTCGTGACCGGCCTTCCCATTACCCACAGAGGGTCTTTGGAAACCAGGCTCAATAATATCGTTCATTCAGACTATTACACGGCCGGAAAGCTGATCGCCGGCCTGGAGGGTGCTTTTGCCCTTACTCACTGGGATGAGATCAATAAAAAACTGCTTATTGCAACAGACTGCCTGGGTATGCAACCCCTTTATATGGTTCATAAAAAGGGGCTGTTCCTCCTCGGTTCGGAGATTAAAGCCCTGGCCGCATCAGGATGCATAGACATTGTACCGGACCTGGCCGGATGGGGAAGTTTCCTATCCACCGGTTACACCCTGGGAAACGGCACGATGCTGGCCGGCGCCGAGAGAATTCCCTCAGCCACCCTTATGGTATACGATCCTGTTGCCAATAATATCCGTAAAGAGACCTACTGGAAATGGCCGCTCACGCCGGTCATAGACAATATTGACAAGGCGCCAACGGCAGATATCGTGGAGCTGCTTATGGAAGACGTTCATGGCTATACCGAGCATTATCCGGAGGGTTACATGCTGCTTAGTGGTGGATTCGATTCCCGCCTGATTGCCTATCTGCTGGACAGGGAGAATATTCCATTTCAGGCGTTGGTTGTGAAACACCACGACGAGGCTGCCAATGCCGATGGACGGTTTGCAAGGAAAGTCGCCAGGCTTTTAGACATCGATTCCAGCTATATCAAATCTTCACGCTCATACTATTCCTCTCCGGAATACCTGAATTACGTGATCATGAATGATATGGCCACAGAGAGCCTGTATCTGTTCATTGCCCAGGTTTCGGCTTGCATCCGTCAGGAAATGAAGGCTGTATGGGATGGGGCCTTCCCCGGCCGCAGCCTGAAGGCCACTTTTCCACCCGGCGGCTTCGGACCGTTTATCGACAGTGAATTCTCTTTTAAAGATTCCCTGAAATGGAAGGCGGCCTCCACGGTATTTGCACCGCATATGCTGAATGGCATGTATGAAGGGTTTATCGACGCCCTGAACAGGGAAAAAGGCAAACAGCCGGACAGCGATGAGGGTGTTTCCCGGTTTCTGGTGAACAACCGGCTTCGCAACCGGACTGCGATGAATCCCCTGAAGGTCTATGCCAATCATGTACTGCCGTTTACCCCTGGTCTGAATAAAGAATACTGGCGCATAACGTCTTCCATATCGTATAAGGCTAAAGCTCCGTATAATCTGTATTTAAAAATTCTGGAACGCCACTTTCCCGGCTCCCTGCAGGCTCCCGTGATGACCGGCAGCCAGATGATCAGCCAAAAACCCTGGCCCGACCGGGATGTGTACCGCAGTATCCTGCAGAAAATAGCCGGTCCGCGCTTATCCGGAAAAATGGGTATTCAGTTCCTGTGGGAACCCTCAAAACTGGTTGATGTATTGGTATCCTCGGTGGATTCCGGTCATCCCGATTTAAACTCCGATGGCATTGAAGCGCTGAAAAAAAATATGAACGGCAGTTACCTTTCCCGTACAGCCTGCAATCAGCTTTTCTATTGGCAGGCATGGCAAGCGATCATGTCCGGCAAGCTGAGTACCCGTCGCAGGCAGGGAACCGGAAGAACAAATTATGCGGAAGGGTGAAAGCATATGCAGCCTTGTTATTTGCTTTGGTTATAAAGCGCGAATGCTGTTAACTTACACTGCTGTATGTTAACAGCCTATGTGCATTATACCCCGGGTTTTGATGATGGAGTACTGATCGTTTATGGATGGATCCCTATCACGCTTGATAAAGCAGGGCGGGTTGTATGCCCTGGGCAATACAGTAATAAAATTAAGCGGGTTGATACTGGCTCCGTTTTATCTTAACCCGTCCTACCTTGCCCAGGCCGCTTACGGGCAGCTTATACTCATTGAGATCACGGCCCAGGTGCTGATCCTGGTAGGCGGTGCGGGTCTTGGAGCCGGACTTGTGAAGTTTATGACGGACTCCTCCTACCGGCCTGATCATGACAAGTTGCCGGCCACGGCCCTGCTTTTTTCGCTTGGGCTGGCCGCCGCAATGGCTGCAGCGCTTGGGCTGGCCGCCACTCCGGCGGCCCGCTTTATCTTCGACACTCCCGGCGGCGCCGGCATCATTCATCTTGCCGGCTTGTATATCGGCCTTAAAATACTGGCCGGAGTACCCCTGGCCTTCATTCGCATCAAGGAAAGGGCCGGGCTGTATGTGCTGGCTATATCAATGGAAATGGTTTCACTGATCCTGGGCGTCTATTACTTTCTGGTGGTGGCCGGACTGGGTTTAACCGGCATCATGTATGCCTATATCCTGTCGGCAGCAGTGAGTTCGGGGCTGGTTATAACCGGCATGCTTTTCCAGGTCAGATGGTCGGTCAATCCACAGCTGCTGAAAAACCTTACCGTGTTCGGAGTACCCCTGATCCTGGCCGGACTGGCCTCTCAACTGCTGAATGCAGGAGACCGGTATGTTTTAAAATGGTTCACCGGGGCCGAAGTGGTTGCCGTTTACGGGTGGGCAGGAAAACTGAGCAGCGTCATCAATATGCTGTTTGTTCAGAGTTTTCAAATGGCTTTTGGGGTTATCGGGCTGAAGGCCTTAAACGAGCAGGATCATCCCGGGACCTTTTTCCGGAGGGTATTCCGCCATTATATCATATGGACAGGCTGGGCTGTTTTAGGATTGTCGCTGTTTGCCTATGACATTACCTCCTGGATCTCCCCCAACAGGGAATATCTGGCCGTCGAAGGGCTGGTATTTCCCATTGCCCTGGGTTATATGGGGTATGGTTTGTATTACATTGCCATGAATGTGCTGTATTCGGAGATGAAAACCCGCGTAATTGCAGGGAATATGGCCGTGGCGTGTGGAATGAACCTGCTGCTGAATATCCTGCTGATCCCTTATTACGGGGCCATGGCCGCTGCCCTGTCCACGACCTTTTCCTATGGGTTTTTGCTGTTCCTGACCGTCCGCAAGGCCGGCAGGATCCTTTATATTCCCTATCCGTGGAATGCGGCCGCTTCGGTAACGGGCATCCTGTTGGGTCTATATTTACTTTCGCTGCCTTCCGTAGCCTGGGAACCGGTTTACCGGTTGGCCTGGCGGGCAGCTTTGCTGATTTGCTTTCCGGCATTAATGGTTATGCTGAAATTATATCCATGGACTGAAATCCGGAATGCCATCCATACATTCAAAAAATGAGCAGGCACTATGCATATCTTAATGGTTCTCGACCTGAATTTTCCCACCGATACGAGGGTGGAAAATGAGGCTCTTTCACTTATAGAAGCCGGTTTCAGCGTATCGGTGCTGACGATTGCCCCCGATACAAGGCCGCCTGTGGAAACCTACCGGGGGATTACCATATACAGGGCCGGCATATCCAGGACAGTCCGCGATAAGATGCGGGGCCTTGCCGGGACCGTTCCCCTGTATTCGTGGTATCTGAGAAATAAGATCCTCTCTCTGTATAAGCAGGTTCGCTTCGATGTGCTTCACATGCATGACCTCTACATGGTGGAAGGCGGACTGTGGGCTAAGGAAAAACTGAATATACCGGTTGTGGCCGACCTGCACGAAAATTACGTCCATGCGCTAAAGCATTACGCCTGGAGCAGCCGGTTTCCCGCCAGATACCTCATATCCATACCGCGATGGGAGCGCCTGGAAAAAAAGTGGGTCAATCAGGCCGACCGGGTGATTGTTGTCATCGAGGAAGCGGCAGAACGCAACAGGAAGCTGGGTGTTCCCGCCGGCAACCTTACCGTGGTGCCCAACACCATCAATTTACCGGCATTTGAAAGCTACCCGGTCGATCCGGTCATACCCGAGCGCTATAAAAAGCATTACGTGCTGGTGTATACCGGTGTTTTCGATGTCCACAGGGGCCTGGCAAGCGTACTGGAGGGCTTGCCGCGAATCATCAAAGCGAAGCCGGAAACCAAACTTCTTCTGATTGGAGACGGACGCATCAGGCCGGAACTGGAAGCCAGGGTAAGGGACATGGACTTATCCGCTCATGTATCGTTTGAAGGATGGCAGCCTCAGGAACGCCTTAAAGGGTATATCGCAGCTGCCGATATTTGCCTGATACCCCATCTCAAGACGGAACATACCGATGCGACCATCCCTCATAAGCTGTTTCATTATATGTACATGGAAAAGCCGGTGCTGGCCAGCAACTGCGAACCGCTCAAACGCATCATAGAGCAGGAAGATGCCGGACTGATCTATCCGGCCGGAGACAGCGATGCTTTTGCCGCGGCCGTGCTTGAAATGGCCGGATCTCCCGACACCTACCGGCAAAAGGGAATAAAGGGCGCTCAGGCCGTGCACACCTCGTATAACTGGGAGGCTACCTCGAAAAACCTGATAGGCATGTACCGGCAGCTCCTATAGGGAAATCAGGTGTTCGGCTATCCGTTCGGCCGCCCTGCCGTCCCAGTACTTCGGGATCCGTCCTTTTTTTATCTTCCCGCGCAAAATATTACCGGCTTCGCGTATGATGTCGTCTTTCTGGATCCCGGCCAGTATGTTCGTCCCCTGGGTGATGGTCTCGGGCCGCTCGGTGTTGTTCCTCAGGGTAAGGCAGGGTATGCCCAGCACCGTGGTTTCTTCCTGCAGTCCGCCCGAGTCGGTAATGACGAACCTTGCGTTTTTCATCAGCTTGACAAATCCGAGATAGCCTTCCGGCTCAATCTGAACAAAATTTTCCAGCCGGTCGAGCCGGTCCAGCAGGCCGAATTCCCCGAGTTTCTTTTTGGTCCGCGGATGAAGCGGGCAGACCACCGGCAGGTGAGATGCAATATGGGCCAGGGCATCGGCAATGCCCCCAAGGATAAGCCGGTCATCCACGTTGGACGGACGGTGCAGGGTCAGCAGGGCATATTCACCGGCTTTGAGATCCAGGGTGGTAAGAATGGAAGATTGATCAGCCTTTTTTTCGAGTTTACGCAACGTATCGATCATGCAGTTCCCGGCCATAATAATGTCTTCTGCATGGTGGCCTTCCTTCAGCAGCTGCCTGCCGGCTTCCTCGCTGGTGGTATAGAAAATATCCGTTATGGCGTCGGTAACAAGCCGGTTGATCTCCTCGGGCATCGTACGGTCGAAAGAACGGAGCCCGGCCTCAACGTGCGCCAGCCGAATGCCGGTCTTTTTTGTGACCAGGGCACAGGCTGCCGTTGAATTGACATCTCCCACAACCAGGACCAGGTCCGGCTGCAGGTTTTGGACTACGGTCTCAAACTCAACCATGATCTGTGAGGTTTGCCGGGCATGGGAGCCTGAACCCGCATTTAAAAAAACGTCGGGTTTCCGTATTTCAAGCTGATCTAAGAATACCTGAGACATCCTGAAGTCATAATGCTGACCGGTGTGCAGCAAGATCGTCTCAACCTGTTCCGGATAGTGGTCAAGGGCCTTAAGAATAGGTGCGATCTTCATGAAATTGGGCCTCGCACCGGCCACGCATAGAATCTTCATGGGGGAATTTATTTCCTTATGGCTTCGACGGCATAATAACGGGGGGTAATCCACCGCAGCAACGGACGAACACCTATTTTATAAGAGGGATTGTTCCATTTTTCCCTACGTATGATCTTCCAGCCTCCCTTATCCAGCAGCCAGTCAAACTGCCAGTCCTCAAATTCATGAAAGTGCCGGTCACGCAGATCATCGCGGTTATAGTAAGCGGATGAAAACCACAGGTCCAGGGGCACGGTAGCAAAGAGTTTCGGGGCATTCAAATGCTGCAGCACACCCAGGGGGTTAAGTAAGTGCTCCAGTATCTCAAAGGCCGTTACGGCATCACAGCCTGCTTCCTGCAATGCTTCGGGGGACTCATCCAGATCGATTGCCGTATTTTGGACCCGGTACCCTTCTTCGGTCATAATGCGGGAAAATGGGTTTGGCGGACCCAGATCCAGTAGGGCTGAGGACTGCGGCAGGCTTGATTTGAGAAATTTCAGCGTCCTTTTATAACGAAGGTCGGTCGAGCTGTTTTGTCGAAATGTCATGGGTTCAGGACCTCATCCAACATACGGCTTAGTTTTTGGGTGATATTTTTTCTGGAATACTCATTGACGGACCTGCTCTCACATTTCAGCGTGTTGTTTTTATAGCTGGCGTACAGCCGGCTGATTATCTTTTGTATTCCTTCCGCATCGTCAAAATTTACCGAATATCCGGCCCCGGTTTCACGGATCAGTTCCGCAGCATCCGAACCGGTCGACCCGATCAGTAGAACAGGACGTTTGGCTGCAAGGTATTCAAAGATCTTGCCAGATAAAATGCCTTTGGTGTTCGGGGTCTGTTTCAACACATCAAGCAGCACATGAGAGGATTTAAGCCTGGTAATAACCTCATTGTGGGGCAAATAACCGGTATGAATAACATGATCAGTCAATCCGTACGCTTCGAGGGCTTCTTTTACAGAGGCATCTACTGTACCGATCAGCATCAGGCGGAAATCCATGGCAAAATCCGCATCGCTGTTGATCAGACCCGACAGGGCTTGCCACAGGGCCGGAAGATTGCGGTCAGGCATCATGGTCCCGATCTGGGACAGGGAGAAATAGGGATCGGGAGCCGGCGTGCTCACCGCGAAATCCTCTTCATCAAACCCATTGGTCAACAGGTCGACCGGCCGGGCATACCGGTGCTCGAACTCTTGTTTCCATGTCGTGCTCACCGCTATCACCCTGTCAGCGCCGGTCACGACTTCGGCCTCCATTTGGCGGTGTTTCTTTTCGGCTCGCCTGCTGACCAGAAAAGCATGATAGTAATAGGCTGTGGTCCAGGGATCACGGAAATCGGCAATCCAGGGCAGGCCGGTCCGCTTTTGGAGCCCCCGCCCGATCATATGCATGGAATGGGGGGGACCCGTGGAGATGACTACATCCACAGGATTCTCAGCGATCCATTTTGCCAGATACCTGACGGAGGGCCTGATCCAGAATTTCCGCGCATCCGGAATAAAAAAATTGCCGCGTACCCACCGGGCAAACAGTTCGGTCTTGCCGGGCTTGCGGGTCTCGTTCAGCAAGGCTGTACTAACCTTCATTCCCTTTTCCTGGCGGGTAAGAAGTTTATACAGGGAATACGGTTCCCGGATCTTCCGCCTGATGACCGTCAGGTTTTCAGGGATATCCTTCTCCAGGCTACGGTCAACGGCAGGCGCTTCCGGATTCTCAGCCGTATAAACAACCGGCTCCCACCCAAAGTCACGAAGGTACTTCGAAAACTTAAGCCAGCGCTGCACGCCGGGTCCGCCTGACGGCGGCCAGTAATAGGTGAGGATCAGGGCTTTTTTCCGCTTCATGGCTTGCTGTATCCGGAATAGAAATACAGCCCAAAGCCGGTGAACCCGATGGCGATCAGCAAAATATTGGCAATCCATGATATTTTGCTTCCGGTAAAGTGCGAACGCGGAGTGAACTCCAGATACAGTTCATGTTCCCCGGCCGGCACGGGTATGCCCCTCAGCACATAATTTGTCTTGATGATATCCACTTCCTCATCATCAAGCCAGGCGCGCCAGCCCTCGGGGTAGTAAATTTCCCCCAAAACCAGGAAGCCGTCATTGCTCCGGCTCACGTCCATGGCTATGCGTCTGGCGTCATAGTGCGTAAGCTGTACCTGTGCGCCGGCATCCACGCCGGTCTCAAAACGACGGTCTGTTTCCACGATGGCCCGGGAGGAGGGATCGAAAGCCCCTTCATTAAGGGCATCCATGGCTTCCCGGGCCGATGTGGCATAGGACAGGGAATCAACAAAAAATGCTTTTGGCAGCACATCCTGGTTTTCAAGCACGTATCCGTCATCTCCCTGATAGACCACTTCATACCCGTCAATGTCATATGGCTGAGCGGCGCTGAGGTATTTCACATTCAGCATATTCAGTACCGGCAGGTTGATGCCCCGGGGCCCTTCATAGATTGCATAATCGATCAGATCCTGGTAAATAGCCATTTTTACACCGGTGTAGCCCCCCACGGACGGATAGAAATAAGCGGGTATGGCATTGGAAAAAGGATTATCGCTAAGGGGGAACGTCCGGTATTCATAGCCCTGGCCGGTTTGCACGCCTTCCTCAATAAAGGTATCCAGCGGACGCCGCTGCTGTTCGATCATCTCTTCGCGTTCCAGGGTCTTGGGCATTTTTGCACCGTCGTCTATATAGCGGCTGCCCACGGTTATCAGATCCACAGACACCAGAACGAACAGGCCGAGACCGGCATAGCCGGCCGGTATTTTCTTTTGCCGGGCAAGCACGGCCAATCCTCCGCCCAGGAGTACAAAGGTCAGGTAGCGCATCATATCGGAGCGGGCTTTATCCTTTCGCCCGGGTTTTAACTGCTGCTCGATATATCGGTTCACCGTTTGCTGCACCTCCCGGCTGGATGGCGATACGTTTTGCTGGGCCGCGATCCGGGCGGCCAGCTGCCGGGACTCGTTCTCTTTTTCGTAACCAAGCAAAGCATTGCCACCGACCAGGAAGATCAGGCCTATGCCGGCTGCCATACCCAGTGGTTTATACAGGCCCTTCAGGGTTGAGGCTCCGGCCGAGGCATAGGAAAGCAGGCTTTCGACGCCCATGGCCCCAATCAGGGAAAAGGAAAAGATGGTGACCACAAGCCAGGTTTCGGGGGCCCTGAAGCGGTCGAAATACGGGAAATAATCAAACATGAGATTATTCAGCAGCCAAAAATGTTCTCCAAGCGCAAACAGGATAGCCAGCGTTCCGGTGCCCAGGAACAGGAAACGAATACGACGGGGCGATTTCCACAAACCCAGAAGAAACAGCAGAAATCCCGCCGCACCGAAATAATGCGGGCCACCGGTCATGGTCTTAGGTCCCCAGTAGGTACCCTCAGCCGATGAGCCGCCGTAAAGATTGGGTATGATAAGCGTCAGCAGCTCCCCCCGGCCCTGGGACCATGCCATGGCGTAATCCTGGTTCAGCCCCGTCTCTTCAGAGATTTCTGAACCGCCGCGTATACTGTGGGGGGCATATTCCAAAAAATTCCAGTAGGGTTGCACGTTACAGGCTATGGCTATTAATACGGCTGCGGCGAGTACGCCTGAACGTTTTGCCCAATCCGGAATATGTCCCCCCTGATAGGCATGCCAGGTATCGTAAAGCCACCAGATCATGAACAGGAAGGCGAAGTAATAGGTGATCTGGGGATGATTGGCCCGGAATTCAAGATTTAAAGCCAGGGCAAAGGCAAACAGACCGATAATCCATACATTCTTCCGCGTAATCAGCCAGTACCCGGCCGCCAGCCAGGGGACAAGGCTGAGGGCGTAGAATTTTGAATTATGTCCGGCGCCGATAATGATGGGAAAATAGGCGGTGAGGCCGAATAAAGCCGCTCCCGTACAGGCGGCAAGCGGCCTGAATCCCATGAGGATGAGGAAGAAGTAGGTACCCGAGAGCATAACCCAATAGGGCATAGCCGGCAGGATGTCGGTGAAGCTGAAAAAGATAAGCGAGTCAAGATGCGGCACGGCCTTGGCATAATAAATCATATAGGCCGGCATGCCGGAGAACATATGCGTTGACCACAGCGCATCTTCACCATAGGTCTCCCGGTGCTCAATTATGGATTCTGCAGAGGCCCGGAACTGCATGGTATCATGGCCCATAAACCTCTGATCGCCCATGATGGTATCGGTAAACATAATGACCGGCAGCGCAAAAAGGAAGAGGAGACACAGGCTATGGCGCGTCCTCAGGGAAAGACCTGTCCACCGGTCAGGAGGAGCCTGCTTATCCGGAACGTCTTTGGAGCGTCTTTTTCGCGATGTTCGTTTAGCCATTATTCAATAACCCTCGGAACCCTGAAATAATCAGTGTCGGCATCCGGAGCGTTTTTCAGGGCATCGTCA
>JBBDRB010000073.1:0-25740 GCA_040905685.1 Balneolales bacterium | reverse complement strand
TCTTTGGTTTTCATGGTGCTGCGCGTGATGACTTCACTGCCATCACTCATGATGACCTTTACTTCTTTGTAATCAGGATGAATGCCTTTTTTCATGATATCAGTTGGAAATTTGTTGGGTTTCTTTATAGCCTGTTAAGATACGCCATATATTTAGTTTTTTCAACGTTAAAATAGGACCCCATGTTGTTTTCTATTCATCGAAATGGTCGTCATAATCGCCCAGGGATCCCAGCATGGAACCTACCAGGTCGGTGAACGAGCGCTGGTCATCCAGATCATCCTTGCCCAGAATGGAATTTTGGTGCAGGGCTTCGAGCACAAAATCCATCATGCTGTACAGCTCTTCATTGCTCTGGGGTTTGGCAAACGTTTTGACCACTTTCTTCAGGTCATCGACAGCCATAAGCCGTTTACCGTATTCTTTGGCGCTCAGGTGATCGGGCAGATCGATCTTATACCCTTTTGCGAACCAGCCTGTGACGCCTTCATAGGGTGATTTTGATTTTGATGTATTGTTTTTTTTCTGCGGATCAGGAAAGTACTGCTTGAATACCTTATTGACCGAAGCTCCGAGCAGATGCTTGGCTACATTGATGGCCCCCTCCTGCTCGCCTTCGTACACCAGTTCCAGCTTTCCGGTGAGCGCCGGTATGGAATAGTAAATGTCGGACACCCGAATTATGGTCTTCTTCTCCCGGTTGATCACAGCCCTTCTCTCAGCCGCTGAGATAATATGTTCCATGGCGGTGATGGTCATGCGCGCCGAAACGCCGCTTTTCTGGTCTATATATTCCGAAGCTCTGGCCTCGACGGCCGTCTGCTCTACAATTTCACGCACAAAATGAGGGATGGCTACCTCCAGGCCGCCTTCCCGTTTTACCCAGGCTTCCTGACGGGTTATCTCCATGCCGGCGTCGATGGATTTGGGGTAATGCGTGATGATCTGGGAGTCAATGCGGTCTTTCAGCGGGGTAATGATGTTGCCGCGGTTGGTATAGTCTTCAGGGTTGGCGGAAAAGACCATCAATACATCCAGGGGGATCCTGACGTTGAATCCCCTGATCTGTATATCCCTTTCCTGCATAATGTTGAGCAAGGACACCTGTATCCTCGGCTGCAGGTCCGGCAATTCATTGATGGCAAAGATGCCCCGGTTGGTGCGGGGGATCAGCCCGAAATTGATAACGTCCTCATCGGACAGGGTCAGCCGGCGGGTGGCGGCCTTGATGGGATCAATATCCCCGATAATATCGGCCACGCTCGTGTCAGGTGTAGCGAGCTTCTCGGCGTAGCGATCCGAGCGATGGATCCAGCTAACCGGAGCCTCATCGCCTTTTTCCTCTATCAGTGTCCGGGCATATTTCGACAGGGGATGATACGGGTCGTCGTTGATTTCCGATCCGGTAATGACGGGCATGTATTCATCCAGAAAGTTAACCAGCAGTCGCAGGATCCGGCTTTTAGCCTGCCCCCGGAGTCCCAGCAGAATCATGTCATGGCGGGACAGCAGGGCATGCTGCAACTGTGGAATTACCGTTTTATCGTATCCGACGATGCCGGGAAATAACTCCTCGCCCTTGTTCAGTTTACGGATCAGGTTGTTGCGCATCTCCAGCTTGATGGGTACGGATTTCCATCCGTTTTTTTTCAGCTCGCCCAGAGTGGATATTTCAACATCTTTTGGATTAACAATATTCATGCCTTCAGTGTTTTTTATTTCAATTATGTGGTGAATGTACTGCTAAAACCGGCCATCCTAAACATCATAGTTCATCTCCCCTGTAAAACTTGTCAAAGCCCGCGCTTTAACCCAGGTCTCTTCCCACTCGTCCAGGGGCACCGAATCGGCGGTAATGGCACCGCCAATGCTGTAGTACAGTTTATCCCCCTTAACGACGGCCGTCCGAATAACGACATTCAGATCGAAATCATCATCGGGGGTGAAATAACCGATGGCTCCCGAATAGATCCCCCGTTTGCGCGATTCCAGTTGTTCAATAACCTCCATGGACCTGATCTTGGGAGCTCCGGTCATGGAGCCCATAGGGAAGCAGGCTTTAATGGCATCCACGGCATCAATGGTCTCACCCATCTCGGCCGTTACGGCTGACACCATTTGATGGAGGGTGTTGAACGTCTGCAGTTCGTAAAACTTCCCGGTATGAACCGTGCCGGCTTTGGCAATCCGGCTCAGGTCATTTCTCACCAGGTCCACGATCATCAGGTTTTCGGCCCTGTTCTTTACCGAATACAGGATCTCTTTTTTCAGTAACAGATCTTCCTGTTGGCTGGAACCCCTCCGTATGGTTCCCTTAATGGGTTCGGAAAGCAGCCGGGTCCCCTTTTTGCACAAAAACCGCTCCGGCGACGCACAACATATCGAAAAACCGGCTCCATGCACATAGGCGCCGAAGGGTACGGGTCCCCGGCGTCGCATGCTCGTATACAGATCCAGGGAGTCTCCGGTAAAATCGGCCCTGAGCTGATGCGACAGGTTTATTTCATAAAAATCCCCCTCTTTAATATAATGCCTGGCCTGATCGACCAGGGCAAGATACTCCGCCTCATGGTAATCCGATTGCAAATTGGCCACCTTAAACGGCTGTGCCTCGCCTTGCTCCCCGGGCGGAACCCGGTTTCCCATCAGGGCATGGATACTCCGCGATGCCGCGTCAATCCGGAACAACTCCGTGGGACGAATAAAGAACAGGTCCGGCAGGTTCACCGGATCAGGATTGCCGGAGGTGAGTTTTTCCGTGAAATTTTTAAGGTCATAGCCCAGCCATCCAAAATGCCAGCCGGGATAAGATGCACGGAACCGTTTCAGCGCCTCCCAGGGGTCGGCTTCCATTTGCTCCCGGGTGCCGTCGGGGTGACAGAGGGTGACCTGGTTTCCAAATGCTTCAATCCGGGCATCCGGGACGGCCGCCAGATAGCTTTTTTGGGAAGCCGGGTGACAGGCGGACTGGGAATCAAGCAGGATCAGGGGACCCCGCCGGCGGAGGCTTCGCAGGTGGGATAAAAGCTTAGGGTTCATGGCGGATTCTCTTCCTGTATTCCTGTTTCAGTTTTTCTAAAAACGGATCGTCCTCATTAAACGGCGTTTCATTGACAAAGCTTACCGGCATTACCTCCTGAACGGAATTGGTCAGCCAAGCGGTCCCGGCCTTCATCAGGTCCTCCAGGGTAAACTCCCCTGTGTGCACCGAAAGGTTGTTTTGCCCCTGCAGCCATTCCAGCTGTATCTCCCGGGTGATCCCCGGCAGCAGATCACACCCTACGGAGGGCGTAAACACATCATTTCCGCTTTTCCAGAATATATTGGCAATGGTGGTTTCGCTTATCCGGTTGCGGCAATCCAGCATCAGGGCATCGTTAAATCCGTTTTTTACCGCCTCACGGCGAGCCAGGATATAATTCAGGCCGTTGGACAATTTAAACCCGCTTCCCAGGGCCTCCGACGGGATTCTTCGCCGGGTGGCAACGAACAGGCTCACCGCTCCGCCAGGGCCGGCAAGGGGAGTTGCGGTAAGCAGAAACGAGACCGGATCATCATCTCCGCTCCCGTATCCCAGCGGACCCACACGCCAGATTTGCAGGCGGACGCGGGCATCCGTTTCTTTGAGGGCGTTGCGTTCGAGAAGCCGGTCTGCTTCTTCCGTAAAATACTCCGGGGTGAAGCCGTCCGGTATGGCCATACCCAGATACGTCATGCTTCTTTTGAGACGATTCAGGTGGCGGCCGAGGGCAGGCAGGCGGCCGGAATAGGCTCGCAGGGTTTCAAAACAGCCGTCGCCGTAGCTGGCTGCACTGCTTACCGCGGGAATGACGGCCTCATCAGAAGGCAGGATTTCCCCATCCTGTATGGCGTAATGGCTATCGGTCATTTAAAATGCTGTCAAACTGGTTTTCATCTTTAAAGCCGACGAATATTTGCTGCAACACCCCTTTGCTGTCAAACACCAACTGGGTCGGCACCCCGGGTACAAGCAGATCCTGATAGGCTTGCGTTCCATCGGCATAAATAAAATCATAGTCATGGTCGCTGAGATATTCGCCAACGTACTTATCCGAATCTTTTACCGAGGCCGCGATAACGACAAGGCCCGGATGCTCCTGCTGGAGTTCAGCCAGCTTCCTGTGGGCACGGGACGATTGCCGGGCCCAGGTTGCCCAAAAATCCAGTATGACCGGCGATCCCCTGTAGGCGGAAATGCGGATTGAATCCCCGGAGGCAATACCCGGAAAAGCCAGGTTACGTACGGCCGAGCCATCTCCCAGCCTTTCCTCAAACCGATCCTGCTGGTTATCGACGTATAAAATGGTGGTCCATGCCACAGCGATCAGGCATAACAGTCCGGTGAAGGCTATGAATTTATTAAAATATTTTGGATGAATCGTAAAGGCCACGATGCAAATGCGCTTAGGGTAAAGAAATAATAACCTTAAAGATCATCAAGAATTGTACAAAATGCACTAATTGGATTTTATGTTTCCGCCTGGTAGGGAAAAACAACTATAAATGCGGTGCCACCTGTCCGTTTAATGGAAAGCTGCCCCTTCAGCTGGGCGGTTAACCCACTGACCAGAGACATGCCCAGCGTTTCATACAGCCGGTTCCCTTCAATATCCTCAGGCAGCCCGACGCCATCGTCTTTGACAACAAGGCGGACATGGTGGTCATCGTCCGCGTTCAGCGAAACGGTAATGGTGCCTTTCTCCCGGTTTTTAAATGCATGTTTAAAGGCATTGGTCAACAGTTCATTGATGACAAGGGCGCAGGGGATGGCCGTGTTAATGTCCAGAGACAGGTCATCCACCTCCACCCGGGTTTGAACAAGTACCTCTTCTGACTTGAAATTAGAAGCAATATGCTCAACCAGGCTTTTTATATAGGGATCGAAATTTATATGTGAAAAATTTTCCTGCTGGTAAAGCATCTCATGGATGAGCCCCATTGATTTTATCCTGGTTTCGCATTCTTTGAACAGGTCGTGCACGTTTTTATCCTCAACATAGCTCGCCTGCATAGAAAGCAGGCTGGAGATGACAGACAGGTTGTTCTTTACCCGGTGATGGATCTCGCCCAGCAGTATTTCTTTTTCATGCAGGGTTTTTTTTATTTGCTCTTCGGCCTCTAACCGGTCTGTAATATCCCGGGCTATGGCAATGAACACCCTCTCTTGTTCCTGTTCGATCAGCTGCATATTAACCTCCGCCTGGTAGACGCTGCCGTCGTTGCGCTGGTGCGCCGTCTGCAGCATGATTTTTTCCCTTTCCCCGTTGGCCAGAGGCTTAAGGACCTCTCTCAGCTTTGCCTCCGTAAACTCAGGCTTGATATCATAGGCTTTCATCTTCATAAGTTCTTCGGCGCTATAACCCAGGTTGACCCGGGCCCCGGCATTGACATAAATCAGATTCAACGTTTCGGCGTCAAAGATATAGATTTCGTTCATGCTTTTTTCGAGCACCTGAAAGAACCTCATCTTTTCCTTTCGCTCCCTTTCAAGCTCGGAAATATCGATGCCCGTACCGATTATATAATCCTCCCCATCATGTTCAATGGCCACCCCGGTCAATAAAAAAGAAATTTTTTTTCCATTTTTGGTGGCCAGGCGGGCCTTGCCGAAACCCTTACGGTATTGAAGGGTTTCGTCCAACATCTGCCTGGTTAAGTTCACATCCTCTTCGGTAAGCAGGTTCAGCGCCTGCATTTCCTTGATCTCATTTCTGGAATAGCCGGTATACAATTCCATATTTTTATTCCACCGGAGCATTTCCCCTTTTTTATTCATCAGATAGAACAACCCCGGCTGGCTGTTGATGAGTGATTCCGCAAAATTTTTTTCCATCACCAATTTATTTTGCAGACGGCTTCGCTCGGCAATCTCCTCGGCGAGCCGGTTATTGGCGGATTTCAGATCCTGTGTTCTTTCCTCCACAAGCTTTTCAAGCTGATCCTGGTAATAGCGGAGCTCATCTTCGGCACGTTTACGGTCGGTAATGTCATGCAGAACGATGATGGCTCCCAGGTTCAAACCCTGAGGCTGGCTGATAGACTGTCCGCTGGCCAGCAGGGTGTGCACACGGCCCTCCCCGGGAACATAATTAACTTCTACGTTTTCAAAGCGCTCCCCCTTCCACCCATGAAATATGGCCTCAGCCTCTTCATTCAACGGTACCTGCTCCTCCTCACGGAACAGCCTGAGGTGGCTGTGCCAGTCCTGGCAACGGAATCCGGTAAGATCATGCCGGAACAAATTGGAAGCGGCTTTATTCAGCAAGGTCACCTTCCCTTCACGGTTACATACGATAATGCCGGATTCGATGTGCTCAAACACGGCTCCGGTTAGCCTGCGCTGTTCGTCCAGTTCGGCCTCCATCTTTAGCCTTCCGGTAATATTGTACATCGAGCTTCTGCAATAGGGCGCATCCGTTTCACTGTCTCTTACGACAGCGCTTCTCAATTCTATATCGTAGGATCCGGTTTTATAATGAACCTTAACCTGGCAGACATCGCTTTCTTCCGTGTAAAATACCCGCTGCAGATGGTTCCGGAATGCTTCTTCAGAACCGGGATCCAGAAAGTCGGCGACAGGCCTGTGAAAAAGATTACTGCGTTCCTCCCCAAGCAATTGGCAGCCGGCTAAGTTAACGGCCAGAATCAGGCCGTCCGAACTAAGGGACAAATATCCGACCGGCGCAAAATCATAATGGTCGGCGTAGTTCTTTAACGACCGGTCCTTATTTTTTAAGGTTCGCCGCAGTTCGCTGTTTTGTGCCTCTAATTCGGATTGATCATCCTGTAATTGCTCAACCAGTTTTAAAATTTCCTCCCATGACAGACCTTCAATATGTTTTTTGGGATCCTTGTCCATAACCAGTTGGTTTTGCCTTATGCAATCACATCATATACTATGATAAACTTTGCCTTGTTTTGCTTATTACATTTTAAAAAGCTTATTTTCCATTTTAATATTTCAGGCAGATCATATTTGGGGAAGTTCCCTATTTACGCAAAAACCTGAACAGACAAAGATATATGAAACATATGAATAACAGAAAAGCTCCCTCAGCCAACGGTGTCAGCCGCCGCGATTTCCTGAAAACAGGCGCCCTCTCCTCCTTCGCATTGGGCAGCGGAGCTTTCATCAAAGGCTGCTCTCCGGGAGGAACGGCTGGAGGCAGCATAAAAGGAACAGCTAAAAATGTTATTTTCCTGGTCAGCGACGGCATGAGCATGGGCACGCTGACCATGGCCGATCAAATGACGCGGCGCCGTGATGGCAGAACCTCGAACTGGATCAGGCTGTATGAACAGCAACGGGTCAACCGTGGGGTCATGGACATGGCCTCCCTCGATTCCATTGTAACCGACTCGGCAGCGGCGGCCGCTTCCTGGGGCTGCGGACATCGCATCAACAACGGTGCCCTGTGCATGGGTCCCGGCGGAGAAATCTACCCCACTATTTTGGAAACCTACCGCGATGCGGGCAAAGCCACCGGACTGGTAACTACGGCCGAGATAACCCATGCCACCCCGGCCGGGTTTTCCGTCAATATCCCTTCCAGGTATATGGGTGAAGAGATCGCGGACCAGTACCTGGAGCGCGAATATGATCTGCTGATGGGTGGTGGCAACAGGCATTTCAGCGCCAGCCGTCGCAGCGATGACAAAGACCTGTATGCTGAATTTGCTTCAAAAGGCTATCATATCGCCAGAAAAAAAAGCGGGCTGGCCAATCTGCAAAATGACGGGGGCAAACTGCTCGGCGTATTTGCCAACGGTCATCTCCCTTACACCACCGATCAGGTAAGCATCCCCGACCTGCAGCGCGACGTACCGACCCTGGCCGAAATGAGTTCCCTGGCGATGGACCGGCTTTCAACGAATACGGATGGATTTATTCTGCAGATCGAAGGGGGCCGCGTCGACCATGCCGCACACAGCAATGATGTGGCCGGATTGCTTTTTGACCAGATGGCTTTCGATGACGCCATTGGCGCCGTTCTGGATTTCACCGACGGGCGCGACGACACCCTGGTGATCATCACCAGCGATCATGGCAATGCCAACCCCGGACTCAATGGCCACAACAATCCCAACGCCCGGTTCGACAGCATTGCCGGTTTCAAGCACACCAATGACTGGATCTTATCGGAACTCGACGAATCAAGTACGGTAAGCCAGGTCCGTGAGCGTGTGGAGGAAGCCACACGCCTCCAGATCAGCAGCAGGGAGGCTGAAGCGCTGATCAGTGCCATGCAGGGTAACTATGAAACCTTGTATCAGCCCAGAAATGGCACCTCCTCGGTGATGGGCACCATCCTGGCCAATTACACGGGGGTTAACTGGATCGGAAGCATGCACACCAGCGACTACGTGGAACTGGCCTCGATGGGTCCGGGAAGCCAGTCGCTGAGTTACTTCACCCGCAATACCGACCTGTTCGATCTTATGGTTGAGGTGGCCGGCGTCGAAGTCTCACCGGCCGTTTAGCCGTTTCGGGTGATTTCCCCGTCAGGCGGTGGCGTCCGACGGGGTTTTTAATTTTGCGATGACGGGATTCTCAACCGGAGTGTCGCTTTCCAGCAATCCGTCTTTCAGCCGGATAACCCTGCGGCTGTGGCTGGCCACTTCTTCTTCATGGGTTACCACCAGAATGGTGTGTCCGGCCTCATACAGGGTCTCGAACAAATACATAATTTCTTCCCCCGTGTTGGAATCCAGGTTGCCAGTAGGCTCATCGGCAAGCAGGATAGAGGGATTGTTAATCAATGCCCGGGCTATGGCCACCCTCTGCCGCTGCCCCCCGGAAAGTTCGTTGGGCTTGTGATCGACCCGATCAGACAACCCCACCTTGGCAAGGGTATCCAGTGCACGCTCGCGGCGCTCGGATGACTTTACGCCTGCATATATGAGAGGCAGTTCAACGTTAGCCAGGCAATTGGAACGGGGAAGCAGGTTGAAGGTTTGAAATACAAATCCGATCTCCCGGTTTCTGACCTCGGCCAGCTCGTTGTCGGTAAGGTCGCTCACGTTCTGTGAATTCAGAAAATAATCGCCCCGGGTCGGTGTGTCCAGGCAGCCCAATATATTCATCAGGGTCGATTTACCCGAACCCGACGGACCCATAATAGAGACGTATTCATTTTTATTGATCCCGAAATGGATACCCTTCAGGGCCTGCACTTCCTGGCTGCCCATAATATAGCTTTTATGTAAATCCCGGAGTTGAATAATTGGACTCATAATGGTTCTTTGTTTTGTGATGTAAAATAGGTTTTAGCGGTTGGCCATCGCTGGCGCGAACGCGTTGTTAACTTCTACCGGATCTCCGTCTGTCAAAACCCTGGTAAGGACACGATAGTTGCCGGTAATGACCTCATCGCCCGGTTCAACCCCCGATTTGATGTAAATATACGTATCATCGCTGATCCCCGTCTCAACCGTGTTCATCTGAGCCTCTCCGTCCCTGACGAGAAAGATCACTCTTTGCAGACTATCCGAACGGACCGGGGCTGGGTTCTCCTCATCCGTATCCGCATTAACCTCTCTAACGGTCACGGCTTGTATGGGGACCGAAAGGGCATTTTCAACGGTATTGGTTTCGATGTCTACGGTGGCCGTCATGCCCGGCTTGAACTGGGGACCGCCGGCGTCAGAGCGTACTTCGATGTCATTGCCCGACAGGGTCAGGGCCGTATCCCCCCGGTCATTGATATTATGGCGGCTGTGTATTCTGATCTTAACCGGGTACTCGGTAATTTGCTCTGTGGTTCCCTCCCCGCGGATATGTGGGGAATTGGCAATTTCGGTCACTGATCCCTCGAAATACTCATTGGGATACGCGTCGACGTTAATGCGGGCAACATTGTTTTGCCGTACATGGACGATATCATTTTCATTAACGTCGATCTGGACCTCCATTTGTTCCATGCGGGCGATGCGGAGCAATTCGGTTCCCGCCATCTGCACACTTCCCACCACCCGCTCGCCGCGCTCCACATTCAGCATACTGATCGTACCGCTCATGGGCGCCCGGATTACCGTCTGTCTGAGTTCCTCTTCGGCCCGGCGCATCTGCGCTTCCGCATTCTGCACCATAAATTCACTGGCCTGGAAGTTCGCCTGTTCGGCTTCAAGGTTACGCAGGGCATTCATATATTCCAGCTCCGGGATCATCTCTTTTTCATAGAGTTGCCGCTGTTTATCAAAGGCATTCTCCGATTGAAGCATCGAAGCGCGGCTTTGCTCCCGGCGGGCCTTCTGGTTCATGAGATTGGCATTGAGTTCATCTATACGGGCCTGGATCAAGTCCGGACGGATGCGGAGAAGCAGGTCGCCCTCTCCGACGAAATCCCCTTCTTTTACACTCAGTTCAATGATTTCTCCGGACACATCGGGAGCCAGCTTAACTTCGATTTCCGGCTGTATGCGTCCCGAGGCGGTCACCAGCTGGGTGATCGTTCTCCGCTCAGCGATGGCCGTCTCCACTTCCGTACCCTGACGTTCTCCACCAATCCAACCCATGGCTTTTGCCAGCAGGGCAAATCCAAGGAACAACACCAAAACGGCACAGCTGGTAATCAGAAGCTTTTTTTTAGGTGATCTGTCGGGTTTGCGTGCCATGAAGTATAATCGAATTAAAGGAAAATCATAAAAGGTTAATTGGCAATGGTACCGATGTTTTCCGGTGAAATCTGACCACGGTAGAAATCGAGTATTTTCTCCTGAAAAACGAACCGGTACTGAGCCTGAATACGTTCCGATACGGCCGATATGTACCGGTTGTTGGCATCATTGAGCTCAATCAGCGTGGAACTTCCCACATTATAGCGCTCCTGTTCGGTTTCAAAGGCTTTCTCGGCAGCCCGCTCCAGCGTTTCTGTCGTCTCTATTTCCTGGACGATCGTTGAATAATCGTTATAGGCCTGGCGAATCTCCTGGAAGATCTCGACCCGGATATTTTCCAGATCAAGCAGCGCATTTTTGTAGTCGATTTCGCTTTGCTGTATGCTGGTCCGGGTACTGAATCTGTTGAAAAGCGGGATCTGTATATTAACCGATAAGCCGCGGTTGATGTTGGATTCAAAAAACTGATCGGAAAAGCCAAATTGCTGCAGGCTGTTATAGTTACTCGACAGGCTTGCCCCCAACGTCACGGTGGGATAATGGGCTCCCTTTGCGGCATCAAGTGCAAAGCGCTGGGTTTGGATGGATGTTTCCGTAGCCCTTACATCCCGGCGGTTCGCCATGGCCTGTTCCACCAGTTCGGCCAGCACGTAATTTTTAGGTTCCAGTTCCATGCCCTCTATCCCCGGGGAAACGAACTCATAGTCCGCGAACGGATCGATCTGAAGGATGCCTATGAGATTGACCTTGCTTAGATTCAGGGCATTCTCGCGCTGAATAACGGCCAGTTCGTTGCTTGCAACCGTGGCCTCCTGATTGTACAGGTCCACGATGGGCCGCATGCCGACCTCGACCTGGGCTTCGACCTGTTCAAGCTGACGACGGGAATTTTGCAGATTGTCTTCCGCAACGCCCACTAACTCTTCATCCAGGATGATATTGAGAAATTGAGCAGCCGTGTTAAACATGACCGTTTCGCGTGTACGCTCATAATCATCTTCTGTTGCGCTTAGCGAGGATCTGCTTGCACGCAGGTTGTTTATATTGCGCCATCCTGAGAAGAGGGTGATGCCGGTGCTGAGGCTGCCCGACATTCTGTCTGCCGCAAAATCATCGAAACTTACCGTAGCCTGATCAAACTGGCGGCCAATGGTCCTGCCGCTGTTGATCGAGGAGGATAAATTGGGCAGGAACTCTGCTCTTGATTGGAATACACCTACCTTCTGGCGTTCGATGGCATTTTGCGAACGTTTGATATTCACATTATTCTCCAGGGCAATCCCGATGGCCTCCTCTAAGGTAATGCTTGCAGGCTGCTGCGCCGACAGGTTCACTGCAAGAATGCACATGCAGAATAATGAGGTAATAAACTTGGGCATAAAAGTGTACATTAGGTGATTCATGGGTGACTGTATACTTTAACGTTTAAATAAGATACAGGTTTCAAAAAAGTTCGGTAAAAGCTTTCCTTCCATGAAACTTCTCTGAAAGGATACCCTGAAGGTAAAAAAGGATCACGAATTATACTGTTCTACCGTTATCTTTTACGTTATTTAATATGTCAGGGATAGGTTCGTGGATGGGGGGATAAAAACCGTAGGGGATCAGGGCTCCGGAACGCTCTCTTTTTTCTTTTTATTCAGATTTTCTTCGACCTGCTTCATGATATATTTGGCTGCCGTTTTGGATGCATGCTTCTTGAGTTCGCTGAAGAACAGGCTTGAAAACGCGTTGTTGCCTTTTTCGGATGAATCGGACGGATCCTTTTTTTTCCGACCGGTGAACAGGGATACGGAAAAACCGAAAAGCAGGGATGCCCCCAGTATATGGATGGGGTAGCGGTGGATCCAGTAACGGACATCGGCCCAGTTATCAATTTCGGATCTGACCTCCGTCAGGGTCTCTTCGATCTCTTTCTGAAGAGCGTTTAACTCCTGTTCCAGTTCTTTTCTTCGGTCGGCCACGGGATTGGTTTTATTTTATGAAGTGTGTCAGTTTATTCGTGTATCATCGTCCGGATCGCCGGAATGTGAGAAGGAATCTTCGATGGCCTCATCCAGAGGCTCCCTTATTTTATTTTTGGTGTTTTTTACCATGCCGCCGGGATTAAGGGAATACAAAAGCAATCCGGTAAGTATGACCACCATAGCGACGATCAGGTATCCCAGCGGTGCACTCTCCAGAAGTTCTCCGAGAAACAGGGACAGGGTATGCAGCAAAAATATAAAGCCGATTAACATCAACAGACCACCGGCAATTTTATAGGCCGTCTTTGTAATGGCATCGGTTACCTTGTCGCTAACGTTCAACGCCAGCAATTCCACCCGTTTTTCCACCAGCATCTTTACCTCTCCGGGTATCTTTCGAAGGCGTTCGATGATGTTCTGATCGTCGGTAGTCTTCATTTGTATTATCTTTTGAGCAATTTACCAAATATAAATCCGGCTGCAGCAGCTGACCCAAGTGCTCCCATGGGATATTTTCTGATTATCAGGATGATTTGATCTTTCACCTCCAGCAAACGGTGCTGAAGCTCCTGGTCCAGCCCTTTTCCATCCTTGGCATTAAAAAGGTTTTCAACCATGGTAAGTACATGATACAGGTTTTTTATATCCATAATATATTCTTTTTAATTGATTTCCAGTAACATAACAAAAACATTACAATTTGGTAAAATATAAGGCTTTTTTTTTGCCTGTCCGGATCATACCCGTTATGATAAATGTAAAAGGACAACGAATCGTTCAGGACCCCACCTCATTCATAGCGCAGACTGTCAATGGGGCTAAGCTGGGCCGCCTTATACGCCGGATAGACTCCAAAGATCACTCCGATGACCGACATGCCCAGAAAACCGGCGACCACCGCACCCACAGGAAAGACCAGGGAGGCGTCCATCATAAGGACAAGGGCATTGCCGCCCAGGACACCCAGGATGATGCCGATCAGCCCTCCGATCTGGCAGATGATTACCGCTTCTGCGAGAAACTGCTGAACGATAACCCGCTTATTGGCCCCCACGGCTTTTCTCAGCCCGATCTCCTTTGTTCGCTCGGTGACGGAGACCAGCATGATATTCATTACGCCTATGCCGGCCCCGAACAGGGCAATCCCGCCAACCACCAGCCCGAACAGATACAGTATTTGGGTAAAGCTATCAAATGAACCCCGAAGCGTGTCGTTGGTTTCCAGCTCAAAATCGTTGTCATTCCCCGGCGGTATTCCTCTGATGACCCTCATGTTCCCGGTCAGTTCATCCATAGTGGCAATGATCAGGGTAATGGAAGCAGACCTGGCCTGGATGTCAATGTTCCGGTTCTTGCCGTAGACCTGATTGAGTTTGGAATAGGCGGCCAGAACGAAATCATCCATGGAACTTCCGAAAGCCGACCCCTTTTCCCCGATGACCCCGACTACCGTGTAATACTGCCCGTCAATGCTCAGCCTTTTGCCCAGGGCATTTTCACGATCAAACAGGGTCTGGCGAACGTCTTCGCCAATCAGGCACACCGGGCGGGCGTTCCTGATGTCATTCTCCGTTAAGTTCCGGCCTTCGGCTATGGTAAAGGAGTTATTGGCGATGTAATGCTGGTTACTGCCAAGGATCCGGATGTCCGGCTCGGTCTGCTTGTCATCATACCGAACGCGGGTGTAGCGGAACGTGGCCTGGGGGGACAGCGATCCGGCCAGATAGGACATCCCTTCCAGGCGTTCAAAATCATCAAACCGAATAGGCTGGCGGCCGCGCATATTCCCGCTGCCTCCCATCTGTACGGTGGTCCTTGTCGTCACATTGATCACCTCGCTGCCCAGCATGGCCATCGTCTCCGCGAAGAAATTGTCGATCACTTTCACTGCCGTAGTGGAGCTGATCACGGCAAACACCCCCACCACGATAGCCAGGAGGGTAAGCGAGGCCCGTGACTTATTGGATGCCAGTGCTCCGCTTGCAACGAGTATGGTTTGTAGCAGGCTCATAGGCAGCAGGTTTCAGGAAAATCGCAGCGATTCAATGGGTTCAGCCCGGGCGGCTTTGTGGGCAGGAAGAAAACCGAACAGCATGCCGGTGACCATGCAGATCATAACGGCCAGCAATACCGTATTGATGCTCATATAAGCTACAAAAAACTGGTTGATGACGTGGGCTATGGCCAGGGAGAAACCGATGCCGATCAGTCCCCCGATGCTGCATATCACGATGGCTTCAATCAGGAATTGCATCAGGATCTCCCGATAGCGGGCTCCTACAGCCTTTCGGATCCCCACTTCCCCGGTGCGTTCCTTGACCGAGACATACATGATATTCATCACCCCGATACCCCCCACAAACAGGGATAGCGCCGTCAGGAACAGGCCGACCCCGTAAATAGCGCCCGTCATGAGTTTATACTGCTGCTCAAAAAGTTCAAGTTTGTTGACGGCAAAGTCATTTTCGGCCGTTGCATCCAGGCGTCTGATCCGGCGCATAATGCCTTCTATCTCATACTCCCCGTCACGCAGGGCGGCTTCTCCTGGAAACTTGATGCGCAGGGAAATGCCGTTTCTCAGCCCGTAGAGGTTGCGATAGGCCCGCATGGGCATGATAGCCGTATTGTCAAAACTTTGCATGCCCAGAAAATTACCCTGTTTGGCCAGGATCCCGATCACTTCAAAACGCTGCCCGCCGATGCGGACCTGCCGGCCGGTCCGGCCGCCGCGATCAAACAGGTTTTCAGCCACATCGGAACCGAGAATAACCACTCTCCGGCCATTTTGGTCCTCCTCTCCGGAGAAGAAGCGCCCGTTTTCTATTTCAATGGATGACGTAAACAGATAGTTGAAGGTCACCCCCTGAAGGTGAATATTCTCAAGGGATTTATCTTCAAACCTTACGCCGCCTCCCCGCCCCGTTTCAGCGGATACGGACGTAGCCAGCCGGCTCTGGTTTTCTATTTGGGAGACGTATTCCACTTTTAGTTCACGACGGTTCACATAATCCCACCACCGGTACTCGCCCCCAAAACCCCAGGGCCATTTCTGTATAAAGATCACATTCTGCCCCAGCATCTGCATGCTGGATTCAAATGAGCGGTTTATACCGTCAATGACCGTGACCATGCTGGTTACCATCACGATGCCGATGACGATACCGAACATGGTAAGCGAGGAGCGCAGCTTATTGCTCCATATGGAAATAAAGGCGATCTTTATTCCCTCATACAGGCTTCTGAACATCATATTGTTATTTCAGGCCACGGATGGCTGTCGTCTGTAAAATATAGTACTTTAAAATATAGTACTATATGCGATTAATAAGGTTACCAACCTGTGTATGTACGTTGTATTTCCTAAAACGTTTCAATTATTTTTACACTAACTAATATATGCATATAATCATTACAGGCGGAGCAGGATTTATAGGTTCGAACCTGATACTGCATCTGATGGACACCTACCCTGATTACCATATTCTTAATCTCGATAAACTCTCCTATGCTTCCGACCCGGCCTACCTGAAAAGGGTGGAAAATAACGCCCGTTATAATTTCCTGCATCTTGACCTGGTAAACCGGAAAATGGTCCGGGATGCCATCCGGGATTTTAAACCCGACGGCATTTTTCATCTGGCGGCAGAATCTCATGTGGATAATTCCATTGACGGGCCGGAACCCTTTGTCATGTCGAATGTGGTGGCCACGTTCAATATCCTGGAGGAGTTCCGGCAGTACCAGACCGGTTCAGGGAAACCCGGAGATGCCCGCTTCCTTCACGTTTCAACCGATGAGGTCTACGGGTCGCTGGGTCCCGGAGGTTTTTTCACCGAGAAATCACCCTATGCTCCCAACTCCCCCTATTCGGCTACCAAGGCCGGCAGTGATTTTCTGGTTCGTTCCTACTACCATACCTATTCGATGAACGTGATAACCACCAATTGCTCCAATAACTACGGACCCCACCAGCACGATGAGAAATTAATCCCCACCGTGATCCGGTCCGCCCTTCGGCACGAGCCCATTCCTATATACGGCAAAGGTGATAATATCAGGGACTGGCTTTATGTGGAAGACCATTGCCGGGCCCTGGACCTGGCCTTCCATGATGGAAAGGCCGGGGAAACGTATGTCATCGGGGGACACAATGAATGGAAGAATATCGATCTGGTCCGGCAGATATGCCGCATCATGAATGCCGTTACCGGCGAGGGCCCGGAGGGAGACTACCAAAACCTGATGTCTTTCACCGCCGACCGTCCGGGTCACGATCAGCGCTATGCCATCGATCCGTCCAGGATCGAATCCGAACTCGGCTGGCGCCCCACCGGTACCTTTCTGAACCATTTGGAGAATACCGTGCGTTGGTATATCGACAGGTATAAAGAGTAATTCTTTTTTGTATCATATAAATAATAACGGAAACACGTTCATTTGGTGCAGTGATGATTGTAGGCGTTCCCAGGGAAATCAAATCGCATGAAAACCGCATAGCCCTGCTGCCATCCGGCGCTTTTGAATTAAGCAAGCTGGGACACAAAGTGCTCATCGAAAAAAATGCCGGTCTAAACAGCGGATTCCCCGATCCGTTGTATGTTAGGGCGGGGGCAGAGATCATCGATGATGCCGACGGGGTCTGGGAACAGGCCGAAATGATCCTGAAGGTCAAAGAGCCGCTCGAACCCGAATACGGCAGGATGCGTAAAGGGCAGATCGTTTTTGCCTATTTTCATTTTGCCGCCAGCCAAAAGCTTACCATGGCCGTCATCGAATCCGGTTGCATAGCCATTGCCTACGAAACGGTGGAAAAAGCGGACGGTTCCCTCCCCCTGCTCATTCCGATGAGCGAGGTGGCCGGACGCATGTCCGTTCAGCAGGGCGCCCGGTATCTGGAAAAGGTTCAGGGAGGACGCGGAATACTGCTTGGCGGCATCCCGGGCGTCAGGCCGGCCGGCGTGCTGGTCCTGGGCGGAGGCGTGGTTGGCGTAAACGCCGCAAAAATTGCGGCCGGTATGGGCGCCAATGTGGTTATCATGGACATAAGTGTGCCGAAGCTGCGCCATCTGGAGGAATTTATGCCGAAGAACGTAACGACCATCTATTCCTCTGAAGCCAACATCCGGGAGCTTCTTCCCGCCACGGACCTGGTAATCGGAGGTGTGCTCATTCCCGGGGCCAAAGCGCCCTGGCTTATCACCCGTGATATGCTGTCCACCATGCGGCCCGGTTCGGTTTTGGTGGATGTCGCTATTGATCAGGGAGGGTGCATCGAAACGGCCCGGGCGACCACCCACGATGATCCCGTCTTTATGGTGGACAACGTTATCCATTATTGCGTGAGCAATATGCCCGGAGCGGTTCCATACACCTCGACCGTAGGGCTCAACAATGCCACGTTACCCTATACCCTTCAACTGGCTAACAAAGGCTGGCTGAACGCCCTGCGTGAAAACCGGGAACTGGCATCCGGGCTCAACATCGCTCATGGCGAGATTGCCTATAAAGATGTGGCAGCGGCCTTCGGGATGGATCATACCCCCGCCGGCGACCTGTTAGCAAAGTACGGTTAACTCATTGTTTTGGATTCCATCAGGAAGTCCAGGTTTTTGACAGGCATGGGTCCGCCATAGTACAGGAAGGGCTCACCGAATTCGACACCGATCTTATGTCCGTAATAACGGGCCCGCCCGCGCAGGGCATCGAAGAATGGTTTTCCTGAAATATAGGTTTTGGGTCCGCTTGCCGAGGCCGGCACATTGAACTGGGATTTAAACGCAAGGATCGCCTGTTCCTTGATCTCAAGGGTATCGGTGATATCAAAAATAAGGCTGGGTACAAATGACCAGTGCTGCATGTAATGCAGCATATGAAAAGGCCGCCAGGGCTCCTGTCCTTCTGTCTTGATGTTTTTCAATCCGCTGTAAAACAACGCATCCGCCGTAAGGCGGGCGGCATTGCGATGATCGGGATGCCGGTCCTCCGGGGAATTGATAAAGCATATATCCGGCCGGTATTTCCTGGTCGCCCTGATGATTTGCAGGCGGTGGTCTTCGGTGTTGTCCAACCCGCAATCGGGCAATCCCAGGTTATCCCTGACGCTTAACCCCAGGATCTTACCGGCATTTTCCGCCTCTTTCAACCGCCCTTCGGCCGTGCCTCGCGTCCCCATTTCCCCCCGGGACAAATCCACCACGCCAACCTTATATCCTTTCCCCGCCAGTGAGGCCAGCGTGCCGGCACAACATAATTCAGTGTCGTCGGGGTGGGCGGCAAATGCCAAAACATCCAGTTTCATTATTAAATATTTATATGGTGAGCTAATCTATTCATCTTCTAAACAAATCAATTCCAGCAAAATAAACACTTGAGTTGTAAAAAAATAACTAATACCAAAAACATTTCTGATTATCCCATTACCATCGTTTCATTTAGTTCCACTCCCAGTCCCGGTTTGTCGTTTAACACCACCTCCCCGCCGGCATTGATAACAAATCCGTTGCAGGGGTCATCCTTTAACAGGAGATGACCGTCGAGGTCGGCATAATCTGCCCACATGCTCAGAATTGCCGTTGCCGTATCGGCCAGGGACGATTCGATCATGGATCCCGCCATCACTTTTAACCCCGCCTTACGGGCCTGATGCAGGTTGCGCAGGGAATGGCTGATGGATCCGATCTTCATGAGTTTTATATTCACGGCGTCAAATTGCCGGGCCAGTTCTTCCAGATTTTCATGTCCAGTGAAACTTTCATCGGCCACCAGGGGAACGGATGAAAATGATTTGAGCTTGCGCATGGCATCGTGCTCGCCGGCCGGCATAGGCTGTTCAATAAGCTCCACATTATAATCGCTCAGAAATCTCACCTGCTCTTTGGCCTGTTCAAGCGTCTTCCAGCTTTCATTGGCATCGACGCGGACCGGCTTGCCGGATACCGAGCGCACCTGCTGAATGATCTCGCGGTCATGTTCCGTTCCGAGTTTAATCTTCAGGATGGGATAGGGTTCGGCCTCATTGATTTTTTCAGCTATGGTTTCCGGATCATCGATTCCAATGGTAAACGAAGTTTTCGGTCCCACCGAAGACGGTGCCTGAAGCAGGTTATGCGTGCCCACCCCCAGTTTTTTACCTACCCAGTCATGCAGGGCCATTTCCAAAGCGGCTTTCGCGGCAAACTCTCCTTTGGATACCGAATTCATATAGGCAATGCAAGCCTCAACATCATACGGATTGGTTATCCGGCCGGAATCCAGCGCTTCGAAGAAGCCGGATGCCGATTCCATGCTTTCCCCAAAACGCATATCCGGGGCGGCTTCCCCGATCCCGGTTATGCCGTCTTTTTCTATGATCACAAAGATATTGCCGATGGCATCGCGGCTTTCACCCGATATGGTAAAACGGCGTTTAAGGCTTAGCGTGACCGGAAAATAACGTAATGTCAAACTCATTTTTTTCTACTTTATACAATGAACAAGATCACAAGTATCCCATAAGCAATTGCCGCCAGACCGGCAGCGGTCAGGGCTAACGGAATTTGGGTGTAAACATGATCCATCATATCACAACCGGTAGCCAGGGAAGATAAAATCGTGGTATCGGAGATCGGGGAACACTGGTCTCCAAAGACACTGCCTCCGATCACGGAGGAAAAACAAAGGGTGATAAAGAAAGGATCGGGCATGACGGCCCAGGCCAGGGGCATGGCCACGGGAAAAACCACGGCATACGTTCCCCATGAGGTTCCGGTGGCAAAAGCTATAACCATGCAAAACCCCATGAGCAATGACGGGAGGAAAACAGGAGATATATAATCTCCGCTCAGTTCGACGATAAACGCCGCGGTTCCCACCGAATCGGCTACCCCCTTCAGGGTAACAGCCAGGGCCAGTATTATGGCCCCGATGGTAACGCCTTTGCATCCGTCTATAAAACCGTCAACGGCCGACTTAAGCGGCATTCCTTTGGCAAGGGCGATGCCGATGGCGGCCAATACGGCCAGGATAAAAGCCTCGGCAATTAAAAGCATCGAATCGTCACCCCAGCCCAGAAAAAAATAGGTGGTGATGAAAGGGATCATGGCAACGCCCAGCAGCATGCCAATGGGCCCAAAGAAATCAATCAGACCGGGACGGTAATCATCCGGCACCTTCATCTCCGTGAGTTCCGGTGAAGCCAGCGGCGTGGCGCCGTCGCTGTCCAGTTTTCCGGTCTCGCGAACCCGGGCCCGGGCGGCCCGCATTTTTTTACCCGGGACAAAAGGAAGCTTGTCCAGGGTGAACAGCAGGGTCATCAGAATGGCGAACAGGGCATAGAAATTAAACGGCAGGGCCGTTATGAAGAAACTGATCCCGTCTCTGGCGGTCTCAAACAACGGAGTGGTTCCGATGACGAGTCCGCTTACGTAGATCGGCCAAACGTTAAACGGGATGAGGGTGGCCGCCGGCGAGGCCGTTGAATCTACAATATAGGCCAGTTCTTCATGGGCCACCCCGTGCCTGTCGGCGACCGGGCGGACCGTTGCGCCGGTCAGTACCGTGCTGATCGTCCCTCCCTGATGAAATATCAGGCCCATCATCCAGGTGAAGAACTTCGCACTCCGGGGGCCGTTTACCATTTTACCGCTGGCCCATGCGGCAAACCGCGCGGCGCCACCGGTCCGTGTCCATATGCCGATCAGCCCGCCAAGCGCCCACAGATACACCAGCAGGATCAGGGCAAAGCTTTCCGTGGCGATAGAGGGGATCAAAAATTCCTGGACGATGTTCAGTTCTCCGGCTATAATGCCTCCCAGTACAATGCCGGCAAACAGGGAGCTGATCACCTCCCGGGTCCAGAACGCCAGGATGATGGCTGCAAACGGCGGAAGAAGCGACCATAACCCATAATGGCCGTCCCGTAACGGGATTTCACCGGCATACAGGATACCGGCGATCAGGAGCAATAATCCAAATCCTGTGGTTATCCACCTTCGGTAAGGCGGGGGTAATGTATTCGGCATTAAACTATGCGTAACTTTTATTGTTCATTTTCGAATAAGCAATTAATTGCTGAGTTTATTGTATTTGAGTTTATTGTATTATAGCTCTGCTAAACCAGCCTGACGAAATATATCAACCTAAACTATGAGTTTAAAAAACGAAGCTCACGGCAAATTTCGAAATACCAGGGTATTTTACCGTCAATATACGGAAGGTATGACGCCCAAGCGAATCAACAGGGAGTTTCATGCAGATACCACCCGGTTATATGAACTGTATAAAGAGGCCGTTGGCAGCAGGATCGATAAAGAAACCAATAAGGTTGTGCCCGTGCATGTACGCCTGATGCGGCTGTTCTCTGCCCTGGTAAGGAGGCTTACCCCGGCCAGGCGCCTCGTATTTCTGGGATCCTTTGCCGGTTTTATCCTGTATTATTTTGTGGGAGGAACATTTGCCCAGTTAATACTGCCCCTTTCTTTCCTGGCCATCATCCTTATCCTCATGCTTGAGCTGCTGGAAAAAATTGATGCCAAGAAGGAAATTGATTTTGCCCGCGATATTCAACTCAGTCTGCTGCCTTCCTCCAGCACCCGTACCGATCATCTGGAGTTTGAATCCTTTGCCACAACAGCCAATGAGGTAGGCGGCGATTATGTGGATGTAATTTCCACCTCAAAGGGTGTCTACCTCATTATAGCCGATGTTTCAGGAAAAGGCCTGGGAGCTGCCCTGTACATGTTCCGCCTTCAGGCGCTGGTCCATCTGCTCATCAAAAAAGCTCATCCCGGCCCGAAAGAACTGTTCCTTGAGCTCAATGATTACATCAAGTCCGGTAAAAAAGACAAGACCTTCGTCACGGCCTGCATCGCCTATTTTCCCTCCGGGGAAGATTACTTCAGATTATGCAGGGCCGGACACAACCCGCCCCTTCTGTATTCCGGGAAGAAAGACTCCTCGACCGAGCTCAGGTCTACCGGATTTGCCCTGGGAATGACCAATTCCAACAAACTGGCTTCCCATCTGAATGAAGTTATCATACCCTTTGCCGCGGGCGACTCCATCCTATTCTATACGGATGGTCTCACCGAAGCGCGCAACCATCTCAATCAGGAATACGGCCTCGACCGGCTGCGGTCCCTTTTTGAGATCTATGGCTCCCTGCATGCAAAAAGCATCGTCAATAAGATCCAGAACTCCCTGGAGAACTTTGTCGGAAATACCAGGCTTGCCGACGATATCACCTTCAACTGCGTTAGAAAGAAGGTGATCAGGCACAACCAACTCGGGGAGGCAACAATAAATGAACCGGTAAGGGATGAGGGTGTAAAGGGATAACCAAAAAAAGCCCCCGTGGTGACGGGGGCTTTTTTATTCAATAAAGAAGACCGGGAATCCTAACTCTTTAATTTTCAGCCCTTGCACAGTCGAGTTCATATTCCAGCTCATGCTCAGCGGCAGCCTGAAAAGAACCATACGAAGCATTCTGGAAGGCCTCACAAGCCTGGGCTTCATTTTGCTGGTTTTTGTAGGCCAGCCCTATTTCAAACCAGATCTTGGCCTGGTCGGTCGGTCCACCGGATTCATGCTCAATGGCAATGTTCCCGTTTTGGAGAGCTTCATCCCAGTTCCCCAGGTTATTATGCACTTCAGCAAGCCGGTAAAATACTTCGGCTGAACTTTCGTCGTAGGCCAGGGCCTGCTGCAGCAGATCCAAAGCTCTGGAATAATTTTCGTCTTCCTTGGCGTTTCCACCCAGGTAAATAAGGTAATCCTGGGCAGCTCGGCTGGCTCTGTCCACCATATCCATTTCTCCGGCATTCAGGGCCAGATCAATGGCCTGGTCAAATTGCTGAAGGGCCCCGTCCAAATCATCCATTTGCCGGTAAACCAACCCCTTTTGATAAACCGCCTGGGGGTAGTTGGGATTCCGTTCCAAAGCGTTGTCGTAAGCCTCGAGAGCCGCGTTCAGTTCACCATCCCGGTACTGGGCATTACCTTTGGAAAGGTAAAGCCTGGGCAGAATATTTTCCGCCCTGGTGCGTGTATTATTATCCCCATACTGTTCAGCATAATTAATAGTTTCCTGAAAAGCATCAATGGCTGCGTCAATGTTACCGGCCCTGAACAGATTGGCGGCGTGCCTGAAGTATAACTGCGGTATCTGAGACCGTACCCGGTCGCGAATATCATCGACTTCACCACCGACAGCCTCTGCCAGTTCGAGTGTTTCTTCAAATGTTTCGATAGCCGCCAGATCTTCGCCTGCTTGTACCTGTTCAAACCCTTCGTTGAATTTCTCGACCACATCCGTACGGGACTGTGCATCGGCAATTTGTGTAAGAACCGTAGCCAGCATCAGGAAAGCCACTATAAATATGTTTCGACTATTCATAATTTTATCATTTTCTTTGCTTAAGAGTTAGTATTCAAAACGAAAGTACAAAATATATTAGTATTTAATAAAGCTTTGTTTCATTATTGCAAGATTATAATCAACTCAAAAGTTTGGTTTTAACGTGTGTTCCTGGTAAAAATCGTAGATGATGGCGGCCGCTTCCTCCTCCGAATCGGTCAGGTGAAAAAGCCCTAAGTCTTTACGGGATATGGTTCCGGCTTCGATCATGGTATTTTTGATCCAATCCACCAAACCTCCCCAGTAGGTTTTGCCAATTAAAACAATGGGAAAAGGATTAATTTTTTTGGTTTGAATTAAGGTTAAGGCCTCAAATAACTCATCCAGGGTGCCGAAGCCTCCGGGAAATACCACAAATCCCTGGGCATATTTTACGAACATGACCTTCCGGGCAAAAAAATAATTGAAATGGATGGTATAATCAAAATCAACGAAGCTGTTGGCCTTTTCTTCAAAGGGAAGCTGTATGCATAAACCGACAGACTTCCCCTTGCCCAGATTGGCTCCTCTGTTTGCAGCTTCCATCAGGCCGGGTCCGCCACCGGTTATCACGCCGAAACCCATTTTTGTGAGCTTCATAGACAGTTTCACGGCTTTGTCGTAATAGGAATTTCCCTCCCTGAGCCGGGCGGAACCAAAAACGGAAACGCAGGGTCCTATGCGGAGTAATTTGTCATAACCTTCAACGAATTCGCCCATGATCTTGAAAACACTCCAGACGTCATTTTCAAAGCGTTCCCGTTCTTCATACTGTCCCGGTATCTTCTTTTTTTGATTGTTGTCAGCCATAGTTACTGTGTGTTATTTAATAGAAAAAATTAAGCGATACCGATATAAACGGGTTTTGGTCCGGTGTCCATTCCGGCTTAAACCCTACCCGGGCACTAAGATCGTCACTGACATCAAAATCCCGGAATTGAGCAAACACGTAGGCATCGGCCACATTTAAGCCGTAGGCCAGAAAAATACCCAGAAACGCGAAATCACGGCGGCCCCGGTAATAGTCCCGGTTGGCACGCAGGGCCTCGGATGTGTGGGCCGGATCGATCCATCGGGGTGTAGGACCGAATTCCTGGTCATCGGAATGGCTGTTGTAATAGGCCGCCCGGTAACCGGTATACTGCTGGTGCTGGGTGATGCTGTAGTAGGTAACCCCGGCCAAAAGCCCGTAGACAATGGGTATTTTCCAGACCTGTTTGTTGGTCAGTTGCCCCCAACCGGGAATAATTAACGACCTGAGCACTACTTTTCCGGGTTCAGGGACCGTATCGGTCTGATTTTGCATGAAAGCGGCACGTGAATCCGTTTCATCGCTGTATTGCATACCGGCAGGCTGAGCAACACTGCTTCCCGCCAGGACCATCAGGAATAATGCTATTCCTGATTCACGAAGCGGAATCGAGCAGCGCAATGAGACGATCCAGTTCGTCATCGGTATAATAGTCAATTCTGATTTCCCCGCCTGTATTCTTTCTCTTGATTTGGACCCTGGTGCTTAACTTGTTCTTCAGCCGGTTGGAAAGCTCCAGCAGCTGAATATCCAACTGGTCTTTACCGGTCAGTACCCGGTTGGCTTTGGTTTTCTTCCTGCCTGATGAACGTACGGCATCCTCTATCTGCCTTACCGAATAATCATTTTCGATGGCCTGTTCCAGGATCTTCTTCTGCAACTTGCCGTCATCGATGGTAATTAATGTCCGGGCATGGCCGGTGGATATTTTTTTTGCCTTTAAGGCCGCCTGG
>JBBDRB010000072.1:0-4507 GCA_040905685.1 Balneolales bacterium | reverse complement strand
TGCCTGAATAACGATCATATAGTTGTGCAAAGGATTCCTGATCGCCTTCTGCAATACGACCCAAAAGATAGGTTTCATCTTCGTGATCGCGTTTTTTTTGTTGTATAACCGATAAAAAGAATATCAAGACACTGTTATATATACGATAAAATTTTGCAATTGGATTTGTTTACTCTTCATCCAACAAACCTGTACCTGCATTTTAAAAAAATATAATGACACTGAACCTGAATAGACAGAGAAACTTCTCCCGGACAAATTCATCAGTTCACTTTCATCGTCAGGATTTGGTTAGCGGCAAAAAATATGTTCAGACAAATGGTCACCTATGTGGGCCTGTATCTACACTTCAACGATTTTACCGGATTCTTTATACATTGCTCTCAAGATATTCAAGGTCTGCCGGATTGTTTTTTGAGGATAAGATTTTTTTGCGTTCAGATAACCGATATAAAAAGCCAGCTGCCATTGTTGAAAGAGGATCTTATAGGCATAGAAAAGGCTGTTTTCAGGGTCATATATGTGAACTGCTTCGGCGGTAACTCCGTTAAGTTCCAGGATGCTAAAATTATGCCCCGCTTTAAAATCAACTATAGACGGTGTTATTATATCATACCTGCCGAAATAAAAACCCGGTATTCTTTTACTTAGCTGATCCATACGCTCTTCCAGTTCGGGGGTATACATGTCACGATCATGAAAAAATATCGAACCCCGACAATGTGACCCCAATTCCACCAGCTTAACGTTTTCTTTATATGCGGGAATCCATGCCAGGCGCTCCAGGTTTTTTTTCATATGATAGGATGCCATGCCGATAATATGTTCATCCGAAAGGATCAAGGTTCCAAGCGAATCTTCTCCGTTTCCTGTTAACGAAGGCTTTGTTTTCCGGGTAATCGAAAAAATCCTGCCTTTTTCTTCCCCCGGTATCCGATAGTAAAACACACCGAACTCGCTGCCTTCTATATATTGCTGCAGAATAACGGGGTGATTCATTTTCAAAAAATAGCTTTGGAGTTCCTGCCGGGTTTTGATGATCTTTACACCTTTTCCGCGGCCTCCCAATTCCGGTTTGGCTACGATGGGAAGCTGCAGGTTGTATGACTTCATGCTTTCCAAAGCAAGATTAAAACGGTCGCCCGGTATATCAGTAACAGGAATTACACAATAAGGTGCCACATATTTCCGATCAGCAATGCGGTCAAGCACCCTGGATTTATACTCGTTCGACAAGCCAAACATTGCCAACCCCGGATTAGTAGCTGTTATAGCTGTCAATGATCTGTATTTCAAAGCCAGGTACAGGTAATAAACCACTACCGGCAGGTAGATCACCCCTGGAGGCCAATATTCCCAACGGCTCCAATGCATAAAGGTAGCAAGCAACCTTCTTTTTAGGCGCCATGTCCTTTTATTCTGTGAACGCTTCGATGGTATTGATGGAAACATTTCAACCTTAGGTCTGTCGGACACCATTTTTATTATTTTTCCAGTGCGCAAGGGTAGAGGGTGCAACACCAAATTGGTCATCTACAGGGATATCATAATGCAGCAGGATCATTTTAATCAGGGCATAATGATGAATGGTATGGCTGATCATAAACTTCAGCTCCCGTTCAATGGAAGAGTCGAGTTCACATTTGCAGCCATCACCGGTAATCCGGTAGCTGATTTTTAAATATTGTTTCCAAACAGGATAGCATAATTGATCAAGTTCCGTAATGAGCTCGTCAATGGCGTCAATTGCCCGCTCAGGATCGGTTTCCAGCTCTTTGGATCTGGGTCTGTTTTCATAATCGATCCGTGTTTCATCAAGGCCGTTGATCAGGCATTGATATATTTCCAGGCAGTGCCGGAAATGAGCACCTATTGTTCCTTGTTTCATCCCCGGAAATGCACTCCGGTAGATAGTTGTGCTGATGCATTGAATAAGCTCTCGTCCCTGCTTCAGTACGCTGATATTGTCAGCCGCTATTTGCTTTTTGTATTCTTCCATAATCACAGGTTTTTTCTTTTCAGGGTATTCATCCGGGGAGAAATTTGCGGTAATACGTGGAATACGAAAAAAAATCTTTTTTGTATTTATTTTTTTTAATCTCATCAAAGGCAATCCAAAAAAACCAAAAATTCGAATAATCATTATCAGCCTGCTGTTCAATCCAAAATCAATGATAATGATTAAAAATACCCTGCTCTTGATCCCGATGCTTGTCCTCAGTATGACCGTCATGCCCATGAGCCTACCCGATACCCTTGAAGTAGGAATCTTTTCCCGTTACGACCCCGGTGAAACCACACTACCTGAAAATTGGGAACCTATGAACTTTCGCGGCATCAAACCAACGAGCTACGAACTCACAGATAAAAACGGTAAGACCGTTATCAAAGCTGACAGTGACAAATCCTCGTCCGGTCTTATACACAGAATCGATGTTGACCTGGAAGAATATCCCGTGATCAGATGGAGCTGGCTTGCAGAAAATATTATAGAGCAGGGAGATGTCACTCAGAAATCAGGAGATGATTACCCGGTTCGCATCTATGTTATTTTTGATTATGACCTTTCCAATCTTAGCTGGTGGCATCGAAACACGATCAGGGTGCTGCGCCGATTTTACGGAGAAATACCGGGAAGGGCGATTAACTATATCTGGGATAATAGCACCGAAATCGGAACAGTCGTCGAAAATCCCTATACCGATCTGGTTATGATGCAGGTGGTAGAAAGCGGTAAGGATAACCTTGATCAATGGATGACCTATGAACGGAATATATATGAAGATTATAAGGCAATCTATGATGAAGAACCCCCAAAAATCGGTGGAATAGCTATCATGACCGATACCGATGATACCAAAGAAGCGGTAACGGCTTATTTCGGAGATATTAAATTTTTAAGAAGTACAGAATAAAAGGTATCCAAAAAAGCCATGAAAGAAGTAATTCCACGCTTTGCAGCAGGAATACTAATATCAATTTTTACAATTACCGGAAATGGTCTGGATGCGGTGGGACAGTCAGCTCCGTTGACTTACAGCCCCGGCAAAGGGGTAACGGTGGATTTCCCAGACCAACAGGCTAAAGCTATATTCTTAGGTTATATTCAGGGTACGTATAACTACTACAGCGCAGAAGAAAACGGAGCGGTGTCCAATGAGTTTTTTGTACGCAGAGCCCGTTTGGATTTTATCTTCCGGTATCGGGATCGGTATGAAATTTTCTTTGAATTCGATGGAGCGGGTACCTCAAGAACTCAGATGGTATTAGCCCAGATTGATGTTCAATATCAGGATGGCCATTTTATCAGGGCAGGTAAATTTATCACCCCCTTTTCGCCGGAGAATAATCGCTCATCACAAGGCCTGTCCACCGTAGAACGATATTCGGCCCTTAACAGCCTTTTTTTACTTCCTGCTTTTGATACCCAATTCGGTGTTATGCTGTTCGGCCGTTTTCGGAATCTGGATTATTACCTAAGTGTGACTAATGGGAACGCATCTGCTTCAGCGAATTCTCGTGAACATAATAATCATAAAGATATACAGCTTCGGTTTTCTTATCCTTTCACAGATGTTCTTCGCTATGGATTAAGCTTTTATCGCAGTGTTCACCATTCGCAGTCATTGCAACTGGTTGGCCACAGTTTCTCGGCATTCAATCGCGCTTTGATCACCGGCCGCCGTTATGGGCTGCTTGCCGATTCAGAGTGGCATTACGGTAACTGGCACACCCGTGGCGAATTATTTCTTATCCGTTTCGATGAGCCATTGTCGATTGAACATCAACTGGGTTGGTTCTATGGAAGTTATTCAGAATTAGGATACATGTTGCGGGGTGATTATCATCATGGCCATCAGCTTATAGGCCGTCTTGAAGCCGGACAGTTTTTTGATCGTCATTCAAGCCTGGAAGGTACCTCCAGGCTGTACAGCCTGATGGTCGGCCATAACTGGTATGCCGATGGTATATTTCGATTGCAGACTAATTTTATTTATCACCGGCCCGATCAGCCGTCTGATTTGCCGGACAGCCGGTATCAGGGTGAAAACGGCAGCTTTGAAA
This sequence comes from Balneolales bacterium, assembly GCA_040905685.1. Classification (GTDB taxonomy): domain Bacteria; phylum Bacteroidota; class Rhodothermia; order Balneolales; family Natronogracilivirgulaceae; genus JBBDMU01. Next base: position 442 of record JBBDRB010000072.1, on the reverse strand, counting down.
TATTGATCATGCTGCAGTTAAGATTTTAACAATATGACAATACTTACCCTCCAATGGATTATACTTATTGTTGTAAGCCTGGGTCTCATAATTATTTCCCCCGTAGCGCGAAATGCAGCCGGGTTTTTTACCGGGACATCGAAAAACAATAAGCAGCCTGGATTTTTGCTTCTTACCAGCAGCCTGGTCATATCGTGGATTTTTGCCAAATCCATTACCAATGCCGCTAATCTGGGATTGGAATTCGGGATGGTGGGTGGTCTTGCTTACGCCGTCTACTACTTTTCTTTTCTGATTGCCGGTATCGTAATTTATCAGCTACGGGTTAAAGGCGGATTTCAAAGCCTGCACCATTTTCTTTCATCGCAATACGGTCGATCGGCTATCTTGCTGTTTTCCCTGCTGATTAGTATTCGATTATTTAATGAAGTTTGGTCGAATA
>JBBDRB010000071.1:0-4749 GCA_040905685.1 Balneolales bacterium | reverse complement strand
GGAACCGTCCGGAGGCTACCCATGAGCTGTTTCTCGATCTCATTAACCTCGCCGACCGCCAGGGGCGACTGACCGAGTACTACGACGAAAGTCAACCGGATTCCATCGGCTACACCACGCAGCCTTTCTTCTTCCCCAACCTGATGTACCGTGTCTATTTTTGATGGGTGATGGTGGGACCAAAAAAATTGCAATTAAGAAAATAAATAGCTTTTATAGGACTTAGAGGAATTAATTGGATGTGAATATTTCAGGACAGCTATAAAAAAGAGCCGAACCGAATGCTAATTATAGGTACCCCATGGGCCCGGGATTGCATCACTCAGGAAACAATGCTAAATCCGTCGGAACTGCAGCATCGGACTCGTACGATTCAACGGACCGCTAAACCGCGTCTGCATGAGTCTTCCTGATGGGCTGTACGAACAACTGATCAGCCGGGCGCTGCAGCGAAAGCTTCAGGAGCAGGAGCGTAACCGGTTTCATATTGCAAGGGAGGAGCTTGATCCGGCGGAGGCGGCCCTCTACCTGAGCCGGTACTTGTCTCAGGTGATGCAATCGGCGCTGGGTTCGTTTAAGTCCGACCGGGATGGACTCCGCCAGCAAATACGCCTTTCCAATGAGCTGATCGAGCATATTGATGAGCATATCGATGATCTTGACCTGTCGGAGGATCTTATCGAAGCAGGCGGACAGGTCCTGACGGCTGTTTTTAACGGGGAAAATGCCCCTTTCTCGAATCTTACAGAGCATATCCGCCGCATCACCCCCGTCACCCGTCTGTCACAGAGCGAGCTGTTCACGGGCAGTCGCAGCGGAATTTCCATGGACAGCGAACTGAAGAAGGAAATTCTGTCTTCTGATCAAATCGATCTGCTGATTTCGTTTATCAAATGGACCGGTATCCGCATATTTGAAAAGGAACTTCGTGAGTTTACCGGCCGTGGCGGAAGGCTTCGGGTGATCACGACTTCCTACCTTGGAGCCACCGATGCGAAAGCGATCCAGTTCCTGCACGAGCTTCCCAATACGCAAATTAAGGTTTCGTACAATACCGGAAACGAGCGGCTGCATGCCAAATCCTACCTGTTCCGTCGTCATACCGGTTTCCACACCGGTTATATTGGCTCTTCAAATATTTCTCAGTCGGCCCTGACCAGTGGACTGGAATGGAATCTGAAGGTTACCAGCAAGGAAATTAGTCACATCATCGACAAGTTCGTCAAAACATTCGAATCCTATTGGAATGATCACGATTTCGAACCTTATGAGCGTGAGCGGCTGGCGGACGCTTTGAAGTCGGCGCGGCAAACCACTTCGGATGTGACCCCCGCGGTTTATTTTGACCTGCGTCCCTATGCATTTCAGAAGCGAATCCTCGAGACGCTTCAGGCTCGGCGGTCTGTGCAAAACCATCACCGGAATCTGATCGTCGCTGCGACCGGGACAGGCAAGACGGTCATCTCGGGATTTGACTATCAACGATTCGCACGCCGTCATATGGATCAAACCGGGAAGTCCGATCGACCCAACTTGCTTTTCATCGCTCACCGGGAGGAGATTCTCAAGCAGGCCATGACCACTTTCCGCAATATTCTCAGAGATCAGAATTTCGGTGAGCTGTGGACCGGCCATCATGAACCGGTCCGGAGGAATCATGTTTTCACATCCATACAGACCCTCAATAGCCGGTGGGATCAGCTTAAGCTCAGTGAGGATTTCTATGATTACATCGTCGTGGATGAGGTTCATCACATTGCCGCCGCCAGCTACCGTCCCGTGGTCCATTATTTTACACCAAAAGAGCTGCTGGGTCTGACCGCCACTCCGGAACGAATGGACGGTGAGGACATCCTTCAGGATTTTGATCATCGCATTGCAGCGGAAATCCGTTTGCCGGAAGCGCTGAACCGCAAGCTGCTTTGCCCGTTTCAGTACTTCGGGGTTACCGATAGCGTTGATTTGTCGGGCATTGGGTGGCGCCGTGGCGGATATGTGTCCGAAGAGCTCTCCCGGGTCTACACCTCATCTCACCTGTGGGCGGGTGAGGTGATGGCAAGTCTTCGCAAATACACGGTTGACGAGCATAAGGTTCGTGCGCTCGGTTTCTGTGTGGATAAGCGTCACGCCGGGTTCATGGCCACACAATTTCAGGAAGCCGGATTTGCGGCTGAGGTCCTGACCAGCAATAATTCTCATCAGCGTGAGGAGCTGCGCCAAAAGCTGGCGCGGGCTGAGATCAACTATCTGTTTGTCGTCAATATGTTTAATGAAGGCCTGGATATCCCTGAAGTGGACACTGTGTTGTTCTTGCGTCCGACCGAGAGCCTGCCGGTCTTTCTTCAGCAGCTCGGCCGGGGTTTGCGTCATGCCGAGGGCAAAGAGTGCCTGACCGTGCTGGATTATGTTGCCAATGCCCGCCGTGAATACGATTACGGACATAAATTCCGGGCGTTAGTCGGCCAGACAGATACTTCCACCCGCAATGAAATTGAAAGAGATTTTCCGAACTTGCCGCTGGGATGTTCCATCACGCTGGAGCGCGTAGCCCGCGAGCGGATTTTGGATAACATTCGTAAGCACACGCGGGGGTCGGTTGCTCATATGCGTAATCTCATTCGCCAATTCAGACAGCAATCCACCCTGCCGTTGAACCTGCAAAACTTTCTCCGGTTTTTTCATCTTGAACCGGAGGAAATATACAAGCGAAAGGTTTGTTTTCATCGCCTTTGTGCTGACGTCGAAGCCATCCCCGGCTTTTCTGAACCTCTCGAAGACGCGGTCACCCGAACCATCTATCAAAAATGGCTGCCCATCCGGTCGGCATCCTACTTCCGGTTTATTCGCCGGATATTGAAAAGCGGTGACTTTAAGGAATCAGCGGCCTCCCCGGAAGAAAAGCTCATGGCCCTGATGCTGTGCTATGATCTTTGGTCAGACCCGCCGCGCGAAAACGGCTTCTCATCACTCGACGAGGCCATTCACAGCCTCGCATCTTCTCCGGTCATGAAGCAGGAAATCACGCAAATACTGGATTGGATGATCGAGCAGATTGATTTCACGGAAAAGCCACTTGACCCCGGCTTCCCCTGTCCGTTGCAGCTGCATGCCCGGTACAACCGGGATCAGATCTTGTGCGCTTTTGGGTTACACACCTTTTCGAAAGCCTCGTCCATCCGGGAAGGCGTGGCGCGGCTGGATGAACGAAATTCCGAGCTGTTGTTTGTCACGCTGGAAAAAAGCGAAAAAGAATATTCGCCCACCACCATGTATCACGACTATGCCATTAACGAGGAGCTTTTCCACTGGCAGTCTCAAAACTCCGCGCGACCCGACCGCGGACGCGGACGTGAGTATGTGCGACAGCGCGAAAACGGAAAGAACATCCTGCTCTTCGTACGCGAACGCAAGCGAACCCGGTGGGGAAACACGGCGGGTTATGTATTTCTCGGACCCGTACGCTATGTAAGTTTCGAGTCTGTCCGTCCGATGAACATCACCTGGAAGCTAAACGAACCCATGCCGGCCTTCCTGCTCGAAAAAGGCCGCAAGTTGGTGGCAGGATAAATTTTATGTCACATCCCCTCGAAAACCTGAATGTTGACCGGACGCCTCGAAATTGGGATGAACGGACCCGGAACGGCGCACCGCATAAGCCGTTCTTGCTGCTGAGCATCCTCGACGGACTCGATCAGGGCTGGATCACCGGAAATAAAATCGAACTGAGTCAGGAGCTGATCGAAACGTTCCGTATGTACTGGAACGGAATCATAGGGGAGCACAGGGCGACGACCATAGCGCTGCCTTTTTATCATATGAATAGCGAGCCTTTCTGGAGGCTGGTGTATGCCGACGGTGCAAAGCCTTATGCCAACTCCCCTTCGCTCGGCGGACTAAAAAATCGTATCCGGCATGCGGAGATTGAGCCGGCGATGTTTGAGGAAATGTCGAATCCGGCGAGCAGAAAGCGCCTCTGGAAGACGATCCTCAACCGGTATTTTTCACCCGAAACCACCCGGCAGGTGACCGATCTTTCGGAGTTCAATAATCAGACACACGATTATGCCGGTCACCTGGATTCGTTGGCGGCAAACCCATTTCAGGTCGATCACACCGGCGAGAAAGAAATCCAATACCGCGTTACCAGGACGGCTGTCCGGGATATCGGCTTCAGCCTGAGTGTGAGACGGGCGTACAATTACACCTGCACGATCTGCCGCTCCCGGCTGATGACTCCGACTGGCTATACGCTCGTTGACGGCGCCCACATCATCCCCTTTAATTCCAGTCAGAACAACGACCCACGAAACGGACTTGCCCTGTGCAAATCCCATCACTGGATGTTCGACCATTTCATGCTCACCATCGGACCCGACTATAAAATCCGGCTCTCGAATTGGCTGGATGAGAACGATAACCGGGTGGAGGATGTGAAAAAGTGGGATCACCTCCCCATGGCCTTGCCGGACCAGCATCGCTTTCATCCCGCCAGAGCCGCGCTGGAGCATCACTTCCACATGTTCAGGGAGAGACAGTGATTCTGTCTCAAACAAAGGTTAATGAGCCGGGAGGATACTGCGAGAAATTTTTTCAAGGTCTGAATTACGCTGCGCTGTTCTCTAGTTTCTTGATGGCTTTAACTCATCCCAACCAAAAACAGGCGCTGGTCTCAAAAAAGCAGAATAGCCGCAAGACGGTATCGGCTGTTATTCTCCGGTTTCCTTTAATGATTTCACTCAGCCGTGTTTG
>JBBDRB010000070.1:57942-108987 GCA_040905685.1 Balneolales bacterium | reverse complement strand
AAGCTCACACGTCCCTGAAACGTGCGCGTCTACCAATTCCGCCACTTCGGCAGTAGCTTCATAATATACGGAGCAGGTTATAAAAATGAAAGATGCAATCCGGTCAACATCACCGGTTATCAAAAATGGATTGCATCATATTATAATACTCATCACTTAGCAGAATTTTCCTCCGGCCCATCATAATCCTGGCCGTTTCCATGGCCTTGTCGAAGCGGTGGACAACCGTACCGTCATCAGATATCCAGGTAAACGAAGGGATGAGCCGGGGGGTAAACTTATTGGTGAATAGATTGCAGGCCACCCCGCACATCGTGCCCGTGCTCAGCATGGAGTTGATCCCTGTTTTTCCGTGGTCGGCCATGATGGTTCCGCAATGATCGATCCCGACATCATAGGGTTCTCCGGTTTCCCAGTTTTTCAGGTACACGAGTTTGTAGTTATTCTTCAGGTTGGATGTATTGCTGTCGGCTCCGATATTGCACCATTCCCCGATCAGGCTATTCCCTAAAAAGCCTTCATGCGCTTTATTGGAATACCCCTGAATAATCACACATTTTATCTCCCCGCCCACCTTGCATACCGGCCCGATCGTCGTTTCCGGATAGATTTTTGCTCCCATCTTGACGATGCTGCCGTTACCGATGGCTGCCGGCCCCCTGATAACCGAACCGGACATGACCGTTACCCCGGAGCCAATATGAATGCCTCCTTGCGAAGCGTCTATGACCACCCCGGCATGGACCTGCACTTCTTCCCCGAAATGTACCTTTTCCGGATTAACCACGATACTGTGTTCGGTGTTGGTTTGCCGTGACGGCACCGCCCTGTTCAGTAGGGCGAAGTCCTTTTCAATTTCCAGACCGTTGCGCTGAAACAATTCCCAAATGCGGGTGAGTAAAAAACCGGCGTTCAGGGGTTTGAAAGAGACCCCGGAAAAATCCGGGCCCTGACCTGTCCATGCCGAACCGGCCTGACCGGAAAGCCGGACGGCGACCGGCACATTCCCATGCATCAGACCCTGTCCCGGGTGAAGTTCCCGGATGGGTAGGGCTACCCCCTCATCGGGTACAAACCGTCCGTTGATCCATAGATCGTCCCCCCCATCGGCAGAGACCGGATTTTCAAATACGGGCTCTAACAAAGGCCTCAGCTTGCGCGAAAACGTAGTCTCCTGCAGATAATGCAGCCATTTCTCATGGACCTTGAGTATACCCAACCGTAGATCATCCATGGGCCGGGTGATGGTCAGTGGATAAAAATGCCGGTGCCCCTCATCCTCAAAAAAGATCATCGAAACCCGATTAAATAATTGCAATTAATTAGCTTTACCGTATAAAGGTATATAAGATTGTATGTATTCCTGAATTAAAAATCCCTAATTCGTGCAAGTATTATAATCCGTTCATAGTGGGTCATTACAGCCCTTATTTAACCGTCCCTTTAAAATTCATTCTCATAAGATATTTGATTCTCTTATATTTAAAGCGACTTCATCAATCTGAGTATATGATTTTTTATAATGTTAAGTAAATGTGTGGAATAGTTGGGTATCTCGGCCACCGGCCGGCAGCGGATGTTATTATTAAAGGATTGCAAAGGCTGGAATACCGGGGTTATGATTCGGCCGGATTAGCCATTGTTGACCGTTCCCTTCAAATCAGGAAGGTGAAGGGAAAGGTTTCCGAATTGGGGCGGATGATTCGCGAAAAACCGGTACAAGGCACCATTGGCATCGGCCATACCCGCTGGGCTACCCACGGTGAACCCAATCAGGTAAATGCGCATCCGCATACCTGCACCGACGGATCGTTTGCCATCGTCCATAACGGGATCATTGAAAACTATGACGTTTTAAAAACGGAGCTGCAGAACAAGGGCCATACGTTCAAGGGACAAACGGACACCGAAGTGCTGGCTCATCTGATCGAGGAGATCCATAAGGTTAGCCAGGTGGATTTTGAATCCGCCATTCAGCTTGCTTTATTGCAGATCGAAGGCACCTATGGCATAGCCATCACCCACCGTGATGAACCCGACCGTCTGTATGCGGCCCGGTGCGGGTCCCCCCTGCTGATCGGCATAGGGGAAAAGGAGTATTTTATAGCCTCAGATGCTTCGCCCCTTATCGAATATACCAACAAGGTCGTCTACCTGGATGAAAATGAAATGGCGGTAATAGACCGGGACGGCTATCAGGTCAAAACTATCCGGAATGTCCCGCTCACCAAAGAGGTCCATGAGCTGGCCATGAGCCTGGAACAGATTGAAAAAGGCGGGTTTCCCCATTTTATGCTGAAGGAGATATTTGAGCAGCCTGACACCATCGCCGACTGCATGCGGGGCCGGCTAATCGTAAAGGAAAACAGGGTTCATCTTGGGGGCATCGAAAATGTGACGGAACGCATAATCCACGCCAACCGCATTATCATTGCCGCCTGCGGAACCAGCTGGCATTCGGCCCTGGTTGGCGAATATCTGTTTGAATATCTGGCCAAGACACCGGTTGAAGTTGAATATGCCTCGGAATTCCGGTACCGGGAACCGCTGATCGGTGAGAACGATGTCATGATCGTTATTTCGCAAAGCGGGGAAACGGCCGACACCCTGGCCGCCGCCCGGGAGGCTAAAAAACGCGGTGCCCTGGTACTGGGAATATGCAATGTGGTGGGGTCAACCATCGCCCGGGAAACGGACGCCGGAGTGTATACCCATGCCGGAACCGAAATAGGCGTGGCCTCCACCAAAGCCTTTACGGCCCAGGTTACCGTGCTCACCATGATGGCCCTGATGATCGCCCAGAAGAAAAAGAAAATTGCCGCGAACGAACTGGGATCCATTATCAGGGAATTGAGCCTGATCCCCGAAAAAGTGGGGCAGATCCTTAAAATGGGAGAGTATATTGAGCAGCTGTCCCGCTTGTTTACCTACGCTCCCAATTTTTTGTATCTGGGCCGGAGCTACAATTTTCCCGTAGCCCTGGAAGGGGCGCTCAAGCTTAAGGAAATATCCTACATCCATGCCGAAGGATACCCGGCCGCGGAAATGAAACACGGACCCATTGCCCTGATCGATCAGCACATGCCTGTGGTCGTCATTGCCGCCACGGATCACACCAACGGAAAAATGATCAGCAACGTTGAGGAAGTAAAAGCCAGAAAAGGCCGTATATTGTCCATTACCAACGATGGGAATTCTGACGTGGCCCGGCTATCGGAGTTTACGATCAGCATACCCAAAACCCACGACACCTTAACGCCTTTACTCACGGTCATTCCCTTGCAGCTCATCTCTTATTATATTGCCGTAAACCGGAAATGCAATGTAGACCAGCCGCGCAATCTGGCAAAAAGCGTAACGGTGGAGTAGCTGCAGCAAACCGGCTTTACCAACCACAAATCAATAATATACAAGAACCATGAAATTTCGTACTGAAAAAGATTCAATGGGTGAGATCAACGTCCCTGAAGAGGCCTATTACGGGGCCCAGACCCAGCGCGCCATCGATAATTTTCCCATAAGCGGCATACCGTTTGACCGGGCTTTTATTCAGGCCCTGGGATATGTGAAACAAGCGGCCGCCCAATCCAATAAGGCACTCGATCTTTTATCCATCGAAGTGGCTGATCTGATCAGCAAGGCCGCACAGGAAGTGATCGACGGCAAACTGGACGGGCATTTCCCCATTGATATTTTCCAGACCGGATCGGGTACGTCAACCAATATGAACGCCAACGAAGTCATTGCCAACAGGGCCAGTGAGCTGGCCAAAGAAACCGGTGCCGGCGATCTGGTCATCCATCCCAACGATCACGTGAATTTCGGGCAAAGCTCAAATGATGTGATCCCGACGGCCCTGCGGGTTGCAGCCGTGCTGAGCATTACCCGCGAACTCATCCCCGCCCTGCAACACCTTCAGGAAACCTTCGGCAAGAAGGGCGATGAATACAAACAGGTTGCCCGGACCGGACGGACTCATCTGATGGATGCCATGCCCATTACCATCAAGCAGCAATTCGGAGGATATGAACGCCAGCTCCTGCTGGGTGTCGAACGGCTGGAATCTTCCCTGAAGCGCCTGCGGGAGCTGCCTCAGGGCGGTACGGCTGTGGGCACAGGCATCAACACCCATGAAAAGTTCGGTCAGAAATTCGCCGAGATCCTTTCCAGCCTGACTTCGGAATCCTTCACCGAGGCGGCCAATCATTTTGAAGCCCAGGCTACGGTTGATGCCCCGGTCGAAATGAGTGGGCAGATCAAAACCATAGCCGTAAGCCTGCTTAAAATAGTCAACGACCTGCGGTGGATGAACTCCGGTCCAAACAGCGGACTCTCCGACGTCAAATTAGCGGCTCTGCAGCCGGGGTCCTCCATTATGCCTGGCAAGGTTAATCCGGTGGCGGAAGAATCGGCGGCTATGGTCTGTGCCCGTATCATCGGCAATGATGCCGGCATCACCATTGCCGGACAAGCGGGGAATTTCGAACTTAACGTAATGCTTCCCCTGGTGGCGGCCAACCTGAACGAAAGCATACGGCTGCTGGCCAAGTCGGCCGTCAACCTGGCGGACCGGTCCGTTTCCCGGCTCACCGTTAATGTGGAGCAGATGGAAGACAAACTGGGCAAAAATCCCATCCTGGTCACGGCCCTGAATCCGGTGATAGGGTATGACCTTGCGGCTAAAATTGCCAAAACGGCCTATGCGGAAGACCGTTCGCTGAAGGATGTGGCCCTTGAAATGACCGATCTTACCGAAAGGGAACTGGATGCGGCCCTTGACCCCCTAAAAATGACCCGGGGCGGTTTCACCGAATAAGGCTGTCTTAAAGCGATACAGGATTCTGGATTTTCACCAGATCCTGAATCGTTTTTCCATCCCGTTCGTAACGGGCCAGCGTATAGATATCGCCTTCCGGCCCCAGGGCTATTGAGTTGACATAGGTGGGCCGGGTGCCATCGCTGTAGAAGATGGGTCCGTGGTCGGTGTATTTCCGGTCCGGAATATGGTAGGTGATGAGATGGAGGTTCTCGAGCCCCCTGGCGCCCCCTTTGGCAATATGCGCTTCGCCTTTTACCCGCTGGTTATCGATGTAGACGGGTCCGCCGGTCAGGTAATACAAAGTATGTTCGTCCGGGCCCAGTTGAAAACCCAGGTACCCGTAGCTGAACTGATCGAACATACCGCTGCTTTTCGAAGGCTGGGAAGTTATCCGGTCTATGATCTTCACGGTTTGCGCGGCCGGGTCAAACCGAAACAGGTAACCGGAATTGCCGTGCACCCCATAGGCTACCTTTTCGGGGCCGTACCAGCATATTTTTCGCCAGTTATACCCCATACTGCCCGGCATTTTGGGATCGTAGTGCCCAAAATAATCGAGCCTTAAATCGGCCCCCTCCACCCCCGCCATCCGCCGGGAATCCGGATCGAAGTGGAGGATGTCTCCCTCCGAGGTCGAGAAATACACGTTCCCGGTACCGGGATCCACAACCATGGACCGGCACAAAACCCGAAAATCATCGCCGGGGGTTCCCGCTTCCCCGTTTGCGGATATGGGTCCTTGGCTGGTCAGGACGTGGCCGTCGATGTCATATTGGATCAGGTTTCCGGCGGGCCAGGTGATGCCGTATATCTGACCCCGCTGCCGGTCCATGGTCATCGTCACGATCCCTTCGCCCCCGGGGACCACCGCCAGATCCTCAAATTTCCCGTTTTCAAGATCATAGGAGAGTACATGACCGCCAGGGTAACGGCCATACCCGGGCGGCGGATGTACCGGCAGGCGCTCCATGCCGCCGGTCATTTCATAATAACCCACATGGGTGGAAAAATACAGCTTGCCCCTCCTTTCATAGAAACCGGCGTGGCTTTTGCCCTGGGGGATGGCCCTTTTGTCTTGCTCACCGCAGATCGCCGTTAGATCGGCCAGGAATTCAATTTTATCACCGGCCGGTTCAAAGCAATAAACCTGCCCTCCGGTATCGATGGATTCGGAAGAGAGGATATAATAGATTTTCCCGTCACTGGCCGCAGAAATGGCGTTGTAGGTGTCATGCGCCAGAGGGAAGCCGGAATAATAGCGTTTGGTATTCATCATGCCTCCGCGACCCAGTAATCACAATACCCGCCGGCATGGACAGGCCCTTCAAACAAAAGACATCCTCCGCAAGGTTCCCCTTCTTTGGGTGGAAGATACAAATTGCAATTGCTGCACAGATTCTCCGAATTATAGGATTCTTCGGTATACCCGTAGACCTCCCGCTTTTCGATTTCCGTATCACTTACCCCGGATAAATCGCTGCAGGATTCAGCAGAAGCGACCGGTCCGGCATCCTCATCCTCCCGGCTGCTTTTTTCCCGGGTGCACCCCATAGCCAGGAGTCCGGCAGACAAACCTGCCGGGAAACAGGTAAACAGGGCCTTTAAAAATGCGCGTCGGGTTTGTGGTGATGACACAATGGACAATGGTTGATGTTGGGATTAAGGTGAAAAGTACCTGATAAATTTACGCAGGGCATCATCAATCTGCCTGTCTGTACCGATCTCTGTATCCTGCAGAAGTTCTTCCAGGGCAGGGTCTGTGTCTTCATGTTTTTTTAGTCCCCGGTAGAGACCCGTTACCCCGGCCTCCTGCCACTGTGCCGCATTGGATTGAGACAAGAGATGCAGGAATGCCCCGATTTCTTCCCTGGAATTCCGGGATCCGTGAGCATAGGACAACTCCTGCATAAAATCCTGCTTCCAGGGCTCTGTTTCCCCTGCAAAGGAGCTATCGCTGAGAAGCTCTTCCATGAGCTCAAGCGAGGACCCGGCCCGGGAGCTTAATACCGCCGTTTGAAACCAGCGGTCCTGGCCGTGCAGGCTAACCACACGGGCTAATGCCGTCACGATCCGGGGACCGCTGTAATCGCCCAGGCTCAGGCTGGCCTGAAAGGCTACCCGCACCGATGGATCGTCAACGGCCCCGATCAGCCCGGGCAGGCATTCGACAAAAAGCCCGGCCAGGATCATGCCGTGTTCCCTCACCCCGGGATGAGGATCCTGCATGGCCTGCCGTACATGGCCCTCATCCAGTGCGTCAAGGCCCTCCAGTACGTAGAGAGCATGCAAACGGGCCTGCGGTTTTTCATGGCGGGCAAGCATGTTTTCGACTTCATCCACGACTGAGTTCTCCTGGCGTTCGATCAGCATTCGCTGAGCCTGCAAACGCCACCACTGGTTGGCGTGGGAAAGGAACCGTACCAGCTGGGGCGTTTCCGTTTCCTGCATGTTAACGGAGGGATTTTTTTGACCCTCTGCATTTTTGGGTTTTATCCGGTAAATGCGCCCGTGTCCGGTGCCGCGGTTATAGTCCATGCCCGCTTTTAAATCTTCCGGGACGGAGTAGGGATGCTCAACATGCTGGCGGTACATATCGATCACATACAAATATCCATCCGGTCCGACGGTAAAATTGGTGGGGCGAAACCAGGGGTCGGCCGAGGCCAGGAATTCCTTGCTTTTTTCTTCCCCGGCCCGGCTGGCCATGTAAACGGGACTGTCCTCCCGGGGAGTAAGCACATCGCGGTGGATCAGATTGGCACCGTGTTCGCCGGTGAACATATTGCCGTGATACACCTCCGGAAAGGTATGGCCGGTATAGATCGTCCCGCCCGATGCTCCGGAAAAGTGATTATCGGGGTGTTCGGTGCGGTCAATTCCCTGCTCATCATATTGCTGTTGCCGGCGGGCGCTGCGTTCTGCCCGCCAGTAGGGGGCATCGGTCATCTGGAAGATGCGCAGTCCGTGATCATTGACATCCTGTACAGCGTTGGTGGAAGATAAGTGGCCATGGCGGTGCATATAGCGATGAGGGATCACCGCCTGGCGGATATGAAGGGTGTTTTGGGTGATGAAGCGGTGTCCCCAGTCATTGAACGACTGCCCGAACTGGGCCGGTCCGGTTTCCAGTTCAAACTGGCCGCGGTCGAGCCGGAAACGGAAATCCGACCCCCTCATGGACAAGGGCCCTTCCCCGGGGCGCCGGTTAAAGGTGACCTCTCCTTCCCGGCCGTTGTTGGATGCATAGATCCAGTTGTCCACGCCGAACCGGAGATTGGTGATTTGGGCCTGAAAATTATCATTAAAAAAACCGGTAAAGAGCACTTCGGTGGAATCGGCCTGAAAATCTCCCGTGGTATCCTTCAGATAAAGAATGTGGGGTGCGCTTGTTACCAGCAGCCCGCCTTCCCAGGGCAAAATGCTTGTACCCTGAGGTATGCTGTCGGCAAATACGGTGGACCGGTCAATGCGTCTGTCGCCGTCCGTATCGGCCAGCAGACGGATCTTGCCACCGGCGTCCCGGGCCTGTGGATTGGACGGGTACTGACCGGGATTGCCGATGCCGGGAACGAAGGGATAATCGTTCATTTCCATCACATAGGCGTTTCCCCGCTCGTCGAATACCATTTCCACCGGATCAATCACATATGGTTCAGCGGCATAGGTTTCAATGATGAACTCCTCATTCAGCTGAAAACGGGTCAGGGCCTGTTCAGGAGATAACGGCTCGGTATAACGCTTCTCCGAACAGGAAAGCAGCAGCAGGGCTACCAGCGGAAGAGTTTTTAAGTTGGTACTCAAAACATTGATTAAAGTTGCGCCGCCGTCACAGGCCGAACAATTGCTTTGCATTTTCATAGAGCACCTTGCGTTCAATATCTTTATCGGGTGACAGTCTCCGGATGGTCGCTATAGTCTGCGCTCCCTGGCAATCCTGTCCCTCACCCGAGCTGTCATTGCAGTCGCTGCCGTACAGCAGCTTGTCCTGATGCCGGTCCAGAAACCGGCGGGCATGTTCTTCATCGCGGAGGAAAGCGTTGAGCCCCGATCCGGCCGAGATATCCCCAAACATATTAGGGTAATCAGAAAGCAAACGGTCCGTCAGTCCGCCGGCGGTTACTTTTGTTGACGGATACATATTGCTTTGGTCGGCGTGGTCCTTGTCAATGTTGGCCCACCAGGTTTGAGCATGACCGATAAAATTCACCTGCGGATACTTTTCCAGCATGGTGTAAAAGCGTTCGAAGCCGTAATTATACCTTTCATGCTGCCAATGCATCAGCACCGGTACCTTGTATTGCTGTGCCAGTTCATATATCTTTTGCATGTCCGGGGAGTCACACTCCACACCGAACTTTAACTCACCAATCACCGGGGCTCCCCGCTTGAGGTATTTTTCAATTTCGGCAGAGGCGCCAGACAAGTCAGGCACCTCGTTGGCACCGAATACAAATTCGCCCGGATATTTCCGGGAAAAGTTGTAAGCGGCTTCGTTCCCGGTGATTTGCGCCGCCAGGCCGTTTGAGGAACCCTCATGGGTTGATTCCCGGCTGACCGGACGGCCCGATGGCAGCAGGATAGTTGTGGTAATGCCCATAGCCCGTTGATGGGCCAGCAGCCGGTCATCGCTGCGTCCGCTGTAGTTGGTATGCTGGTGGATATCAATGATGGGCTCAGAAGCCTCATCATCAGGCTTTGAACGGCTGCCGGCCAGCGCAGACGGCACCAGCACCGCTCCCAGTCCCGTCAAAGAATTTTGTTTGATGAATTTGCGTCTGGTGTATGTGTTGTATGACATATCCTGTATATAAAACGTGCGGCCCTGAAATTAAAGGCTCTTACAACCCCGTCAATGCATCCAGCCAGTTTACAAAATCATTCTGCTGGGCAGCAGAAAACCCGTTGAACTCATAGGGTGCTTTAAAGGTAAAATTTTCGGATGCATTCAACAGATTATATACCGATTCTACGTCCTGAACGCTTTGGCTGACCTTGTCAAAATTGGCGTGCCGGTCCAGTTCCGGTGAGATGACAAACAGGGGTCTTGGTGCAATGGTTGACAGTATCTCTGCAAAATCAACGGGCAGCTTTTCTTCGTGGCCTGCAAAAAAACCCAATCGCGGCAGCAATCCGTGCAAATGGGAGTAAGCCCGGAGGCCTTCTGTCTGGTTGCTCTTATCTCTTAGCGGAGTAAAGGCCCCGGTAACAGCCGTACCGGCAATGCGCTCATCCACCGCCGCCGTCAGCAAACTTACGGTCCCGCCCAGGGCGTAGCCGGAAACATAGATCTTGTCTTTATCGACAAAGTCCAGCGTTTCCAGGGCATCAATGGCCGCCCGCGTATCGGCAACCATTTTGCCCATCTTCGACCAGTGTGGATATCGTTCATAAAAATAGGTGCCGTCTTCGATTCGCTGGCCGAAACCGATCATATCCATGGCCAGAATGCCTATGCCCCGTGACAGAATATCTTCGAACATCGAGCTTATGTTGAGATCGATGCGGGAATCAAAGCCTGTATTGGAATACCTGTGTAAATAGATCACCACCGGCAGCTGCCCGGTCTCTCCCGTGTCCATCTCCCCGTTCTCGTCAGTCGGATAATAGAAAGATCCATGCAGATAGTCACCTAATGCATTATAGGGTGCTATGTTCCGGACACTTCCGTTGGAAACCTGCGGACGCCCCATAAAGCTGTTTAAATAGTCTTCGCGGCCGGTTAGTCTCCGAATCGGGGCGGCGTCAACGCCTGCGGGCTCCTCGCCCATCATCCAGTTAATCTGTTCGCTGATCCCGGCTTTCCGGCTCATCCAGCCTTCTTTGGTTTGGATGTTCGACAGTACCGGCCGGTCTTCCGGGATGGCGGGAAACCGTTCGGGATGGATGATTTCATTCGACAGGGTCTTCCACCGGTCAAAGGAATAATTGTAAACCAGCTTATTTTCCCACGGAACAGTATGGCGTCCAAACTGCACATCCAGCCAATCCATGTAGGCTTCCAGATCACGTGACTCGACGGCGTGAAGGCCGTCACGCAGCCTGATGCCCAGTTTGTCAGGCACCCCCAGAAACTCGTATACTTCCGACATCGACTGATACATTTGCTCGACAACCCAGGCATCGCCTCCACCTCCTTCCCGGATGGATGAGCTCAGCATCAGGGCATTTGGAGCGATCAGGGCCATAAGGGAATTCTGATCTATGGGCATTTTATGTTCCCTGCCCAGGTAAAAACGCAACCGTGGATGCAACCAGTGGGTCCGCCTGGAGGTAAGAAAATCGATGGACTCGTTTGAATGACGGTCATCGGTGAACCGGTAGGGGAATTCGCCGCCGGTTCCCCCACTGCTTGTAATAACCGCCGTAATACGCTCGTCAAAGGCGGCGGCAAACAGCGACTGCTTGCCGTTGCGTGAATGGCCGGTAATGGCTATTTGTGATTTCTCCACAGAATCCAGCGTATACAGGTAATCCACGGCCCGGTGGGCGCCCCATGCCCGCGTCATCAGCGTGCTCCAGTCGTGATCCGGATATAATTCCAGATAAGCTCTGGTATCATCTTTGGAATCCGCCCCGGCATAGACCAATCCTATATATCCGCGTCTGACCGCAATCTGTGCCCAGCCCCGGTGATTCCATTGGGTCATGAATACCGGAAAAGGTCCCTCCCCCGGCGGGGTAAACAGTTCGAGCGTGAGTTTGGCCCGTTCATCCTCTCCGAACCTCAGTTCCACCAGTTCAACCTTTACCTCGTTTTCCATCCGCTGCTCCAGGATATGTACGGAGATGCTGTCAGGCGGATCCGGAAAGGTGCCTGAGAGAATATGCTTGACCTGCTGCTTCATCCATGCTCTTTTATCCCGCCATTGGGATGGCGTTTCGACCGGTATGTCCATCCCGCCCTCATCAATCATAAGCGGATCGGGCAGGAACGGTATGGAAGGCGTAGCATCAAAATCGGGGGGCAGAGCACCCGTTCGTTCCACCCAGTCCAGCCAGGTCTCATCATGAAAACTGACGAAACTGTCAAAAGAAGACGGGCGTTCCTGAAGCTGTATGATCTGCTGCAGGTAATTTCTTCGCGTCTCATCTTCAGCCTGGCCGAAAGCCGTGGACGGGTAAAAAAAAACGAGGATTAATAAAAAAGATGCCGCCTTTATCAGATTCGTCATATCGGTTTGCTTAAATATTGATTTGAAACATGTATTCCCCTGCGTAAACAAATAAGGGCCCAAAATGGCATGTTGCATTGAGGGCCCTTATGGCAGATAAAATAATAAAAGAACTATAACTTATTCTATAGTTTCTATGGGCGACACATTGTCTTCGGCCCCGGTATAGCCCTCATTTTGATTTACCCTGCCCTGGGTATTGGCTGTTATAACACTTTGAGGGATGGCCCAGAGTACGTTATGCGGCTCTAAAGTGGCCGTGTTGCCATAATGCCTCAGCCTTGGCTCATGGTAATGCAGATTTTTTGCCATTACCCGGTCATAATACCAGTTATTATCACTGAAGTTATCCAGGCTATAACCGTCTCGCTGTTCAGCCGCCATGAGGTAAGAGGCTCTGACCATTTCGGAATGACGAGGCTCCTCCATATACAATTCACGGGCGCGCTCATCAAAGATATAATCAAGGTCCACATCACCGGCTGCGATCAGCGGCGCATCGGCACGATCCCTGACCGTATTAATATCGTCGGCTGCCAGTCCTGGATTATCGTTCCAATAATGGGCTTCTGCCCTTATCAGGTACGTTTCTGCCAACCGGAATATATACCAGTCGCCGTTTCCGCCCATAGGCCGGCCGGAGTCATGCTGGGTCTGGTAGACCTTATAATAGGGCCAGGGGAACCAGGTATCGGTCGTGTCTATTAACTGACCGTAGTAATCCTTATTCACCGATTCGCCAAGGTTGGGAGAGCTGGGGTCGTTGAATTTAATCTCTTCCATCTCGATCCAGTTGTCGGAACTTCTTCTGCGGTCCGGGGTGTCTTCCCAGGTATAGTTCTCATCATTCCAGATAAGGCGGTGCCAGAAAACATTGGTTCTGACATCGCCGTTACCGGCGCCCAGCGTATCGCCCATTTCGGAATTCTCCACCGTACCGATACCACCGGATGAATCCTGTATTTTCCACCAGGAAGGCGTATACAGCCTCATCGTGTACAGACCGGGTGACCTTGCGGCCGAGGGGGCTTCCGGACGGTCAACCATGGAGTAAATGACTTCGGTATTCTGTGAATTGTTGATATTTTCAGCACGATGCAGATCCCACATGAGATCCCGGTTCGGATCATCGGCATAAGAGCCAAACCGTTCGGTCATCAATGCATGGGGGCCGTCAATGACGGCGGTTGCAGCGGCAATGGCATTATCGTATTCCATGTTGGCCAGATAGACCTTCGCCAGCAAATGATTAGCAGCGGCTTTGGTTGGCACGCCGGGATTGGCTGAATCATGGAGCCTCTCAGCTGCCCATTCCAGATCTTCCTGAATTTTATCAAGGATGGCCCAGCGGCTGTAGGTCTCGAAATCCAGTTTGGCCCCATGCAGTTCCTCCCCGATCCAGGGTACATCGCCGTAGGAATGAACCAGCCTGTAGTACCAATAGGCACGGTGCCAGTAGGCTTCGGCCAGGATGGCATCCCGGACCTCTGTATCCGGCCATTCAATGTCATCGATCCGGGAAACGATCACGTTGCTGTTTTTCAGGAAGGAATAAATATCATCAAACATCCTCAGATAAGGAAAGAACTGGCTGTTGCTCGGCGTATTCTTGAAAAAATCCATTTGGAATACGGCCACGGCCAGATCGGATGATACAAATTCGCTCGACAGATAATGCCGGTTGCCGGTTGCCTCCCGGGCAAAGCTTTTTCGCATGGTGACCAGCAATGATTCATATCCCTGCGGGTCAACAAACGTATTTTCAGGGGTAAAAAAGGAACGAGGTTCCGGAGATAAAAAATTATTATCACACGACGTCAGTACAACACATAGTGCGATTAAAAAAGGTATTTTTTTTATGGTCTTCATAATGATATGATTATGTATTTATTTTACAAATTTATAATTGGAAACTTAAGCCAAGCGTGAACGTCCTTGGCATGGGTCTGTTTCCTATACCATAGGTTGAAGATTCAGGCTCAGGATCCCAATGCGGCCACTTGGTAAAGGTGAGCAGGTTCTGGGCATTTGCAAAAATTCTCAAACTGTTCATCTGAAACTGAGAGGCGATATGCGCCGGCAGGTTATATCCTACAGATAAATTCTGGACTCTCACAAAGGAACGGGATTTATAGACCGTTAACCCACCGCCGTAGCCGCCGGTGTTTACATCCAGACGGGCGTATTCATTACTTGGATTTTCAGGAGTCCAGTAGGGCAGCGGAACCCGGCTTCGCCGGTCATACGTTTCCGAACCGCCGTTCATCATCTCAGGATAGGGTCCGATGTGGCCGAGGTCGGCACGGACAAATAAGGATGCGGTCCAGTTCCGGTAACTGACATTGTTTCCGAAACCCAGCCGGAAGCGGGGTTCACGATGCCCGATAAAGCGCTTATCGTCCGACTCAATAAATTCACCGTCATCGTTGACGTCGGTGGCTTTAAAATCCCCGGGCCTCATGCCATATACGGCAGCCTCGGCGGCCTCATCTTCCTGCCAGATCTCTACATTATCATAATCCCATACCGCGTCAATGGCCTGGCCGGGAAACCACTCATTCGTGTAGTCGGGAAGTTCCCCCGTCCGGGATTCACCCAGAACGGTATATTCACCCTCATCGCCGAACAAGCGTACGATTTTGTTTCTGTTGAAGGAGAAAATCAGGTTGGTGCTCCAGGAGGCATTTTCCCGGGCAAAATTTATGGTCCGTACATCCAGCTCAAACCCACTGTTGGCCAGTTCACCCAGGTTGGAGGTAACACTGCTAAAGCCCGTCAGGCTGGGCAGACGCCGGTTCATGAGCAGATTTGTGGTGGTCATGTCATAATAGTCGGCACTGAGGTCAATGCGGCTCTCAAAGAAACTGAGATCCACCCCAATATTGATGGATTCGGTTTTTTCCCACTCCAGTCCGGGATTCGACAGTTCGGTATTGTAGACGCCGACCTGTGTATCCGAGCCATTGTAGTACACTTCGCTTCCCAATCGTGCCAGAGCCGAATAGATCCCGATATCGCGGTTGCCGTTGACACCCCAGGACAGTCTGAGTTTCATCTGGTTCATCCAGTCAATATTGTAGAAACTTTCCTGGTCGATCTGCCAGGCAAAGGCGGCCGCGGGGAAGTTGGCCCGGGGTGTTTCCTGCCCGAAAGCCGAATAGCCGTCCCTTCTGATGGAGGCCGTGACCAAATACCGGCCTAGTAAAGAATAGTTCAGGCGTCCCATGATGGCATCACCGGTTGCATACCGGTCATCATTTCGCATAAAGGGATTGCTGCCGAATTGCATGCCATAGTATCGAAGAGCTCCACTGGGGGCAAAATTTTCATTACTCAGGAAGGTGTCCCATCTTTCAGCCTTCTCCAGGTTATAGAGCAGCGTTACATCAAAATTATGCACGCCGATTTCCCGGTTCCATTTTAACAGATTATCCACCTGCCATTCAAATTCTGAACGTTCATGGCGGGTACCGTATCCGTTTTCATGGCTGATAGCCCCGGTTGGCGTATCGGTAGACCAGAAGTTGTAATCTTTCAGAAAAGAATACTGGGGCTGAAATGACAATTCATAATTGATGCCGAACGGCAGATCAACCCTGGCGCGCAGGTTGGAAAAGATGGTATTGATATCGCGTTGCCGGTCCTGGCCATAATGGTTCAACAGCGGATGCTGTATGGTATAAACGCCCGGGTAAAAACTAAGCGAGCCGTCATCTTCATACTCTTTTCCATACGGGCTGATCGTGTACATGGTACCCAGATTGGCCTCAATGGAACTTTCGTCCCTGGCTGAAAACTGGGTATTGGTGCCTATGTTCAGCCAGCCGTTGACCTGATAATCCAGGTTCAGCCTGGAACGTATGGTCGAGAACTGGTCACCTACGATAACGCCTTCGTTATCCACATAGCCCAGAGACCAGTAATAATTAACATCATCGGAACCGCCGCTTACGCTCAGATCATAATTCTGACGGACGCCGTCTTGTATCACCCTGTCATACCAGTCTACTTCCTGGCCGTTTACGAGGGCCTGTCTTTCCACTTCATAGAGCCTTATGCGATTGAACCATTCCTGTTCCGGATCGGCGTTCGGATTGTCACTGTAGGTGCGCCACTCTTCAACACTCAGTCCGTCAGGAAGATTCTCGGGGTTGGTATAGTAGTGATCCTCAATGTTGGGATCCATGGTCCGGAAATAATCACCCCTGTATTGGGTAAACTCCGCTCCCGAAAATGGCCGGCGAGCATTGGTAGGGGAGGTAACGCCCAATTCGGTTGAAAAGTTAACCGTAGGTTTTCCTTTAACGCCTTTTGTGGTAGTGATCAGAATGACGCCGGAAGCAGCCTTGGCGCCAAAAATGGCAGCCGAACTGGCATCTTTAAGGATATCGATCGTTTCAATATCGTTAGGATTGATATCATTAAGATTGCCGGGGTAAACTACCCCGTCGAGCACGATCATCGGCTCCGTCCCTGCGGACAGAGAATTAGCGCCCCGGACTTCAAGGGAACTTCCACCCGAAGCCGATGTGCCCTGGCTTGCATTAAATCCGGCTACCGAACCGATGAGCATATCGGTGAGCTGCGTCATGGATTGATTTTCAAAACGGCTAGCGTCTACACGCTTAACGGAACCGGTCAGGTCGCTTTTTCTAACCGAACCGTATCCGATGACCACCATTTCATCCAACTGGGCAAAATCCGGCTGCAGGGCCGCATCAATCGTTTGTTGATTCCCAACCGTAATTTCCTGGGTGGTGTACCCTACATAAGAGAAAACCAGAACGTCATCCGGTCCGCTTACTTCGATGCTGTAACGGCCGTCAAGATCAGTGGTCGTCCCCGTCGTGGATCCGCCGATCACAACATTGACGCCGGGAAGTGCATCCCCGGCCTCTGCGTCGGTTACCGTCCCTTCGACCGTTTGGGACTGCGCTATTCCAGCCGTTGCAAAGCCTAAAACCAGGCAGGCAATCAACAGGAATTTTCGCTTCATCATAGTATATATCATGCTCATATCTATCTAGTGTTTGAGGTTAATAGCTGTATAAGATGGGCATCTTAATTCAGTTTGGTTTTGCTGGAACTAAATAAGAAAAATACCTAATGTTGTCAAGTTATTAATAAAAATTAACTAATAAAATTAGGGCTGTATCGTATCTGGAAGATTATATATTTTTTTTGTTAATCATCTGCTTTATTTTGCTTTTGCCAGAACATCTGCCATTTGAACCGGCACACCACCCTGGCGTTTACTTTCATCGGCCGCTTCCATAAAAGCATAAATTTCCAGCGTTTCATCCAGGCTCACAGGCGAAATTCCGGTCCGGAAAAATTCCAGGATCTCTACAACCAGGGGCCGGTACCCCTCATAGCTTCCCAATGGCAGGATCTTTTCGGAACCATAGGCTGTTCCTCCGTAACCGGAACTCCCATTTCTGATCCCACGCCAGGTACCCAGATGTTCATCCTTCCAGGTCCCTACGACGATATCGCTGCCGTTGGTCTTGCTCCGGCTCACCGACTGGCAGCCGGTACCCATGATCGTAAACAGTATTTCCACGCCATGAATACCATACCAGAACAGGTCCGGATGAGATGGTTCCAAATGAGCCGGACTGTAAATATCTGCACCGAGTACGTCGCCCACGGCATTATCATTCCTTACCGCCTGGGCCGCGCTCATATACCTCAGGGAAGAAGATGAAAACACCGGCGTATTGTATTGCCTGGAAGCCTGCATAATGGCAACGGTGTCTTTTAAACTGCCGGCAATGGGTTTGTCTATGAACAGCCTCTTGCCGGCGATCAATACCGGAAGAGCTTGTTCCAGATGAGGATGCCCGTCATTTGTCGCCAGCAATACCACATCCACTTTATCTATCAGCTCATCAATGGACTCGGTAATATCGATGCCCATTTCCTTAAAATCTTCTATATAACCAGGTATCCGGCGATAACTGGATTCTATTTTCCTGCTTCCGTACGGATAGGCCGCCACCAATTCAAAATCGGAAACATCGGCTGCCCCGTTAGGGTCATTTATTATTTTTGCAAAGGCCGGGCTGTGGGAGGTATCCAGTCCGATGATGCCAACTCTGGTTTTGTCTTGCGACCGTCCCCGCCCCCCCGCTTTCAGTGGACCGCCGAGCAGCCCCATTCCGATTCCTGTGGTGGCAGCCGATTTTATAAACTTCCTTCTGTTATAATTTATCATGTATCAGGTATTTTAGATTTTGATCAGGTAATGCAGCTTATATGGTCGGCTCCCAGCCTGGCTCATATTCCCTGCTCCAGTACTGCATGGCTCCGGAATCGCCAATGATCCGCCCGTCATGTACGTCACAGTTGATGACCCTGCCCGTGCGGTGAGCGATATTGCCCAGATGGCACAGGTGCACACTCTTATTGGCATCGGCTATATGAGAGGTCGGTCGTTTCCCGTTAATTATGCAATCAATGAAATTGGCATGATGATCTCTGTTGCTGTCAAAAGGCTGACCGGTATCTTCATCATTGGAGTTTCCTGTCTCATTGTTGTCCCGGTCATAGACCACATATCCATTTCCGTCAATGATGAGGGTGCCGTTTTCACCGTGGAAGGATACGCCGGTGGAGGAGCCTTCCATACCCCGCGGGTTACAGCTTCGCGCTTCCCATGTCATGGATTTTTCTCCGGGGAAGTCATAGGTAACTACCTGGGTATCGGGGGTTTCCTGGTCATCTTTCCAGTGATAGCGTCCTCCGCTTGACATCACGCGGGTCGGATAATCTACGCCGAGGCCCAGCCTGGCCAGATCCAGGAAATGGACCCCGTTATTAAGCAGTTCGCCCACCCCCCAGTGATAGTGCCAGTGCCAGTTATAATGAACCAGATTGTCTTTATACGGACGCCTTGGTGCGGGTCCCTGCCACAGATCAAAATTCAGATTGGCCGGTACCGGAACAGGTTTGCCATAACCGATGGATCCGCGACGGCTGGCGTACCAGCAACGGGCAAAATACGTACGGCCAATAGCCCCGTCTTTCAGTAGCTGCAACCCTTTCTGGACGTTGGGCCAGGATCTGCGTTGATTGCCCATCTGCACCACCCGGTTGTATTTTTCGGCGGCGGCAACCAACAGCTCCCCTTCACGGGCATTATGACTGCATGGCTTCTCTACATACACATGTTTGCCTGCTTTCAGGGCCAGTATGGAGGCCGGAGCATGCCAGTGTATGGGAGCGGCAATAGCAATGGCATCAACGGAAGGGTCATCCAACGCTTCCCTGAAATCATTAACAGCCTTCGGTTCCGTTGTCTGACCGCCGTCCGCGACGGATTTCAATCCTTTCTTGATGGCCTCATCGTCTACATCACAGATGTACGCTACATTAGCGTTGGGCAGGCCGGCGAAGCCACGGGCATGGGAATTGCCACGGGAATTGGTCCCGATTATGGCCATATTTACGATATCATTTGCTCCGCTTCTTCCCAGGGCTCCGGAAGCCCCTCCCATTACACCCAGCCCGACACCGGCCGCACCGGTCATTTTGATAAATTTTCGGCGGTTAACTTGATCATTCATATGCATAGTATTTAGTTATTATTTCTGCTTTCTTATCACCTAATCAATCTTTCTTTACAGCCCATAGAATACCATTTATCAAAAGGGTACGGAACTGAGGAACCTGAAAATCTGCTGGATAGCCCAGGGAGGTATAGAAAATCCGGCTTTCGTTGACTTCACGAGTATACGCAATTGGTTCCACATTGTCACCCGCCGTTCCGGTTAAAAGTACGGTGGCTTCCCGGTCAGTCAATTCCACATGGTACACGTTGCCGGTACTCTGCCATTGTTCAGGCTTGAAATCCTTTAAGATAGGGTGACCGGCTGCCTCAGGCACCACAGCCACTGAAGTGCCCAAAGCGGCCGGGCCATAACCGCGGTTTAGCTGCCCGAGGATATCCGGAACAAAATCTGCCCAGTCCTCATGCCCCTGATGAATTTCACCATCGGATGCGCGAACCGCAAAAGCGTGATTGGCCGTCCGGATGCCCACCAGGGGTTTCCCCTGGTCCAGGTAAGTTTTAATAGCGTCAAGCTGATCGGCCGGCAAAGCCGCCCGCCGGAAAAATACAACCAAAAGGTCGGCCTCCGATAACCGGTCAAGACCCGGAAACCGGATATTGGGTAAATCTCCCTCTGCCGCGATTACGGTTGTCTTCATTCCATGGTCCCGCTGAAGATGGCCGGCAAAGGGCGGTATGGTGACGTGCGCCTCATAGTTGTTGGGATCCTCGTTGATGAGAAAGACCACATGGGGCCGTTCATCAACCTGGGCCCGGACCGGCGCGGCCAACACCGCCAGGGCAACCAGGAATGAGGCCAGCGCAAAAAATCTGAGCGCCATCAGTCTGCTCCGGTAAGTTCGGCCGACGGGGAGCCGGTATAGGCATGATGGCGGATGTTGATCCCGGAAGCCGATGGAACGGCGCCGGAGGTAATCCAGAACCGGTAGCGGGCCTCCAGCGGATCATCGGCCGTAAGATAATGAGGAAAGTATTCCCCAAAACGCCCGTACAGGCGCTCCGACATTTCGGCATCCGGGTTGGACGGATGACTCATATAGACGATGGTAAACGGTAGTTCGTCGTTGCTGAAATGCATGGCATTCCATGGCAAATTCATCATGTCATCCTCGCCTATTTCCTCGGCTGGCTGTACATGAGCCAGATGGTCAGGGCGAATGAACTGGTTCTGGCCGGCATGATCGGCCACTACCTGGGCCGCACGGAACTGAACGCCGGCATGCTGGCGGTCACCCTCCAGGCGCACCGGTCCGTCTGTGGCCGTTAAGGTGGTGTGGAAGTCAATGAGGCTCTCTCCTGCCGGCTGTTGAAACACCCTCAGCACACGGGTCTCTTCGGCAAAGGGGATTCCATCGTGATCTTTCCAGCTAATCCGGACGATATGCCCGCCCATGACCGGGCCGGAAAATTCCCTGATGATTTCCACATGTTCGCTGCGCTCCCCGTTGCCCGATGACCAGATGTTAATGCGCTGGTCGCTGCCTTCGCGGTAAATCTCACTGTACCCGAAAAATATGCCCCGGTGATGCGGATACAGCCCGCCCAGACCCTTCGAGATCATTTGATGGCCGCCGGGACGAAATACATGATGATAGGGTTTTTTAGTGTCTTCGACATTGTCCGCATCATAGACCGGATGCTCATACTGCAGGACCGGCTGATCGCCGAGGACCAGGCGCGTGGACTGATCATTTACCGTTTGCCACGAAAAGGAGGTCTCGCTGCACCGGGTCTCCGGTGATATGGCATAGGTGGCCGTTTCACCGGCGGGTTGGTTGGCGATCCACCATAGCCTTTGCGTTGATGAGGAGATCGTTTCGATTTGTCCGGCAACGGTACCGGATCCGGTGGCAAGGCACACCACGTCATTGTCTTCATAGGTGCCGGAGGGAAGATCGGCATATGCCGGGGCATGGACCAGGGCCTGGTCGCCGGCGCTGATCCGGAACGTGCCCGCCCCGCCGGATTGCCCGCCGCTGCAGGCGGCGAGCATGAAGGCCAGAACAAGGCCGGTTCCTTTTATCAGATCACTAATCCCTGTATTGTTTTTCATTATTCCTTTGTCCGTATGAGCGTTAATTATTGTAGGTTCATGCTATGGCTTCCTACTTGACCTTTTCCTCCATAAGATCGTCCTGTTCCAATTTTTCCAGCAAATTACTGACTTCCTGTGAAACTTTTTTATTTCGGCTTAACCATCCGATTAAAACAAATAGTAAAAATGACACGGTAATGGGAGTAGCCAGTTGTACAGCCTGACTGGAGACGACAACATAATTGGTGACGACAAAACCGGTCAGCCCACCCATGATAGACAGGATGGCTGCCCTGGAGTCACAGTGGCGAAAAGCAGGAAGCATACCCAGCAGCATAGGAATGGAAATCGGACCGATCAAGGCGGCAAACCAGGTGATCAGCAGCCCCAGGACCCCTCCAAACGTATCGGCATAGATGGCAATGAGCAAGGTCAGTGCGGTAAACCCGAATGTCGAGGTGCGGGCCAGCAGCAGAGACTGTTTGGGCTTCAGGTCCCTGAACCTATTGGACAGGTTGGGCAGGATGTCTCTGGTAATTACTGACGCAATCGTATTGGCATCGGAAGAGGTCATTGACATGGTATTGGCGAACATCGATGCCAGTACCAATCCGACCATTCCGCCTGGCAGCAGTTCCTGGGTAATTAAGGCATAAGACTGGGTCGGGTCTTCCAGGCCCGGTAACAATAGCGGAGCGGCCCACATGGGAAAAAACAATATCAATGGCCAGACCAGATACAATACCCCGGATAAGGTAGCCGCCTTACGGGCATCCGAACCGGTAGGGGATGAAATATACCGGGTGGCCAGATTCCAGGTCCCCCCGTTGTAACTAAAAAATGCAATCACCATAAAAGCCAGGGCAAACCCACCTGTGTAAGGCTCGTTGAACAGCTGGGTATTGGATTCAGGAAGCTGATCCCAGATGGTGAACAGTGAACCGAATCCACCCAATTCACCGATCACTATAAAAAACATGGCAAAACCCGCAACAATCTGCACAATGAACTGGGCGAAATCTGTCCATACGTCAGCCCATAATCCTCCGACGGTGATGTAGATTAACGAAACCCCGCCCGACAGCAGGATGCCCACGATCAGCGAAATCCCGGTAAATACATTCAGCAGGATGGCAATGGCCGCCCATTTGGCACCAACATCAAAGAGTTTTAGCAATAACCCGCTCCATGCCATGATCTGCTGCGTAGGAAGATTGTATCGTACCTTTAAGTACTCGGTCGGGGATTCAATAATTAATTTAGACCGTAATCGGGACCATCGGGGAACTAATAAATAAGCACCCGTAAAAATTGAAATTGCTATGGGAAAAGCCCACCATGCATAAATGGTAAAGCCATGGGTATACGCAATACCTGCATAGGCTACAAAAACGGCTCCGCTGTAACCGGATATATGATGGGAAATGCCGGACAACCACCAGGGCAACTTGCCGCCTGCTACAAAAAAATCTCCTGAATTTTTTACTTTTCGAAACGACCAGGTTCCGATAATGATCATGACTAAAAAAAACAGGAATAAAATAACCCAGTCAAGCTGTTGCATTAGCAGTCGTTTGGATTCATATAAAATACATTAGTCAGAATAAATCAATCAGCCGGTCCAGTATAATAAAAACCCATATCACCGGCAGATAAACCAGCGAACCAAACATCAGCTTTTTGGCATTTATTTTATCCCGTTTCCGGTGGAATTTAAAACCAAAATACAGAAAATACAATCCGCTTAACAGGGCTCCGGCCAGATAGATCGGGCCGTTTATGCCGAGAAAATACAGCAGGCCGCTGACCGGAAAGATCAGTACCAGACAAGTCAGGATCGCCAGGGAAGATTTTTTGCCGTCTTCGTCCTGACGCGGAAGCATTTTAAATCCGGCCCGGGTGTAATCTTCATTGCACAGCCAGGCGATGGCGATTACATGGGGGATTTGCCAGAAGAATACGATGCCGAACAGAACCCACATCCCAGGATCGGCAATTTGCCCGGTCGCCGCGGCCCAACCGCCTACAGGAGGCAATGCGCCGGGGATGGAGCCCACCCAGACGTTGGAAAATGATACGCGTTTCAAAGGCGTATACAAGCCGAGATACAAAATAGTGGTCACGGCCGAGACGATACCCGCAGCCATATTGACCATAACCATAAGGTATAGCAGTCCGCTGAGCATCAGCGTCAGTGAAAAGAATAATGCCTTATTGGGCGCGATTTTTTCCGCAGGCAGCGGCCGGGTACTGGTGCGCAGCATTAACTTGTCCAGATCACGTTCAATGTACTGGTTGTGAGCGGCCGTCCCGGCTGCAATAAGAAGGGTCCCTATGACGGCATGGGCGAGTATGCCAAACTGGATCCCACTGGTTGAACCCAGTATGAATCCGATTACCATACTGGCCAGCACAAGCATGGTAATGCCCGGTTTGGTCAGTTCAACGTAATCCAGTAAAGCAGATGTATTAAGGGGTTTGGCTAATAATGATCCCGGGGCTGTTTTCATCTAAATAATTTCAATTTGAAACATGCAGTAGCAGGTTGATAGGTAACTCTTAAAATTTTGTTATTTGCTGCCGTCAATCAATTTTTTAAATTTAAGAAATTTTTAACTCGGATGGCATGTAATAAGCATAAATTCTCGTTAACAACGCATCAAAGAAAATTAACATATACCCTGTTTTAATCTCGAATGCATTTAATCCACCGGTTCTCCGGGCTCAACCGTTTTCAGAAAGCAGCCATAATATCGGTAATAGCCACTTTTGCATTAATATTTATCGGGAGTTTGGTGCGTGCCTCCGGTGCCGGACTCGGCTGTCCGGACTGGCCGCGCTGTTTTGGTCAGTGGGTCCCGCCCGTTTCAGCCGGAGAGTTGCCCGATGGATTTAATCCGGCAGAATTCAATGCTTTTAAAACCTGGATGGAATATTTCAACCGCCTGACAGGGGTTCTTATCGGATTTTTGATCACACTCACCTTTGTATTTTCATTCTCCTATTACCGGACCAAACCGGTCGTTTTATACAGTTCGGCTGTGGCTTTTGTACTGGTCTTATTTCAGGGCTGGCTGGGGGGGATGGTCGTTCAAACCGGGCTCAGCGAATGGCTGATCACTATTCACATGCTCGTGGCCCTGGTAATTGTGAACGTGCTGATGTATGCCGCCTTCAAGGCCATGTCAGAACGGTTCGTGCTCAGCCTGCCCGGAAAAATCAGGAAGAACTTACTGGTCCTGGCAGGGCTGTTGCTGCTGGCCACCCTGATCCAGGTTGCCTTTGGCACTCAGGTAAGGGAAGCCATCGATGCCGTAAGCCGTTCAAATCCCGATCTGGCCCGTGCCTTATGGCTATATAATGTCGGCTGGATTGATCAGCTGCATCGATCATTTTCCTGGATCGTGCTCATCCTTTCTGCTGCGCTGATCTATTACCACCGGAAAGCGGCCATTTCAGCCCTTCCCTATACACTGTCGCTGGCGATCCTGGCCCTTGTTTTAATTCAGCTGGTCCTGGGAATTGGATTAGCCTACCTGGCCATGCCACCGGCCTTTCAGGTTTTTCACCTGTGGGGAGCCAGCCTTCTTGTGGGGATGGAGTTTCTTTTTATTCTGGTTGTAAACGAAGGCAGGCCGGTCGTGGAAAAGCACAGCGGGGAGCATTAAAAAAGCACCTGGGTTTCAACCAGAAACAAACCGTCCAGCCAGAATTCCGCCGGGGCATTATCCCGCTGGGTTAAATATTGGATGCTGGTTTTCACATCATGGCCCCGGTGATAAATATTCAGGCCAAAACCCATTTCCCGTTCACTGGTGTCCGGATCTTCGGCATCCAGCCGCAAACTGGAATAGCGGGCAGCCAGCTCCAGGCGTTTGGGCAGAATAAAATAACCGGCCGTGGCCAGGTAAGCCCAGCCTTTATAGTCATCCACGTCGGCGGCTTCCGGGCTTACCTGACGCAGGTAGCCGTCGGCCACCAATGACCAGCCCATCCATCGTAAACTGACATCTGCCGTGCCGGTCACCCAGCCGGCCCTGTTGTTACCCGATGCCGAACGATCTAAATCCCATTGACGCGCCTGATTTTTATTCGCAGCCTGCAGGCCCAGGCCGAAAGACAAACCAGGGTTTGGCGAATGCTGCACATCGCTTTCGTCGTTGGGCAATTGTCCAAGGCCCGCCAGGGTTACCCGGGCCGAGATCATGTTGCCGTCACTGTTGCTCATGGTGCTGTCGTAGCCGGCGCCGTCAAATATCCCTGCTTTATAAGCTATTGTTTCCGCCTCATTTTTACCGTGGATAAGGAAACCAAAATCCCTGCCGGCCGGGAAACCAAAGCTTTCAGAGGGTACACCCCGTTCAACAAACATGTGGCGGGTTGAACTGATGAACCGGTGCCAGTGAAATGGGATTTGAACCAGGCCGAACCGTATCTGGTAGCCGTCGCCTGCCTCATAGTTGACCCAGGCGTCTTCCAGGCCGGGAGACCGTGCAAACTCGGGCCGGATACGATACGTTAGCCGTTCGCTGTAAACATGACCGCGGATATCAAGACGGATCCGGCGCAGATAAAAGCTGCTCAGATTCTCCTGATCATCATTAAAAGTATACGCATACCTTGACTGAAAAATGCCGCCAATGGTTAATTCATGGGAATCCCCGTCTTGCGCACAGGCAAGGGAAGAAAGAAACAAAAAAAGGAACAGCGGCAGAACTTTTCTCATAAAATTTGATCAGGCTAGCAGACGGAACAGCAGCGCAGCCAGGATAGCCCCGGCAACCGGCGCCGTAACCGGCACCCAGGAATAGGCCCAGTCACTGCTGCCTTTGTTGGATATTGGCAATAGATAATGCATGATACGCGGACCCAGATCGCGGGCGGGATTGATGGCATAGCCTGTGGGTCCGCCCAGGGATAAACCCAGGCCCAGCACCAGAAGAGCAACAGGAAGCGCAGACAGGGCACCTAAGCCAAAACCGACTTCCTGTCCGTCTATCACTATGCTTTCCAGAAGTTCCCCGTCGATACTAAGGAATCCCGGGGAAACCAGATACAGTATCCCGAAAATCAGGATGAACGTTCCGATGAGCTCGGTCATGAAATTCGAGGAATAGTTCCTGATGTTGGGAGCCGTGCTGTGACAGGCCAGGATAAGGTCCTTATTTTCAGATATCCTGAAATGATCTTTATAAGCCAGCCAGACTATGAACGACCCTATGGCCCCGCCGGCTACCTGAGCTCCTATATAGACCGGCACCTGTGTCCAGCTGAATAATCCCGCACTGGCAAGGCCCACCGTCACCGCCGGATTAATGTGAGCCCCGCTAAACTGGCCCATGGTAAACACAGCGACAAAGACCCCTATGGCCCAGCCCCAGGTGATAACAATCCATCCGCCTCCGTTTCCTTTCGTGTTATCCAGTACCACATTGGCGACCACGCCGTTTCCCAGTATGATGAGAATGGCCGTACCGATTATTTCAGCAATATAAGGTGACATAAATTCCTCCAAAGGGGCTAAATAATATGTTTACGAAGTTTGATAGCATTGTGCAAGTTCTGTATAGGCTGTAACCTGGCTTTTAATCCACTCCTCATCATAGCCGGCTTCCTCAGCCATCAACCGGGCAACCTCCGGTGCCATCTCCACGCTGGCACGGGCATCCAGCAGCAGGGCCCTGGTCCGGCGTGAGCAAAAATCTTCAATGCTCATGGCCATTTCATGTCTTGTCGCCCAGATGACTTCAGCTTTAATATAGGGTAATCGCTCATGGAGCCGTTCTCCAAGTTCAGGTTTTTTCTTTACGATTTTCTGTAATCCAAGTCTATCAGAGCCATAATAATATAAAGGATCATCTTTGTCCAAGTTTTTTAACCATCCATGGATCCTCAGGTTTTCGGTGACACAATCTACCGGAGGCAGTCCCGCAACCAGGGAAGCCTGGTCCACCACGTCTTCGGCCATTTTCCGGTACGTGGTCCATTTCCCACCCGTAATGGTAACCAATCCGGAGGGAGCAATAATGAGGGTGTGGTCCCGGGACAGGGTTGCGGTCTTCTTGTTGTTTCCCATTTTAACAAGGGGACGCAGCCCGGCGAATACGCTGCGCACATCCTTACGTGACGGATTGCCGGTCAGGTACTTGGCTGCGTGCTTGAGCACGAACTCGATTTCACTCTCCATGGCTTTGGGTTCGGAGGTGACCGTATCCACAGCCGTATCCGTCGTACCCAAAATCACTTTATTATGCCATGGTACGGCAAATAATACGCGTCCGTCGTCGGTATGAGGAACCATTATGGCCGTTTCACCCGGCAGGAAATGCTTGTCGATTACAATGTGAATACCCTGGCTGGGCATAATAATCGGCTCGGATTGGGGATCATCCATTTTCAGTACGGAATCGGTAAATACACCGGTAGCATTAATGACGCACCGGGCATTGATTTCATATTTTTTTTGGCTCAGCGTATCCGTTGCCATAACCCCCTGCACGATGCCTTTGGTTTTCAGCAGCTCCGTCACCTTCATATAGTTAATCAGCACCCCGCCTTTATCCGCACTGGTCCTGGCCAGGTTGATGGCCAGCCGGGAATCATCAAATTGCCCGTCGTAATAGATTACCCCGCCGCGCAGCCCGCCCGGGGTTAGCGTGGGTATATGGTCCAGGGTTTTCTGCAGTGACAAGTGTTTCGACGGACCCAGACCGAGTTTGCCTGCCAGCATATCATATACCTTCAGTCCGACCCCGTAAAAAGGCGACTCCCACCAATCGTAGTGGGGAACCAGGAATTGCTGGTTACGGACAAGATGCGGGGCGTTCTGGATGAGGAGTCCGCGCTCCCGCAGGGCCTCCAAAACGAGGGATACGTTTCCCTGCTGCAAATAACGCACCCCTCCGTGTACCAGCTTAGTGGAACGGCTGGAAGTACCCTTGGCAAAATCATCCCTTTCCAGCAACAGGGTTTTAAACCCCCTGGAGGCGGCATCAACGGCTGTACCGAGTCCGGTGGCCCCTCCGCCGATGATTATAAAATCCCAGACACCGGCCATGTTCCCGACCGACCGTAACATCTCTGAACGCTTCATTATATATCAGGATCTCTTAACTATCGGACCAATGAATGGCGGCCCTCAGGGTGCGGTTCCAACCCAGTTTTAACTTTTCAACCTCCTGGCCGTTCATCTGCGGGGTAAACGTCCGGTCTTCCTGCCACTGGCTGTTTATTTCCTTTTGATCGGTCCAGTACCCTACGGCCAGGCCGGCCAGATAGGCTGCGCCCAGAGCCGTTGTTTCCAGCGTTTTCGGGCGGATGACGGGAACGCCAAGTATATCCGATTGAAATTGCATGAGCATGTTATTGACCGTGGCACCGCCATCGACGC
Source organism: Balneolales bacterium (assembly GCA_040905685.1). Taxonomy (GTDB): domain Bacteria; phylum Bacteroidota; class Rhodothermia; order Balneolales; family Natronogracilivirgulaceae; genus JBBDMU01. The sequence continues at coordinate 79,998 of JBBDRB010000070.1, read as the reverse complement.
GCAATTCCCTGATGTCAATTTCCGAATCGGCCTGCATAGCCGTTAGCACATCCATGGTTTGATAGGCAATGCTTTCCAGAGCCGCACGGGCTATATGTCCGGCATTAACCCCCCGCGTCAGGCCCACCATGGTTCCACGGGCATGCTGATTCCAGTGTGGAGCCCCCAGTCCGGCAAAAGCCGGAACCAGATACACGCCGTTGTTATCCTTAACCGTTGCGGCCAGAGACTCGATGTCGGAAGATTCCCTGATGATGCCCAGCTCATCGCGCAGCCATTGCACGACGGCTCCGGCGATGAATATGCTGCCTTCCAGGGCATATTCGACTTTATCCCCGATCTTCCAGGCTATGGTGGTCAGCAAATTGTTCTTGGAGGCTATGGCCTTCTCGCCGGTGTTCATGACCATGAAACAGCCGGTACCGTAGGTATTCTTTACCATCCCCGAATCGATGCACCGCTGACCGAAAAGGGCGGCCTGCTGATCGCCGGCGATCCCCGATACAGGCAATTCCACGTTAAAAAACGATGCATTCGTATGGGCATATATTTCACTGGATGATTTTACCTCCGGCAACAAACTTTGGGGGATTTCCAGCAGATCCATAATTTCCTCATCCCATTTTCCATCATATATATTATACAGCATGGTCCGTGAGGCATTGGTAACATCGGTAACATGGGTTTTCCCACCGGTAAGATTCCAGATCAGCCAACTGTCCATGGTTCCGAAAGCCAGTTCCCCCCGGTTGGCTCTTTCACGGACACCTTCCACATTATCCAGCACCCATTTTATTTTTGTCGCCGAAAAATAGGCATCTATGATCAGCCCGGTTTTATGGCGGATCTGCTCGATCAGCCCCTCTTTTTCTTTCAGGCTGTCGCACAGATCCGATGTTCTGCGATCCTGCCAGACAATGGCGTTGAATACGGGCTTGCCCGTTTTGCGATCCCAGATCAGCGTGGTTTCACGCTGGTTGGTTATGCCTATGGCTGCTATGTTTTTGCCATCCAGACCCGCTTTGTCAAGCACCCCCCGGGCAACATTCAGCTGAGTGGACCAAATTTCGCCGGCATCATGCTCGACCCATCCGGCTTTGGGGTAAATTTGAGGAAATTCCTTTTGGGTAAGGGCCTTAATACTCCCCTGCTGGTCAAAAATTATAGCCCGTGAACTTGTAGTGCCCTGGTCAAGAGCCAGTATGTATTGTTTTGCCATAACTATTCCGGTGGTTGGGGTTATTTATTATCAGGATATTCAGGAAGATAGTTTATTGCATTGTAAAATGTTGCCCTCGGTTTACTGCTCCGGATGCACGATCAGGACCGGAGCGTGAACATGACGGACCACATTCACGGTAGTACTGCCCACCAGAAGGTAGTTCAGGCCCGTATGGCCGACGGATGCCATGATGACCATATTATATTCCGAACTGTTAATCAATCCTGACAGGGCTTCATGCACCGACTTGCGGGTCGTGACCAGCCGGGGTTTAACTTTGCCCTGGTAATCACTGAAATGCTCTGTAATTAATTGCTGCAACCTGAGTTCGTTCTCATCACTTATTTTTTTTTCGTAATCCGCTACGCTATGTCCCATCCCCGCCTCCAGAAATGTACCAAAACTAATTACATGAGACAGATCCACTTCGGCCCCGGCTGCACGGGCAATATCCAAAGCCCACGGAAAGGCCGTCACCGAACTATCCGAAAAGTCAGTGGTTACCAGTATTTTGTTCAAAGGAAGCAGCCTGGAATTTTCCTCTATAACCATAACGGGCACTTTGCTGAACCGGAGGACTTCCTCGGCTACGGAACCCATCATAATGCGTTTAAATCCCGTCCGTCCGTGCGATGACATAACGATCATATCAAAGGCGTCCGACGCTTCCATAATGACCTCAGAAGACATTCCCGGTTTAACCAATCCCGGCCGGAGATATTTACCGTTCACATGCCGGGACGAGATTTCGTTCAGTCTGGCCAGTATTTCTTTCTCAAGTTTCCTGTAATCCAGATGGATCTCTAAACTTTCAGGATGATAATACCCTTCGCTCTTCCATACCCCGGCTGCCACGTGCAGGGGCGTAATGGTGCCGCCAAACATGGAAGCCAGTTCCCGGGCCGCTTCAAATGCCTTGAAACTCATATCTGAAAAATCTATTGGGACCAGAATGTTAATATCTTTCATCTTATCCAGGGTTAATGTTCATTAAATTAAGACACACGCATTAATGCCTGTGGTTGGTCAGGTACCGGCATATATCACACCCGAGGTGCAGGTTTCAAAAACTTCAATCCTGCTGCAGGCCGGCAATTCACCTTTTATGTTGTTCCAGATCCACCGGGCAAGATTTTCGCTCGTAGGATTTTCAAGCCCTTTGATCTCATTCAGATAGTGATGATCCAGCATATCATAATAAGGCCTGAATATCTCCCTGATCGTGTAAAAATCCATTACCCAGCCGGTGTCCGGGTCTACCTCTCCTTCTATATAAATCCGGATCCGGAATGAATGGCCGTGAAGACGGCTGCACTTGTGATCATCCGGCAGATTAGGCAGTCTGTGTGCAGCTTCAAATCTGAATTCCTTAAAAATTTCCATACCTGTTAAACTTCATTAGTGCCCTGAGGCCATGCTTTTGATGATTTATTGTACCGGCACACCCGCTGGATTCCGGAAACTTACACAGATTACCTGTGATTCAAAAAAAGATCTTTTGAAAGGTTATTTCATCGATCCCGGTGATACGTTGAAATCAGCTATTGGTAAATGATTTGCGGCTCTTGTTGGTTGTTAAAACATGAGTAACGAAACACGGCCGGCCTGGCATCACATTGCAGCAGACGAGATCCTTGATAAACTGGGGAGTCATTCAGATGGCCTGGATGAAGAAACGGCCAGGCGAAGGCTGGAAGAACACGGCCCGAATAAACTGGATGTAAAGCGGCGACGAACGGCTATAGAGCGTTTTTTAGAGCAGTTCAATAACATCCTGATCTACATTCTGATTGCCGCCGCCATCGTAACAGCCCTGCTCGCAGAATGGATCGATACGGCCGTTATTATGGCCGTCGTGCTGATCAATGCCCTGGTTGGATTCATTCAGGAAGGTAAAGCGGAAAAGGCCCTTGAGCAGATTAGCCAAATGCTGACCCCAACCGCACGGGTTCTCAGAGGCGGGGACACCCAGGAGATTAAGGCCGAAGAACTGGTTCCGGGGGATGTGGTGCTGCTGAATTCCGGCGATAAAGTCCCTGCTGATCTAAGGCTGACCGAGGTGAGGAACTTGAAAATCGAAGAGTCGGTCCTGACCGGGGAATCCCAGGCGGTTAGCAAATCGGTTGAACCCCTTGAGGAGGATGTTGTCGTTAATGATCAGACGAATATGGCCTTCTCCAGCACACTGGTGACCTATGGCCAGGCCAAGGGGGTCGTTACCGCTACGGCCATGAATACCGAAATCGGCCGGATCAGCCAGATGCTGACCGAAGAGGAAACGATAAAGACCCCCCTGCTCCGGCAAATCGGGCAGTTTGGCAAATGGCTGTCCGGCTATATTGTAGCTTTCTCCATTTTTCTGTTCATGATCGCTTATTTTTTGCGTGATTACACGCTGTACGACAGCCTGCTGGCCGCCATCAGCCTGGCTGTTGCAGCCATCCCTGAAGGACTCCCCGCCATTATCACCATTACCCTGGCCATCGGCGTGCAGGAATTAGCCAAAAGAAATGCCATTATCCGCCGGTTGCCTGCCGTGGAAACCCTGGGAGCCATAACCTATATCTGTTCCGATAAAACCGGCACGCTGACACAGAATGAAATGACCGTCCGCACCCTGCTGGGCCCCTCGGGCGATTATCATGTTGAGGGAACCGGTTATGAACCCAAAGGGGATTTTCATCAGGATAATAAGAAGGTCGATCCCGGTGATAATAGGGACATCTGCCTCCTGGCGCGGACGTCGCTGCTTTGTAATGAGGCCGGAGTTCAGCAGAACGAGGACGGGGAATGGGTGATGAGGGGAGATCCCACCGAAGGGGCTTTGGTTTCCATGGGCTTGAAAGCCGGTATAAAAACCGATGATTACAAACGGCTGGACGTGATCCCGTTTGAATCGGAACACAAATTCATGGCGACCCTTGACGAACACGAATCCGGCGAGCGTTATATCCACATAAAAGGAGCACCGGAACGCATCCTGGAAATGTGTTCCGGATTGTACGGCGACAAAGACGGGCGGCCTTTTGACCCCGACCAATGGAAACAACGCATGGAACAAACAGCCAACCGCGGAGAACGGCTGATTGCCCTGGCCATTAAGCAGGCCGGCAGGGATCAGGATACACTTGAGGTTTCAGACATAGAAGAAGGCGTCGGTTTGCTGGGCCTGGCAGGGATGAAAGATCCTCCCCGCAAAGAGGCCACCGAGGCAGTCCGCATCTGCCGCCAGGCCGGCATACATGTGATTATGGTAACCGGCGACCATGTGCTGACGGCCCGGGCCATAGCCGATGAACTGGGCCTGGAAACGACGCAAACCATGGCCGGCTCGGAGCTGGAAGATAAAAGCGACGAGGAACTGAGGGAGCTGGTGAAAACCTACCGGGTATTCGCCCGTACCAATCCAACCCATAAGCTCAAACTCATGAAAGCCCTGCAAGCCAACGGAGAGGTCGTGGCCATGACCGGCGACGGGGTTAACGACGCTCCGGCCCTGAAGCGGGCCGATGTCGGTGTAGCCATGGGGATCAAGGGAACCGAGGTCAGTAAAGAATCTTCCGAAGTTGTCCTGGCCGATGACAACTTTGCCTCTATTGAAAAAGCCATTGAACAGGGGCGCACCATCTATGATAATATACGGAAAACCATCCTGTTTATATTGCCGACAAACGGCGCGGAGGTTCTGGTGGTATTGACGGCCATCCTGCTGGGTGTTATGCTGCCGGTCATTCCCGTGCAAATCCTGTGGATCAATATGGTCACGGCCGTTACCCTGGCCCTGGCGCTTGCATTTGAACCCACGGAAGCGGATATCATGCTGAGAAAGCCACGGGACCCGAATACACCGATCCTGAGCAGGTATTTTGTGTGGCGCATCGTTTTCGTTTCGGTCCTGATCAGCAGCTTCACACTGATCCTGCATTTCCGGGCACTGGATTCCGGCCTCGGCATGCCGGTATCGAGAACCATCGCTGTAAATACCCTGGCGGCAGGACAGGCCTTCTATTTGTTTAACTGCAGGTATATGGATCGGTCGGTTATAACCGTAACCGGTTTATTGGGCAGCCGCTACGTATTGATAGCCATAGCTGCGCTGGTACTGCTGCAACTATTCCTTACCTATGCACCTTTTATGAATGCCTGGTTTGGAACAGCCCCCCTTTTGCCGGCTCACTGGTCCGCTATTGTGGGCGCGGGACTGGCAGTATTTTTGCTTGTTGAACTGGAAAAGTTGGTGGTACGAGCATTTTTCAGCCGCTAAAATCACAAACTATGCAGCTCAAACTGAAAAACGACACGACCCTGGAAAATATAAACCGGGGGGGCCAGAGTAAATCAAGTGCAAATGAGATCAGGCTGCGCTAATAGATCCCAAACGGTACATCGCGGAACAGGGTGTCCAGAAGGGTGATCAGGACAAAGATCATGAAAAACACCAGGGAGGTCAGCAGTACGAAGGTGTTGAACTTATGGTCCCAGTACAGGTTCATGAAGATCATGGCAACCAATGTGGCTTTAATGCAGGCAATCCCTATGGCAATGATCACATTAAACGGCTCGGGAATATGAAGCCAGGTTACGGCAACCGTTACAATGGTCAGCACTAACAGGGCTCCGGCATTATACAGCAGTGTTTTTAACGGTAATACGTGATGTTCACTCATGAGCAAAAATATAAGTTATCAATCAATTAGATATAGAAGGGGAAACAGGAAAATCCAGATAATATCCACAAGGTGCCAGTAAAGCGCCGTGATCTCTACCGGGGTGTAATAGCTTGGGGAAAATGCATTTTTACTGGCTTTATAGATCAGCAATCCGATAAACACTATTCCTATGATCACGTGGATGCCGTGAAGGGCGGTCATCATATAATATATGCTGAAGAAAACCGAGGCCAGTTCATGATCGATGCCTTCGAAAGTATAATGCCCGCCCGGATAGATTCCTAAATGGAACTTATGGGTATACTCAAAGTACTTAATGACCATGAAGGTAGCGGCCAGGGCAATCGTGGACGAGAGCAGGATGATCAGATTGCGTTTCTGATTCAGCTGGGCGGCCCGGATGGCCATGGCAATGGTCAGACTGCTGCCAATCAGCACGGCCGTGTTGATCGCGCCCATGGTGGTATCCAGCTGCTCGGCAGCCATGATGAATAAATCAGGGTGCCAGGCGCGGTAAATGATATACGCAACAAAAAGCCCGCCGAAGAAGAGAATCTCGGTTACCAGAAATATCCACATCCCCAGTTTCGCGGATTCAAACTGCTGCTCGGAATCTACGAAGTGGTGTTGAACGTGCTTGGTATTCTCGGCAACCTCAGTACTATTGGCCATCAGATATTTATGTTAGGGTATTAGCGATTTATGGTTCTCATTTATTGCCGGTTTCCGGGCCCTGGCGGATCTCAACTTCAGCCCCTTCACCATGATGCTCATGAAGCCCTTTGTCGGAGCCGTCGATCCCGTAGGTGAATTCACTGATAGGCTCATGGAAATCGTAGGCGCCATGCTTGAAAACCGGGCTGTAATCAAAGTTATGATGGGTAGGAGGTGACGAGGTCATCCAGTCCATGGTCCGTGCGCCCCAGGGATTCGACGGAGCCTTCCCGCCGCGCAGCAGGGAATGCAGCAAATAGGCTGCTATGATAAGGAAACCCAGCAGGAGCACCCAGGATCCCACGGTGGAGAACTGATGCAGGCCCTGAAAAGGTTCCAGATAATTGAAATACCTTCGAGGCATGCCCTGGCTTCCCAGCAGGAACTGCGGCAGGAAAGTCATGTTAAAGCCCAGGAACAGCAGACCGCAGGCAATCTTTGCATAAAATTCATTGTACATCTTTCCGAACATCTTGGGCCACCAGTAATGCAACCCGCCCAGGAAGGCAAACACCGTACCGCCCATCATCACGTAATGGAAGTGAGCCACAATGTAGTAGGTATCGTGCAAATGCACATCCACGGACAGGGCCCCGACCATGATGCCCGTAATGCCGCCGATGGTGAACTGGAACAGAAAGATCAGTGCATACAGCATGGGGGTCCTCAGGTCTATGGACCCCCGGTACATCGTTGCCACCCAGTTGAAGATCTTGATACCCGTAGGGATGCCCACCAGGAAGGTCAGGAAGGAAAAGACCACCGCCGACAGCTCCGACTGCCCGGATACGAACATATGATGTCCCCACACCAAAAATCCGATAAACGCGATCGCCAGGCTGGACAGGGCAATGGCCCAGTACCCGAATATGGTTTTCCTGGAAAAGGTGGCGATAAGTTCGGATATCACACCGAAAGCCGGTACGATCATGATGTATACGGCCGGATGGGAATAGAACCAGAAAAAGTGCTGGTAAAGTACGGGATCACCGCCCAGGGCCGGATCGAAGATCCCGATTCCCAGGGCACGTTCCATGATCAGCAGCAACAGGGTGATCGCCAGCACGGGGGTGGCCAGGACCTGGATAATAGCGGTGGCATACATAGACCACAGAAACAATGGCAATCGCCCCCAGGTTAATCCGGGTGACCTCATTTTATGGATGGTCACGATGAAATTCAGTCCGGTCAGGATCGAGGAGAAGCCTATGATGAAGGCTCCCAGGGTCATCGATATGACGGCCGAAGTTGTTTCCGTGCTGTAGGGCGTGTAAAAGGTCCAGCCGGTATCAACGCCTCCGTAAGCCACCGAGTAGAGGGCAAAAATTGCACCGAAAGCATAAATCCACAAACTCAGCAGGTTGAGCCGGGGGAAAGCCACATCTTTGGCCCCCAGCATCATAGGCAGGAAAAAGTTTCCTAAAGCTGCGGGAATGGACGGTATAATGAACAAAAATACCATGATAATGCCGTGCATGGTAAAAATGCGGTTGTAGGTATTGGCCGTCATAAAGGTCTGTGCCGGCTCCCACAATTCCAGTCGCAGCAGGATGGCCAGCATTCCACCGGCAAAAAAGGCAGTGGTAATGGCCATCAGGTACATAAGGCCGATCCGCTTGTGATCAAGCGTGAATATCCATGATTTGATGCCTTTGTCCCAGTTCAGATAGTTTTTCGGCGGGTTTTCCTCAATAGGAAATTCCCGGATCTTTACTTTGGTAGCCGTTTCGTTAGCCATATTATTGCAATTCCTTGATATATGCGATTAGTCCTTCAATTTGCCGTTCACTCAAAGCACCCGCCATATTCGGCATGGTCGGAGGAAATCCTTCGGTTATCCGTGCCTGGGGATCAATAATAGACTCGCGGATATAGTCCTCATCTGCTTCCGTTGATGATCCGTCCTGAAACTGCCGTTCCGAACCAAACAAACCCTGCATGGTCGGGCCTATAAGCGGCGTTCCGTCTACCGAATGGCAGGCATCACAGCCGGACTGATTGAACGTTTGCTCGCCGAGCTCGGCCAGGGGCATATCCTCATCCACTTCGAGTCCGCTCTCCAGCCATTCTTCCCACTCTTCCTCTTCCAGGGCGATTACATTGCCCAGCATAGAGGAATGGCCTGCACCGCAATATTCCGTGCAGTATATGACCGAGGTACCCGGCTCCCGGGCTTCAAACCATACGGTGGTGTAGCGGTTGGGAACGACATCCATTTTTACCCGGTAATCCGGCACGGCAAAAGAATGGATCACATCCTCAGACATCATAACCAATTTTACCGGCCGGTTTGACGGCACGTACAGATCTTCGATAGAAACCCCGCCGTTGGGATAGCTGAATTGCCAGGCCCAGGACGTAGCCGTAACATTGATGGTATAGGCATCGCTTGGTGGCGTGTACAGGGTGAGATACCCTCTGAAACCCCAGCTGAACACGATAAGGATCAGGATTAAAGGGATCACCGACCAGGTAATTTCCAGGTTCGCATTGTGGGTGATAATGGGCGTGACTTCATCATCGCTTTTTCGCCGGTACCGTATGCAAAAATAAATGATGGCAATGGTGATGCCGGCCAGCAGGATAAAGCCGGTGATATGAATGAAGTGAAATAACGTATCCACATCCGCCGCAAAGGTTGACCGCCTTTGAGGCATAAATATTTCAGAAAATGTCTCCATGAATATTATTCAGAACTAAGGTTCAATATTAGGGTTGGTATATTTTTTTTCCCGGACCCAAAAAATTCCCAGAAAAGAACCCAGGACCAGTATGGTTGCCAGTCCGCCGAGTTTCATGATGTTTTGCGCAAAAGGCACATAGGAATCTTTATCCGGGTCGTATTTAAAGCAATACAATACCATACGGTCAACAGCCGATCCGATGCGGCCGTCGGCCGCATCATACAGGGCATTTCTAAGCATGAGCTCCGGATAATCAATGCCTCCCAGGTAGCGGGAAATCGTCCCGCTTTCCGAAAGGAAGATAAGCGTTGACGCATGGAGGTATTCGCCGGACTCTTCATCATACTCATAACCGAAGCCGACTTCATCGGCCAGTTTTTTTACCTGGCTTTCCCGGGCGGTCATAAAATTCCAGCCGGCTTCGGCCCCGGGCATACCCAGGGCTTTCATGTAGTTGTCTTTCTTCATCGAAGCCACTTCATGCGTCTCATCGGGGGATATGCTTACGCTCAGGATATCATAATCCTCGCCCGGTTTCCAGCTCAGCTCACTGACGCCTTTCTGCAAACCGTTCAGAATTAAATTGCACAGCATGGGACATTCATAGTAGACCAGGTTCAGGATGACCGGTTTGCCGTTGTTCAGATACGCCGACAGGGAGACTTCCTTTCCTTCTTCATTTATCAGGAGAATATCACCGGAAACAACATCGCCGAGTTTCTCGGTAAGGCCCACCCCGTCAAGGACCGATGGTCTTTCATTGACCTGGCCCATACCGTCACGGCCAAACAGCAACACCGATATTACGGTTAAAAGCACGGTAAAAGAGACGTTAGAGCGGCATTTGTTGTCTGAATTCATCATGGCTTTATTCCTCGTTTTCCTCCAGCATCAGTGTTATGGCACTGTCAATGGAGATGTGATAGATTCCTTCCTGCTGATCGACAATCCCGTGGGTATTGAGCCGGGCCAGATTATTCACCCGTATCTCCTGGAATTCGGCAAATTCACTCTGGATCGAGGCGCTTTCCTGAAAACGGAACTTATTATAATTATACAAAGCAATGACGCCACTGATGACTACGACAAGAACACTAAGTCCCAATACGGTCCAGAAAGATATATTCCTGATGTTGAGCTTATCATACATCGCCCCGTGATCGGCCGCCTCGTCGAAGGCTGAGAATTTTTGCGGTGGTTCTTCTTTTTTCTGGGACATGCTGTTATGGTTTAAGCAGGCGGTAATGCTCATTAAACGCTGCTGGTCAATGTTTATTTAAAGATTCTAAGACAAGGGGATCATTTTTGGGAACCATGCTGTTTTTCCTGAACTGATGGAAGAACAACCCGACAGCGATTCCTCCAAGGCCGGCCAGTGTCGCCACATCCAGCCAGTGAAAACTCATGCTATCATGCAGCACCGGCATGGCGATCCAGTGAAGTTCCAGAAAATGCAGCAGGATCAGTCCGGCCGATATGGCCGTTAATAAGGGAATGTTGGTTTTGGCGCTTTTGCCGAGCAGCAGCAGAAACGGTATGGCGAAACGTCCTACCAGGAACAGGTAGGTGAAAAATGACCAGTTGCCCTGAAGGCGATAATAATACCACATGGTTTCTTCAGGAATATTAGCGTAATAAATAAGGAAAAACTGACTGAATGAGATATAAGCGTAAAATACGGAGAAACCAAATAACAACAAGGCCAAATCATTAAAATGGGCCTTATTAATGGTATTGGTCAGCAGTCCGGCACGATGCAGGTACACGCAGATCAGGATGATAACAGCCAGGGCCGCCTGGAAACCCATGGCAAAGAAGTATACGCCAAACATGGTCGAGAACCAATGGGAGTCGAGGGACATAAGCCAGTCAAAAGAAGCAAAGGCCCCGGTAAAGGCGAAGATCAGTATCCCGGGAGCACTAATGGTCCGTTGTTTTACATCAATATCCCAGTCTGCGCTTTCATCCATGGCAATGGAGTTCTTATAGATCTTGTGACCCAGAAACGCCCAGGTGGCGAAATAAATAATATTTCTGATGATGAAAAAGGGGGCGTTCAGGTAGGGGCGTTTATGCCGGGTCAGCTCATCCTCTGCGATCATCTGCGGATCCAGCCATTCGTACAGGTGCTCCAGGCCGAACAGCACCGGTATGAATATGATGGGCAGCAGATACATGTTGGCGGCAATGGTTTCCGGTACACGGCGAAAGACCACACTCCAGCTGGAGCGGGTAATGAACTGAAGCATTACAAAGAACAGGGTCCCCAGCGATATACTGGCTATAAAGGTAAAACTCACCAGATAAGAAAAGAAAAACTGTTCGGGATTAGTAAATAACCCAATAGCGCTTATCAGCAATCCGATGACACCGGCCGCGAAAAACGTTTTGTTTATACCGGAGGTTTCAGGGAATTTCAGGTCATCTGTGAGCGTAGTCTGCTGCATATTTTTCTTTTAATATTTTAATCAGCGGTAAGCGTGTTGACGTCAATGTTCAGCGTTCGTAGATCCTGCTCCGTCGCATGCTGGCTTCTCTGCAGTGCGCGCACATAGGCTACAATGGCCCACCGGTCATCGACGGCAACCTGATACCGGTAGGAAGGCATGGTCCGGATGCCATTGTAAATCGCGTTATAGATCTGGCCGTCCGGATAATTTCTGACCGCATCGGATTGCAGCGATATGGGCATCAGGCCGAAATTCCCGGTAACGCCCCCTTCACCCAGTGCGCCGTGGCAGGGGGTGCAATATATTTCAAACCGCTCCTGGCCCCGTTTGAGAAACGAGCGGGATAATTCCACCGGGTTGTTTTCAATAAAGTCTCCGTTTTCATCGACCCCGAAATGATATTCGGTATCCATTTGCAGGTTACCGCGCGATACGGTTCCTTCGGGGGGCAGGCGGTCGGACCGGTTATCGGCAAACAGGGGGTTAACCTCCTGGGCTTCAAATTTCTCCTGCCAGTACATGTTATACTGGATATATATAGGCGGCTCTTCGAAAGGTTGTCCCCGGCAGGAGCTTAAAAAAGCAGCCATAAATACGAATAAGATCAGCTTATAATTTCTCACAATATAGCTCAGTTAAGGTTCGACTTTCTCGATTTGAATAGCTCCGGCATTCCGCAACAGCTTCTCCGTTTCGCTTTCCGAAAAAAGATCGTCCCCGGATTCGATGCAGATAAAGAAACCGTCGTCGGTTGCTTTGGCAAAATTATCGGAATTGAATAGCGATTTATGAAGCTTGGGCAATCTGTTTAAATAAAACATCCCAAAGAAGGCTCCGAAAGCCGACAACAAAATGGTCAGTTCGAAGGTAACCGGGACAAAAGCCGGCAGGTTGGCAAATGGTTTTCCCGATACATTATGGGCGTAAAATATGCTCTGGGTGAATACCTGCAGGGCAAGGCCTCCCAAAAATCCGAACAAGCCATGGATCAGCACGATCCATCCCAGCCTGGACTCCTTAAGCTTCATGGCCTGATCCATACCATGGATGGGAAAGGGGCTGTAGGCATCATAGTTTTGATAACCGGCGTCGGCGACTTTGCCGGCGGCCCGCATAAGCATGGCCGGATTTTCAAACTCGGCCAGCAGGCCATAGATGCTTTGTTTTTCTTTGCTCATATCAACGCTCCTTACCCGTTTGCTGTTCACCAGGTTCCTTGTCGAGTTCTTTCATTTGTTCATCATAATAGGCCGGATTAGCCTGTGGCATCACCCCTTTTAATTCGGCTATGGCCACCATGGGCAGAAACCGGAGGAACAACAGGAAGAAGGTGAAGAAAAGGCCGAACGTGCCTACAAACGTTAATACATCAATAACGGTTGGTGTATAATAGGCCCAGGCGCCGGGGATGTAATCCTGGGCCAGGGAAGTTACGGTAATGACAAAACGTTCGAACCACATCCCGATATTCACGATGATAGACAAGATGAAGGAAACCACAACGCTTCTCCTCAGTTTCCTGACCCAGAAGAACTGGGGCGATATCACATTACACAGTGTCATGATCCAGTAGGCCCATGCATACGGCCCGGTAGCCCGGTTAATGAAGGCAAACTTCTCGTATTCTACACCCCCGTACCAGGCTATAAAAAACTCCATAATGTAGGCAAACCCGACGATGCTTCCCGTAACCAGGATGATAATGTTCATCTTCTCGATATGGTTGACGGTCATGATGTCCTGCAATCCATAGAGCTTACGCGCTATGATCATGAGCGTCATCACCATGGCAAATCCGGAAAAAACAGCCCCGGCCACAAAGTAGGGCGGGAAAATAGTCGTGTGCCACCCCGGGATGATGGAAACGGCGAAATCAAACGACACAATGGTATGCACCGACAGCACCAGCGGGGTTGCCAGTCCGGCCAGGATCATATACGACTTCTCGTAATTCTGCCACTGTCTGTTCCCGCCCGTCCAGCCCAGGGCAAACAACCCATAGGTAAATTTAGCCCATTTACCGGACACTTTATCACGCAGGGTAGCCAGATCGGGAACCAGACCAACGTACCAGAACAAAATGGAAACGGTCATATAGGTTCCCACAGCAAACACATCCCACAACAGGGGGCTGAAGAACTGAGGCCATAGCTGCATGGAATTGGGGATGGGGAACATCCAGTAGACCACCCAGATCCGCCCGACGTGGATGGCGGGAAAAATACCCGCACACATGACGGCAAAGATGGTCATAGCTTCAGCGAAACGATTAATTGCCGTTCTCCAGCCCTGGCGGAACAAAAACAATATGGCCGAGATCAGCGTGCCTGCATGACCGATACCGACCCACCAGACAAAGTTAACGATGGCCCAGCCCCAGCCGGCGGCTTTATTCAACCCCCAGACTCCGGTCCCTTCCACGATGAGGTAGGTTACCACCCCAAGCAGCAAAGCCAGCACCATATTGGATATGCCGAAAGCAATGTACCACCACAGGGGGGTTTTTCGCTGGGGGATGTCAGTGATCAGTTTTGTTATGCTCCCGAAGCTATGGTCTCCCTGTACAAGAGCGGCTTCCGGTTTATATTTATAGGTTTGACTCATCTGCTAACTAATTCTCCACTGAGGCTTAAGCCATATCCGGATTAGGGTTTCGTAGTTTTGCAAGATATGAAGTACGGGGACGCGTGTTGAGTTCCCCCAGCAACAAGTAATTGCGCTCATTTTGCTTGGATTGACTGATTTGGCTTTGGCTATCCATGAGATTTCCAAATTCAATAGCATTGGCCGGGCAGGCTTGCTGGCAAGCCGTCTTCACGGTACCGTCCGGCGGCTGTTTGGTATCGGTTAACCGTTTGGTTTCGATCTTGCCCCGCTGAATGCGCTGAACGCAGTAGGTGCATTTTTCCATGACCCCGCGGAAGCGGATGGTAACGTCCGGATTCATGGCCATCTGAACCACTTCAGGATCTTCGCCGGTCGTCAGAAATTCCTGGGTATAATTAAAGAAATTGAACCTTCTGACTTTGTACGGACAGTTGTTTGCACAATACCGGGTTCCGATGCAGCGGTTGTAGGTCATCTGATTCAGCCCGTCGTCACTATGGGTCGTGGCGGCCACCGGACAAACCTGTTCACAGGGGGCCAGTTCGCAATGCATACAGGGAACCGGCTGGTGCAGGACCTGGGGATTCACCTCGTCGCTGCCGGAAAAGTACCGGTCCACGCGGATCCAGTGCATCTCCCGTTCGCGGTGCACCTCCCGTTTGCCAATGACCGGAATGTTGTTTTCTGCCTGGCAGGCTATGGTGCAGGCGTGGCAGCCAATGCAGGTATTCAAATCGATGGACATGCCCCACTGAGGCTCATGGTCCGGGTAATCCTGGGGATCAAATAATGTATAGCGGGATATGCCCTCATCATCCACCTCTCCGGGGGTGTATACCATATCGGGGGCAAACGTCGGATGATCACGGTATTCGGCCAGGCTGGCTTCCCTGACCAGGGCCCGGCCTTCCATACTGGAGTGATCCTGGGTGCTGGCGATGGCATAGCGGTCTCCGGTAGGTTCTACCTGAACGCGGCTGTAAAACAGCGGGTTTTGGGTTGTTCTGAGCGGGTAGGCATCCGTACCCACACCGTTGGCTACACGGCCGAATTCCGTCCGGCCATAGCCCAGGGTTACCGTAATACTGTTATCGGCCTGTCCGGGAACGACCCAGGCGGGGATGTCCAGGGAATTGCCGCCGGCCTGAATGCGGATCTTGTGGGCATCCAGATCGCCAAAGTTCCGCTCTGCGGGTATGCCTATCCGCCGGGCCGTGGCCGGACTGATCTGGGCCACGTTATCCCAGGTTATCTTGGTCATGGAATCCGGCAGTTCCTGAAGCCATCCGTTATTGGCGAAACGACCGTCATAGACCCTGGGATCTGCCTTCAATACCAGTTCGATCGCATCCTCATCAATGGGTGAAGGCTGAGCCAACGCACGGGCGGCCACATCGGCAAACCCGTTGCTCAGGCTGACAGGCACCGTCGGGAAGGAGGTGTTTTCCTGAACCCCGTCATGCAGTACGGTCTGCCAGCCATTGTCAAAATTCTGTGGGATGAACTCCTGCCAGGTTTCGCGAACCAGATCATAGCCCGGAACATATCCGCCGGTCAGGATCAAATTCAGGACCTCGACTTCACTTAAGCCGTCAAATAAGGGCCGGATCATGGGCTGGATGACGGAACGGGCCCCGGTATAGGAATATCCGTCTCCCCAGGCTTCCAGAAAGTTGGCTTTATTTACGTGCCAGTCGCACCGGCGGGCCGTTTCATCCACATGGGATGACAGGCTGACCGATACGGCCACGCCATCCAGTGCCCCGCCAAAGTCCAGGTCAGAGGGTGCGGTAAACACCGGATTGGCCCCCAGAATGACCGCACTATGAAACTCACCGGCATGAAGCCCGCGGGTAACTTCAGCAAAACGCTCATTCTGGTCGCCGGTTTCGGCGTGAGGCAACGCGTGGTAGGTTACCGTACTGCCGGCATTATCCAAAGCCAGGTTGATCGCCGCCACCGTGCTGTGAACAACGGGATCGTGGTCTGTTCCTGCAGCGACTATGGATTCTCCGCGGTTGTTCAACAGCTCGTCGGCCAGGACACTGATCCAGGCATGCTGGGAAAATTCATTGACATGGTTGCGGTAGGCTTCGAGTCCGCCGACACTTTCCGACAGCCGGGCCGCCAGGGCATTGACAAAAAGGGGTATTTGGCCGGTTTTGATCCTCAAACGGTGATCGGCATTGCTGCCCGTGAGCGTAAAGGCCGATTCGACCGAATAAAGGCGGTTCATGTCATCGCCGGTGCCTGTAACTTTTCTGGCTGAGGAAAACCGTTTCACATTCTCAACGCTGTTGTCGCTAAGCTGCATAAAATCTTCATCGACAGACAGCACCACTTTGGCCTGATCGTAATGATGGAACGCTCTTAATTTTTCACCAAAAGCAATTTCATGACCCGACAGGCTGTTTTCATCGCTGAAGGGCTCATAGTTTACCCACTCCGCATTAGGGAACCGTTCGAGAACAGCCTGCTTCAGCCGCATATAGGTGGGAGAGGATGAGGCTTCGCTTATAAAGGCAATTCGCTGGCCGGTATCGGAAAACTGTTCGGTGCAGAAGGCTGCAAAGTCCTCGCGGGACGCCTGATCGCCGTTCCGGCGAATATGACGCGACCGGTCGCGGTCATAGAGTTCGAGGGTGGCCGCCTGATGAAACACATTAGTGGAGCCCAGGGTGGCCGGATGGTCGGGATTGCCTTCAATTTTAGTAGGCCGCCCTTCATTGGTCTCAACCAGCAGACCGTAAACACTGTCCTTAAAAGGCATGGACGTGGCATAATACAGGGGATTTCCCGGCACCAGTTGTTCAGGCTGGCTTCTGTGGGGTAATATACGCTGTACGGGTTTGCGGCAGGAAGCCAGTCCGGCCAGGGCCACGGAAGCGCCCATGATCTGAAGGAAATTTCTTCTGGAAAAACCGTCTTTCAACTCGGATGCATCTTCGGGAAACTCCCTTTCAGCAGCTTTTACAAACTCTTCGTTCTTTGCCAGCTCATTGAGACTCTTCCAATACGTCCGCTGATTTTCTTTACTCATGTTATTGCTGTATTAAAAAGGCTGATTTATCTGTGACATGCATTGCAATAGACAGGCGGGATAATATTCCGCCGGGAAATAATCATTTGCGCGAGCTCGTGCTGATCATCGGGCGGCTGCCAGGCCATATTCGTAACCTGATCGACCGGCCTCAGATGGGGTCCGGGGTCAGTGTGGCAATCCAGGCACCAGCCCATGCTCATGGATTCTGCTTTCATGACCGTCTCCATGCGGTCGACACGGCCATGGCAGCTGGTGCAGCCAACGCC
Source organism: Balneolales bacterium (assembly GCA_040905685.1). Lineage (GTDB taxonomy): Bacteria > Bacteroidota > Rhodothermia > Balneolales > Natronogracilivirgulaceae > JBBDMU01. The sequence goes on along the minus strand of JBBDRB010000070.1, from coordinate 62,342 downwards.
CACGTTTACGTGAGCGCTGTGATCAAAATAAGCGTGATCGGGCAGATCATGTACCCGTATCCATTCGACCGGGTCTCCGGTTTCCCAACTCTCCCTGAGGGGTTCAAGGGCTGGGCTGTCGGCTGCGATTTGTTCGTGACAACCCATGCAGGTTTGTGTCGGCGGCACGGAAGCTTTGGCTGAAATCTCCACTGAAGCGTGACAGTACCGGCAATCGATGCCAAGCTGGCTAACGTGCAGCTGATGGCTGTAGGGGATGGGCTGTTCGGGGGCATAACCGACTTCCAGATATTCTGGTGAGCCAAAATACCAAAACCCAAAAACAATACCGGTGAGACCAATTATTAATCCAAGCTGAATTTGTTTTGGAACGTTATTCGCCCACTTTGGAAAAATTTGTGCCATAAATACTAAAATTCCTGATCCTGATATCCATCAGGAAAACTGCAAGTTTTAGAAAATAATTAAGCGGGTTATCATTCATTTCATCGAATAATAATTGCCATTGATAACCCTTTGTTCAATATCAAAGCTAAGATAAAGCAGAAATTCCTAATATGCTTGTCTTTTGGTACAATAATTAAAATTTTATAAACTATAAGTTTAGGCCCATAAAAGGCTTCCTAGCTTATTATGTTTTATAAGCCTATCCCTTAAGGTAATTTTACCATGCATTTAAAATAAGAAAGATCATAACGCCGGTAACGGAAACATAGAGCCAAACAGGAAAGGTAATGCGGGATAATTTTTTGTGTGTGCTGAACTTGCCGGAAAAGGCAAAATAGAAACTGCTCAAAACCAGGGGCACTACAGCAGCCGATAACAGGATATGGGAAATCAGGATGATGAAATACACCGGCCGTATGAAACCCGTCCCCTCAAAGGGGGTGTGGCCCTGAAACGTATGATAGATGACGTAGCTGACCAGAAACAGGGAAGAGCTGGCAAATGCGCCGGTCATAAAACGCATGTGGGTTTCAAATTTCCTTTGCATAATGTAATAATAGCCGAAAAGCAGCAATACCGTACTGATTCCGTTCAATGAGGCGTTTAATGCCGGCAGCCTGCCGATTACCCCTGAAGAATATTCAGCTCCCCCATGGTAGTAGATGAGCCAAACCAGAAAAGCAAAGACCAGGGCACTGGTCAGTATGATCGCCGGGATCACCTTGTAGATGCTGGTGTTCTTCAGCGCGTCAATGGTGATCTTTGATTTAATATCGGTGGACATAAACGTTCACTGTACAATAGTAATGGAAGAGTCAGGGCCTGTAAATAATAATTTCCGCAGGCTGAATATAGGCACTTAAACGTCATAAAATCCAGTATAGGGGTGCGGCGGATTACCTGCCGTGCTCAGGATTCAGACGGACCTTCTTCCTCTTCCAGAAAATTGGTCCCGGCTTCGGGTATAACGACTCTGGTTTTGCCTTTGGAGCGTTCTTCCGTCACCTGTTTAAATTCTTCCGGAGAGCCCGTCAAAACCGGGAACGTTCCGTAATGTATGGGTATGGCCAGCTTCGGTCTCAGTAGCTTGCACGAATAGGATGCCTCCTCCGGGCTCATTACATAATGGTCTCCGACAGGCAGCAGCGCTACTTCGGGACGGTATAATTCCCAATAGAGCTTGAAATCCATCATAATATTGGTATCACCGGCATGGTAGACCTTAATATCGTCCTCAAAATGAATAATCAGTCCGGCCGGATCTCCGGCATACTGCCCGTTATACGAGGAGGAATGATTGGCCGAGGTCATGGTGACTTTAAAATCGTCAAATTGGACCGTTCCGCCTTTATTCATTTCGATGGCCTGATCTTCAGGAAGGCCGTCCCTGACCAATAAGGCTGAAAGCTCAACGATCGAAAGTACCCTGGCTCCGGTTTTCCCCGCCAGGTCCAGCGTATCGCCGACATGATCGTCATGACCATGGGTAAGCAAGATATAATCGATCGCCTCGGGAGCTTTCTCGGAATCCGGCGTTTGTGGATTCCCGGTTAAAAAAGGGTCAACATAGATGATGCTGCCTTTCGGGCTGACCAGCTTGAATGCCGAGTGGCCGAGCCAGAAGGCCTGTACTTGTGTATTCATGTCACTTGGGTTTTCAGGTTCATAGAATGGTAAGTTCGCAAAGCATCGGAGCGTTCAAATCTATATGTTATAAAAAATGAATTTTTTAATTTTTCAAGTAATTAATATCGATTAAGTTCATTAAAGAGAGAACACATGAAATTCAAAAAGGCATTATTCACCAGATGAAAAATTAAGTCTAACATCAAAAATCAGGTAAAAATGGCTCAAAAAATCAAGCTTCATCCCCAGACCCCCCACAGAAAGAAAATTTTTGCGCTCGCCGACCAGCTTAACAGCGGCTCGGTTGCTCTGTTCCCTACCGACAGCCAATACGCCCTGGGCTGCTGCTACAACAACAAAAAAGGTGTAGACCGAATTCGCATCATCCGGCATTTAGCCAAAGATCACCTTTTTACCTTGATTTGTGATTCCCTGGCCGGCATCTCTAAATTTGCTCAGTTGTCTGACCATAATTTCAAGATCATAAAACGACTGATCCCCGGTCCCTATACCTTTGTCTTGCCGTCGACGAAAGAAGTACCCAAGCTGTTGCTTCACCCGCGCAGAGACACCATCGGCTTCCGTGTTCCCGACGCTCCGATATGCCAGGAACTTATTGCTGAATTAGGCATGCCGCTGATTGCCGCCACGGCCAAAACACCGGAAATGAATGACAACGGATTTGGTGAGCTGACCAGGGAAAAACTGATGCAGAAGATGGATAAACTAGTGGATATTATCGTTGATGATGAACGGCCTCTTCAAACCCGGCAATCCACTATTATTAATATGACCGGCGATAATCCTGTTATCATCCGACGCGGACTCGGCATCGAAGCCCTTGAAGAAGCTTTTGCTTTGGAAAATGTGGAACCGCTGAGCGCAGATTAGCATTTACTGAGAAGTTAGCTTCATTAAAATTCTATAATTAAGTATATTGACAGGCTTCATGCAAATGAATGAAATGGAAAAGGAAAATCCTTGTGATATTTCCTGAATGAACTAAAAAAGGATATTATGTCAGCATCAAAAAAAATGGCCATTCTGGTGGCCGGCGGACCCGCACCCGGTATTAACAGTGTCATCGGGTCGGTCACCATACGTGCCGCTTTAGCGGGGGTTGAGGTCATTGGATTACGCGATGGATTTAAATGGATAATGCAGGGAGATATTGAGCATATTAACGAGCTCACCATTGATAATGTAAGCCGCATTCATTTCCGGGGCGGCTCTTTCCTGGGCATAGCCCGTGATAACCCAACGAAAAACAAGCAGCACCTTGAAAATGTGATCTCTTCCCTGATTCGCCTCAACGTCGATAAACTGATCACCATAGGGGGTGACGATACCGCTTTCAGCGCCATGACCCTTGAAAAAGCCGCAGCCGGCCGCCTCCGGGTCGTCCATGTTCCGAAGACCATCGACAATGACCTTGATCTGCCGCACGGCATCCCGACATTCGGTTATCAGACAGCCCGCCATATCGGGGTGGAGATCGTAAAAAATCTGATGGTCGATGCCACGACAACCTCCAGATGGTATTTTGCCGTCGCCATGGGCCGCAAGGCGGGTCACCTGGCCCTGGGGATCGGAAAAGCGGCCGGAGCTTCCATGACCCTGATCTCGGAGGAATTCAAAGGCCAATACATTTCCATTGAAAGCATGGCCGATGTCCTGGTCGGGGCCATCATCAAGCGCCTCAGCTATGGACGTGAAGACGGGGTGGCCGTATTGGCCGAGGGCCTGGTCGAACGCCTCGATCCCAAAGAGCTGGCCAGGATAGCCGAAGTTGAGCTTGACGAGCATGACAATCTGCGCATCGCCGAGGTTGATTTCGGGCGCATAATCAAACAGGAAGTCCAGAAGAGGCTGTCGGAGCTGGGTATAAAAACGACTATCGTGGCTAAAGACATTGGTTATGAAGTCCGCTGCGCCGATCCCATACCTTTTGATATGGAATACACCCGCGACCTTGGCCACTCCGCCGCACAGTTTATCCTCGACGGCGGCAATGCGGCCATGGTCTCCATTCAGGAGGGAAACTTTGTGCCTATGTATTTTAAAGACATCCTCGACAAGAAAACCAACAAGACCAGGGTCAGGATGGTCGATGTCAACAGTGAGTACTTTAAAATAGCCCGCCGATACATGCTGCGCCTTAAAAGAACGGATTTTGAGGATGAGCATGAACTGAAAAAGTATTCCTCCATCGTGGGTTTGTCACCCGAAGCTTTTCGCAAACGGTTTCTGCCGGTCATCGAAAATGACCTGCTATATCAAAGCAGCGGGGTTTCGATAAACGGGCTCGGCGTGCCCCAGGCCGACGG
>JBBDRB010000070.1:0-57842 GCA_040905685.1 Balneolales bacterium | reverse complement strand
ACAAGCAGCCATGGGGCAGCTCGCTCACGCCCTGGGGTGGAATGATTTATGCACCTCATGCAGGAACGAACGGTTTACATGAGTGTAGATCTCTGTGGTCAATATGGAAACGTGGCCAAGCATTTCCTGTACGGCGCGGAGATCGGCACCCCCTTCGAGCAAATGGGTTGCAAAGGAATGGCGCAGCGTATGGGGATTCACCTTCTTTTCGATTCCCGCCCTGTGGGCGGCCTTTTTCACCATTTTCCAAATACTCATGCGGGAAAAGGGACTGCCCAGCTTGATGTTCAGAAAAACGGTGTTCTTGCTTTTTTCGGGATCCCTGACAAAACGGGCCCTGATGGCGATGTAATCCTGCAAAGCCACGGTGGCGGTCCTGCCTATGGGCACCAGCCTTTCCTTGCTTCCCTTTCCCACTACCTTTATAAACCCGGTTTCCAGAAACAGCTGATCCAGGCGAAGCTGAACGACTTCACTCACCCTCATGCCCGTGGCATACATGCATTCCAGTATGGCCGAATCCCGGATGCCGGCATTGGTTTCCCTGTCAAAGGACGACAGCAAACGGTTAACCTCGTCCTGATCGAGCACGTCAGGCAGCTTCATGGCTTTTTGGGGTATTTGCAGCAGTTCGGCCGGATTGGCTTTACACCAGCCTTCCACTACTGCAAATTCATGGAAACTGCGGATGCTTGAAATGTTACGGGCTATGGTGGTTACAGCCAGACTCATCTCCATGAGTTCCTGCAGGTAATCTTCAATATGCCGGAGGGATATCCCCCCGAGTTTGTAGACGGTCAGGTCATGATGAACGAAATACAGGTACCGCTGCAGGTCGTTTTTATACGATTTTATGGAGGCTTCCGAGAGGCCTTTTTCAAGGGTCAGAAATCCCAGGTACAGCTTTAGCTCATCAAAAAAGTACTTTTCCATCAGAGGCTATTGGACCTGGGTCGGACTTTTTTCATCGGGCTGTTCTTCCTCGCTTCCCGGTCTTTCATTTCCCGCCGGCTTTTCGGCCTGCACCGACTTTCCTGAATGATCGGGTTTTTCGGGATTTTCACCTTTTTCACCCGGAACGGCTCTGTCATGCTTGTCCTGATCCGGATATTTCACGCGGCCATGGTACATGCCTACCAGTATCTTTAAAAAGCTTTCTTTGATGATCGTCAGGTTCTGGAACGTGAGGGAACAATTGTTTAGCTGCCCTTCAGCCATGCGTTCTTCGACCAGCCGGTTGACCAGGTTTTCCAGTTTGGAATAACTGGGATCGGTCATCGCCCTGGAAGCCGCCTCCACCCCGTCGGCCAGCAGCAGGATGCCCGTTTCTTTGGTATTGGGGATGGGTCCGTCATACCGGAAATCTTCTTCCTGCACTTCCTGCTTGTTATCAGGCTGTTGGGATGCCTTATCATAGAAAAAGCGGATGAGGGAAGTCCCGTGATGCATGCGGATAAAGTCGATCAGCACTTCCGGCAGGCTGATCTCATAGGCCATTTTCACCCCTTTGCTCACATGGTTTTTAATGACCAATGCGCTCATGCGGGGTTTGAGCTTGTCATGTTCGTTTCGCCCGGATTGATTTTCCACATAGTAATCGGGTTTATCCAGCTTTCCAATATCATGATACAGGCCGCCGACCCGGCACATCAGGGAGTTCGCCCCAATGGAAGCGGCCGCCGCTTCCGAGAGGTTGGCTACCTGCAAACTGTGGTGAAAGGTTCCGGGCGCCCTGTTCATCAGGTCTTTGAGAACGGGTCTGTTGGTGTCGCTAAGCTCAAGCAGCGTCACATCCGTGGTCACCTTGAAGGTCCTCTCGATCAACCAGATCAGAGGGGCCGTGAGCCATATACCCATGGCATTGGGAACGAGCAGACCGAGATTATTCATAAAGGTCCCCCAACCGCCAAGCTTGGTCATGGTAAAAGCGAATAAGACGAAAATATAAGAGGCATACAGCAGGACCGGTGTAGTCAGATAGAACTGGCTGCTGTTTTTTATATCGCGTACGGAATAAACGGCCAGGCTGCAGGCAACCATGGTAGCAAAGACATATTCGAAGTTATTGCCGTGCATAAAGGCGGTGATCAGCGCCACGGTCATCGTGGTCATCAGCCCCACCCGGGAGTCAAAAATAATGGTGAGTATAATGGGAGCCAGGGCCACGGGGATCATATAAGGGGAAAAACCCTCCATGCTACCCAGCAAAGCACTGGCCGTGCACACCAGCGAGATGACCAGGAAAACCAGCAGGAACATGGCGTTATTTTCATAGATGTTGCGCCGGTACAGATAGATGTACATGAAGAACACAATGAAAATGGTCAGCAAGACCAGGGCCTCGCCGAGATACCGCTGCCAGCGTTCAAGATCGGTAGCCCGGTTAGCCTGAGCTATGGCCAGGCTTTCCAGCATGGTGTACTTATCCGTGGTGATCAGATCACCACGCCTGATGATAACCTGTCCTGCGGCCACGGCCCCCTTGGTCGGAGAAATCTCATCGAGTCCGTCGTTGATCCGGGCCTGGGTTTCCTCTTCATTATAGATCAGGTTGGGTTCCATGACCAGGGTAAACAGCTGATAGGCCGTACCGGCGGGACCCTCTTCCAATTGATTGGATAGCGAAAAACGGGCATATTCACGGCTTTGCGCCCGGTCTCGGACGTTCTGTACACTATAGCTCCGCTCGGTCCTGTCCTGCTGATTGCGGACGGTAATTTCGCTTAGATTCAACTCGGATTTCGGGACATTAATAACCCCGTTGTTTAAGTTTTCAGCTATGATCTGTTCCAGTTTCAATCGTATATCGATGCCGATAAATTCGCTCGTAACCGGATTTCGCCCTCCCGCTTCCTGTAATTTGATCCTGGCATAATCATCCAGCAGCACTTTCCAGCCACTGTCGTTAAGCCCTATCCCCGACTGTTCCAGTTGCCGTACAAAAGCAACGCTGTCTTCCCTTACGGTCTCCGTTTCTCCGGCCTTGCTTTTTTTCCAGGCTGCATACCCTTCGAGCACCGGGGTAAAGCTCCGGAACAGGGAATCGACGCGCGCCTGAATGCGAATATCGGCGTTCTCATGTTTATGGAAAATAGGTACGGTATAGGTTTCAACCTGTTCAACCTCTTCCTCTATTTCATCCTCATCTTTAATGAGGCTGAATGTAAACTGGGCCGTGAGATCACTGTCTCTCCACGGCTCACCGATCTGTACATTAACATCCTGAATATTGGTACGCGGATAGAGCACGATCAGCAAGACCAGGAACAGCAGGGAGATAATGGGCTTAATGTATTTTTTTTCAGACAGGTAGGTTCCCTGCTCGTCTTTTTTCCTCTTCCCCGAATTATAAACCAGAGGAGGGCGTTTCTTCCTTCCAAGTCCTAATTTTTCAAGTATGCTCATTGGTAAACAGAATAAGAATGATACTGGAAATCCTTAAGATAGCGTAAATTTCATGCCTTTACCGGCCGGAACGGAAAAATCGCCCCAGATAATAGCTTATCGTGGAAAAAGTGAAGTAAAAGATAACCCCGAGAAATGTAAACCAGGGATACGCTATAGCGGTCATGTTGATTAAGATGATCATCAGTGTTATGCAGCAAACCAAACCTGCAACGGCATCCTTGAACTGATATTGAGTGTAGCGCCCAACTAAAAACGAACCCAGGAGTCCGCCGTAGGTAAAACCGGCTATGGCAAGGCCTAACTCAATGACAGGATTGTCGGTGCTGGTGAAGGAGGCCGCAAATAAAAAAAAGACCCCTGTCCATACGATCATCAATCTCCGTGAAAGGGCCATGGCGTTTTCCTGTGCAGCCAGCTTTGGAAAGATGTCGAATAACGTGGAGGAGGAAAGCGCGGACAGCGAACTGCTCAGCGTGCTCATGGCAGCGGCCAGGAGTCCGGCAATGATCAGCCCTCCCATGCCGAAGTTCAGTTCACCGGTAGCGAATTTGATCAGCACATCATCGGCTCGGTTCAGGCCCAGCTGCTCAATGGTCAGCCCCCCGTAAAACCCGAATATATACATGCCGGCCATCAAAAAGAGGCAAAACTGGATAAAGACGAAGAATCCGCTGAAAACCAGGGCTTTTTGGGCGTCCTGAAGCTGGCGGCACGCCAATAAGCGCTGGACCATCAGGTGATCGGTCCCGTGGGAGGCCATGGACAAAAAGGTCCCTCCTATTACGGCCCCGATGAAATTATAAGGGGTGGTGAATATTTCCCCGAACGTTTCCGGCCAGTCAATAAAACCGGTCTTCCCCGCTTCGGCAAGCTGGGGCCACAGGGGATCAGCGATCATGGCATTGGCGTAGATGATTATATAGACCCCGCCCAGCGTATAGACGGCAAGCTGAAGCACATCAATCCAGATTACCGATTTCAGTCCCCCGTAATAGGTATACGCCAGGGTCAGAACCGCGATAATGCCGATTGAAACGGGATAACCGAGTCCGGTAATGACCTGGATGGGGATGGCTGCGGCAAATAAGCGCACCCCGTCGGCCAGAAGCCTTGTAACCAGGAACACGGAGGAGATCAGCCGTTGATACGAATGACCAAAACGTTCCCGGAAGAAAGTGTAGGCGGTTTTTTGCTCACCCGTGAAATAGGAAGGGAGAATCAGGTAAGCGACCAGGAATCGCCCAACAATATAGCCCAGCACAATCTGCAGGAAGACAAAGCTGCCCAGGTAAGCTACGGCCGGAATGGATAGTACGGTCAGAAGGCTGGTTTCCGTAGCCACAATGGAGAAGGAAACCGCCCACCAGGGCACGTTCCCGTCCGTCTTGAAATAGGTTGACGTATCGGTGGGGTTGCCTCCGGCCTTTACTCCTATCCCTATGCATAAGATCAGGTATAAGGCAATGACGCACAAGTCCAGTAAAGACAATCCGGTTGAAGCAATGTCCATCGGCTATGGTTTAATTGAGGTATTTAAGCGCGTCCTCAGTGTTCTTTACCAACACAAAAACATCGCTCAGCTGGGATATATCGAGCAGTTTCCGGACCCGTTCCGTGGTGCCCGCCAACACCAGTTTGCGTCCGTTGTCCCTGAACAAACGCTGAGCCAGCAGCAGGGATCCCAGTCCGCTCGAATCAGCAAAAGTTATGGAGCTGAGGTCAATGACCAGATTACGCTCCTCTTCCGTATCCAGGATCACGATCCGGCTTTTCAGGTCGGGGGCTACCTTGCTATCCAGGCGCTTGAATTGGAGTTTCAGAATGGAGGTATTGTCGTTTTGCTTAATATCGATTTTCATGATTTAATATATTCATCTGCCGTGCGGATTTCAATCGCTCGTTATCATCGATAATAAATTTTCCTCGCCGATAATGGATATGCCCAGCTCCCGGGCCTTATTCAGCTTGGTGCCGGCCGACTCACCGGCCAGAACAAAATCGGTTCCGGAACTTACCGACCCGGTGGTTTTTCCCCCATGCTTTTCGATAATCTCCCTGGCTTCATTTCGCTTCAGGGTGGGGAGGGTGCCGGTGAGGACGAAGGTTTTTCCGTAAAGTTTATAGGATCTTTTTTGTCCGGCCTCCATTCGCAGCCCATAGCGTTTAAGCCGGTCCACAATGCGATTGTTCTGCTCACTTTGAAAAAATAGGTGAACGGACCCGGCAATCTTAGGTCCGATGGAAGCTACCTCCGTTAATGCTACCACGGTGGCCTGCCGCAGTTTCTCCATCGAGGTAAACGCCGCAGCCAGATCACGGGCAACGGTGATTCCCACAAAGCGGATCCCCAGCCCGTATAAGACCCGTTCAAAGGATTGCTTTTGGCTGGCTTCAATGGCATGGATGAGGTTTCCGGCGCTTTTTTCGGCCATCCGTTCGAGGGTCACCACCTGATCATAGGTCAGTTCGTACAGATCGGCATAGGTTTCGATGAACTTTTCGCTCACCAGCTGATCAATCACCGATTCGCCCAGTCCTTCAATATCCAGGGCGTCACGGGAGGCGAAATGCTCGATGCGGGCCCGAATCTGCGGCGGACAAAGGGTATTCATGCAGCGAAGGTCTACTTCACCGGGTAGTTTTATCAGTTCCGATCCGCATGCCGGACAGGCAGACGGAATGACATAGGGTCCGCGGCGCCCCGGCAGTTCGGGATCCAGGACTTTTATGACCTGTGGGATGATCTCCCCGGCTTTCTCTACCAGCACCTGGTCCCCGACCCGGATATCCTTCCGGTTAATTTCATCCTGATTATGCAGGGATGCCCTTCTGACCGTTGTGCCGGCCAGCAGCACGGGCTCCATTTCAGCGACCGGCGTTATTTTACCCAAACGACCGACCTGCAAGGTGATCCCGCTGATTTTGGTGGCCGCCTGCTCGGCCTCAAATTTATAGGCTATGGCCCAGCGGGGCGCTTTGGCCGTTTGTCCCAGGATCTCACGGAAACGCTCTTCGTTTACTTTAACGACCACGCCATCGCTTTCGAAGGGGTAGGTGTGCCTGAGCTTGTCCCATTTGTCAATGATCTCATGCACTTCGGCAATGGTTGAGCAGCTTTTGGTATAGCTGCAGGACTTAAAACCCAGCTTTTCGAGTTTTTTCAGCTTGGCTTCCTGGGTCATCTCACTGGTAGTCTCGTCTAATAGGTCATAGGCGAAAAAGCGGATGGGCCGTTTGGCCACGATTTTCGGATCCTGCATTTTCAGGGTCCCGGCAGCGGCATTGCGTGGATTGGCAAAAAGGGGCTTGCCTTCCAGATCACGCTCCTCGTTCATTTTTGCAAACGCTTTCAGCTCCATGTAGGCCTCTCCCCTCACTTCGGTCAACCCGGCATGATCATCATGCAAACGCAACGGTATATCGGGGATGGTCTTCACATTGTGCGTAATGTCGTCGCCCTTGCGTCCGTCGCCGCGGGTCGCCCCCAGCGACAGGTAGCCGTCGTCATAACGCAGCCGGAGCGCCATACCGTCGTATTTCAGCTCGACCATGTAGGTGTAAGCGGTATGGCCGAGCAGGTCGCTTACCCGGCGGTCAAACTCATCGAGCTCATCATGACTGTAGGTATTCGACAGACTCAGCATGGGGATCCTGTGCTCAACGGTCGGGAAAATCTTTGTAGGCTCCCCGCCCACCCGGATAGACGGGGAGTCGGGAGTCTGGAGGTCAAACTGCTGCTCGAGCATGATAAGCTCTTCCATCAGCCGGTCAAACTCCTTGTCGGACATGAGGGGTTCGGCCCGCTGGTAATAGGCTTCATTGGCATCATTCAGGATATCGCGTAGTTCCCGAATGCGTTGGTCAGCCTCCTCCCGATTCATAGGATCTTATTCTGCAACGGGTTCATCCATATCAGAAGTCGAAGATACCTGTGGAGGAAGGCTTTCCGGTCCGGTCACTTTCCACCTGGGGTCGTCGTCGAGATATTCCCGGCTGATCCGTACAAACTGATCCTGTGTCGTAAAACTTCTGAAGTTTTCTATAACATGACCATTGAATATCAGGGTCATCCGGCTGTACTGGCCTCTTATCAGTATTTGGTCTACAAATTCAACACTGAGGGCTTCATCCTCTTCCACCCAGTAGGGGGCCAGGATATTGTTAATGTCCGAGCGAATCCGTACCGGCTCCAGTTTATCTCCGGTTGCCAGGATAACTAACTCAAGCGTATCGGCCAGTGCCGGCCGGGGCCGGTCTTCCGGTTCGTCGCCGGGAAGGGTGTCGGAAACGACCGGCAGCTGAACGGCTTCGTCCAGATCGGCGGTGGATCCGTTGGTTCCCCAGCTGTTAAAATTCAAAGGAAAGGAGTCGGCCCGGTAAAAGGCATAGAATACCAGGGCAATAATAAGCAGCACGCACATGACGCTGGCAAACGTCATATAAATCCTGGAATGGCTTTCGAGGGGATTGAACCTCTTTACCATATCGGCCCAGTCTACGGAACTGATGCTTGGCGGCTCGGGGGTGCGGGAGTTGTACGGTTTGGTTATGTCGGGACGTAAATCCAGGCTCTGGCTTCCCGAGGTATGGGTACTTTTAGTTTGCCTGATCTTATCGTCCTCATCATCCAGATCGGGGTCATTCGATGAGGAAGCCGGTGAAGCGCCCTGAGCCTTGCTTCGTCCCGATGAGGAGCTTTTCGGTGAATCCTCCCTGCCTTTTTCACTCTTCTTTCCGGCCTTATCTCCGGCTTCGCTTTTGTTTTTGGCGGTGGGCCCGGTAGAGCCCCCGGATGGCGGGGGACCGGAAGGCGTATCCTTATCGGCACCGGAGATGTATTTTTCGGCCAGGTACCCGTCATACACGTCGACTTCATGATCATCCAGGGCCTGAATGATATCCTCATTGCTGACTCCAAGACCCTTCACATAAGTGCGGATAAAAGTACGAATATAGGTCTTGTTGTTCGGATTTTCCGAAAAGATCGTCCCGTCATCGATCATCTCGATGATATGCGCCGGTACTTTCGTTTTTTCGTACAACTCATTAAGGCTTATTTTCTTATGCTTGCGTATAGCCTTAATATCTTCAATAAGGGTTGCCATATGGTAACTTTTAGGTCTTCTGAATAAGCGTCTTTATCCACTTATAATACAAAAACAGCGGAAGTAAAGTTTAACAATATTTGATGTTGAATGAAAGGGCGGGAAAGATCGATTTAACCATTTGCCGCCGTTTGAATGCATCAGGGGCGGTAACAGGTTAGCTGCAATGAAAGGTTTTCTGCCGTGGAGCATCATTGAGATTATCCCTTAAATAAAGATAAATTCCAGGCAATGATGGTATTGGCAATGAAGGTATTTAAGATACTGGCCCACGGATTAAATGCCGTATTGTTTCCCCCGGCCTGCCAGTGCTGCGGTGACGTACAGGTGGAAGATAACCGTTTGTTATGTCCCTATTGTACGGAACATCTCTTTGAGTTCGCTAATCCGGAAAGGTCGGATTCCTGTTCGGAGATTATTTTACCAGAATACATAGCCTTTCAGGATGCCCTGTGGAAATATGACAAGGGCGGTTATCTGCAGGACTTGCTGTATAAGCTCAAGTATCACGGAATGAGCACGCTCGGCGTACAACTTGGCCGCCTTCTGGGCGCTCAGCTGTTGAATAACCCGGCTTATCACCAGCAAAATGAGTACATACTCCTCCCCGTTCCTTTGCACCCGGCCCGGAAAAGAAAGCGGGGATATAACCAGGCACGAAGCATTGCGACGGGCATCTCCGGTTACGCCGGCATTCCCGTAATTCATGAACGGGCCGTTATCAGACTAAAAAATACCCGGTCCCAGACCGGATACAACCTCAGCAAAAGGATACAGAACCTCAAACAGGCTTTCCGGGTTGACAGGCCGGAAGCGCTGAACGGACGCATACCCGTTATTGTGGATGATGTCTTTACCACGGGAACGACGGCATTCGAACTGGCCGCTGCCGTAAGACCGCATACTGGCCACAGCATGGGCATCGTAACGGTGGCTTTAGCCTGAGGCGGCCAGTAACCGGCCCGAAACAGGCTCAAGTTCAATAGTCAGCCGGCCCCCTGTTGCCCGAAAACGCCGGCCGTTCACCACATCCGTCCATATTCTGTTTTCCGCCGGCAGGTCTACCACCTGGTCGCTCCGGCTGTTGTTAAGGATGACCAGGACCGTCTCCCTGTTACCGGTACGGGAAAAAGCATACACTTCATTCCTGTTATCGGTCAGCCATGTTTTGAAGTCCCCTACCTGCAGGGAAGTATGGCTGTTGCGGATATGGATGAGGCGGCGGTAGCAGGCGTGCAGATCGAAGTCAAATCCCCCGTCCTCATAATCAATATCCGGCCAGATCATCGGTTTCCGGCAACAGGGGTCGTTGGCCCCCCAGGCTCCCGCCTCATCGCCATAATAGATCATGGGAGCGCCCGGGTAGGTCATCTGGAATAATATCAGGAGCTTGAGCACCCTGGTCTCTTCGGGAACCGGCTTACGCGTATGATACTGCGGGTTCTCCCCTTTGGAGATGAAATAGTATTCCCGCCATTTCCGCATCGAAGCCAGATTACGATTGACGATCCGTGAGGCCACCCGGTCGGTATCGTGGGAACCGAGCAGGTTTTGCATGACATAAGCCGTGTGCCTGGGATAAGCTTCCCTGAGTTCGCGAAGCCTTGCGTCGAACTGTTCCGCAGTCAGCCTGTTTTTATCACGGATGAAAAAATCGGTGCAGGCAAAGGCAAAGTGGTAGTTCATGAGCGCATCGAATTCGTCCCCTCTGAGGAATGGCTTTTGTTTTTCCACGTTGTCGATGACCTCGGCCACCAGGAAAGCTTCGGGATTGATCGACCGCACCTGTTTTCTCCAGGCTTTCCAAAACGGATGTTTTATGCAATAAGCCACATCCAGGCGCCACCCGTCTATACCCGACCGCAGGTCTCCGTTGCCGTGAGGGTCCATCCAGCGCCGGGTGATATCAAAGATATACTGCCTGGGTCCGTCCACGATCCCGTTGCGGTCCTGGCGGAATTCCGGAAGCTCGTTATACCCTTCCCAGGTCTTAACCTCAGAGGCTTTCCCCCGCTCAGGATCATCCCATTGCCTGACGGCCAACCAGTCTTTATAGGCGGAATCCTGCTGATTTTCGGCTACATCCCGGTAAATCCAGCTGTTTAACCCCATGTGGTTGAACACTCCGTCCAGGATGATCCGCATGCCTTTGTCATGCACCTTTTCAATCAGGGTTACCAGCAGCTGATCAGCCGCTGTCCAGACCCAGGTGGCCGGATCTCCGGGCGTTTCGCCCTGCATCAGGATGCGGTCTCCGGCGGGGTCAGGACCGAAATTCGGATCGACGTGATGGAAACTTGCCGCATCGTATTTGTGGTGGGAAGGGGATTCAAAAACCGGATTCAGATAGATAGCCCCGATGCCCAGGTCCTGCAGGTAATCCAGCTTGTCCAGGATACCCTGCAGATCGCCGCCATAGCGCCTGCGCTGGATATTAAGCCAGATATCCAGTTCATTTTTCCGTTCATACGGCTGTTTTTTGTACCACGCAGCACCCCAGGGATGAGGCTCCAGCGGGGAGCGGTGATCGTGGGGCCAGGCCCCTTTCTGATCTTCCGGTCCGGGGGCATGGCCCGGAAAGCCGTTTCGAAACCGTTCAGGCAGTATCTGATACCAAACCACTTTCTTTGCCCATTGCGGGGGAGAGAAGAATGGGGATGCCTGGTTATTCATATCCTTCCTTAGTTTCTCAGTATCCACTTGATCCCGAAGCGGAAATTTCTTCCCGGCATGGGATTGTTGGCGGTCTCGAAATACCCGGGCTGTGTAACCTGGTTCAGGACGTTTTCCATCCGCATCGACACGATGACCGTTCGGACCCGGGCGGACAGTTCCAGGTCAAAGCGATGAAATGCAGGGATGGCCCCGGCGAAGGAGTTACTGTCCCAGTAATCCATTTGAGGATAATAGGTGGCCGAGCGGTAAGGGGACGGCGAGAATAAAAAACGCCCCCCCACTTTGACGAAGGCCGCCCGGTCAAAAATATAATTTTTATAAAAAGCCGATGCCCGGGCCCAGACCCGTGAGCCGCTGCCGGCCAGATGCCGGTCCAGCTCTGCGGTTGACAGGGAGGAAAAATCCTGGTAGGTCAGTGAAACATCGCTCTCCAGCCGGGAGGCATCAAGACGGGCGAATACCTCGGCTCCGTCGGAATTATACCCCCTGGTTTGTGTCATTATACTGTCCATGCCCATGGCAAGCGGATGGGAGACCTCCTTGCGGTAAGCCCTGGCGCCTACCTGCAGGACAGGCCAGGGCGCTATATAAAAGCCGGCTTCCATGCGGACTAACGATTCATTGCCCAGGTCGGGGTTTCCCTGAAAAGCGGAATCCCAGTAAAGCTGCTGGATAGAGGGCATCTGCTCTCCCAGGGCAAAGGAGGCGTGGCCCGACAGGCCAAAAAGTGATCCGGCATCAACCCGGGCCCCCAGCTCATAATCCTGGAATCCGTCGTTGCGACGGGCCGTATTGGCCCAGGCTGACAATTTGGTTTCGTCTACGATACGGAGTTCACCCTCGCTCCTGCCGCCATAGCTCATCCAGCTCGTGCGGGCCAGGGACCGGTTGGTGTCTTTATCCACTCCGGACTGTTCGGCCGTAAGCGACAGCTGCAGTGACAGCGGACCCGTTTCAACCCAGCGGCTGGCCTGCAACCCGCTGCTGGCCACCTGATAGAACGTAGAGTCGGCGCTGCCGTAATAAAACCGGCGGTACTGGTTTCGAAACGCCGAAATCTGTGTATTGACTTCAGCCTCCCCGTCAGGGCGATACCAGAGCGAAGAGAACATCATGGAATTTCGAGTTGAGGATCTGGCCTGCGATTCCACCGGGGAGACGTTGTACTGCAGGAAGCTGAATGCGTTCATATCGGGAATAACATATCCGTCAGGCTCATCAAGCTGGAGACCATTGTACAGGATTCCCGCCTCGGCAATCAGACGGTCACTGATATGATGAAATGCGCGGCCGCTTGCGATCCGGCCGCTGAAATTCTTATTGGGATAGAGTCCGTCATCGTTTTTGCCCCAGTAGGTAAGCTCAATATTGGTTTTCCTGCCGACATTCCGGGTGAAAAAACCTTCCGTGCTGCGCAGGTTGTTCTGGCCCTGATCGTAACTGATCATCGTCAGCGGTTCGGTAATGTAAAAACGCCTGTTCTGGTAATGCGTCTCATGCCGTATGGAGGAACCGCGTTCATAAACCCGGGAAAACCGGTGATGAGGCATCCGGTTGGAATTCATGCTTCCGCTGACCCGGTCATTAAAAAGTATACCTTCATGATAGATTTTCTGATGGCGTTCTTCATGTCCCCTCAGCAGGGTAGCGTCATTGCGGCCCAGTCCCCCCAGCCGGTAGGTGATATTGCCCGTTTCGTAATGGCGCCATTCGGCCGGATTCGACCATATTTCCCAGCGCAGCAGGCTATCGGTTTTCGAGACGGTATAGGATGGTATTTCCGGCAGCCCGAAAGGCGAAACCGGTTCTTCCGGTATGACCTCTTCCTCTTCTTCAAACAGGCCATCCTGTTCATCCGTCTCCGGCCCGCCTTCGCCGTTCTCATCGTCCTCAGCCTCCACTTCCTCTTCCGCAGGCTCTGTCCGGCCCTCGTCCTGGGCCCAGGCCGTTGGGATGAAAACAGCCAGAAATAATAATAAAATGAGGTAACGCATCATAATTTGTATGGAGCCCGGGAATATTCCGGTTTAAGTCCGTAAGGCAAGGTGCTGATTCCCAGCAACCGGCGCCGGATAAGATCAAGGGCTATTACCGAGGTTCGTTCCTTATTGATCAGCCGGTCCCTGAAAAGGTTGAGTTTCACGGCGAAATGATCCTGCTCCGACCAATATCCTACCCATACGGTGCCGACCGGTTTGGCCTCCGACCCGCCCCCCGGCCCGGCAATCCCCGTCGTGGAAACGGCCAGGTGGCTGCCCAGGGTACGGGCAGCCGACCTGGCCATCTGCAGGGCTACCTGTTTACTCACAGCGCCATACTCCTCAAGCATCTTTTTATCTACGTCCAGCAAATTTATCTTCATGGTATTGGAATAGGGCAGGATCCCGCCGGTGAACCAGGCGCTGCTGCCCGGAACATCGGTCACCGTATTAGCGAGAAAACCACCGGTACAGCTTTCAGCCGTAGACAGGGTCAGCTTCTTTTCAGACAGCAAACGTCCGACAACCAGGTTTAATTTTTCATCCTTTTGTTCGGAATATATATACTCCCCGGCTTTTTGACGGAGGTAATCTTCAAGTTTGCGAACCTGCTCCCCGTCTTGCTCGCGGCTGTTTATCCTGAGGGTCATGCCCGAAGCATGCGGAAGGAAAGCCAGGGTAATATTTTTGCTAAGGTAAGCGGAAAGTCCGTCCAGGTTCAGGTCATTCAACGTGCTCTCCCCTATACCGGTAAGTTGAAAATAACGGACATAGCTGTCCTCTGTCCCGGGGAACAGTTTCTTTATGCGGGGAACAACCTCCTGGTTCATCAGATATTTCATCTCCGGGGGAACGCCGGGCAGCACGGCCAGATTGTATTCAGGGAACCACATCCCCGGAGCCGTTCCCATTGCGTTGTGCATGACTTCACAGTTTTCCGGCACATCGGCCTGATCATAGTTGGATTTGGAGAACGGCAGGCTTCTCTTTTTGAAGTACTCCTGAACGTGCTGCAAGGTGGGTTCATGGCGCCGCATCTTCACGTTAAAATAGGCCAGCAGGCTTTTTTTAGTAATATCGTCATGGGTCGGGCCCAGTCCGCCGGTCATGACGGTCAGATCAGCCTGCTTTAAGCTTTGATCCAGGACACTTAATATCTGATCCGGTTCATCCCCAACGGTAATTGCTTTCTCACACTTCAAGCCGTTTTCGGTAAGCAGGCTCCCCATCCAGGAGGCATTGGTGTTGAGGGTATCGCCAATAAGCAATTCGGTACCTATGGTGATTATATGGGCGGTCATAAGGATATTTTAGTTTAATTCTGATGCCTAAGTTAGGCAATATGAAGTTAAGTTACGGAGTGCAATATTTGCTATATTCCCCCCGTGAAATCCGTACCTAATATATTAAGCAGCCTCCGAATTTTACTGGCGCCCCTTTTCGTGTTCATGTATTTGCAGCCGGAGCTGATCTGGTCTGCTCTCAGCATTGCGGTGTTCGCGGTGGCGGCCGTTACCGATTATTTTGACGGGCTGATCGCCAGGCTGTACAAGGTCAAATCCGATACGGGGATGTTTCTCGACCCCCTGGCCGATAAATTCCTGACGTTTTCCGGGTTTATCTGCCTCCCGTTTATTGATCCCGGGCAATTTCCGTGGTGGGTGATCGGAATTATTTTTGCAAGAGATATTTTCATTACCCTGATGCGCATCCTGGGGGAAAAACGGGGCATACGGATGGTTACCAGTTATTCGGCCAAAGTAAAAACAAGCGTGCAAATGATTTTCCTGTACCTGGTTTTGCTGGCCGGCGTCTTTATTAAGACCGATATCAGGATTGGCGAATACAGCCGCATCCTTCTCGAATCAGGGATTTTAGGCATCCTGTTGTATGGCGTGATGATCATTACCGTGTATACGGGAATTGAATACATACGAATGAACAAGCACCTGTTCCGGGGCCCATCCGCTTAATATAACCCTGCTGATATGTTCATTTTCCTCGGAAGCTTCTTTTACGCAGGCTTTTTACCCAAATTTCCCGGCACATGGACAAGTTTGATAACCCTGGCCCCCGTGTATGGGCTGTCCCTTTACAGCGGACCCTGGGGATTGCTGGTATTCCTGGCGATCTGCTGCCTGCTTACCTATCTCACCGCACCGGAGTTTGAGCGGCTGTACGGCAGGGACCCTGCCGCCATGGTAACCGACGAGGCTGCGGGGCAGACGGCCACCTTTCTCCTGATCCCCTTTACCGGAACCGGCAGCGACCTGTGGCTGATGGCGGGGGGATTGGTTTTGTTCCGCCTTTTTGATATCCTTAAACCCCTGGGCCTCTATCAGGTTCAACGGCTGCCGGGCGCCCATGGCATTTTGATCGATGATCTGATAGCCGGCATTTATGCGTATATCTGCCTCAAATTTATTATATTAGTAGTCTTATAGGATAACTGATAAAACGTTCATCCGGTACCGATCGTCAGGCTTATCCGGTTTTTTGAAGCAAAGAAATAATACGAATGATTATTGATAAAGAATTTTCCGAAGAAATAGCATTATCCCTGCTTAATATAAACGCCATTGTATTACGTCCCAAGAATCCGTTTGTCTGGTCATCGGGCTGGAATTCCCCGATCTACTGCGATAATCGTCTTACCATTCTCTATCCGGAACTTCGCAGAAAAATAGCCGGTACACTCGCGGATCATTTTCAGGCTACGAACCCCGACGCCGACGTTATAACCGGAACGGCAACGGCAGGCATCCCGCATGCCGCCTGGGTTTCCGACCGGATGGATAAACCCATGGCCTATGTCAGGGCCAAGGCCAAGGCCTATGGAATGGGGAACCAAATAGAAGGCGGCGTAAAAAAAGGACAGTCCACGGTTATAATAGAAGATTTAATCTCAACGGGAACCTCGGCCCTTTCCGTTGTGGAGGCCCTTCAGTTTATCGGGGCCCGGGTCCTGCAGATCTCCACTATTTTCACATACGGTTTTGATACAGCCGAAAAAAAATTCAGCAAGCTCAACATCCCTCTTTACAGCCTGACCGATTACTCTACGCTGATTAAGGTGGCCGTGGAGAACGGCTTTGTTAAGGAATCGGACCTGGAGTTATTAAACCAGTGGAGGGAAAATCCCGGTCAGTGGCCCGACTGAGAAAGGCGGGGGACTGCACTTATATTTGCGTTTTTGTATCTTGTGGAAAACATACATCTTAAAGCTTCCTCCTTTTGAGTGCACGAAACTTCTATATCGAAACCTACGGCTGCCAGATGAATTTCGCCGATTCCGAGATCGTCAACTCCATTCTGATGGAACAGGGGATGAATCCGGTGGATCAGCCTGAAGATGCCGGAATTATCTTCATCAACACCTGCTCCATCCGCGAAAATGCCGAGCGCAAGGTATGGGACCGGTTGAAGTATTTCCGGTCTCTCAAAAGGAAAAACCAGGGGAACATGACCGTAGGCGTACTCGGCTGCATGGCCGAGCGGGTTCGCGAAAAGTTCATGGAAAAGGAAAAAATGGTCGACCTCGTGGTCGGCCCCGACGCCTACCGCGATATTCCCAACCTGCTCAGTGAAGTTGATGACGGTCGCAAGGCGGTGAATGTAATCCTGTCTCAGGAAGAAACCTACGCCGATATCACTCCGGTAAGGACCAGTGGGAACGGGGTCAGTGCCTTTGTTTCGGTCATGCGCGGCTGTGATAATATGTGCGCTTTTTGCGTGGTACCGTTTACCCGGGGCAGGGAGCGCAGCCGGCCCTTGCAAAGCGTTCTGGATGAAATGAACATGCTCAGCGACCAGGGCTACAGGGAAGTCACCCTGCTGGGCCAGAACGTAAACTCCTATAACGATAACGGCACCCGGTTTGCCGAGCTCATGTATCAGTGCAGCCTGATCAATCCGGAAATAAGGATCCGCTTCTCAACATCCCACCCAAAAGATTTTCCGGATGAATTTCTGCACGTTATCCGCGAACGCCCTAACGTTTGCGATTACATACACATCCCTGCCCAATCGGGCAACAATGAAGTTCTCGAGCGCATGAAACGCCCCTACACGCGGGAGGCCTATCTGAAGCTAATCGATAAAATGCGCACGCTGATCCCCGGCGTAGCCTTATCCACCGACATCATAACCGGCTTTTGCGGGGAGACCGAACTCCAGCATCAGGATACCCTTACCCTGATGGAACATGTGAAATACGACCTGGCCTACCTGTTTGCCTATTCGGAAAGAGAACGTACGTTTGCTCACCGCAAGTTCACCGACGATGTCCCTGAAGAGGTTAAGAAGAGGCGGCTGTCTGAGGTCATTGAAGTGTACAGGAAGTATTCCGCATTAAACAATCAAAAGGAAATTGGCCGGAAGCACACCGTTCTGGTTGAAGGCCCCAGCAAACGCTCTGACGATCATTTCTGCGGCCGCACGGATACCAATAAAATGGTCATTTTCGACAAGAAGAATTTTAAAGCCGGTGATTATGCAGAAGTTATGATTAACGGACACAGTTCGGCTACCCTGTTTGGCGAGGCTTTGCATACCATATCGTTAAACGGACGCGAAGTTCTGGCCGGTTAATGATAATATTCCCCGATGCTTTGGGTTAATAAATAGCTTAGCTGCGTTATAGGGTTAACATAAAACTTGTCCCTCGTGATCAATAAATCAGGATTAATATTTGAATACCCCGGTATCACAACATCAGAACTTACATGGCATTACCGGTGAATCGCCTGCCATAAAACAGGTAATCGATAAAATCACCCAGGTAGCGCCCACTGATATCTCCATCCTGCTCCAGGGAGAAAGCGGAGTGGGCAAAGACGTCACGGCTCGTGCCATTCACAGGCTATCCCTGCGAAAGGACGAGAACCTGGTGATCGTTAACTGCGGGGCCATCCCGGAGGGCATCATCGAAAGTGAGCTTTTCGGCCATGAAAAAGGCTCTTATACCGGCGCCCATGATTCGCGCATGGGCTATTTCGAGAAAGCCGACCAGGGCACCATATTTCTCGATGAAATAGCCGATACACCGAAAAACGTTCAGGTTAAGTTACTGAGGGTCCTGGAAACCGGAGAGTTTTTTCGTGTGGGCTCCAGTCAGGTCCGGACGGCCGACGTGCGGGTAATAGCGGCCAGTAACCGGGATTTGTGGAGTTGTGTTCTATCCGGCGATTTCCGGGAGGACCTGTATTACCGCCTCGATACGGTCAATATTAAAATACCGCCGCTCAGGGAAAGGCAGGAAGATATTATTCCCATCTTCAAGCAGTTCGTTACCGAGTTTGCGACCCGGTACGATTCTGTTTTCCAGGGTTTTTCGGAGGAGGCCAAAAAGCTTTTGATCTCCTACCGCTGGCCGGGCAATATCCGTGAGCTGAAAAACGTGGCTGAGCAACTGGCCGTGCTGGAAAAATCCCAGTACATCACCGTGGAGATCCTTCAGAAATATTTGAAAGGCCGGCAGCGCCAGGGCTTACCGGATAATCTTCCGGTCCTGTTTAAGCCGGATCAAGCCCATTCAAACGAGCGCGGCGCGGGATCCGGGCACCGGGAATATGAAATGATGTACAGGGCACTCATGGATCTGCGGAACGAGATCAGTGACCTGAAAAAGATGTTTGGCAGCTTTATTTATAATTCATTTGCCAGCGGAGGGATGAGCAAATCATTGCCCCTGCCCCAGCATTATGATGATCAGGCTGTTAAGAATCGCCATGAGCATAATAACGGGCCCTATCAAAATGTCGAACTGAACCATGACGAGCACAATGAGTTCCAGGATTTCTTCGATCAGGATGAGCTTCCCTCACTGGAGGAAACAGAAAAATTCCTTATTCAAAAAGCACTGTCGAAATACAAGGGCAGCCGGCGGAAAGCCGCCGATGTCCTGGGGATGAGCGAGCGGACCCTGTATCGAAAACTGGATCAGTATGAACTTGATTAAACGCCTTATGTACAAACCGTTTGCCGGCCTGCTGCTGCTTGTTATGCTGAGTGGGTGTCTGCAATACAGCCTTACCGGCATCTCCATACCCTCGGATGTCCGATCGGTTCACATTCCTTTTTTTGCCGATCAGTCCGGCAGCGGACTGGGGGAATTGAGCGAGGCGCTCAACGATGCGCTGATCAACCGTTTCGTCAACCAAAGCCGCCTCCGCCTGTCCGGCAGTCCTGAAGATGCCGATGTGCTGTTGGAGGGACGCATTACCGGGTATTCCAATCGTCCTTATACCGTGGGAGGGGACGAGCGTACCGAACTGAACCAGGTTCAGATCAGCGTACGTTCTTCTTACCAATATTCATCCGAAGATGAGGCGGAATGGGATAAAACCTTCTCCGGAAGCTTCCAGTATGACCCCAACGTCGACCCCGTCGAGGGCGAGAATAATGCGGCCCGCGAAGCCCTCAGCCGTATCGCCGACAACATGTTCAACGACGCCCTCGGTGACTGGTAGGGTTTCACCCTTCAGGAAAGGCAAATTTTTTATATATTGACGTGCCGTACGCATGCCATAAAGCATGCTCCAATAATGAACTATAGTCTACCCTTTCCACCTTGCCGAAACTTCCTTTTAAAATACCGCCTTCGCTGAGTTCTTTTGTCGAGCAGTTCGAGACCGAGCCCGTCAAAAGCACAGAACGGCTGGAACTGCATTTGAAAAGGCGGGGACAGGATGCTGTTGGTTATTTCGTATTGGCCTGGCTTTATCATACTCAGGGGAATGATAAGCAGGCCCGGGATAATATGCTGAAGGCCAGGTGTTTCGCACCGGGTAGTCCTTTATTTGAAAATGTGCATTATTACCTGCTTCACCCTCATAAATTCAATGCCATAGTGCCTCATCAAAAAAACAATTTGCCCCCGTCCTCCCAGGATCAGAACCATTCCAATTTCGACCTCAACCTGGAAAAGCTGATCTCCAGATTGTCTGCAGCCGATTCCCTGAAAGTTGAATTGCCGCCTGAGGTTCCGGCCGGCGAGCAAGAGGATTTGAGCAAACCCTCCCGGATGGTGAATGACATAGCCTCGGAAACGCTGGCCCTGATCTACGAGAAGCAGGGCAAATATGCCCAGTCGATTGAATCGCTTAAAACCATGCAAAAGGTAAAACCCGCCTCGGCGGATCAATACCAAAAGGATATTGCCAGGCTGACCAAACTCATGGAAGAGGAAAACAAGGCCAAATAAGCAGAGCCTATCCCCTCACAAACTGGTTGTTCGCCTTTTCATGGCCAACCGAGGTTTCCGGGCCGTGACCGGGCAGAACCCTGGTTTCGTCAGGCAAGGTATAGATCTCTTGCCGTATTGATTTCTCCAGAAGATCAAAATTACCCTTATACAGATCCGTACGCCCAATGCTATTGCGAAACAGCGTATCCCCTGCGATCAGGACCTTTTCTCCCGGGTCATAATATGCCAGATGGCCGGGCGCATGACCAGGGGTGAAAAGCACATCCAGGGTAAAAGGTCCAATTTTCCAGCCTCTGCGGGCTGGCAGATCGATGGGGGTAAAATCAAAGGGTTTAACTTCCAGCCCGAACATGGCCGATGCGGCTACAAAATTTTCCCACAAAAACAGGTCCTCATGGTTTAAATAGACCGGCACGTCATAACGGCCCAGCAAACGGTCCAGGCCCAGAACATGATCGGTATGAGCATGGGTCAGCACAACGGCGGTCAGCTCTGCATTCCACTCCTCCAGGGTCCTGACAAAAGGGTTGATCTCGGTTGCATTAGAAAAGCCGGGATCGAATACAATGGCCGTTCCCTCCTTTTCCAGCAAATAGGTATTTTCCTGAAACGGGTTTACGGTGAAGGAAGCCAGGTTCATAGACTATGGATTTTAGATTTGGGGGTTAACGTTGCCGTATCAGGGGAATTCCCTCGATTTTTGCCAATACGATTCTTTTCTGGATATCGTAAGAAGCCAGACCGATCCGGTAAAAATCAGCAGGAAAGAAAAGATAAACATAACCTGCCTGAGTGTCAGCAGGTTATAATCCAGCAGGACCGATGCGGACAGAACCGACAGGGACTGCGTTATGGTGAAGAACAGCCATTCGGAACTAAAGACCCGCCCCCGGAATTCATCAGGAGCCCTTTTTTGCAGCATTACCGTGCTCATCACCCAGTTGGCGCCCGATCCGCAATGAGCCAGCACGACAAAGATCACCATGACCCAGAGAAAATCGGTTTGCCCGATGACCAGGTAACACGCACCCGTGGTGACCATGGCCATGCCCATGGTCGATATCCAGTGGCGATCGTCCTTGATAAACCGGCGTACCATCATCGGTCCGACTGCGGTTCCCAGCCCCCGGCCTGCGTAGAGTATGCCCAGGCCCACCGTGCCCATTAGCAACACTTCCTCGGATATGAGGATGAGCATATAGACCAGACCCCCGAGAATGAAGGAAATAGTCCCTTTGGCCAGGGCCGGGCGAAGAATGTGCTTGTTGCCGAGAATATAACGGAAGCCGTCCATGATGCCAACGACGGGATTGCTGAGAGAATCGAGCAGTTTTTTATCGCGCACATGAGGGATGTCGGCCTTAAAGATAAACCAGGTGGATCCGATATAGCTGACGGAGTTGATAACAAACACGGCGCTAGTGCCCAGATAAGCCGTAGCCAGACCTCCAATCCCCATTCCTGTCGTGAAAATTATGCTCCATGACATCGTCGAGATCACGTTGGCAAGCATGAGTTCCTCACCCCTGGCAATATTGGGTATGGATGATTGTTTGGCTGGTTCAAAAACGGCGCTGAGCATCATCTGCAGTGCGGTCAGTGCGTAGATCAGCCACAGCAGTTCGGCGCTGGTGACCAGTAAAAATCCCAGCACGATCACCCCCCGGCCCATATCGCACAGGATCAGCAAAGTTCGACGGTCAAACCGGTCGGCTATGTATCCGGCCAGGGGTGAGGAAACGGCAAAACTGACAAATTTGATCACGATCACCAGGCCCAGCAAAAATTCGGAGTCGGAATACCGCAGGATCAGGGTATAAATAGCCAGTACGCCAAACCAGTCTCCGAAATTAGAGACGATCTGGCTGAGCCACAGCCGGCGAAAGCTATGGTTATGACGCAACAGTTGAAAATAAGGTTGAAAGGCGCTCATGAAAAACTCGACTAGGTGTGGCCGGTACTTCCGAATCCTCCCCCACCGCGTTTCGTATCCGTCAGTACCTCACATGGTTTAATCTGCAACCGGGTGACCGGAGCTATCACCATTTGAGCTATGCGATCCCCGTGATTGATGGTAAAGGCGTCCTGTCCGTGATTGATAGCGATCACCTTAACCTCACCACGGTAATCCGCGTCAATGGTCCCCGGTGAATTTAACATGGTAATGCCATGTTTCCAGGCCAGTCCGCTCCTGGGACGGATCTGGGCTTCATACCCTTCGGGAAGGGCCATTTGGAAACCGGTGGGAATTAACATTCGTTCCCCCGGCTTTAAGGTAACGGCACTCACCACGGCAGCGCGTA
Organism: Balneolales bacterium; assembly: GCA_040905685.1. Lineage (GTDB taxonomy): Bacteria > Bacteroidota > Rhodothermia > Balneolales > Natronogracilivirgulaceae > JBBDMU01. The sequence continues at coordinate 35,164 of JBBDRB010000070.1, read as the reverse complement.
TATCCATACCGGCTGCAAAAGCCGATTCGTAGGATGGGGCGGGGAGGTCAGCCCCGTGGGGCAGTTTTTTTATCTGCAGCATAATCTGTTTTCGTTTTTTGGTTACCCTTCTGTTCGTTCATAATCAACCAGCCTCACTACGACATTACCGATCCAAACGCGGACCCGGGCCTCGAGCGGTATTCTGAGCTCGTCGGCCATGAAAATGGCGTCTATGCGTCCCCGGAAGCCGAAAGGTCCGTCCAGGTCGGCATAACCGCGGGTACGCACGGCCTCGACGTCATCGCCGGGAAAGGCAGCGGAGCTATAGCTTTCTATCCGGTCGTAATTCTGAAGTTCTACCTTCCCTTTTTCATGGCTGATGTAAATGGGATAATCAACTTCCCGGCCGCTCCCGGCATGCAACCGGGCAAAATAGAAAAAAGCGGGTCCGCTGCCGCCCGGTTCCGTCAGTTCAAGGGTATCGACGGCTTCCCCCTCTTCGAAGGTATACACGCTTTCGCCCGGGTAGTCATAATCGTAAATCGTCTCGTCATAGATCTCATCGTGGATGCTGTCCGTCCAGAATTTCAATTCATAGAAAGTGGTGTCATTATGGGCCATGTAGGCATGATAATGCCGCTCTTTATACCCCACAAAGGGAATACTGCGGTTTGACAGGATTTTATAGAATAAATACCGGACGGGCTGGCCGCTATAGGTAGTATCGCTGATAATGTTGATCGTTATGGTGCCCAGGTTAAAGAACCCGTAACGGACCTCATAGGTAAAATCCTCACGGACCCCCATGATATCGTCTACATCAGGGGCATCCGGAATGGTTTGCACCGGTAAACCCGGTCCGGGACCGGAAGAGGCAAAGGCAACCACACAGCCCAGATAAACCAACCATAACAACAACGTTTTCATGCCTGATCTTCCAGAAAAACCGTCACGGCATCCTCATCAAATCCAACCAGCACGGCCTCATCCTTCTTCAGGACGGGTCGTCTGATCATGGTTTGCTTTTCCAGAAGTACTTCAAACAAGTCGTTATCGTTTAGGTTCTTGTCGGATAATCCCAGCATTTTCCAGGTACGTCCACGCTTGTTCACCAGACCCTCCAGGCCCACCTTTTTAACGAAACAAGCTAACTCATTCGGACTCAAAGGATTCGACTTCACATCCCTGAACGTATACTCAAAACTATTTTCCTCCAGCCACTTGCGGGTTTTTTTAATGGTATCACAATTTTTTATTCCAAAAACTTCCAGCATGTATCTTCGTTTAATTCGTAATTTGACGGTGTATAAACTTACAGTATTACGCAGGAAAAAACTTCCTCACCGGCTTATTATTTTAATCTGTCCCGTCACTCATTTTATAAATGGTTTTTAATCCTCCCGCATCCTGGTTACCGTTCTGTTGCACCGCAGCCCTGCTGCTGGCCGCCCTCGGTGGATGTGGCCGGGATGAAGACCAGGATGAATTCGAAAGCGATGCGTTCCGGTCGCCGGATGGTTTTACCGAAACCAGTCCGGCCGGTGAAACAACCGGTCCGGAAGATCCGGATGACTGGAGGATCTCCCCCATGTATGCTGGCTATCTTGAGGTAACCATACCCGCTCATCCCAATCCCACCCGGGATGAATTTGTCAGCATTGAACTCTTTATCGAAGGCATTGAACCGCTGAACGGTCTGGAAGTATTGACATTTGATGAAAACAATAATCCACGGATATTATATACGGACTCCGGCCGGGAATTGCTGGGTTTCTTCGAATTTTCGTTTCATCCCTCACGGTTTAGCCCAAGAAATGTTTATGAAGATGCTGTCGGTCTGAACCGGGTCTTTATTTACGATAACAATCAGAACCTGATAACCTATGGCGATGTTGAAGTGCGGTGACCATGCGTAAAATAACCGAGTCCGAATCACAAATCCTGGCCCGCCTGGTTTTTGATGAAACCTTTGACAGCGTGCGCGAAGAAACCGGCCTGCAATTCGGTGAGCTGAGAGATGACCTGACCAAGCTTATCAATGACGGGCTCATAGAAGTCACCGGCATAAACAAGCACGGAATTACGTATTTTGACTCCGACAGGCCTCAGCTGTTCTCCTACCGGGCGACACGCACCGGGCTGAACGCCATAAAGATGAATCGTTTATGAAATTTGAAGCTACGGTAAGAGACAAAACGTATACCCTTGATTTCAATGAAAGCTTAACCAGCGTTGATGTCAATGAAACTGTGCGTGGTTTAAAGTTCCTCTCCCTTGGCGGCAACCGGTTCCTGTTAAGAATGGGCAGAAAGACCTTTCAAATTGACAATGTCACCAAAACCGGGCAAACTGTTGAGTTCACACTCAATAATGTTTGGCACAGCGTCGATATCATCGATGAGCAGGCAATTTTACTGAAAGAAATGGGTTTTCAGAGCAAAGGAAGCGATGTTTCGGACAGCCTCACAGCCCCCATGCCGGGTAAGATCCTGGATATTCTCGTGGATGAAGGAAAAGAAGTTAAGCAGGGTGATCCGCTCATCATCCTGGAAGCCATGAAAATGGAAAATGAGCTCAAGGCCCCTATCGATGGATTTATTTCAGCTATCCTGGTTGAAAAGGGAACATCGGTGAATAAAAAAGAAATACTAATAGAATTAAAAGCAATTGGATAAATTTATAATCCAGGGGAACACTCCCCTGCAGGGAAACCTGCACATCAGCGGATCAAAAAATGCCGCTCTGCCTCTGATAGCCGCCTCTTTGCTGGCCGACGACAAGGTAACCATCGACAATATACCCGGTCTGAACGATATACTTACCTTCAACAACGTGCTGCGGGTTACCGGCGCCCGCGTGGATTATGATGAGCATAACCACAGTCTTACCGTCGATCCGAAGCACATATCCTTTCTTGAGGCGCCGTATGACCTGGTGCGGAAAATGCGGGCTTCCTTCTATATGCTGGGCGACCTGATGGGCCGCTTCGGCAAAGCCAAAGTTTCCCTGCCGGGCGGTTGCGCCTGGGGTCCGCGTCCCGTGGACCTGCACCTGGAAGGATTGAAAGCCCTGGGCGCTGAAATTAAAATGGAAGGCGGCTATGTGATTGCCAAAGCCAGGAACGGCAGGCTGGACGGGGGATCGTTTACCCTGAAACCCAGCAGTGTAGGCGCAACGGTAAACATCCTTTTGGGCGCCGTGCTTGCCAAAGGCGACAGCATAATCGATAATGCCGCCCGGGAACCGGATGTGGTGTATCTGTGCGAAGCGCTCAATCAAATGGGCGCTAAGATCAGCGGGGCCGGCACGTCCAGGCTGACTGTTCAGGGAGTCGATAACCTCTCGGGATCCACCCTGCGCAACAGTCCCGACCGCATCGAGGCCGGAACCTATATGATCGCTGCCATCATGCATCCGGAATCGAACCTGACCTTAACCAATCTCCGAAGTTCCGATCTGGGCAGCTTCATCAAAACCTTTCGGAAGCTGGATATCGGCCTGCAGGTTGGCGAGGAAGAGATCACCATTCAAGCCCCCGAAAAAATTAATCCCCTATCCGTGACGACGGAAATCTATCCGGGCTTTCCTACCGATCTGCAGGCGCAGTGGGCCACGATGATGACCCAGGCCGAAGGTTCCTGCAAGGTTAAGGATAAGATCTATACCGACCGGTTCAGCTATGTGCCCGAGCTTGTCCGCCTTGGAGCGGATTTGAAGCTCAAAGGCAACACAGTAGACATAACCGGAAAAACCCCCTTGAAGGGCGCCTCCATTATGAGCACCGATTTGCGGGCCAGCGTTAGCCTGGTTCTGGCCGCCATGATCGCCGACGGACAAAGCGAAGTCCTGCGGGTATACCATCTTGACCGCGGCTATGAAAAACTGGAAGAAAAGCTGAATGCTGTAGGCGCAAAAATAGAGCGTGTGGCCACCGTGTAAGGTGCCGCCCCCGGCGGCCCTTCAGATCTTGTTTCTTTCCCTTTCGTATTCCTCATCGTCGATCAGGCCCTGTTGCCATAACCCGACAAGGGTATTTACTTTATCAACGCTTCCCGCGCTCAGTTCAGGGAATTCTCCCTTCACCTTCTCCTTCTGCCGCAGCCGTGCCTTTTCCGTTTCTATGGCCACGAGAAGGAGGTCCCTTATCCGTTCGGGTCTGGCAATGCCCCGCAATTCGTAGCCTCGTCCCTCAGCCTGCAGGTGCAGCCTGCCTATGCCGAACCGTTTTTCCAGCCGGGACTGATGTGCCGTAACCTGGTCAACGCCGGCCAGCGTTACACGCACGCTGCGTTTACCCTCATTTAGTGTAATCTCATCATCACGGATGATATAGCGGATGGCATCCTGCCGCTGTTTCAGGAAATATATGATCAGCAGACCTGTTCCAAATACCGGGGCCAGGGCCAGGCCCAGCATATAGAACGGGAACTGATCTTTCCAATCGGGCCGTAAGGTATAGGTTTTTTGCTGCTTCATGATGTTAGGTAGTGTTGTTTTACCTGATTATCGTATTTTGGTTGCTATTATACATAAAACACAGTTTACAGAATAATAAATTCAGATTTAATGAGATTTGCCGATTACGCCAAACTCTACCTTAAAGCCGGCGACGGCGGGAACGGTTCCGTACATTTCAGGAGGGAAAAGTATGTGCCCAAAGGGGGACCCGACGGAGGCGACGGCGGACGCGGAGGGCATATTATCCTGAAGGGTAATGCGCAGATGAATACCCTTCTGGATTTGCGGTATAAAAAATACCTGAAAGCCAAAAGAGGCGGTCATGGCGAAGGGGGCAACAGAACGGGAAAAGATGCCGATGACCTTATCCTGGACGTTCCACTGGGAACCGAAGCCTATGAGTTTGAAACACGCAGGCGCCTGGGTGAAATCACAGAAGATGGAAAAAAGCTGATCATAGCCAGAGGCGGACGGGGGGGATTGGGCAACAGCCATTTCAAGTCATCCACCAATCAAACTCCGCGATATGCCCAGGACGGGGAAACAGGCGGGGAGGTGACCGTCGAAATTGAACTGAAGCTCATTGCCGATGTCGGCCTCGTCGGCTTTCCCAATGCCGGTAAAAGCACCCTGCTTGCCTCCCTTTCGGCGGCCAGACCCAGAATCGCCGATTATCCTTTTACCACGCTCGAACCCAATCTGGGTGTAGTTACCCTTCCCGAACACCGGAGTTTCGTGATGGCGGATATACCCGGCATCATTGAAAACGCTCACGAGGGAAAAGGACTGGGCATCCGTTTTCTGCGCCACATCGAACGAAACAAGGTGCTTTTGTTTGTGATCAGCTGCATGGCCGATATTGAGGCCGAATATCAGATCCTGTGCGAAGAGCTTCGCCTGTACCGTGAAGACCTGCTGGATAAACCCAGCATGCTTGCCATATCCCAAATGGATTTGAAGCCGGGCTATGAGCTGGATCAGGCACCGGAGCTTAATATTCCCGTTATCCCGATCTCCTCGGTAACCGGCCATAACCTGGACAGGCTCAAAGAACAGATCTGGCAGATCAGGCAGTCCGTCGAAGACGTGTAGGCCGCAGGATTTTTTGCATCTTGCATGTATATAGATTATACTATCCAATGCCTCCCCACCATGACAGGATGACCGAAGATCAACGCGTCATCATGGCCTTATCGCTGGTTCCTCAGCTTGGTGCTCAACGCATCAGGTCACTGTTGCGCGCCGTGGAAACCCCCTCCGACATATTTAAGCTGAACAGCAAAGAATTGCTGGCTATTCACGGCATTGGCAAACAGGTAGCCGCAGCCGTGGCCGGGTTTAAGGATTGGGAAAAGGTGGACCGCATCGTGGCGGTCACCGAAAAACTCAATGCCCTCATCATCACCCCCGGTTCGCAATACTATCCTGTGCAGCTGCGGGAGATCTACGATTCCCCCCTTCTTTTATGGGTCCTTGGCGACCCGGAAGCCCTGGGCGGTGACAACATCGCCGTGGTGGGCACCCGCACCCCTACCGCCTATGGCATTTCCATGGCCGAACTGTTCGTCGAAGGCCTGGCCGCACATCAGGTCACGATCATCAGCGGACTGGCCTACGGCATTGATACCATCGCTCACAAAAAAGCGCTCGACTGCCGTGCGAAAACGGTAGCCGTGCTCGGTTCGGGCATTGACCGCATATATCCCAATGCCAACATCCCCCTTGCTCACCGCATCCTTAAAAATGGCGGGGCCGTTATCAGTGAATTTCCACCCGGCACGAACCCCGATGCGGGGAATTTCCCCATGAGGAACCGCATTGTGAGTGGACTGAGCCTGGGCGTCCTTGTTATTGAGACCGGGCTGACGGGCGGCAGCATGATTACCGCCAACAGTGCATTGGATCAAAACCGCGAGGTTTTTATTGTGCCCCATGCCAACGACAGCAAACTCGGCCATGGATGCAACAAGCTCATAAAGGAAGGTTACGGCAAGCTGGTACAGCATATCGGCGACCTCTCCGACGAGATCACGTTCCGGCATATCCCGGCAGGTCCGGCCGCGGACAACCCGTCACCGGGCCGCTGGCGGGATAAAAAGCTGAGAAAAGAACTCGGCCCTATCTGCGCCCTGCTCGAAGACGGGCCCCTGCACATCGACATGATAGCCGCCCGGCTTGACAGAAACGGCAGCCAACTGCTGGCCGATTTGCTTGAACTGGAATTCATCGGCTGCATCAGGCAGAAAGCGGGAAAGATCTTCCAACTTTAACAACAATAAAACCTCCAACTTCTTATTTTAGATAGTAGACCTAACATTTCATCAATACATGTTTCAAATAAGAAATACCATAATCTCTGAAGAGGTGGCCAAAGTCAGGTTCTCCTGTGATCTGCAGCAGTGCAAAGGCGCCTGCTGTGTGGTGGGAGATGCCGGTGCGCCGGTGACCGGAAACGAAGTACCGGTCCTGCGCAAGGCCTATGAGCAATTAAAGCCGGAACTGCGGGAGAGAGCACGGCAGGTTGTAAAGACCGGCGGCGTGATCACAAAGACCGGCAAAGATCTTGAGCTGACATGCACCGACAATGCCGAATGCATTTTTGTCACCTATGATAAAAACAATACAGCGATTTGCGCTATTCAGAAAGCCTTTCACGAGGGACGTTTTGACTGGGTGAAACCGGTCAGTTGTCATCTTTTCCCCCTCCGCATTATGAATATCGGCGGACGGGAATACATCAACTATGAGTATGTGCCCTCCATCTGTTCCCCTGCCTGTGACAAGGGCGAGAAAGACGGGGTGTTTTTGTCTGATTTCCTGAAAGAGGCTTTAATCCGCAAGTACAGCGAATCATGGTATGAAGAGTTCAGCGAAGCATGTCATAAACTAAGGGAAGCGTCATGATATCCTCTCGTCAGCACCTCGACCAGAAGCAGAGCCTGCAGCAGCGAATATCGCCTCAGCAAATCCAGTACATCAAGCTGCTTCAGCTTACCTCGGCTAACCTGGAGCAGCGTATTGAAGAGGAACTGGAGAATAATCCCCTGCTGGAAGAAACCACGGTTGAGGAAACCAATGAAGAGGATTACCTGGCTGAGGATAACGAGGAAGAAATTGAAGACACCGATCCGGTGGACCGCGACGAAAACGCCGAATGGGAAACGCTGGTGCCGAAGGAAGAATGGGATACCTTTACCGCCAACACCCTCAGCGAAGGCTATCATCCGCCGGGCTATACCACGGATGAGCCATGGCAGGAAATACCAAGACCTTACCGCAACACCTTGCTGGAAAGCCTCGAAGAGCAGGTAAATTTGCTGGATCTGGATGAGGATAAAAAACTGATTGCCGATCAAATCCTCGGATCTGTCGATGAAGACGGCTATCTGCGCAGAGACCTGAACGCCATTGTCGACAGTGTGGCCTACCAGTCCGGCATCGTGATCAGCATGAAAGATGCCGAAGAGATCTTAAAGACCATCCAAAAGCTTGAACCGGCCGGAATAGGGGCCCGGGATCTGCGTGAGTGCCTGCTCAGCCAGTTGGAGGTGATGGACAAAAGCACCCACGGACGGAACCTGGCATGCCGGATCGTCATCGATCACTGGGAGCTTTTTGAAAAAAAACATTATGACAAGCTTCAGAAAAAGCTGAAGGTCAGTGAAGAAGACCTGAAAGAAGCGTTTCATTGCATAAAAACGCTCGACCCCAAACCCGGAAACCTGGATGAGGATACGCAGACCGGGTCGGGCACGGAAAATTATGTCATCCCGGATTTTAATGTTGTTTTCCAGCCCAAAACCGATAAAGCCCGGGAAGGGTTGACCGATGAGGAAGACGGCGATTTCATCATCACGCTAAATGAAAAAAATGTTCCCAGGCTGAGGATATCACCGCGCTACGTCGATCTGTGGAGATCCATCATCAGCGGAAATAAGGCACCGGAAGCATCCGATCCGGAGACCAAAGACTTCATTAAAGATAAAATTGAATCCGCCAAATGGTTCATTGACGGCATTCACCAAAGGCAAAACACACTCATTTCCGTAATGAGGACCATCGTGGGCCTGCAAAAAGATTTTTTCAGCTATGGCGGTGAACTAAAACCCATGATCCTGAGGGATGTGGCCGAACGCATTGACATGGATATATCAACCATCTCGAGAGTGGCAAACGGCAAGTTCGTTCAAACCCCCTTCGGCGTTTACCCCCTGAAATACTTCTTCAACGAAGCCATAAAAACACAGGATGGGGAAGAAGTATCCAGCCGTGCAGTCAAGCGATTGCTGCAGCATATAGTGGAGAACGAGGATAAAACCAAGCCTCTGAGCGACGAAGCCCTGACGGCCGAACTGGAGAAAAAAGGGTATAAGATTGCCCGGCGCACCGTCAGCAAATACCGAGAGCAGTTGAAAATACCGGTAGCCAGGCTGAGAGTGAACCTTTAGGTTTCCTGAAGCGAAACGGCCAGGTCCCACAGTTCGATAAATCCGGTGTCAAGGTAAACCCAGGCGGTAAAACCCACAAGAAGGGCTCCATAGATAACGATCGTTAACGGATAGTAATAAAACCGGGTATAGGCCTGTTTGCCGGCATCGATGACGGCAAACAGGAAACTGCCGAAAAAGATGAACAGAGACATGATCGTCACCGTATTGATGAGCGCGATGTTGCTGCCGGCCAGGATCAGTGCGATCAGAAAGGTGATGACAAACAGGTTTAAATGCTGGGGCCACAACTGGAAAATGGCCGCCTGATTGAGGTGACGGATACCGGTGTTCGTCAGATACAGCCAGCCGGTGCAGATAAGGTTGACCAGGATAAAAAATAAAAATCCTCCCAGGAAGATCATGAAATAACCCGGGGTCCCCGGCTCTAAAAAAGGGAGATGATGGGCCAGGGCTTCATAGCCCAGCGGACTCAACGTGTATTTCGACAAAGCCACGGCGAACAGGCCGCCCAGAAATCCTTGCTGCACCAGAATAATCAGGTTTGAAAGGCCCACGCGAAGCTGACGTTCTATGACATCGGAGATAAAGAATTTATGATTATCAAAAAAACGCAGCAGGGACTTTCGATAAGTCGGGACCAGGGAATAATGAACGACAAAAGATCCCCAGATCAGCAGCAGGACCAGGATCAGCCAGTTTGATGAGGATTCCACCTGCCGTATCCTGGGATTGGCAAACAAAGCGTTGGGGTCATGGGCATAGGATCGGATAACCTCCTCCATGAACTCGTTTGCATTCCGGTTGTGAACAAACCAGTCCCATTCAAAAAAAATGGGCACCTCAGCCATGTCCCGCGTCTGGCCGAGCATGGTCTGGAAGACCCGCACATCGAATTGCTTGTCCCGGGCCGCATATATAATGCCCCCGACATCGTCAAAGGAAGAGAGCGCGGCTATCGAGCTTGTATCGGTTGCCCGGAAAATACGGTAATCGAACATTTCAGCAAATTCATTATCGTCATCCGAAGAAACATAAAACAACGGTATATCGGTAATTTGGTCCAGTTCTCTTTTTAACAGCCTGAAGAAGTCCCTGAAGTAGGGGCTGTGTGTTTGGCCAAAACTAAACAGGCCGATTCCCTTCACATTGTCATACCTGCGGTAGAAATTGATGTAGCTGACCCATTGATCCAGCAGCTCATTGCGATTCTCCTCCAGGGACCATACGGTAGGAAAAAAAACAGGAATGTTGACATAGACATCAAAGCCGGATTCCACGATCGAGGTCATCCTTTCCGCCATGAGCATATCATCGATCAGCAGGCTGTGGATGCCTGTCTGTTGCAGATACCTCAGATCATTCAGGAAACGGTCTGTGCTTTCCGGAGGAGCATAGCTGATGCCAAAACTTCGTTGAGCAAACCCGGGATCGGCCCATACGGAAAGGACACCCACAGTAATAAAAATTACGGCCGTAAACCGTGATGCGACGGACTTCAGCATCAAAAAATATAACCTTCTATTTGTCGGTGCGAATGGGTAATTCCCTGGTTTCTTTGAAAGTGGTCAGTACAATATTGGATCGGCTTTTCTTAACCCCCTCCCAGGATTGGATCCGGGTCAGTAAACTCTCCAGGCTGGCCGTGTTCCGGGTCCTGATCTTCAGCATATGAGACCCGTCTCCGGTGATGGAATGGCATTCAAGGATCTCTACTTCTTCCACTGCTTTATCTACAAACTTCTGGTAATAGGCGGAACTCTCAACCTCAATGAAAATAAATGCCGTGATATCAAAACCAAACTCCCGGGAGTTAAGCACAGCATGATATCCGTCAATATAGTTACGGTCCTGCAGCTTGCGCATTCGTTCAGAGACCGAGGGTACTGAAAGATTAACAATAGTTGCCAGCTTGTTACGCTGGGTCCGGCCTTCTTTCTGAAGGTGGTTTAATATTGTGATATCTGTTTCGTCTAAATGATAACTCATGCAGTGTATGGATATTTTAATTAACAATATAATTCAGGTATTATGTTAACCTTAATTATTAAGGTAAGCAAGTAAAAGGAGGAAAGATTTCGGCGGATGCATTCCCGTTTCCTCTTGCAGCTTTTAATGCTTATTTTGGGTGCCTGTATATCATTAACGGAATAACACCCTATGCTCGACATCAATCGCATCAGAAAAGAAAAGGACCTTATCCGGCAGGGCATGGTCAACAAGGGGGAAAAAGAAGTGCACCTTGTCGATGAAGCTATTGAAAAAGACCGGCTGTGGCGGGATGCTGTGCGCCGTCTGGACCTGCTCAGAAATGAGAACAACACTAAATCCAAACAAATCGGTGTCCTGATGGGTCAGGGCAACAAGGATGAGGCTCAGAAACTGATCCGGGAAACCGGCAGCATGAAGCAGGAAATACAGGTTTTGGAGGAAGAAATGAAATCTCTGCAATCAGACCGGGAGCAGGTGCTGATGCGCATCCCCAATATGGCCCATCCTGACGTACCGGTAGGGGATTCGGAAGAAGACAACCAGGTGGTTAAGACCCACGGCGACATACCGGAGCAACCCTGGCGGAGACCCCACTGGGAAATCACCGACGAAAAGGGCTGGATTGATTTTAAGCGGGGGGTCAAAGTAAGTGCGGCAGGATTTCCGTTCTATACCGGACCGGTGGCCCGCCTTCAGAGAGCCCTGATCAACTTTTTCATAGACCGGGGGGTGGAGAAGGGCTATACGGAAATACAGGCCCCCTATTTCGTGAACGAGGATTCGGCCCGGGGAACCGGACAAATACCAGACAAGGAAGACATGATGTATGTGGTGCCGCGGGATAATTATTTTGCCATTCCGACAGCCGAAGTTCCCGTCACCAACTTTCACCGTGATGAGATTATCGGCGAAAAAGATCTGCCTGTTAAATACGTCTGCCATACCCCGTGCTGGCGCCGGGAAGCCGGCTCCTATGGCAGCGATGTGCGCGGACTCAATCGCCTGCATCAGTTTGACAAGGTTGAACTGGTTAAGTTCGTACGGCCCGAGGATTCATATGACGAGCTGGAAAGCCTGCGGAACGATGCCGAGGAACTGATCGAAGCTCTGGGCCTTACCTACCGCACCCTGCTCATGTGTACGGGGGATATGGGCTTTACCCAGTCTAAAAAATATGATCTGGAGATCTGGAGTCCGGGGCAGAACCGCTGGCTAGAAGTCAGTTCCTGCTCGAATTTTGAGGATTACCAGGCCAGGCGGATGATGATTCGGTACCGCAGCGGGAAAAACGAAATTCATATACTGCATACGTTAAACGGTTCCGGCCTGGCCCTGCCGCGGGTGCTGGCATCCATACTGGAACAGTATCAGGAAGAATCCGGCAAGGTCCGCGTGCCGGAGGTGCTGAAAGGCTATTTCGGCCGCGACTATTTATAAAAAAATCAACTATCGACACCTTAACAAAACACAAAAACCAAATGGCTAAACTTACGCTGAACGATATTGACGTTAACGGTAAAAAAGTAGTAATGCGGGTAGATTTCAATGTACCCATTAAAGACGGGAAGATCGGCGACGATGCCCGGATCCAAAAAGCCCTGCCCAGTATTCGTCACGTCATTGAAAATAATGGATTGTTGATCCTGCTCAGCCACCTGGGCCGCCCGAAAGGGACACCCGCAGAGAAGTTCAGTCTTCGTCCGGTAGCCGATTATCTTGCTACCCTGGTGGATACGCAGGTGTTTTTCGGTGAAGACTGTATCGGACCGGAAGCTGAAAGGGCCATTGCAAAGGCGGATTTCGGCCAAATCGTTTTACTTGAAAATGTGCGCTTCCATGCAGGGGAAACCGAAAACGATCCGGCTTTTTCTCAGGAACTGGCCAAACTCGGAGAGGTTTTTGTAAACGACGCTTTTGGAAGCAGCCACCGTGCGCATAGCTCCGTGGCCGGCATTACCGACTATCTTCAGCCCGCCGCGGCGGGATTCCTTCTCGGCCGGGAGATCGATTATCTGAACGGGAGCGTACAGGATCCGAAAAGACCGTTCGTAGCCATCATCGGAGGCGCCAAGGTTTCCGACAAGATCGGGGTCATAAAAAACCTGCTGAATAAAGTGGATTCGATCATCATCGGCGGGGGCATGACCTATACGTTTTTTAAGGCCATGAACCTGCCCATCGGAAACTCCCTGATCGAAGAAGATAAAGTAAGCCTGGCCGCCGAGCTGATGGAGACGGCCAAACGCAACAACGTGGATATCCTGCTTCCCATGGATTCGCTCGTCGCCCGTAAATTCGACAATGACGCCGAACGAAAAGTGGTTGGCCAGGACGGTATTGAAGACGGCTGGATGGCCCTGGATATTGGCCCGAAATCTTCCCAGCTTTTTGGCGATGAAATTAAAAAAGCCAAAACGGTTATCTGGAACGGTCCGATGGGTGTCTTTGAAATGGATAACTTTGCCGACGGGACCTTTGCCATAGCCGGGGCCATGAGCGAGGCCACGGCCAACGGGGCCATTACCATCATCGGTGGTGGGGACTCGGCGTCCGCCATCAAGAAAGCCGGGCTGGAAGACAAGGTTTCCCATGTATCAACGGGAGGCGGGGCCAGCCTGGAGTACCTCGAAGGCAAAGAGCTGCCGGGCATTCAGGCCCTGACCGGAAAGTGACCCTGCCCTGCGCAGGCGCATGAACGACATTGCCCATGGCGGCACATAGTTGTATTTTTGACGGATAATTATAAACATAAAATGAAAATTAATGGCTAAAGAACGAACGCTCGCTATCCTCAAACCCGATTGCGTACGCAAAAACCTGACCGGTGAAGTCATCCGGCGAATACAGGAGGCCGGATTCAGGATCCTGGCAATGAAAATGACCCGTCTTACCGCAGCCACGGCCGGAGGCTTTTATAAAGTCCATAAAGAACGGCCGTTCTACGGCGAGCTCTGTGAGTTCATGAGCAGCGGACCGTGTGTGCCCATGATACTGGAAAAAGAGAACGCCGTGGCCGATTACCGCAGGCTTATAGGCGCTACCAATCCGGCCGATGCCGAAGAAGGGACCATTCGCCGTGATTTTGCCGACAGCGTAGGGGAGAATATGGTGCACGGATCCGATTCGGTGGAAAACGGGATAAGTGAAGGTGCTTTCTTTTTCCCCGACTCAGAAGTCGTGGCCAATCAGGCCTAAACAGGTGCTCCTATGAAACCCCTATTGTTTTGTTCAGCCTGGCTCGTCCTTTTTCTGGGGCTGCTGCCGGCCTGCCGCCAAATGGCGCAGCCGCAGCAGCCGAAGGTGACCGTAGGCGCTGAAATCCTGCTGCGCGACCATCTCGGGGAGCTTGAGGGCAGGAACATTGGCCTTGTCATGAACCCCACGGCGCGGATAGCGGGCACCCACGTTCTGGATACCCTGCTGGATTTACAGGTCAATATAAAAGCCCTCTACGCCCCCGAACACGGTTTTCGCGGGGACCGCGGCGCGGGTGAACACATAGAGGACGGTGTTGATCAGGAAAGCGGGTTACCGGTTTTTTCCCTGTATGGGGAAAACCGCAAGCCTCAGCCGGACATGCTGGAGGGAATCGACCTGCTGATCTTCGACATGCAGGACGTCGGAGCCCGGTTTTACACCTATATTTCCACCATGGGTCTGGTCATGGAGGCCGCAGCCGATAACGATACAGAAGTCTGGATCCTGGACCGTCCGAATCCCGCCGGTGGGGAATATGTATCCGGATGGGTTCTGGAGCCCGCGTATTCCTCTTTTGTCGGCGCCTACCCCATCCCGGTGGCCCACGGTATGACCCTCGGGGAGATGGCCCGCATGATCGTGGGTGAAGGCTGGTTAGATAGCGGCCAGGAACTGGATTACAAAGTCATCGCCAGTGAAAACCTTGACCGGTCTATGAAGTGGCCCGATACCGGGCTGGAATGGATCCCCCCATCGCCCAATCTGCCCACGTTTGAGCATTCCCTGGTTTACCTGGGTACCTGTTTTTTTGAAGGAACCAGCCTGTCGGAAGGGCGCGGTACGCGCGACCCCTTCCTGAACATAGGCTCGCCCACTCTTCAGGTGGGTCCGGACCAGCTGACCGGACTGGGCAGCCAATACGGCGTTACCCTGACCCCCACCGAATTCAGGCCCGTGTCTATGCCCGGCGTGGCGCCCAACCCGAAGCATATAGACATTATGCTCCAGGGCGCCAGGATCTCCCTGGATGATTATGCGGCCTTCGACCCCGTTGCCTTTGGCATTGAAATGCTGCATGTTTTCCTTGAGGCCGATGAAGGCTCTGAAACCCGAAATTACATCTACCTGCTGGCCGGTACCGACCGGATTGATGCGTATCTGAATTCCGGTCGTCAGGAATCCCCCAATAAGTTATGGGAAGAGGAAGTTGAGGCTTTTAAAGAACAGCGCAAACCTTATCTTCTCTATTAATTATACCCCCCATTTTGCAGCCCATGAAAGATATGTCAAAGTTTATAGCCTCCCTGGCTCATGATCTAAAAAATTCGATTGGCAACAGCATGATGTATTCCGAGCTGCTGTCCAGTGAAATACAGGATTTTATTGATTCCAGCGGCACTTCCAGTAATGAAGTGAATAACTGGCTGATGATGAACGAAAATATACGCCTGTCGAACAGCAAACTGATCAACCAGATCAATTCCTGGGTTTACGCCCATCATATCCTCTCCGGCAAATACGAGGAAGAACAAACCAACTTCAGCCTTAATGATCTGATAAAAAGCATTGTGGCATCCAACACGCTTTTTATTACCAAAAAGGCGCTGCAGCTGGAACCTGACCTTGGTGCCAGGGAGATCTTCATTACCACAGACCGGGAAATCCTTCATCTCATCCTGGATAACCTGCTGAACCAATCCATCATTTTCTCCAACAAGGCCGATCGCATCCGCTTTTCCATCCGTGAGGACGAAGACGTCATCGTTATTGCCATAGCCGATTCCTACGGCCACTCCCGCCCTGAAATCATAACCCGCTTTCTTCATGAAATGGAAGTTACCGGCGATGAAGTACCCTCAGAAGGCATTCTGAAAGCCACGGGATACGGTATGATCTTCAGCGGACTGGCCATCGGTGAATTGGGCGCCACGGCTTCTGTAGAGGACAATGATTTAGGTGGGGTAACCTTTATCATCACGTTTAAAAAATGACCGGCACCGGTCCGTCGTTTACTTTTTAAGCCTTTGCCGCTTAACCTCGTAACTGATCAGCGCTGTACTCACCGAGGCGTTAAGCGACTCTACCCCAGCTTTCATGGGGATGCTCACGGTAAAATCGCAATGCTCCAGCGTCTTCCTGCGAATGCCGCTGCCTTCGCTGCCGACAACCAGGATGACCGGCATATCGAACGGCTGATCCCAGTACACGGTTTTTGCATGCTGATCCATGCCGCACACCCAGAATCCCGCTTCTTTCATCTGGATGATGGTCTGGTTCAGGTTAATTACCCTTATCAGGCTGACCAGATCGGCTGCTCCCGCCGATGTTTTATACACAGCTGCGTTGACCGGGGCCTGACGGTGTTTGGGCACAATTACACCGGCCACCCCACAGGCTGCCGCCGTTCTCAGGATGGCCCCGAAATTCTGGGCATCCTCGATCTCATCGAGCATCAGCACAAGGGGATTATCCTGCATATTGACCGTTTCCAGCCATTCCTCCAGCTCAAGATAGGAACGGCTGCCTATCTGGGCTACCACCCCCTGATCGTTCACGGACCCTACCAGATCATACAGCTTCTTTCCGGGAACCTGCTGCAGGGGGATTTTATGGACCGAAGCAAGACTGAACACCGAATCTACGGCATCACCGCGAATGCCTGACTTAACAAAAATCTTGGCAATCGTCTCCGGCGCCCGTTCCAGCCGTTCCTTTATGGCATTACGCCCGTATATATATTCGTCTTCGCTCATGATATGATAATCTTAATATTCCTGATATTTCTTGACTTCCGGTTCAAATGTATTTTAATTGCATGATATGACACATCAGCCCGAAAAAAAAGGATTTGATTTATTCAGCAGGCGTAAACACCTGTACCGCGATAGCTCGGAGCTCAATCCGGGCTTATACCAAAGGATTCAGTCCCTGAACTGGCTGCATCTGGTGTCGGCCGTCATTCAAATGGTCAGCGGGTTTACGGTAGCTGGCCTGGCTGTCCTGCAGCTTACCGGACCGTCCTGGGCAGCCTCGGTTTTGGGCTTAATGGGGTGCACCCTGGTGTTCACCGGCATGGCCTTGCTTTATTCAACGGTCAAAGCCCGGAAGTCGGTTAACAACATGCTCAAAGAAACGATCCAAAGGGTGATCCGGGAACAGAATTAGGTCTTTCCCGCCAGGATTCCGGCCCGGGGTACAAATCGGGTATTATTTGCGTTACCTGCTTGAACGCCGTTAAGATTAGTCCTATTTTTAGCTTCCATTCACCCAAGTTCCCCTTTTTGACATGGCAACTAAATATATATTCATCACCGGAGGGGTAACATCCTCACTCGGCAAAGGAATAATCTGCGCATCCCTGGGTAAACTTTTAATCGCCAGAGGATTAAAGGTAACCATACAAAAACTGGATCCATACATTAATGTAGATCCCGGAACAATGAACCCCTATGAACACGGGGAAGTCTTTGTTACCGATGATGGTGCTGAAACCGACCTTGACCTGGGCCATTATGAACGGTTTCTGAGCATTCCGACCTCTCAGCAAAACAATGTTACGACAGGGCGCATATACTATGATGTCATCAACAAGGAACGCAAAGGGGCCTACCTGGGCCAGACCGTGCAGGTCGTTCCGCATATAACCGATGAGATCAAATCAAGGGTACTGGCCATCGGCGAATCCGGGAATTATGATGTGGTCATCATTGAAATCGGCGGTACGGTAGGGGATATTGAAGGACTGCCTTACATTGAAGCCATGCGGCAGTTGCGCTATGATGTTGGCCGCAAAAACACCCTTTCCATTCATCTGACGCTCGTTCCTTTCCTCAAGGCGGCCGGCGAACTGAAGACCAAACCAACCCAGCATTCAGTTAAGACGATCTATGAGAGCGGCCTGCAACCCGACATACTGGTTTGCCGGGCGGAAGTCCCTATCGATACCCATATCCGCAGGAAAATTGCCCAGTTCTGTAATGTGGAGAACGAAGATGTCATTGCATCACTCGATGCCGAGTCCATTTATGAAGTACCCCTTCTTATGCTGGAAGAAGGCCTGGATAAACGGGTCATCCAAAAGCTCGAGCTGAAAACCAGCCAACCCGACCTGACCAACTGGATTCGTTTTGTTGATGCGGTAAAACATGCCTCACGGGAAATCAGGATAGGCATCGTGGGCAAATATGTGGAGCATCAGGATGCCTACAAATCCATTGCCGAATCTTTTATTCACGCCGGTGCGGTCAACGACTGCAAAGTTGAGTTGGATTGGATACAATCGGACGACATCACCCCCGGGAATGTTGCCGACCGGCTGGAGGGTCTGTCCGGCATCCTGGTTGCGCCCGGTTTCGGCGACCGGGGCATTGATGGAAAATTGACCGCCGTACATTACGTACGTACTCAAAACATCCCCTTCTTCGGGATCTGCCTGGGCATGCAGTGCGCCGTGATCGAGTTTGCCCGCAACATATGCGGATGGGAGGAAGCCAACAGCACGGAATTTGACAAAAATACCGAAAAGCCCGTCGTTGACCTGATGCTGGATCAAAAAAAGGTCAATGATAAAGGCGGGACCATGCGCCTGGGGCTGTTCGAGTGTACACTCGCCGGAGGGTCACGGACCAAATCCGCTTACGGAAAGGAAATCATCCATGAGCGCCATCGCCACCGGTTTGAATTGAATAACGGGTTGCGGGACGTTCTGGTGAAGAACGGCATGAAGATGACCGGCCTTAATACCGAACGGGACCTGGTTGAAATAATTGAGCTGGATGATCATCCCTGGTTCGTGGGCGTTCAGTTTCATCCCGAACTGAAGAGCACGGTCAAAGACCCTCATCCCCTTTTCGTGCATTTCGTTAAAGCCGGATTAAATTATGCAACCGATCACGAACTGGTCAGACCTCTGGCCGGTGCCGTAGAGGCGTGAATTACACAAACAAGGTACGCTTACGGGTAAACGGGCTTCTGGTTGAAGACGGGCGCTTGCTGCTGGTCAAGCTTGATCATCCGGTAAGGGACGGTTCGGTCTGGATGCCCCCGGGCGGGGGACTGGAGTTTGGGGAAACCCTGGAGGCGGCCTTGGGGAGAGAATTTCTCGAAGAGACCGCTTTGGAAATTCAGGCCGGACCCTTGCGCTACATTCATGAGTTCATCGATCCTCCCCTGCATGCCATAGAATTTTATTATGATTGTCATAAAACGGGGGGGCGGTTGAAGACCGGTCATGACCCCGAACATGAAATGGGGAACCAGCTGCTGCAGGATGTCCGTTTCATTGCTTTGGCTGAACTGAGGGACCTGCCCGTGGTGCCCGCTCATATCAGGCTGCATTTTCCGGATGAATACGGCAAGGTTTTAAACGGTCCGAAGATCATCCGTTCATAGCTTCAGCTTCAACCGGACCTGGTAATCGTCATACACCGAATTCCACTCGACCGATATAGGAAGAAAACCTTCCTTGAGCCCGAGATTGATCATGCCGGGGAAACGCTTCGGCAGGGTGTCGAAAACCATGCATTCATAGCCTTTTTTCTTAACCTCCAGCATCATTCTGTACAGGAGTTTTGAGGCAACGCCCTCCCGCCGGTATTCGGGCAATACCCCGCTCTTGGCCGAATAAAAGGTGGAGCTGTCCAGACCGTACCCTAACTTGAATCCGGCCGGGATATCGCCCACATAGGCGATGAGAATCAGGAGGTCTCTCTGATTAAGGTCGTTGATGATCCTGTCTTCCCCGAAAAGCTTTTTATTGACAGGTTTTATAACTTCCAGCGCGGATAGATCGACCGATCGAACCAGAACTTCGTCCAGTAGGTGAGTTTGCTTTCTCATTGCAATATTTCGGGTTCCGGGTCCTTAATGAAGAGACACATAATGAAATATTATTGGATTTTATTTTCAATTACAATGGTTGGATTTACAGCAGGCGGCCCCGTAGAGGATGACCACACTTTTCTTATCCATAATATAAGAGGCTATACCATTCAAGCCGATACCCTTACGAATTTTGACGCCATGTTCGTGGAGCATGGAAAAGTTTACGCCACCGGCAGGGATTCCAGCCTCAGGGCACGGTTTCCGGGCCATAAACAGGTGAATGGCCGCGGCCATGTCCTGCTTCCGGGCATGATCGATGCCCACGGACATATTATGAGTCTTGGCTTCTCCCGCCTTACCGTCAATCTTGCCGGCACCCGCTCCCTGGAAGAAGCCCTTGAACGGGTTGTCCATTATGCCGAACAGCATCCCGAAGCTGCATGGATACAGGGCCGCGGATGGAACCAGACTTTATGGGGGGAAAACAAGTTTCCTGTAGCCGCCGACCTTGACCGGGCCGTCGGTGACCGGCCCGTCTGGCTGGTGCGCATAGACAGCCACGCCGGTTGGGCCAATAGCCTGGCTCTGCAGGCGGCGGGCATTACAGCCGGAACGCCGGACCCGCCCGGGGGACAGATCATTCGTCATGCTGACGGTTCGCCAACCGGTGTGCTGGTGGACAATGCCATGCTAAGCGGGATGGTACCGGAACCCACGGCCGGAGAAAAGCGACGGGCCCTGGATGAGGCCTTAACGGAACTGCGCTCTGCGGGGCTGACGGGCGTGCATGATGCGGGAACCGGTATTGAGCCGTATAACCTGTTCAAAGAATATGGCGAAAACGGCCGGCTGACGACCCGCATCTATGCCATGATTGACGGGACGGGGGAAACGTTCGACCGGATGGGGAAAGACGGTCCACAGACGCTTTTTCAGGACAAGCTGGTTTTGCGCAGCGTAAAGATAATCACCGACGGCGCTCTGGGAAGCCGAGGGGCCGCCCTTCTCGAATCCTATTCTGACGATCCGGATAATCACGGTCTTCTTTTTCATGACGCCGCCGGGCTGGCATCCAAAATCGAAAAGGCTGCCCTGCGGGGCTTTCAGGTCAACATTCATGCCATTGGCGACCGGGCCAATCGGCTGGTCCTGGATGCCCATGAACGGGTCCGCCGGAGGCACGGCAAGACAGACCTGCGTCACCGCATCGAACATGCCCAGGTGGTATCGCCCGGAGACTTTCCCCGTTTCGCAGAACTGAACATCATCGCTTCCGTTCAACCCACCCACGCCACAAGCGATATGAACATGGCCGGAGCCCGTCTTGGCCAACAGCGGATCAGGGGCGCCTATGCATGGCGCACGCTGTGGGATCAAAAAATCCCGGTAGCGTCAGGGTCCGACTTCCCTATAGAAGAAACCAACCCTTTCCACGGCCTGTTCTCAGCGGTGGCCCGGACCGATCTTAACGGCCACCCCAACGGTGGCTGGTACCCGGAACAGGCCATGACCCGCGAGGAAGCCTTCCGCTCGTTTACCATCAACGCGGCCTTCGCGGCCCATCAGGAAAAGGTTACGGGCAGCCTCGAGCGGGGGAAGTGGGCCGATTTCATACTCGTGGACAAAGACCCGTTTGCCATTTCCCTCAGCGAGATCCCCACGATCCGGGTACTTGAAACCTGGCTTGGCGGCGACCGGGTGTATAAACGATGAACTTCAACTCCTATCCAACCCATTAATCCATGCGCATCAGATCTGAACAGCTTAATCCTATCGTCGGTGATATCGAAGGCAATGCGGCTAAAATACGGACCAGCCTGAAAAAAGCGGAGAAAGAATCCATTGACCTGCTCATCCTTCCGGAAATGTGCCTGTGCGGGTATCCGCCGATGGATCTGCTCGAACGCGAATCCTTCTTGAAAAAGACGGAGGCCGAACTGCAGAAAATCATTGAATCAACGGGAGAAACCGGCCTGCTTTTCGGCTCTCCGGTCCGCAACCTGTCCAAAACCGGTCGGCCGCTGTTCAACTCGGCCGTTTTTGCCCATCAAGGTGAGCTTAAGGCCGTCACCCACAAAACGCTGCTTCCGACCTACGATGTATTCGATGAATCCCGGTATTTTGAATCCAATACGGAGTTCAGACTCGTTGAGTTCAGGGGCTGCCGGCTGGGCATTACCATTTGCGAAGATATCTGGAATACCCGCAATGAATTCATCTACCACAATTATGCCTATGATCCGGTCGCCATTTTATCGGATAAAGGGGCCGATCTGCTGATCAACATTGCGGCGTCACCTTTTTCACGGAACAAACCCGGATTCCGCAAAAAGATGCTTCAGGATCACGCCCGGAGACTTCATATTCCGGTGGTGTATGCCAACCAGGTGGGAGCCAATACGGAATTGATCTTCGATGGCGATTCCATGGTCGTGGACTCAGAAGGCATGATCCTGGAGCGTGCGGAACTATTCGGGGAAGGCTTCGTGGATGCCGTATGGGATGCCGGAACAGGAACCATGAACCCCACGCATAACCAGGTCTCCCCTCGCCTGCAACCCGATGAAGAAGTCTTCAAGGCGCTTTCGCTGGGGCTTCGGGATTATTTTGAAAAAAGCCGCCTGTCAAAAAAAGTCATCCTGGGGCTGAGCGGGGGCATTGATTCCGCCCTGACGGCCGCCATTGCCGTCGAAGCGCTGGGCTCTGAAAACGTTACGGGCATCACCATGCCCTCGGGATTTTCCTCGGCAGGCAGCGTTACCGATTCCGAAAAACTGGCCGGTAACCTTGGCATGAAAATACAGACCCTGCCGATCGGGGACATCTACGGGGCCTTTGTCAAGACCCTCGAGCCTTTGTTTGAAGGCATGCCGTTTAACCTGGCCGAAGAAAACCTGCAAAGCCGTTCGCGCGGGGTCCTGCTAATGGCCATCGCCAACAAATTCGGCTATCTGTTGATCAATACGGGCAACAAATCCGAGCTTGCCGTCGGGTACTGCACGCTCTACGGTGATATGGCCGGAGGCATTTCCGTCATATCCGATCTGTATAAACATGAAGTCTATAGCCTGTCGCGATGGCTGAATGCCCATTACTATAAAAAGGAGATCATCCCCGAAGCCATTATTACCAAGGAACCCAGTGCCGAATTACGGCCGGACCAGAAAGACAGCGACTCCCTGCCGGCCTATGATGTTCTGGACGGTATTTTAAAAGCCTATATAGAAGAGCAAAAAGGACTGGAAGAGATTGTTTCCCTGGGCTATGATCCCGCCGTTGCCAAAACCATCCTTAACCTGGTGGACCGCAACGAACATAAACGCCGGCAGGCCCCGCCGGGATTGCGGGTCAGCCCCAAAGCATTCGGCATTGGCCGCCAGCTGCCCCTGGCTCACGGATGGAAACATCAAATGTAGCGCCCTGTTCATTTTTCGCTGACTTCGGTTACCTCTTGCCGGTCGATCTTGTCGGGTCTGTCCGGCACGGCCCCCTCGGCGACCTGATTCTTCAGATACCAGCTGAGCACCATCATACCGATTCCGACGGGTATGTAATAACTGATCAGGCGCCACATGAACACGGAAATCCCTAAAAACGCCTTACGCTCGATGAGCGGACCCTGAAAGATGGCAAACAATCCTTCCACACCTCCACTGCCACCGGGGGTGGGCATAAACATGCTGGCCAGGGCCATGGCCATGCTCCGTAACAGAGACAGCACCTCATCGGCCGGCAGGAAGCTCAGTACGACGATAGTCGGAAGGGATGCCCTGGCAATCCAGGTCAGGGTGGACAGAGAAAAAGCGGTCAGCACAAACCGGAACGGCTTTTTCCTTAATTCATGGGAAGTTGATTCCAGCGTTTCGGTTTCCCTGGCAATGGGTTCTTTATACCGGTTCAATAAGGGCAGGCGAAATATGAAATTTACCGTTTTCTTCAGGATAGAGGGATTTCTGAACACGCCATAGATCAGCACGACCGCATAGGAAAGCAGCATCAGGTACATCAATAGCATGGCTCCCTGGCCCAGGCGGCCGACGTTTTCCGGCACGATGGCAAAATACATGCCGGCCACCAGCAAGCCCGGGATCATAAACAGCAGCAGAAGCTGATCGAGCATGATCCCGTAGATCATGATGGCACTGGACTGGCCGAGGGTAATTTTCTCCCGGGTCATGGCATAGGTTGCCAGCGGAGCTCCGCCAATGGTGGACGGGGTTATCGAAGAGGTAAAATCCCAGGTAAACACCACCCGGAAGGAAGCAGCCCAGCTTAGCTTCTGCTCCGACAAGTACCGCAGTTTGGCGGCAAAAAACCACACCCTCAGGGCGGCAACGGTAAAGGCGATCAGCAGTCCGGGCAGCCGCTTCAGACGCACATGCTGGAAGAAGTCCGGCGTGTAGGTAAAATACACCAGTACCACGAGGCTTATCACGCTCAGGGAAATGGAGATGAATAAATATTTTTTTGAAAAATATTGACTTATATCCCCGATATTGTGTTGAATGGCGGATTTCATATTAACTGAACCAACTTTTCGTTTCCCCGAGGTTACCGATGGTCCCGCAGCATTGGCTGAGGAGGCGGTCGAAAACACCGGCGGCGGAAGGGATGTCATTTATCAGTCCGGATACCTGCCCGATCTCCAGTTCTCCCTCGTCCAGATCGCCTTCGAATATCCCTTTTTTAGCCCGTCCGCGGCCCAGGAGCACTCTGAGTTCTTTGGCATCGGCGCATCGCTCCTCAGCTTCTTTTACCTGTTCATAGAATTGATTCTTTATCATCCGCACGGGAACAACCTTTTTCATCGTCAGCATGGTGGCATTTTCTTCTGCCTTTATCACAACGTTTTTAAATCCGAAATGTGCTGAACTTTCCTGTGTTACCGCAAACCGGCTGCCAATCTGAACCCCGTCGGCACCTAAAGCCATAGCCGCAGCGATCGCTCGGCCGTCGCCGATGCCTCCGGCGGCTATGACGGGGATCGAGACGGCATCGGCTACCTGAGGTATAAGGCACATGGAGGTGATCTCATCCTTACCGTTATGTCCGCCGGCCTCAAATCCTTCGCAAACCACGGCGTCTACCCCTTTTTCCTGGCACTTCACGGCCAGCGATGCGGTGGGGACAACATGGACCACGGTGATGCCGTGTTCTTTGAGCCATGGGGTAAACTTTGCAGGATTACCGGCCGAGGTGAACACGATCTTCACCTGTTCGTCTGCGACCACCTGCATGATCTTTTCTATTTCAGGGTACAGCAGCGGAATATTGACGCCGAAAGGTTTGCCGGTCGCCTTTTTGCACTTTCGGATATGCTCCCGGAGCGTTTCCGGATACATGGATCCGGACCCGATGAGGCCCAGCCCGCCCTTGTTGGATACCGCAGAGGCCAGCTTCCATCCCGAACACCACACCATTCCGGCCTGAATGATCGGATATCGGATATTTAACAGAGAACAGACTTTGTTTTCCGGCATAGTTTTCTTTTCCATCAGACTAATATACGAAAGAAGGCCTTACCACTTGCGTGATAGGGCCTTATTTTCGTGATACCCATAAGAATGGATCAGGCTATGGTAATGCTGTCATCCAGATATACATCCTGGATCAGGTTCAGCAGTTCAATGCCTTCGCTCATCGGTCTCTGGAAGGCTTTTCGCCCGCTGATAAGCCCCATTCCACCGGCGCGCTTGTTAACTACGGCTGTTTTGGCCGCATCGACGAAATCATTTTCGCCGGAGGCGCCGCCTGAATTGATCAGCCCGGCACGGCCCATGTAGCAATTGGCGACCTGGTAACGGGTCAGATCAATAGGGTGATCTGAGGACAATTCCGTATAGATACGCTCATCCAGTTTTCCGTAGGAAGAACCGCCGGTATTCAATGCTTTGAAACCGCCGGTGAGCTCCGGTAATTTCTGCTTAATGATATCCGCCTGTATGGTCACGCCAATATGATTAGCCTGACCGGTCAGATCGGCTGCAACGTGATAGTCTTTGCCGTTTACCTTGAAAGCGTCATTTCTGGTATAGCACCACAGGATGGTAGCCAATCCAAGTTCATGAGCATAGGCAAAGGCTTCTGAAATTTCCACGATCTGACGCCTGGAATCCTCCGACCCGAAATAGATGGTTGCCCCTACGGCGACGGCGCCCATATCGTAAGCCTGATCTACCGTCCCGAAAGTAATCTGCTCATAGGTATTGGGGTAGGTCATCAATTCGTTGTGATTGATCTTGACGATAAACGGAATCTTATGGGCATATTTTCTGGAGACGCTGGCCAGTACCCCAAACGTCGAGGCCACGGCATTACAACCGCCCTCAAGGGCAAGTTTAACGATATTCTCAGGATCAAAATAAGCGGGGTTCTTGGCAAATGATGCGCCGGCCGAATGCTCAATTCCCTGATCGACAGGCAAAATGGACAGGTAACCGGTCCCGCCCAGTCTCCCGTTATTGATAAGGGACTGCAAATTACCTAAAACCCGGTTATTGCGATTGGATTCCTTGTAGATCGTATCCACATAATCAGACGAAGGGATGTGGATCTGGTCTTTTAAAATAGTTTTACACGAGTGATTTAGCAGTTTTTCAGCATCATCACCAAGCAACTCCTGAATGGTTTGTTCAGCTACCGACATGGTTATTCTCCTTCAGTTATTTTCTAATTAATTATCTTTATAATATACGAACTTAACATCTTAAGTGTTCTGGTATACAGATAAAGGAAGTAAGAAATGGTTCCGGTTTAAAATGTATTTTGATAACGCTTTTTTGTCAAATTGCGTACGGTCTGAGCAAATTCCAATAAAACTGCTTAACTTTAAAACTAAATAATTTTTTAGCAACTCACAGATATAACGATGAAAATCGGACCCTTAAATATCGGTAACCGGCCACTGCTTCTGGCGCCCATGGAGGATGTAACCGATTCGCCCTTTCGGCAGATGTGCAAAAAGCAGGGGGCTAATCTGGTGTATACCGAATTCATCAGTTCAGAGTCCATTATCCGCGATACGGATGCCTCCCGCCATAAGATGCAGTTCGAGGCAATGGAAAGGCCGTTTGGCATTCAGATCTTCGGCGGCCGGGAAGAGGCCATGCACGGGGCGGCCCGGGTTGCCCAGGCCAACGAGCCCGATCTCATCGATATCAATTTTGGCTGCCCGGTTTATAAGATCGTCAAAAAAAACGCCGGGTCAGCGTGCCTGAGAGACCTGCCGATGATGGAACGCATGGCCGGCACCGTTGTCGATGCCACTGATTTGCCCGTGACGGTGAAGACGAGGCTGGGATGGGATGAAAGCACCATACGGATCCAGGAAGTGGCCCTGATGCTACAGCGGGCCGGGGTCCGGGCCCTGACGGTGCATGCAAGAACGCGCTCCCAGGGGTATAAGGGAGATGCCCGCTGGGAATACTTTAAACGGCTGAAAGATACACCTGGTCTTGAAATTCCGGTAATCGCCAACGGCGACATCTGCACGCCGGCCGATGCCAAAAAGCTGTTCGATGAAACCGGCGTGGACGGGCTCATGGTTGGCCGGGCGGCCATCGGCAACCCGTGGATATTCCGCCAGATGCATCACTATCTGGAAACCGGGGAAATGCTTCCCGAAGCCTCGGTAAGCGAAAAACTGGAAATGTGCGCCGAACAGCTCAAATCCTCGGTTACCCATCACGGTGAGCGCTACGGTATCATCATGATGAAAAAGCATTACGGCAACTACCTCAAAGGGGTCCGCAACGGAAAACATCTGCGCGTTGACATCATGCAGCAAGACGAGCTTCAACCCATCCTGGAGCTTCTGCTGAACTTCGATGAAAAACAATCCTTCAGCATCGCCGTGTAGAAGCTTGCATGCTAAAATTTCACCGAACCTGTTTGTTGGAAAAAATGTTGGCTATATTTTTTCCGTTAACCCTGTAAAAATACGTGCAATTTATGAAATCCGTTTACCTTGATAATGCTGCAACAACCGCGCTCGATCCTCGGGTTCTTGAGGCTATGATGCCTTTCCTGACCGAAAATTTCGGCAATGCGTCTTCCATACACAGCCCCGGCCGTCAGGCTGCCGTAGCTGTCGAAGAGGCCCGGGAAAGGATCGCCCGCCACATTGGCGCCGAAACCTCGGAGATCATTTTCACCAGCGGCGGAACGGAAAGCAACAACAGCATTATCAAGGGTGTATTGGGAGCTACGGATAAACGGCATATCGTAACCTCACGGGTAGAGCACCACGCCGTTTTGCATCCCATACAGAACGGCCGCCGTTCCGGCATCAGGGCTACCTACCTTAACTGCAAACCAACAGGTTCGGTAACGCCGGCCCAGGTCGAAGAAGCCATTACCGAAGATACCGCCCTGGTTTCTCTGATCCATGTTAACAATGAGATCGGCGCCGTTAATCCCCTGGGTGAGATTGCAAAAGTTTGTCGTGAGAAAAACGTTCTCCTTCATTCCGACACCGTACAAAGTGTCGGCAAGATACCCGTCAACGTGGATGAGCTTGGGGTGGATTTTTTGAGCATCAGCGGACACAAAATATACGGCCCGAAAGGGATGGGCGCTTTATATGTGCGGGGAGGCTCTGACTGGAAGCCCTGGATGGAGGGGGGCTCCCAGGAACGCAAACGGCGCGGAGGGACGCTGAATGTGCCGGGCATCGTCGGTTTTGGCAAAGCACTCGATCTGGCTGTTGCCGAAATGGGACCGAACAGGGAACATATTAAAAAACTGCAGCAGCGCATGGTAAGCGGACTGAAAGAACGCTTCCCTGAGCTGGTGGCCTTCAACGGCAATCCCCATAGCGGCATCTATAACATCGTTAACCTGTCCTTCCCTTTGGATGACGGCAAAGCCCTGGATGGGGAAATGCTGCTGCTGAACCTGGATGTGGAGGGAATTTGCTGTTCCAACGGGTCGGCCTGCACCTCGGGCGCTGTTGAAGCTTCCCATGTCCTGATGGCCCTGGGCATGGTCACGCCGACCGCCAAGTCCAGCCTCCGCTTCAGCCTGGGTAAAAGCAACACAGAGGAAGAAATAGACTACACCCTCGATAAGCTGGATGCCATTGTACACCGGATGCTGGAAACGGCCTAGCGTATTATCGTCGATTAGATTTAATAAAACCAACGGTTTCACGTTGGAACTCTGATGGCCGACTTTTCACGCTTTTCATCATTCACTTTACTATATTACTGCATAATCATTAAAATCACACTATGGCTGTACCTGCCGGCAAAGAATTAATCAACGAAGTCAAAACCATCTTCCGGGGATATCTGAAGGAAAAAAACCATCGGCAGACCCCCGAACGGTTCACCGTCCTGGAAGAGATTTATAAAGCCGACGGCCATTTTGATGCCGATGACATGTACTTCCGGATCAAAAAGAAGGGAACCAGCGTATCGAGGGCGACCGTGTACAACACCCTTGAGATCCTGGTTGAATGCAACCTGGTGCAGCGCCATAACTTCGGAAAAAAACAGTCCTCCTACGAGCGGGCGTATGCCTTCCGTCAGCACGATCATATCATATGCAAAAAGTGCGGAACGGTCATGGAATTCTGTGATCCCAGGATCCATGAGATCAAAACGCTGATGGAGCGGATCCACAACTTCAGGATTACCGGCCATTCGTTGCAGTTCCACGGTACCTGCAATAAATGCACCGATGATACAACGGTTTAGTTGCTCACCGTGCTTTCCCTGATGAACTTACGGGAGGCCCAGCTGCTTCCGAAGTAGCCCATGATCATGGCCACCAGAACCATGGCTCCGGTCAGATAATGCCAGTGGCCCATGGGCCAGGACAAAACCCCGAACTGGGGAATATAATGGGGCACGATCCACCTGAAGATCAGCCATTGCAGGGAAATGGCGATGATGCCGGCCAAAACGCCCTGAAATACCCCTTCCAGCAAAAAAGGCCTGCGGATGAAACCGTTGGTGGCCCCCACCAGCTTCATGGCTTTTATCAGTCCGCGCTTGGCATAAATGGTCAGCCGGATGGTGTTGAATACCAGGATCAGGGCCGTCAGCAGCACCAGCAGGGCGATCCCGCTGCCTGCGCTGATCACCACGTCCATTCGTTCTTCCAGCAGCTCCAGCAATTGGCTGTTGAAAGTGACCTCATCGACCCCGCGGTAGTTTTGGATCTCACCCACCATTTCCACTATAACCCCGGTTTCAACTTCATCGTGGATCTGCAGTTTCAGGGAGGCCGGCAAAAAACCAAGATTGGCCAGGCTCAGCCCTTCGGTACCGAACTGTTCCTGAAAGATCACCGCGGCGCTGTCCTTGCTGATATAATGCACGGCTTCCACAGGCTCAAAACCCGCAAACTCGGTTCGAAGCGATTCGATGCGGGACTCCTCCATATCCATCAGGAAAACCTCCACATCGATATCCGAACGCAGGGACTGACCCACTTCCAGGGCATTGAAGGCGAACCGGGCCAGCACGCCCAACAGCAGGACGGAGATGGTCAGGGCCGTGACCGAGGTAAAAGCCGCCAGTTTGGCACGCTTAAAGCCGGCAAAGCTTTCTTTAAATACATAGTTACTCATAAATCAGCCAGTAATTAAATTCTTCTTATAATAAAGATAATTTGGCTGTGAGGGAAAGGAAAATTGAAACTTAAATGAGTTCAGCTAGCATGGATCAACCGGACTCTCACCCATGACCACATGCCATTGCCTGTTATCATCTCTGCATACGATGGCCATTATATCGTCGCCTCCGCTGCTGGGAGTGCCTCTGATGGAAAACTTATCCGAGGTCACGGCTCCGTCTATGGTGTAGATGCCGTTTTCATTGCCCCAGTCATCCCCGTCTTCTCCATAGTTTTGGGTGATGGTAAGGCCTAATCTTTCTATCAGGGTACCTTCAACATTGGTAAAATCCTGTTCCGCACCATCAAACATCAGAGGCTTGGCATGCAAAGCCTGGGCTGAAGTTACCCCATGCAGTAAATCCTGTCGCACGGCGTCCCGGTTTCCGCTTTCAGCGGCTGTTCCAAAGACATTGATAGCTACTATGGTGGCAATTCCCACAAGAATGGTCACGAGTATAACAAGCAATAACTGTTGCTGGCCCATATTATATACTCCTATATATAAACTATTTGAATATAACCTGTAATTACAGTTAAATGAATGTAATACAGTGGTTTGATATAATATTAAAATATTATAATATATTCAAATAAATTTATCTAATATATAGTATAGCAGAGACCTGTTGCATGCAAACCAATCTGGGTTCATCTTAATAAAGACGTAGTCTCTTAATAGTTAGACATGCATTGCTGAGAATGCTCGGTCACACTTGTTTTATAAGAACGTCGAATATTATCATTAACACCGAACTTCGTAATACTCTTGATCATTTGAAGAAAGGTCAGGTAAATGATCTTAACATCATTATGGGAATCCGATTTTTCTATATACCGTAAATCCAGCTCAAGCCTTTTTTTTATAAGGCCCATTTCAAAAGTGCCGCCGGAATATCCTTCAACCTGAGCCAGTCCTGTAAGCCCCGGTTTAACCATCAGGCGTTCTGAAAAATTGGTGATTCGACGGTTCCAATACTGTTGTTCCCCGACTGGAAAGGGTCTGGGTCCAACAACGCTCATGTCACCTTTAATCACATTATAAAACTGGGGAAATTCATCCAGATATGTATTTCTGAGAAAAGATCCGAACCTGAAGATGCGGACGTCTTTATGATTGGCTATATCAGGTAATCCATTATCTTTAAGACTTCTGTGAACATGCATGGTCCGAAACTTATAACAGGTGAACTTTGTGCCATAAATGCCCGATCGCTCCTGCTTAAACAGTACCGGTCCGTGAGAGGATATTTTAATTCCAAATGCAATAAACGGGTATATAAAGAAAAGACTTATTAAACCTGTTATTCCCACTGCAACATCCAAAACCCTCTTAGCTAACGCACCAGATTTTGGAACACGGTACGTGGTTTCGGAAGATCCATTACCAGAATAGAAATTCTTTTCTCCGGGTATATCTTGTTCATCTATGACCAGTGTATAATCTGAATTTTTCATAGAAAGCAAATTTTACACAAACAAAGCGTAAACCCTGCCTGTTAATTTCGGATATCTTTAATCACATTTACTTCAATATATTAAAAATTATTAATAAATCTTAATATTAAAATTTTATCCGGTTGCCTAATTTTTTTGCTTGCTAATCTTCTCCTTTAAGACCTGTTTTAATACCATGGGCATAAAAACAGGCGCTTCTATTAAGTACCTCCTGTATAGACGTTTAGGTTCCTGATATAACCTGTAAAGCCATTCCATGCCGAGCTTCTGCATCCATAAGGGTGCTCTTTTCATGTCACCAACACCAACATCAAAGGCTGCTCCAATGCCAATAGCAATGTTGACATTTAGTTTATTAAAATGTTCATAAATCCAGTAATCCTGTTTTGGTGCCGTCAGGCTGACCCACAGCACATTGGGCGAGACCGCGTTAATCATGTCAACGATTTTTTGATTTTCCTCTCCGGTGAATTTTTCCGCAAATGGGGGTGAATAGGTGCCTGTCACTTCAAGACCGGGGTTTTCCATCATCACTTTTGAGGCCAGGCGGCTGGCCACACCCTCTGATGCACCCAAAAAGAAAAAAGTGTATTTCTTTTTGGCTGCAATTTTAGAAAACTCGGGCAACAGGTCCAGACCCGTTACTCTGCCATTAACCGGTCTGGACAATATCCTGGAAGCCCATATCAGTGGCATTCCGTCAGCCGCTACCAAATCCGCTGAGTTATATATTTGTTTTAATGCATCGCTATTTTTTGCCCACAATATGCAATTCACAGGCGTGACACAGACCCTTTTTTTTTGGCCACTGTCAATGGAATGGGCGAGGTATGATGTTGTCTCTTCAAGGTTATATTTGCTGACCTTGACTCCCAGTATGTCGGATTTTTTCATTTAGTTTTTGCGGGTTTCTTTTTTCTTCTGTTTTCTTCTATGGCTTTTTTATAGATGCCGATTAGTTCATAATAGTTTATTTCAGAAGTATATTTAGCTTCAAATTCAGCCCTGGCGTTCGTTCTCATTTGCGCCTGCATGGACTGGTTTGATAAGAGCCACTTGACCTTTACAGCCAGATCATCCGCATTACCGGGAATGAATTTAAGACCCGTACGTTGGTGATCTACAAGTTCAGCTAGTGAGCCTATATCAGAAACTATTACCGGTGTTCCGTTTGAAAACGCTTCAATTACAACCAATCCAAATGTCTCATAACAATCTGAAGGTACAATGAGGACTGAAGCCTTCCCCATCAAGTGAAGGACCGTATCCTTTGAACATTGGCCCAGCCAATCAACTTGCTTCATCCCGTTCGTTTTTTCTTTCACATAGGGTGCCATCGGACCGTCTCCGATCACTTTGAGAGGCATTAAGCCATCCATTATCTCCCATGCATCCAACAGGGTTGACACTCCTTTTTCAGGGGCCAGGCGACCCACAAATAATGCGAAATCCCCTTTACCATCCCCTGGTCCAGGATCACGAGAAAGGAAATGGGGCTTGACACTAATTTTATCAGGCGGGAAACCACCTTCCACGTATTTGTCCCTGCTAAATCGGGTCATACAGATATACTGAGTTATTTTATCTTTATATGTACCTTTAATTTTATGCACCATTAATTTTGCTGTTATTCCGGCGGTTTGAAATCGGTTTTGCCTGTAACACCCGTGCCACACGGCTGGCCAGGGTAGAGTTTTACCTATGCAGTCGTTGCATATGTGGCCATCCCGATACAAAGTAGCTGCAGGACACAAGTTTCTATAGTTATGAAGCGTCTGGACAACGGGAATATCCAGTTTCCATGCGGCATCGTAAATTGAAGGTGATATTAGCGGCAGGGTATTGTGTACATGGATAATATCAGGTACATCTTTACGCATTAAGTTTAGAAGATCGACATAACTCGTAAAATTCCAGATAGTTTTTTTGGCCAGGCTAAACCTGGTTAAATGATTAATTTCATCATTATGAGAAACATAGCGTACAACATCATGGCCATGATCTTCCAGTAACGTTCCTTCAGCCAGGAAAACCTGATCTTCCCCGCCCGGTTGTTGATAATAATTATGAGCCAGAAGGACCTTCATATCATGAATTCCTTGTTGATTCGATTGATAATTTTACTGGCCACTTCTTCGGTGGTCAACAGCTTTTCCGTATCAATGGGATGAACATTCCCCCTTACAGCTTTACGGATGGCCGACTGAAATTCCAATTTATCAAGAGGATCGAATCGATATTTCTCAGGTATGATTTCCTCCGTAGCCCCGGCATAGCATGAAGCAACAACTGGCAATTTACTCCAAATAGCCTCATTAAGTACAAGACCCCATACATCTTCGAGGGTCGGGAGCACAAAGCAGTCCATGCTCTTATAAACTGAGGGCAGATCCCTCGGAGCTTTATTTCCCAGAAAATATATATGCTGAACATTTAATGAACTGGCTTGTTGTTCATACTTAGCCCGTTCTGGTCCGTCTCCGACCAGATATAGGGAAAATGACAAGCCTTCCTCTTGGAGTGCGGCAACCGTATTTATTAATTGTGGAATTCCTTTTCTGTCAATAAGCTGACCCACATAAAGTAACGCCGGTTTGATTTCAGGATTATAAAGGGGTTTGCTACTTTTAAGGTATATAAATTCATCTATAGAATTTTGTATCTGTAAGATACTATTTCGTTCAACTCCCAAATTTAAAAGATATTTTGTAGAGGATTCGCCATAACTGATCCAATGATCCGATACGCGGCAAACCAGCTTTCGGATGAGTTTCCTTAGAAAACCGATTTTTTTTTCCGTATGCAGCGACCCTCCCCACCAGATCCATACCGGCTTCTTATTGAGTTTCCCGTACATCAAGGCGATGAGTGTTCTTAATCCCATTTCACTTGAAATAATTGCATCAGGATTAAATCGCTTGAGTTCCGCCATGCCTCCCAGAGGAATATGTAAATACCTGAAATCATACACCCCATTCCCGGATTGAACTTTTTTTCTTATTGTAAATCCCCTGGCTTTATGTATCAGATCCTTGACAGGTTCTTCAAAGGCCGTTTCCCACGCCATCCTGTTATCTTCCATACCTGTGATGATAATCCGCAAGTCAAATTCCCTGGCTATTCGTTCATAAACAGGAACCCGGTAAGGGGCAATGATATTCAAGAGTAGAGCCACTTTCATTTTT
>JBBDRB010000069.1:0-28173 GCA_040905685.1 Balneolales bacterium | reverse complement strand
TTATGCCAAGGCATCCCAACGTCTATGCTGAAATGCTGGCTGATAAAATTGAAAATCATGGTTCAAACGTGTGGATGGTAAATACAGGATGGGCCGGCGGACCCTATGGGGTAGGGTCCCGAATAAAGCTGCGTTATACCCGAAGAATGCTTGATGCCGCGATAAAAGGAGAACTTGATGACTGTGAATACAGAACGAGCAAGGTGTTTCGTCTGAAAGTCCCCACTGCTATTCAGGGCGTACCCTCTGACATTCTGATCCCTCGTGACTCCTGGGCTGATCCCGTGGCCTTTGATCAGAAAGCGAGTGACCTGGCCCAGATGTTCATGAAAAATTTCGAACGTTTTGAAAGCGAAGCAAAGAGAGAGACTTTGGAAGCCGGACCAAAGCTGGTTCTTTCAGAGTGATGGACCGTGTGTGGGTTAGCCGGCTATTTCGTTTAATTTCTCAAGGTTTTCCTGCACACGCAGTGCCGATATTACCTCTTCCAGGTCACCCTTAATGATGGCGTCCAGGTTATACAGGGTCAGGCCTATGCGGTGATCGGTAAGGCGGCCCTGAGGAAAATTATAGGTTCGTATCTTGGCGCTCCGGTCCCCCGTTGAAACCTGGCTTTTCCGTTCGGCGGCCCGTTCGGAATGCTTTTTCTCCAGTTCCGTATCATATAATTTGGTCCTGAGCATCGTCATGGCTTTTTCCCTGTTTTTATGCTGGGAACGCTCTTCCTGACAACTGACCACTACCCCGCTCGGCAAATGCCGTATCCGTACGGCCGAATCGGTGGTATTGATATGCTGTCCTCCGGCGCCCGTGGCCCGGAAGGCTTCAAATTCCAGATCAGCCGGATTAATTTTTATATCCACTTCTTCGGCCTCCGCCAGAACGGCCACCGTGGCCGCCGAAGTGTGGACCCGGCCCTGGGATTCCGTTTCAGGCACGCGCTGTACGCGGTGAACCCCGCTTTCAAACTTCATCCTGCCGAAGATCTCATTGCCGCTTAACGAAAACACGATCTCCTTAAACCCGCCTTTTGCCGCTTCCTGCAAATCCATAACTTCAAGCTTCCATTTCTGGGTATCGGCATAGCGTCGGTACATTTCAAACAGATCACCCGCAAAGATAGCCGCTTCATCTCCGCCGGTTCCGGCCCGGATTTCGACGATAGCATTCTTGTAATCTTCCTCATCCTTGGGAACCAACCTGAGCTTAATATCCTCCTCCAGCCTGGCAAGCCGTCGTTTAAGCGCCGCATTTTCCTCTTTGGCCATTTCCGAAAGTTCGGGATCTTCAGCCCCGCGAATAAGCTCTTCGTTGCTGCTTATCGTTTCCCTTACTTCCCGCCAGCCGGAATAATCATCAACCAGGGCTTTAAGATCACTGTGCTCCTTACTTAATTCAGCCAGTTTAGCGGAATCACTGTACAGGGCCGGATCGCCGAGGGCTGAATTTAATTCCAGATATCTCGATTTTAATTGCTCTAATTTGTGTTCTATATTCATGCTGGATAACTACGTTAAAAATATCACCCAAATATATCCAAAAAACCATAACTTATCGGGCTTATTTAGCTGATAACGAATTCTTTATGATTAATCATTTACCTTTATTACCAGGCTTGAAACTCGGTTTTCTCGGCGGCGGACAACTCGCCCGGATGTCAGCCCTGGAAGCCTTTAAACTGGGAATTCAGGTTGCTGTTTTTGGGTCGTCTAAAGATAAGGAGCCCCTGGAGTGGATGACTCCCCATGTGTTCAAGGGTTCATTTACCGATGTCTCTGCGCTTCAGCGTTTTTTTGATTTTTGTGATGTGGTGACCCTGGAGAATGAATTCCTGGATTCATCGGTTCTAAAGGAGGTCTGCGGGCGATCAGATTCCCCTCTGTTTCCTTCTGCCACTACTTTTGAAAGAATCGAATCGAAACTAAAAGAGAAGCAATGTTTTGAAAATGCAGGTATTCGTGTAGCACCGTATCAACGTATTAACGCAGAAACGGACCTTGACGTGTTCGGCGATCTGCATGGCTGGCCGTATCTGCTGAAATCATCGCAGGGCGGCTATGACGGATACGGAAATGAAACGGTAAAAGACGCGGCTGCAGCCCGTCAGGGGTTTGATAAACTCGGCGGGAATAAAAACCGGGAGATCATAGCCGAGGCGTTTGTTCCTTTTCGAAAAGAACTGGCCGTTCAGGTGGCCCGCAATCAGCAGGGTACGGTGGTATATCCCTGTTGCGAAACCATTCAGGAGGATCATATTTGCAAAATCGTGGTTGCTCCGGCCGCAACAGAACCTAAGATCAGGCAACGGGCCCAGGAAATAGCCGTCGCTGCCGTCGAATCCATCGATGGCCGGGGAATTTTTGCCTTCGAATTTTTCCTTACGGATGATGACGAAATAATCCTGAACGAATCGGCTCCGCGTCCCCACAATTCCGGTCATTACACCCTGGAAGGCTGCGTGGGTTCCCAGTTCGAAAATCATGTCCGCGCCGTTCTCGGCCTGCCGCTGGCCGGGGTGGAAATGCGAAAACCTTCGGCTGTTATGATCAATCTGCTGGGCACGGACACTCGTCCGGCCAGAATAGAAAATCATGAGAAATTGCTGGCAAGTCCGGACGGGCACCTGCATGTCTACGGGAAGGCAAGCAGTAAAACAGGCAGAAAAATGGGGCATTTCACATTGCTTGGCGAAGATCAACATACGGTTCTTCAACAGGCTCTGAATTTAACAAAGAACATAAAAATATAGATCTGATATGGAAAATCAGGAAGTTAAGCCATTAATAGGCATTATTATGGGCAGCGACTCCGACTGGCCGGTGATGAAGCCGGCAGCCGGCATCTGCACTCAGTTCCAGACAGCCTTCGAAACCCGGGTCGTCTCCGCTCACCGCACTCCCGACCTTATGGCTGAATATGCCAGATCGGCCCGGGACCGGGGATTAAAAGTAATCATTGCCGGTGCCGGCGGTGCCGCTCATCTGCCGGGCATGGTCGCATCCCACACCTCCCTGCCTGTAATAGGGGTACCGGTGGAATCGCGCTACTTCAAAGGCCTGGACAGCCTGCTGTCAATCGTTCAAATGCCACAGGGCGTGCCCGTGGCCACCGTTGCCATAAACAATGCGGCCAATGCCGGGTTGCTGGCCATTCGCATCCTGTCGGTTTCATCGGATATCCTGACGGAAAAGCTCGCCCGGTTCCAGCAGGAGCAGGAAGAGGAATCCATTAGAAAAAATGAAAATCTGGCCTGACCGATGACCACCCGGAGCTTACATTTTTATTAACCTCTTATAACACATTAGAATAAAAAGATATTAGAAATTTTTGCCCTTCCGGAAGCGTATTCAGGGATAATATCATTTTCGAATAATATTTATCCCTATGAGAATAGCATTTCACTACGGCACCGAGGTTGAATGGGACTGGGGAAACAGCAAAGCAACCGGCGAGATAATCCGGTCATTTACCTCCGAAGTCATCCGTTATTTCAAAGGCAATCAAATCATAAGAAAGGCAAGTCAGAATGACCCGGCCTACCTGATCAACCTGAAAAACGGGGACCGGGTACTGAAGCTTCATTCCGAGGTCCGCAGGCCGCCCGGTTAATCCGTCCGTCCGGCTCTGCTCAGGTCAGCTGAATGCATTTTTTATTCTTGTAAAGAAGCCTTTCCGGCGGTCATGTTCCATAGCCGGATCAAAATTATCCGAATCCCGTAAGGCTTCAAACTTCTTCTTCTCGGCCTCGCTTAGCGAGGTCGGAATAAATACATTCACCCGGACAAACTGGTCGCCGTGAACCTGACTGTTCAGGCTTTTAATGCCCTTTTCTTTCATTCTGAGCATCTTTCCCGGCTGGGTGCCCGGATCGATCTTCATTTTAGCCTTTCCTTTCAGGGTCGGAACCTCGACCGTCGTGCCCAGCACGGCGTCCGGGATGCTTACCTGCAGATCATACAGGACATCATCGCCGTCGCGTTCCAGGAATTCATGCTCCTCTTCCTCAATCAGTACGATCAGATCTCCGTTCTCCCCTCCGCGCAATCCTGCATTTCCTTGTCCGCGCAGGGTGATGTAGTTCCCTTTAGAGACGCCTGAAGGGATCTGTACCTTGATGTTCTCCTCACCGCGGACCCGGCCTTCTCCTTTGCATTTTTTGCAGCGGTTTTTGATGATCCGGCCTTCGCCCATGCAGGTCGGGCATGCCTGCACATTCATAAACTGCCCGAACATGGTACGCGACACCTGTCTTACTTCACCAATTCCATCGCAGGTAGTGCAGGTCATGAAATCATCTTCGGTTTCCGCCCCCGTACCGCTGCAGGCATCACAGGTGACATGTTTCTTTACCTTCAGGTTTTTCTCTACCCCAAAGGCTACGTCTTCCAGCGTCAGTTTTATATGCAGCTTCATGTCTTCACCGGGACGTCCGGCACGGGCACGGGACCGGCTGCCTCGTTGTCCACCGGCACCGCCAAAGATGTCGCTGCCGAATATATCACCGAAGCGGCTGAAAATATCCTCCATGTTCACATCATGGAAATCGGGCTCCCGGAATCCACCGGAATTCATGCCGGCATGACCAAACTGGTCGTAACGGGCTTTTTTATTGGGGTCTTTGAGCACATCAAAGGCCTCTGCCGCTTCTTTAAATTTATCCTCGGCTTGAGGATCATCCACATTCCTGTCCGGATGGTATTTCATGGCCATTTTTCGGTAGGCCTTTTTCAATTCATCGGTATTGGCGTCGCGGCCAACCCCTAGGATCTCATAATAGTCTCTTTTTGACATTTTTTACTGGCTTACGATTACTTTTGCGTGTTTTATTACGCGGTTATCAATTTTATATCCTGGTTCTACAACTTTTAAAACGGTATTGGATTCTACCGAATCATCCTCCGATGGCTGCTTGAGCATGGCGTCATGCACATCCACATCAAAGGGGACCCTTTCCTCGTCTATAGGCTCCACCCCAAAATCGGTCAGTACTTTTTCAAACTTTCCGGCTACCATTTGTATGCCCGACAAAAACCCCTTATCCAGATCAATATGCTCAGAGGCTTGCAGTGACCGTTTAAGATCGTCGCGAATGGGAATGAAGCTTTCCAATGCGCTCTTTTTGGCTTCCTGAAAGATCTGCATTTTCTCTTTTTGCAGTCTTTTTTTGAGGTTATCCATCTCAGCCACCTTACGCAGGACATCCTGTTTCGCCTGTTCCAGTTCCCCGGTCAGCTGTTCAATCATTTCGTCTTTTTCGGCCAGTGGGTCCTCATTGAGGCCTTCGGCAGACTCCATATCTTCCTGCAGATCAGGCCGGTCATTAACCTTTTCATCTCCGCCAGGTTGTTCCGTTCTATTTTTTTCCATAGTCTTTAATTATCAAATCCTGATTTATTGAAACGATTGGCAAGCTGCTCTACCAGAGCGATCATGCGGGAATAGTTCATCCGGGTTGGTCCCACAAGACCGATGGTGCCGGTTATATTCCCGATGCTGTAATTGGCAGAGACAACACTGCACTGCTCTATTTGCTGAATTTTATTTTCTGTACCGATTCTGACTTTAACTTCTCTTTTGTCGCTTTTCTCATCCGGAACGTCCTCTGTTTCATCAAACAAGTGGATGATAAGATCTTCATTTTCTATAAGTTCAACGATGCTCCTGTAGTTGCTCAAATCACTAAATTCAGGTTGCATAGCAATGTATTCTACGCCGCCGAAGTGAAAGTTCCTTAACTGATGATCTTCAAAGATCGTATCCGCGCTATCAATAAAAACGCGGATCAGACCGGTTTTATCGCTCTCCTCAAAATCCGAAAGCATCGCATGGATCTTGTTGGGGATATCCGACAAAACGAGACCCGATAGCCTCTCGTTTAACACACGGCCTACGTGCTCCAGTTCTTTTTGCGAAAATTCAGCCTCTACCTCCACGCTGATGGTCTTTATCAGGCCGCTTTCCACCGTGAGCACGATCATCAGCCTGTTTGAACTCAGGCTGATCAGCTCGATCCTGCGAAAGAACCCCGAGGCCAGCTTGGGTGCCACTACCACTGCCAATAAGTTGGACAGACGGGCAAGGATACGGGCTGCCGATTTTACCGCATCATCCATATCCACATTGATAAAGCTGTTGAGTTTGTCAAGCGTATCCTTCTCAATTATGCTAAGGTCGGAGACCTTCATCAGCGAATTGACATAATACCGGTAGCCCAATTCGGTCGGGATGCGGCCTGCCGAGGTATGGGGATGGTCCAGGAAGCCTTTTCGCTCCAGGCTGTTCATGGCACTGCGCACCGATGCCGAACTGATATTCAGCCTGTGCTTGCTTACTAAAGTTTTTGACGCAATGGGATTAGCTGTAACGATAAAATTCTGGATAATATATTCCAGAACTTCCTGCTCCCTGTTGCTGAGTTCAGGATATACACTGAAACTCATAATGAGACTTCTAAATTATTAATGTTGTCAAGCTTTGTAAGATAGGTTATTTCCGACTCACATTAAATCTTTTTACCCTTCTCACAAAAGATTTCGATCATATTTCCATCCGGATCGGATATAAACAAAAACCGGCCATTTTTACGATTGGCAGGCCCGCTTAGTATGGTAACTTCATTTTCACGAAAGTATTCTGTCAACTCATCCACTTTCTCATTGCTTTCGACAACGAACCCAAAATGATCGACCCGGTAATCTTTCGAACTACGGTCATAGCTCGTCTCGGCTTCAACCAAAACGAGGGAATCGGAACCAATCCGGTAAACGGTCATGCTTTGTCCCATTTTCTTCTCCAGATCGAATTGCAGTACATCGCCATAAAACACTTCGGCCCGCTTGATGTCATTTACCCGCAATGTAATATGGTTTATACCGTTAACAGACAATTTATTCATATTGTATATGATCTTTCAGCCTTGTAATAATTAATGTTCAAGTTCTTGAAATAATATTGATGAATCAGGTTTTGCATGCTTAAATTAAGCATAGATCAGCACTAATAAAAGGCAAGTAACTAAGGCTATTGATTTTCCTGTCTATTTGCATGCATATATTTTCACGTATAGAATTTTTCCGGCCATAAACTCAACCCTTTACATAGTAGCTACCCCGATTGGCAATCTTGCCGACTTTTCAGAACGAGCGGTGCAGGTATTGAACCAGGCAGACCTCATAGCCTGTGAGGATACCCGGACCTCCTCAACTTTATTGCGGCATTACGGCATTGAAAAGCCAACGATCTCCTTCCATCAGCACAATGAGCATACCCGTGTGGACAAGCTTATGGATGAGTTAAGAAACGGGCGGAACATAGCCATTATCTCTGACGCCGGCATGCCGGGCATTTCCGATCCAGGCTTCCTCGCTGTACGCCAGGCCCACAGAAACGGGATCCGGGTTGTCACCATACCAGGACCCTCTGCGGCTGTTTCCGCTCTGGTTGCAAGCGGATTGCCCTGTGACCGTTTTGTGTTTGAAGGTTTTTTACCCCAAAAAAAAGGACGGCAAACCCGCTTGAAATTGTTGGCTGCCGAAGAACGCACCCTGATCGTATTTGAAAGCCCCCACCGGATTATTAAGCTTGTTGATGAGATTGTCACCCATTTCGGACCGGACCGGCTGATGGCCGTTGCCAGGGAACTTACCAAAAAGTTTGAAGAGATCATTCGCGCGCCGGCATCGGAGGTCAAGAAGATATTGGAAGACCGGGCCTCGGTGAAAGGTGAGATCGTTGTCGTTGTTGCCGGAACCGGTTATAAAGAATAATTATATTGTTAAACTAAACATGGTCTATTTAAGGCAATTCCGGGACAGCAAATGGGGGCTGAGCATAGCTGCAGGGTTTTTGCTGGGACTCAGTTTCCCTCCTTTTCCCTTTCCCTTCCTGATGTTCCCGGCCTTTACATTCCTGCTGAGGATGTGTGACTTAACCTCCTCCTACAGGGAAGTGGCCTATGCGGGGTTTGCCGGCTTTGCAGCATGGAATCTGGTGGCTACGTACTGGCTGCTGGTGGCTACCGTTGCCGCGGGTATACCGGCTATAATAGCCAATTCCATTCTCATGACCATTCCCCTGGCGGTGATGAAACTGGCCAGGGAACGCTTTGATCAGCCTCTTCTGATCGCCTTCCTGCAGGCGTCGGCCTGGGTTACCTTTGAGTTCCTGCATCACCGCTGGGACCTTGCCTGGCCGTGGCTCACCCTGGGTAACGGCTTCTCCGGTGCCGTTCCTTTTATACAGTATATCTCGATCACCGGCGTGCTGGGCATCAGTTTCTGGGTAGTATTTGTTTCATCGCTGATCTATTACGCCCTGAGTAAACCTTCCCGACGGCTTGTGTCCATAACCTGCCTGGCCTTTGTGCTTCCGCTGATCTTATCGCTGGCTATGTTCCGGGCCTGGGACGATCAGCCTGTGGACACCCTGCAGGTGGCCGTCATGCAGCCAAATTACGATTCCTATCTTAATATGGCCGGCTATGAAGATATCTATGAACCCCTGGAAAACCTGTTGGAATTTACCGATTCGGTGAAGACGGAGGACACCGCATTTACCCTCTGGCCTGAAAATGCCCTGATCGGCAATGTCGAACGCGGCTACCCTTCAGCGATGGATAACCTCATCATGGAGTATGCGGAAAAGTGGGATTTCCCTGTCATAAGCGGGGCTTCGGTGATCCGCTATTATGACGAAGAGGAGGATGCTGACCTGTACCGGGGGTATTACCGGGGCAAACCCTACAATGTATTCAATGCGGCGGTGGCTCATTATCCCGACCGGACAATCACCCATTATGAAAAAGGAAAACTCGTGCCGTTCATAGAACGGCTGCCCTTTGTTGACTTTCTGTCCCGGTTTGAATTTACCGGTGTGGACTGGGGAGCCATCGCTATTTTCGGAAAAGGGATCGACCATACCCTGTTTGACATCAACGGACATTCTGTTCCGGCCCTGATCTGTTACGATTCCGTTTATCCGGACTGGGTAAGGCAGTTTACCCTGGAGGGCGCCGGGCTGATCACCGTGATCACCAACGACGGGTGGTGGGGCCATACAAGCGGTCATATCCAGCATTACGATTATGCCCGCCTGCGAGCTATCGAAAATCGCAGGACGGTTATCCGCAGCGCCAACAATGGCCTGTCGGGGGCAATCGGACCCACAGGGAAGGCCCATGTTAAAACGGAATACTGGACCCGGAACGGCTTTACCTATGACGCCCTGGTATATGATACCCTGACATTCTACACCCGCCACGGGGATCTGATCGGATGGATGAGCCTGTTTTCCACCTTCGGATTTCTGACATTCCATTTTTTAACACGAAGGAAATTTTAACAGGGCAGATAGTGCCAGCGCCTAATTGGAGCGAATGGATACGACGATATTAAACCGGATGTCCTGATCGGTTCTGGGGTATACCCCGGTCGACTTGGGGATCAGCTGGCGATAGGAGTATTCAAATCCGGCGGTGACCGTTCTTGAAAACTGGTACTTGAAACTGGGGGTGACCTGAATGCGGGCGT
This sequence comes from Balneolales bacterium, assembly GCA_040905685.1. Taxonomy (GTDB): domain Bacteria; phylum Bacteroidota; class Rhodothermia; order Balneolales; family Natronogracilivirgulaceae; genus JBBDMU01. The sequence goes on along the minus strand of JBBDRB010000069.1, from coordinate 18,646 downwards.
CTCCCCTTTCTTCGGGGCGTTCGGGTTTGTATTGGGAGGCATCCCTGTTCAGCTGATCAGGGGATTCGCTTAAGGCATCCCCTAAGTCCTGATTGAGTCGATAGACCAGGTTAGCGTCCTCACTGTAGGAAACCGTCAGGTTCAGGTCAATCTGGTTATTGAACCGTTCCAGGAAGGGTAATTTAAATCCCCTTTTCGAGTACCCGGTTGTAAACCGGACCCCTTTGGAGATGCGCTCATTAATATTGTTATTGGATAAACTGAAGCTGGTTATTTTGCTGTAATCGTATTGCAGGTTAGTCTGCATATTGTTGTTCCAGGTAAGATTTAATCCCAGCACCGGACTAAACCGTTTTTCCAGATTGATGGTGCGGGCATCGTAATCCAGGCGTTCGTAGCGAACGGTGTAGGCTCCAACGTTCCGTGACAACTGGGAACCGGCATCCGGGTTCATAGCCCAGCCTAAACGGTAACGTCCTGAATAGGCATGGGTTAACGTTGCCCTGGTCAGGTAGTCTGATAAAAATCCGGCCCTGTTCTCCCAGCCCGACCAGGTCACCTGCCAGTTGGGCAGCGGAACAGGGGTGAATGACCGGTCTCCGACCGGCCCGTTTCCTATGCCCAGATAGGAATGGCGAAAATCCTCCTGTAAACTTTCGGATGTTAACACGGTGCCGTCCGCATCCCTCCCGTCTATAACCGTGGTGGACCCGATGCCGTCGAATGCTTTTTGCAGCTGGCTGCGGAACAATTCCGTATAACCGCCGCCGAAGGCCCAGACCGAGGCCGATATCTCCCCCGTCTGGTTAAGCCGGCTGGCTATGGAATCCGGATAAATGGTTTGGGTCTCGTTCGTGGTCTCATTCCAGCTCGTAGTCCAGTTCAGGGTAATATCCAGATCACGGAACGGCCTTAATCCACTGCGGATGTTGATGTTATCATTGAACGTTTTTTGAGCCGAAAAATCGATGGGCTCGTCGGGAAGGATAATCTGATCGGTGGGGATCCTGTTATCCAGACCCAGCCGGTATAAAAAAGTGGGAGAGAAACTGGCATCACGGTCATTTTTAAACATGTCGTAAAGTTGTGATCCGCCGGCATAACCGCTCTGGGCCGAAGCGCCCGATTGGGTATAGTTGATGTTAATGTTCTGCAGGCTTAACAGGGCCAGCAAAGCTCGACGGCCGTAATAGCCGATATCGCGGCTGCCGGAGTCACCGGCATTTTTGGCAGCCCTGTAAAACGGTATCTTTTCCAAAAGCGTTTGCACCCTGATCTCCGGGTTATGATCAAGGGTAAAGCTGTTGTTTAGCCTGGCCCCGTAATGGGTCCCTTTTGCCGAATTGGTCCACCGGAACTGGCCCCGGAAATTCGCGGCATAATTCAGCCAGTTCAGTGTGGGGATATGGTTCAGGCGTGGACGCCAGCCGGCGGTATAGCTTTCCTGGTAATCGCTGCGCCGGGCGCTTACCGAATCGGCGATAAGGATGTCCTCGAAGACTTCATAGGATGACCGCAACCTGAAATCATCGCCATCCGAGGGCACTTCACCCAGATCATCCAGTACGAAGCTGGTGGTGGAATTGAAGGAGGTATTAATGGTGGGCGTCGGGGTATAGTTGAAGCCGTAATTGGACCGGTAGGTAAAGTTATGATTTTGATTGATATCGTCCATGCCGGACCCACCGGGTATGCGTCGCTGCTCTTCATGGTAGCTGCGGTCAAGAGTGGCGGCCGCATTGACGGAGGATGGCGTATAGGAAATCTCTACCCCAGAGAGGATATTCAGCAGGGGAACGGTCTCAAACACCGAGAATGGGGTTATAAAATGGACATTCCGGATATTGAGACGGTAGTTAATGCCCGTGCGGTAATTCCAGCCTTCCTGATAAACGTAATTGGGATTTCTGGCATTATTTACATTGTACACATAGCTCAACTGAGTGTTATCGAGCGTATGGCGGGCAAGCCAGCTCCGGGAGTTGCTCTTGGAAATATTGGATAAATTCACGGAATAGCGCTCGGTCACAGACTGGATATCGTGCAGGGTTTGCCTGATCTCCTCGCGCTGCTCGCGTTCGCTGAGGTTGCTGGCCTCAACGGCGTTTTTAAAGTCATCATACCGGATATCACCCAATTGGGGAATAAACCTTGGTGTTATCTGGCTGTGCCGGGCGGAAACTGAAAATGGAAAATTCCACCCGAAACGTTCCGGTAGAAACCGGTGAAGGTTCACCGTGGATGAAATATCCAGATCCTGATTGTCTTCCTGCTGCCGGCTTTCCAGTCTGGAGTCAATGCCTCCGAAACCATCGGTGGAACGCCTCATGCTGGCGTTGACCGTGGCAAAGTCAGCCATTGTAATTTGAGTGCTCATGTTGGCGGCCCAGCCCTTTTTATCCTCGAATCCTGATACCCGGAGTTCATTAACCCATAGTTCGGCATCCAGTGACGGCACACCGATAATTTCACTGCCGTTATCCGCATCCGCATGGGGATTCCTGATGCCAATACCTATTTCCGTTACCCGGCTGAGTGAGGGTTCACCGATGATGGAGAGAATGGTTCCAGGCGGGGCGTCTTCAGCCAGGTCAGTCCGCTGATAGATCTCGTTGTGGTCGAACCCGTCAATTTCCCGCGCCTGTTTAAGCTGGTTCATGCTGGAAAGGACCAGGTTAACGGAATTTTCATCATAGTTCCATACCCGTTCGGCTTCCTCCAGAAGGACCCCGGCATCCAGGTCCTGGGCGGCTGATAAGGACGAGAAGGGCGCGTTGGGATCCGTCGGGCTGACCGGCTGACGGTATTCATAATAGTTATCGGTCAGATCGTTACCGAAACGCAGCACGATCTCCAGATCCGACCGGTTTTCATATCCCTCGCCGTGAACAAACATCCTGAGGTTGGAATAGTTGAGTAGGTTCAGGCCGTTTTGATACAGCCGGCGGACCATCCGTACATCTCCGGATCGCAGATCTTCCACAGTCAGGCTCATCGATTGTTCATTGGCCAGGACCTGTTCCTGCTGGCCGCGGTTTACCGACCGGATGGCGCCTTCGGGTATCCGGTAGGGGATGGGCTCCCGGCTGGAGTTTTCTTCTATATTGATGGTCGCCACTTCAAATATGGTATTCGGATTGTTTTGACCGGTTACATTAACGGCCTTCCTCCACTGGTTGCCCACCAGTTCAAAGGTAGCAAAACGCATGGTGAAGGGCTGTTCATAACCGCTCATCCAGAACCGAAGATGGGAAACCTGTTCCAGGTTATCGATATTCCCCACTTTCCGGGTAAATTCACGCAAAGGGATGCGAACCAGGTACCAGCGGTCATTTTGTTCCTGCCCGTCCACCTTGTCAACAATAAAGCTTTCCCCTATGCTCAGGGTCTGGCTGTCGGCCGGGTTCCAGGGTATTTCATACTGATAGTAGGAATCGTCAAGGTTCACGGTGGCCGGATTGATCAACCCTTCGGTATCCGGCCGGTTTGTAATGGCACGCGATTCATCGCCGGTCGTGGAGTTCCCTTCCAGATAACCGTACATCCGGTGAAAACGCTCGTGAAGCGGCAGATTCTGTACCTGGGGATCATCAAAATATATGTATCGGTCATTGGACAGGTCTGTCCGGATGCGTTCCAGCATATCCGGATTACCGGCGTAACCGGCCTCCATCTGTGCGATAAAATCGGAATACAGGGCCCGCTCCGACATTCCGGCTCCCGTACTTGACGCCCCGTCGAGGCCTATATCTTCCTGAGCCTGGGTTTCGGTTGAAAATTGTCCGGTCAGGTCACCGATCGTCCGGGGCATGTACGACCTGCCGGACGGACCCACGTTCAGGGTGCGCCGGGCCAGGCCGTCTTCGGTATTGAGCAAATTATTGGGAATAACATCCTCAGAAACCGTGCCGATATCCACATAGATGGTTCCCTCATAATCCTCAAGGTCTTGGCCCGTGGGCTGTCGTCCGTCGGGCAGAACGGGCTGAACCCAGAATTCCAGAAATTCGTAATTACCCTGGGTAAGGTTATCCGACCCGCTGGGCAGGGCCGTGGTCATGCCACCCCACATCCGGTCGGGTTCATTTTCGAGCAGGTTTTTCAGATCCAGGTTATAATTATACGGACCCCGATCGCCGGGATTATAGTGAAAATCCAGGGTCTGCAGAAATTCATCTTCCCGGGCCGCGTCCCGGTTGGGGAATACATCGGTCGTGCGAACGACCTCCGATTCCGGGGTGCGTTCAACCCCGCGCAGCAAGGCGGAACTGACCGGCAGCATATACCAGGAAAATTGTGCCCGCAGATCCGAACGGGCGATCTTCGAATGGAGTCCGCCATCCACATCTTCTTCTTCCATGCTGATCTGATCATACCCCGGCACGGCGTGGGGCGCGGCCGCCAGATGCCACCGTGTGGGAGACATGAACCGTATGCTGTTCTTTGCCCCTTCATAGTCATCGAGAAACGACAGGCCCTGTGCCTCATCTGGAAATAGTTCACCCCGGTTGATGGCTTGCCTGACGGCCGCGGTCTGGGATACATCCGGCCTTAAGTGAGCGAACTCCCCGCTGAATGAGATATTGGATTCCGCCCGGGTTTGCAAGCCGGGTACCCAGTCGATGGCCCTGGTCAGCCAGGACGCGTCAAAGCGGGCTCTGGCGTCAAAGCCAATGATGCTGTTGTTGATGGGCTCCTCGCCCACCCGGGTTTTATCCTGTAGCGGATTTTCTTTCAACCTGAACCAGGTGCTTCCCAAAGAGATATTGTCGTTAACGGCATACTCGGCCCTCACCCCCGTAAAGGTGGTCTGCTGAATCTGGAACAGGTTGTTCTGCTCATAGTCAATGGTAATATCCTGGCCGGACTGCAGGAACCGGTTGTTGGTGATCAGGATGCTGCCCAAAGCATAATCGACCTCATAATCAATGCCTTCCGAAAGCTCGACATTATTGGCGCGGACCCGCACGGAACCTTCAACCAACTGGATACCAAGATAATGGCTGGCCTGGGTCCCTCCCCGGGTAATCCCTTTTATCCGGTAACGGTTATTCTGGGATTCTTCCCGGGCATTGGTCTGTGTATTGGTGTAAAGAGCCGGGAAGGCATACTGGTCGATGGCATCATTGATAGCCTGGGTGGACAGATTGCTGTTATTGTAAATTTCTACAATACGTTGTCCGAAGGGTTCCAGGTAGGGAAAGACGATACGGCCTCTTTCGGCATCCAGGGTACCGGTGCCAAAGTCGACCTGGTTATCCGCGCCGGGCTCGCCCTGTGAACCGACCCGGTCCAGCCCCATATCGCGCAAGAGGATGTTGTTCAAATCCGGCAGATTGCTCTGATCGGTATTGCCCCCGGTAAAAAGGATATCCACCTCAACGTTATTGCTGGTAAGGTTGGTCGCATTCAGAGAATAAATATTCCTCATCATTAAATCCCATGAAGAGCTGCTTTGGGTCAGGTTCGATGGTTTAAGCAATTTAAGGATCATCCGGTCGCTGTCGCCCTGGTTGATATCACCGACATTGATGATGGCGTTATTATCATCCCGGTAAGCAAATGAAACGGCCAGGGCCTGCCGGGAATCCAGCTTTTGGTTCAATGATATATAACCGAGGGCATCATCGACGGTATAATCCTCGCCGCGTTCCAGGGGAACAAAATAACCTTCTTCAAATTCATCGCTGGAGATGCCCAGGTCCGATGCATGGACGCCCTGAGTCGGATCGCGGTACTGTTCCAGTTCGTCGCCGTCAAAGCTGTCCTGGTCCGGATCCGGCAGGCCGAATCCACCCTGACCTTCATTCACGCCCAGATCGACCAGGGCGATGGCCCGCCGCTGGCCCTCCACTTCCCTCTGCTGCATGTTAATCACATAAACATCAAGGCGGGTAATGTCATACAAGCGGCTGGACAGGTTGGGATCCGACATAGCCTCTTCGAATTCCTGCCGGTTATAGAAATCCAGGAAAAAGTGGCGATTGTCTTCATACTGGGCCGGAGCAATGCTGAACTCCGTTTCCTGGGATCCGGATGATATGGTCTGGGATTCCCCCTGTCCCTCCTGCTGGGAAAGGATGGACGTCAGCGTGAGCGGGCCAAACTGGGCCCGGGATTTGATCCCGAAAAGCGCTGATCCCCCCCGGATCAGCGAGTTGCCGGTTTCCATGGCAACATTGCCCAGTTCAACGGACTGGATGATTTCGTCTTCATACCCTTCGTACAGGATATTCAGACGGTTCTCAAACTCAAATGCCCGTTCGGTGTCCCAGTCCGTCCGTATGCTCAGCTTATCGCCAATCGTACCCTGTATATTCAGTTGTAGATTTTGATCGAACGTGGGATCGATCCGGCGCTGCTGATCGGGCGGTATTAACGGATCTTCGGTTTCCTGAATGGACACGCCGACGTTCATATTCGCCGTACCGGTCACGCGCAGATTGACCTCCGGCCGACCGAATATGGTGGTGAAGGCCGAACGTTCCCCGACAGGCAGGTCTATGGTAAAATCCAACAGTCCGCGACGCACATCGCGCTGTCGCTCTGCTTCGCGTACAAGCCGCCTCCAGTTGCTGCTTTGTGTGTGACGCATGCTGCGGGCGGCATATTCTTCGAAGCTGTAGGGTACCGGCAGCGATGCAGGAATACCGAATATTTCACGCTGAATGACATAATTCCCCTCCGCGTCCAGCTTTTTTACCAGAACATCGCGGGGATGATCAAGTTCCAGTATCCCGGCGCGCCGACGCTTGAAAGGAAGCGGTACGGGGTAGGTATCCGGCCGGTAACGACGCAAAGAATCGGCAAGGCGGGGTGTATACCCCATTCCGATACCCGAAGCCGCTTTTGCCGTACCTGCATTCTGAGTTTCATTCTGTGCCTGTACTTCGCTTGCGAACAGAAGAAAGAAAGAGATAAAGCTCAGAAATGCATGGACCGTAAAGCAATTTCTATGGTTTACGAGTTGCAAAGAATCCGATGTTATTCAGGTTTGAAGTTAGTTGGGTTGCTTGTCACTGAATGGCAACTTCGTAATTGTTGGGCAATACGTCTGTTCCTGCTTAAGTTGAGTGTAAATATAAATACTTATTAATCTTCGGGGGAATGATTAAAAGCAATAATCGGTAAGATATTGTGTTGAAAAGTGAAATTCACCTCATATATGCAAAATAACTTTTACCTTTATTAAGTTAAGGTTAATATACAAGCTTCTGCTTACAGTTCGTTATTATATGCTCATCAACTATTTATTGGTTCTTTCCCCATGAGGTTCCTGCCAAACAAAATTCAACTTGATATTTTAAAGCGTCATACCGGGCCTTTTATATTTTGCTTCCTGACGGTCATGTTTTTACTCATGATGCAGTTTTTTATCCAGTTTATAGATCACCTGGTTGGCAAGGATATCCCCGCGCTGGTGATCCTGGAACTTATTATGGTTAACCTGGCCTATATGGTGGTCCTTGCCGTACCCATGACCATTCTGGCCTCTTCGCTAATGACCTTTGGCAAGTTTTCGGAACAAAATGAATTTACAGCTATAAAAGCCGCCGGCATTCATCCCATGCGCATCATGTTACCCGTGATGATTGCCGGGATCCTGATTTCGGTATTTCTTGTTTGGTTTTCAAACTACACATTACCTGAAGCCAACTACAAGGCCCGGGCTCTTTTCCTGGATATCCGAATGAAAAAACCCGGATTTGACCTGCAGGAAAATGTCTTTTATGGCGGCATCGAGGGCTATACCTTCCTGGTCAGTGAAATATCATCGGATACCCTGTATGGCGTAACCGTTTTTCAGGATGCGGAAAAGAACAGGGACCGGGTTATTATAAAGTCCGACAAGGGGTTTTTGTCCGGAGATGAATCCATGGCCACGTTAACCCTTGACCTGTTTGACGGCTCAACGGTGCGCTATTTGCCTCAATCCACTTCAAGAAAGACCATGATTGAGGAAACGTTATTTGACAAGTACCGGATACGGTTCGATCTGTCCGATCTGATGTTTACCCGCACCAACCCTGAACAGCGTCGCCGCGACGGCAGGACGATGAATGCCCAGGCCATGCTGGCGGCCGTGGACACCCTTCGCATGGATATGGAAAATGAAAAGCTGCAGTTCAGCCAGGCGGCCCGCAACCTGCGGATCCACAAACGGGAGATCATCCCGGACAGGACGCTTCATAACGACTATGGCGATTATATGTATTCCGCCGAGGCCGGTGCGGTCAGCGTACTGGAGTACACCCGGAAGGAGGATCTGAATGAGCCGGTTCAATCCCCTTATCTGGCCCTTGGCGTACTCGGTTCGATCGAGGAACAAAACGATATTGTCCAGAAAGCTTCCCAGAGTTTTGGCAATACACTGACCCAATACGATAACCTTCAGAATAACCTGCGATGGAGAACCGAACGGATAGCCAGCTTTATGGTTGAAGTCCATAAAAAATTCTCCCTCCCGGTGGCCTGTTTCATCTTTGTGATGATCGGGGCACCCCTCGGCCTCTTGACCCGAAAAGGCAATCTGGGTGTAAATGCACTGATTTCCATTTTATTATTTACGTATTACTGGGTATGCATCATTCAGGGTGAAAAACTGGCCGACCGCCTGTTTATATCTCCGTTTGTGGGGATGTGGTTTGCCAATATCACCATGCTGATAGCCGGCCTGCTGCTTCTGGCCAAGGTTATCAGGGAAAATAGATTTTAACATGTTCAATAAAATAGACCGTTACATCATATTCAGGCTGTTCAGCATTACCATGTTTGTGATGATGATCCTGATCTTTGTCTTTATTATCATTGACTTTTCGGAGAAAAGTGATGATTTCACAGACCGGGGTGCGACATTTTATGAGATTTGGTTTGATTATTACCTGCACTACATACCGGAGATGATCCGTCTTGTGAGTCCGGTTGCCGTATTTGTGGCTTGCCTGCTGCTCACCGGCCAATTGGCGGAGCGGCTGGAAATTATTGCCCTGAAGGCGGCCGGTATCAGCCTGTACCGCTTATTACTACCCTTTATGTTCTTCGCGGTTGCAGCGGCGGGCATCGTCCATTATCTCGACGGCTATGTGGTGCCCAACTCCAATGCCGAAAGGGTATCGTTTGAGCGGGAATACATCCAGAAAAGATCCGACCGCATCGATCGCAACCGGATCTACAGGCAGGAATCGGCCAACCGGTACATGCATATCAATTATTTTCATCCCCATGAAAATACAGCCTACCGGGTGCAGTTCTTCACCTTCGAGGGCAAAAGGTTGAGAGAGACCATGGAACTGAGCCGGATGCAATGGTCGGAAGAAAAGGAACTCTGGGATTTGCGCAACGGCGATGTGCGCACGTTCAATGAAAATGGATTTGAACAATCCAAATTCGATCAGCGTGACACCACGTTCAATCTTCTGCCCCGCGATCTGGCCAGGACCTCATCGGACGTCTATCAGCTTACCTATCCGGAAATCCGTGGCTACCTGGCTTCCATAAAGCGAAGCGGTGCCGGCGGTATTTATATGCCCATGGTCCAGTATTACGGGAAACTTACCTATCCGCTTTCCATCCTGGTGGTCACCCTCATTGGCGTAGCCATTGCCTCGGTCAGAAGGAAGGGTGGACGGGGGATTCATATTGCCGCCGGACTCGCAATAAGTTTCCTCTACCTTGCCTTCATGAAGATGATCGAACCTTTCGGATATTCCGGAACCATTGAGCCTCTGCATGCGGCCGCCCTACCTCATATGTTCTTTCTGGCAGTAGGACTGTTCCTGCTGATCACGGCAAAAAAATAGGTCTCTACGCTTCCGGCAGCGGTCCGCGGTAGTTGAACGGCTGATCCACCTTGTTTTTGGCAGGAATGGTCCCGTGAAGCTCCTCGTAACGCTTTAGATTATCCCGCAGGGCATTGGAAAACCGTTTGGCGTGTTCAGGCGTCAGGATCATTCTCTTCTGGACTTTCGCTTTTGGCAAGCCGGGCATGACGGCGATAAAATCCAGTATAAATTCGGAAGCCGAATGGGTTATCATTACCAGATTCGAATACGTACCGGAAGCTTCTTCTTTGGTAAGCTCGATTTCGATTTTTTTATTGTCACTCTTATTATCCATTACTCAACCTCTGCGTTAGACTCCGATGGTTGTGATAAAGCATTGATCAGGTCACTGCGGGTCAGGATATTGAATTTGCCCCTGCCCAGGTTTACCACAACCGCACCGGTGTTTCGATTTAGAATTTTTGTTATTTGGTCGACGCTCCATTCCCGGGGAATGATCGGGAACGGCTCTTCCATGATTTCCCTCAACTGATGCTGACCGGAAGTGGGATCTTCCAAAAGCTTGTTCAGTATCCTGTTCTCCTGAAGGCTTCCTACCATCTGTTCATCGATCATAACAGGCACCTGAGAAACATTGTAGGTATTCATAATACCGATAGCCTCGGCCAGGGTAGCATCGGCCTGAACGGTAATGATTCCCCGCTTCTCATTCGGCTTTACATTGAGGATATCAGCCGCTTTAAGTGGCCTGCTGCCTTCCATGAAGCCGTTATTCCTCATCCATTCATTACTGAATATTTTGGATACATAGCGTGACCCGCTGTCGGGCAGAAGGATCACGATCACGGCTTCTTCACCCAGGTTTTCCAGATCGGCATAATGAAGGGCACCCCATACGGCGGCCCCGCAGGAACCGCCGACAAAAATACCCTCGGTCGTGGCCAGGCTACGGGTGGTCAGAAAGGCTTCTTTATCGGGGCACTGAACTATTTCGTCAATCAGGTTCATATTCACATTTTTGGGAATAATGTCTTCCCCGATTCCTTCGGTGAGATAGGGGGCGACCACTTTCTTATCAAAGCGCCCCGTCTCGAAATAACTTTTGAAAACGGATCCGACCGAATCTATTCCCACTACTTTGATGCCGGGATTTTTCTCTTTCAGATACCTTGCTACCCCGGAGACCGTACCGCCCGTACCCATGCCGGCGACAAAATGGGTGATTTTACCTTCGGTCTGTTCCCATATTTCCGGTCCCGTTGTTTCATAATGAGCCTGTGTGTTGCTCAGGTTATCATATTGATTGGGATAATATGACCCGGGGATTTCCTCATTTAATCGTTTGGCCACCGAGTAATAGCTTCTCGGGTCATCGGGCTCAACATTGGTCGGGCAAATTTTCACTTCGGCGCCCAGGGCCCTCAGCAGGTTGACCTTCTCCATGCTCTGTTTGTCCGTAGTCGTAAATATGCACTTATACCCCTTTACCGCGGCGGCCAGAGCCAGACCCATGCCGGTATTTCCAGAGGTACCCTCTATGATCGTTGAACCAGGCTTAAGCAGACCCTCTTTTTCGGCATCCCCGATCATCTTAAGGGCCACCCGGTCTTTGACGCTTTGCCCGGGGTTAAAATATTCAACCTTCAGCAAATAGGTGGATCTGCGTTTATCCTGTACCCTGTTCATTTTCACAAGCGGGGTATTGCCGATGGTCTCTAAAATTGAATTATGCCACATGGTAATAGATTATAAGTAAAGAAATTAAAATAAATCATGAAACACACAACATACAGCCTGCAAGCCTGGCATGCACGTTCCCTGCATTATAAATCGTTAAAACGGCTCCTGTTTTAAATGAAGTATGATGGTTCTATCCTGAATATAAGCAGGGATATACATCAAATATCCGGTTTTTTTTATCCCTCTTTCAGGGTCTGAACGCTCTTTAATAAAGCAATAAAGCCGGTTTAAGCCGGTTTTTTAACCTAGTTATTTAATATTTATTTCAAAAATATTTAAGGAATGGTAGAGCTAAAGCCTTTTAGTTTATTAAACGCAGAAACGCACTTTAAATGGAATAATGACGAGGAACTGAATTTTTACGATTCAGACTTCCCGCTGAACCTGGAGACTTTTGATTCCTTCATCAACCGGCTGAAACTGATAACGGATGAGCAAAACACCAGCAACCGATTGATGGAAATCCATGTGGGCGAGACCGGCGAATTGATCGGGATCATCGATATTCACAATATCGACATCCATAATTTGCATTGCAGCCTTGAATGTACAATAGGCGACTATACTTACCGTCATAAGGGGTATGGCACCGAAGCCCTCGGCAAAGCATTACGTCATTGTTTTGAGGAGCTTAACATGCAAAAGGTCTATGCATCATCCTTCGATTTCAACGAAAAATGGATCCGGATGCTGACGAAAACAGGCTTTAAGCAGGAAGGCCACCTTCGCAGGCATGTCCAAAAGAGAGGCCGGTACTGCGATAAGCTCTTGTTTGGCTTGCTCAAAGAGGAGTTTCTGTACGCGGGCAAGCCACAGGAAGCCGTAGGGGTAATCTGACCTTATAAAGCGTCATCTACCTGATTGGTTTCATACGGATTGGAAATGCCGTATTCCCGCGGATCATACCCGGCCAGTTCGAAGAAATGGTTCCAGGCCTGCTCGCTGCATCCGTTTTCATCTACCCAGCTGATATGGCTCTGTTTGATCAGGCCGACGATTCGCTTTGCATATTCAATGCGCTCCTGCTCATCCCCGATGCGCGGCAGGGCATCGATCATGAGATCCAGGTTGAGTCCGCAGTTAAAATCTTTTGGTTTTTTCTGTTCTAAAAACATAGTAGGTGTATTATGGTTATTTCTTCCTGGTTATCATAAGCAATCGCTGACTGGTTTCCAACCGGAAGGGTGAACCTTTATAATCGCCATAAGACTCTTCGAGGATTAATCCGGCCTTGCTAAAGTTGGATTCGAACCAGTTTCTGTCATATAACTTAACCCGTTCTTCAAAATTATGCGATTCGGTCTTTCCCTTACGCATAAAGTGTATTTTTTTTACGATAGTGTCATCCTGTATAGTCCTGGCAATAGAATAATCATATTTGCCAATGCTTCCTTCCTCTTCGGGAACCAGGTTCTTACGGGCGGTATGAGCATTCAGGTAATCCAGGACAAAGACCCCGTTTTCTCTCAGCATGCCGGCTACGTTACCGATGACCTGGCTATTCTGTTCATCCGTCCCGAAATAACCGAAGCTGGTAAACAGGTTGACCACCGCATCAAAGGTGTCAGGAAACGGCTCTCGCATATCCCCTACCACAAAAGCCACTTCACGCAGGTCTTCTTTAATGGCTTTCGATCTGGCTATGGTTATGGATTCTTCGGAAAGGTCCACCCCCGTCATCATATAACCACGCTTAGCCATGTTAATGGAATGCCGCCCTCGTCCACAAGCCAGATCCAGGACATTGTTATAGTTTTCGGGCGGGATTATCCGCGTTAACAATTCGGCCAGGAGATTAGCTTCATCTTCATCCCGGTTGGAATAGATAATTTCATAAAGAGGGCTGTCAAACCATTCCTCAAACCATTGCATGTTGTAATCGTTATGATGTCGGTGTATAGTATTTGCCGGGCATACCTCGTTGAGGGAAGGGCATTAAACAATGATTATTTAATCCTGCTTTTTTATTACATTATCAGTTAATTACCTGAAGGTTATAAATTCATTCCCTCCCTAATGATAAGGCAAGTTAAGATGAGAAATTTCTTTGTTTTTGTAAACCTGATGCTGTTTTTGGCTATTTCCTTCTCCGCCATCTGCGCACAAAACCTTTCAGGGACGATTGCCGATGCACAGACCGGTGAGCCCCTGCCTGGGGTTAACGTAGTGGTCGGGGGAACATTTACCGGAACCTCAAGTGATGATGACGGCTCATTTTCACTGAATGCCGATTTTACCGACGGACCCGTAACCCTGATATTCTCTCATATCGGCTATAATATGGAGAGGATGAATATCGAAGCTCCGGCAGGCAACCTTCAGGTGAGCATGCAGCCTCGCCGCGTCGGAGGCAGTGAACTTGTGGTTTCGGCTTCCAGACGGACAGAAACCATTATGGAATCGCCTGTTACCATCGAAAAGCTGGATACCCGCCAGGTTCGTGATCTGGCGTCTCCGGATCTGTATACCGGACTCGCCCACCTAAAAGGCATCGATCTGAATACCTCCAGCATGCTGTTCACGACGGTCAACACCCGGGGATTCAACAGCGCGAAGCCCGAACGCATTATTCAGCTGAACGACTATGTGGACACGCAAATTCCAAGCCTGAGTTTCACAGCCGGCAATTTAAACGGGATATCGGAACTGGACATAGAAAGCGTGGAGATTATTCACGGGCCGGCTTCTGCCTTATATGGGGCCAATGCTTTTAACGGGGTGATTAACGTACTTTCAAAGGACCCTTTTGAATACCGGGGGCTAAGCGCTCAGCTCAGGGGCGGGGAACGCAGCCTGTTTGACGGCTCCCTCAGGTATGCGGGCACCACGTTGAATGACCGGCTGGCCTTTAAGATCAATGCGACCCACTTCCAGGCTGATGACTGGGAGGCCGACAGCGATGATGTTCACTTTACCTCCCAGAATCCCGGAGGCTCACCAGCCGGATATGACGCCGTTAACGTGTACGGCGATATTGAGCTGGATTTTCCGGGCGATCCCCAGTTCGCCGCCATACCCGCTGACCTGCGTGACGCCATGGGTGTGGTTTATATGCCGGGCTACCGGGAAGTTGACCTCATCCACGACAATACAGCAAGAAATACCCGCCTGAACGGTTCCGTTCATTACCTGCTCAACGATAGACTCAAAGCCTCCTACGAGTACCGGTTTGCTACCGGTAGCGCTACCTATCAAAGCACCAGCCGGTATCGTTTTGAAGATTTCCGGCTGAATACCCACCGTGCCGAATTAACCGGCGATGATTTCATGCTGAGGGCCTACACCATAGGCGATGATTCCGGTGATACGTATGATCTGAATTTTACCGGTGTAAACATGAACGTGCCCCTGGTACAACAGTATGTCCAAAACTACGCCACGGCTTTCGGGGCTGCCCTTCAGGGGGGACAAACCCAGGACGAGGCCCATCAGTTTGCCCGGAACCAAATCTCAGGGATCATTCTGGTCCCGGGAACCGATGAATTTGAAAATGCCCGTGACGAGGTGAGGTCCAATCCGGACAACGTGATAGGCGGCGGGTCTGGTTTTGCCGTGAGCTCCCGCATCAATCATGCGGAAGGGCAGTATAACCTTGCCCTGGGTGGAGTGGCCGACGTCATAGCGGGCGCTTCCTACCGTCAATATTATCTCAATTCCGACGGGACCCTTTTCAATGATGAACCCGGTGACGAGAGCATTTTCAACTATGAGTACGGTTTTTACGGGCAGGCCGGCCGAAGCTTCCTGGATGACAAGCTCAACCTGCTCGCAGCGGGCCGGTATGATGATTTCCAGAATTTTGACAGCAAGTTCTCCCCTCGTTTATCCGCCGTGTACTCCCTTGGGGACAGCCGGCAGCATAATATCCGACTGTCATGGCAAAATGCCTTCAGGAGCCCGACCCAGCTCGATCAGTATATAGACCTGGATCTGGGTCCCCTGGTTTTGTATGGCAATATCGGTGACGGATTTGACGGCTTTACCATCCCGTCGGTCCAGGCTTTCAGCGCATCGGTGGCGTCCGGCAGTCCCGATCCCACTCTCCTTGAACAAATATCCCTCAATCCCCTGGAGGTGGAGCAGGTCCGTACTTTTGAAGCCGGCTATAAGGGCCTGTTTGGAGACCTCTATGCTGATGTCAGTGTGTATTTCAGCCGGTACGAAGACTTTATCGGGGCTGTCCGGTTCTATGGAAATGAGGATGGCTCCCTTCCCGACCTCTCAACGGGACAGGGAAGAGCCACCCAGGTGTGGACCAATGCCACGCAAACGGTAAGTTCTTCGGGGCTCTCCCTCGGATTGAACTACTATTACAGCAGCCCGCTCCGGTTCTCCGCCACCTATACCTATTCTCATCTGGACATGGAGGACGTGGATGATGATATCATCCCGGCGTTCAATACCCCGGAGCATAAATACAGCCTGGGCCTTCACGGACAACCCCTGAATCAGTTGAATTACAGCTTTAATTACCGCTGGGTACAGGAGCATGACTATGAGATGCCTTTTGCCGAGGGGGTCGTGCCCACCTATTGGGTCATCGATGCCCAGGCCAATTATCGCTTTCCCGACTATAATACAACGGTAAAGATCGGCGGACAAAACCTGACCAATCATCGGCATATACAAACCTACGCCGCACCGACGATCGGCCGCATGGTTTACCTGTCTTTTATTTACGAAATGTAGCCTATAGTGCTTATCTTCACATCATGAAATTTGATGATAAGCTTCAGCAAGCCATAAAAAAAGCCGGTTCAGTGCTCTGCATCGGGCTCGATCCCAACCCGGATCAATTTCCGGAGGCCGTTGCCGGCCTCGCAGAAAGCCGGGCCGGACAGGTCCTGGCTTTTTGCACCGGGGTTATTAAGGCTACCCATAGGTATGCCTGCGCCTACAAAATTAACACCGCCTATTTCGAGGCCCTTGGAAAAGAGGGCTTTGATATATTGGGACACGTCAAGGAAATGATACCGCCCGGTATCATTTCCATTGCCGATGCAAAACGGGGCGATGTCGGTCACACGGCAGAGCAGTATAAAAAGGCCTTTTTTGATGTCTTTGATTTCGATGCGGTCACCCTCTCCCCGCTGATCGGCATAGACACCTTAAAGCCCTGGCTGCAGTCGGCGGATAAAGGGATATTTGTACTTACGCTGACTTCCAACCCGGGTTCCGAAGACTTTTTTCTCAGACGATTCGAACTTTCTGAAAACCTGAGCTGCCATATAGCAGGACGCCTGCGGATGGAAAATCAAACCTCGGCGACAAGCATCGGCATGGTGGTCGGTGCCACGCAAAATGCTTCTGCCGCCGGCGTACTGCAGGAATATCCGGATTCGAACCTGCTTATACCAGGAGTTGGAGCCCAGGGCGGATCTTTGTTGAAACTGCAGCGTTTGCTGGAATCCCACCTTGGCTTCCCTCTTGTTGCCGTAAGCCGGGGAATTTTATATCCCGCCGCGGAACCGGGCTCCGGCTGGGAACAGGCCATCGGGAAACAGGCCGGGGACTATCACCGTCAACTGCAGCACATTTCGGATAACTATGTCTAAGCCAAAGGTTACCATGTATACCGATGGTGCCTGCCGGGGGAATCCCGGACCGGGAGGCTGGGCGGTATTACTGGAATGGAATGAAAAAAGGAAAGAAATCAGCGGCGGTGAAAAACTGACGACCAATAACCGCATGGAAATGCGGGCCATCATAGAAGGATTGCGGTCGTTGAACAAGCCTTGTGCGGTGAGCATTTTCAGCGACAGTGCCCTTATTATCAATACGTTCACCAAAGGATGGATCCTTAACTGGCAACGCAGAAACTGGAAAAAAGCAAACAAAAGTCCGGTAGAGAACCAGGACCTCTGGCAGGAAATGCTGTCCGCCATGGATGCCCACACCGTAAGATGGGTAAAGGTTAAAGGCCATTCCACGGACCGGAGGAATAACCTCGTGGATGAACTCGCCGTGAGGGAATCAAGAAAGTTTTAGGCAACCTCTATTATCCGGTAACCGGACTGGCTTTAGGCATGCGGGCAAAGGGTTTCATGTGCAGGTCGTCATACAATCCCGATCCGGCTTTCAGGTAGCCGGTAACGGCAATCATGGCCGCATTATCGGTGCAAAATACCGGTCTGGGTATATACAGGGACAAATCCCTCTTTTCGGCCAGCACCCGGGCCTTGCCTCGAAGCATGCTGTTGGCCGAGACCCCTCCGGCCAGCACAATGGTTTTCACTCCGGTTTGCAGTACCGCCTTCTCTAACTTTCTGATCAGCACCTCGGTTATGGCATGGGATATGCCGGCACACAGATCTTCCAGGTTTTCGCTGATATACGCCTCCCTCCTGTCCTCCGGGATATCCCGGAGATGATACAGGACCGAGGTCTTTAAACCCGAGAAGCTGAAATCGAACCCCTCATGGAGGAGTCCCTGCGGTAATTTATACACGTCCGGATTACCGTTCGTTGCCAGGGCATCCAGTCGGGGTCCGGCCGGATAGGGCAGGCCCAGCAGCTTTCCGATCTTGTCAAATGCCTCCCCGGAAGCATCATCGCGCGTCTCCCCGAGCAGCCGGTGCCTGAAGGGACCTTCAATATAGGAAAGCCGGGTATGTCCGCCGGATACCACCAGGCTGACGAAAGGAAATTCGGGGTTCTGCTCGATGAAATTGGCGTAGATGTGAGCATCAACATGATTGATGCCGATGACGGGTTTGCCCAGCTGAAGCGATAATCCTTTGGCAAAACACAGCCCCACCAGCAGCGCGCCCACCAACCCGGGTCCCCTGGTAACGGCAATGGCGTCTATAGCTTCCTTTTCGATGGCTGCTTCGTCCAGTGCTGCTTTGACCGTAGTCGAAATGATCAGTTCATGTGCCCTGGAAGCCAGTTCCGGAACCACACCTCCAAACTTCTCATGCTCCAGCTGGGAGGCGATGATGTTTGACAGCAAGCCGCGTTCTGAATATACGGCGGCGGCAGTTTCATCGCAGGAGGATTCAATTCCGAGAATTATCATGGTTCAAAATAGCAAATCTATCCGCACGGGAAAAGCATATGCCCGTACGGGGCACATCGAGTAGGAAGATAGGGATTAATTCCCTATCTGTCCTCTCACACCACCG
>JBBDRB010000068.1:0-4936 GCA_040905685.1 Balneolales bacterium | reverse complement strand
CTGAGAGACAGGCAAGCTACCCACCCCTTTAAAATTGCTTTTTTAATAAAATATGATTTACATTTATTTATGATCATACCTTCCTGTTTTCCAGCATGCAGCACGAGGCAAGTCCATGTACTGGGCACCGTAAGTGTCCTGTTGGTATTTATCCTGTCCGGATGCAGCGAGGGTGACGAGTATGCCGATGAACTCAATATCCCCGAAGTGGTGGATTTCAATCATGATGTCCGGGGCATCTTGTCGGAAAGCTGTTTTGCCTGCCACGGACCCGATGCCATGGCGCGGGAGACGGAGCTGCGCCTCGATACCGAGGAAGGGGCGTTTATCGCCCTGGGGGATGATGAGGATTATTATGCTATCGTGCCGGGCAAGCCCCACGAAAGTGATCTGTATAAACGCATTATCTCCGACGATCCGGATTACGCCATGCCTCCGGAAGATTCCAACCTGAACCTGAGCAAACGCGAAATAGCCCTCCTTAAAAAATGGATTGAACAGGGCGCCGAATTCAAGCCGCACTGGTCGTTCATCCCTCCTGAAAAAGCGGCTCCTCCGCCGGTAGAGGATGAGCAGTGGATCCAGAATCCCATAGATCATTTTATCCTGGCCAGGCTGGAGGATCGCGATATGGCGCCCTCCCCGCGAACGGACCGGGAGACCCTGCTGCGAAGGGTCTCTTTTGACCTGACCGGCCTGCCTCCCACCCTGGAGGATCTGGACCGCTTTTTGTCGGACCGCTCACCGGATGCCTATGAAAAAGCGGTGGACCGGTTGCTGGCCTCGCCGGCCTATGGCGAACGGATGGCCATGGAATGGCTGGACGTGGCCCGGTACGCCGACACACATGGCTATCAGGATGACGGGCCGAATGAAATGTGGCCCTGGAGGGACTGGGTGATCGATGCGTTTAACCGGAATATGCCCTTCGATCAGTTCACCACCTGGCAGCTTGCCGGTGACCTGTTTCCGGAGCCCACCCTGGAGCAGAAACTGGCCACCGGCTTTAACCGGGTGCATATGCAGAGTCAGGAGGGAGGCATTGTCGAGGAGGAATACCGCGTGGAATATGTAGCCGAACGCGTCTACGGCACGGCAACGGCTTTTATGGGGCTAACCATGCAATGCGCCCGCTGCCACGACCATAAATTTGATCCCATCTCTGAGAAAGAGTATTACCGGTTTTCCGCTTTCTTTAATAACGTGGATGACCGGGGCCAGATCCCCAACAAAGGCGCGGCCGGACCCACTATATTGCTGCCGGACAGCGCCGCCCGGCAGCAGATCGACTACCTGAAAAGCGCCATAACAGAACAGGAACAAAATTTAAGGTTACTCCGGGAGGCCGGAACGGAAGGGTTCGGCCGGTGGCAGCCGACCTCCGTTAAGGCATTTCGCCCTGAAGACCATGGCCTGGTGGCTTATTTGAGTATGGACGCAGTTCAGGGAGATACGGCCGTAGCGGCCCAGGGTAGCGAGGATCCGGCCAGGATCAGCGGAACCCTTTTGGAGGTGGAGGGCACCATGGGGGGTGCACTGGAATTTGAAAAGGGCAATCACATCAATCTGGGCAGGAAGATTGCCCTGTTCGAACGAACCGACCCGTTTTCCTTCAGCTTTTGGATAAATCCCTCCGACACCTCCAGAGAGGTTCCGGTTCTGGTAAAAACAGGATCCATCCATATTGGAAACAGGGGCTATGACGTGTCCCTGTTTGAAAATAGGCTGTCCCTGCGTCTGTCCCACGGCTGGCCGTTCAATGCCCTTCAGGTGAAGTCTGTGGATACGCTGCCAACGAACGTGTGGAGCCATATAACAGTAACCTACGATGGGTCGAGCAGGGCCGGCGGAGTTACCTTTTATATCAATGGTGACACAATGGAAGCGGTTACCCTTCATGATAACCTGTTCAAGAAAATTCTTATCGATCCGGAGGAGCCCCGGTATGGCGGGCAAAATCTGCTGATCGGGGAGCGCAGCTCTTTTGAGGATATCCGGTATAAAGGATTAAGGCTGGATGAGATCAAGATCTTCGGACGCCGGTTAAGCGCCGCCGAAGTGTTGGTGCTGGCCGGACGCGGTGAACTTTCCGAAATACTGGCCCTGGCCCCTGAACAGTACACCGATCGTCATAAAGAGTTGTTGCTTGATCATTACCTGCTACGCCACAACGCGGACTATACATCTTATCTGGATAAACTTCAGGCTCTGCGGATTGAAGAAAGCAACCTTACCGATACGCTGAGGGAAGTAATGGTCATGCGCGAGCGGATCATTCCCCGGCCATCCTTTATACGGATGCGGGGCCAGTATGATAATCTGGGCGAAGAAGTCGATCCCGGGGTGCCGGGTGCCGTGCTTGAATTTGGTGATGATCTTCCGCAAAACCGTTTGGGACTGGCCCGGTGGCTTCTGAGCGCCGATAACCCCCTCACCTCCCGGGTCCTCGTCAACCGGTACTGGCAGCTGTTCTTCGGGCAGGGAATTGTGGACACCCCGGATGATTTTGGCAATCAGGGCTCAATGCCCACCCACCCCCATCTGCTGGACTGGCTGGCCGTAACCTTTCGCGAGAATGGCTGGAATATGAAGGAATTGCATAAAATGATGGTCCTGTCGGAAACCTACCGGCAGTCTTCTGTGGTCAGGCCGGAGCTCGTGGAAAAAGATCCCCAGAACAAATTGCTGGCCCGGGGGCCCCGTTACCGCCTGCCGGCCGAGATGGTCCGGGATAATGCTTTGGTGGCCAGCGGACTGATAGTCGATCAGGTGGGCGGGCCGAGCGTGAAGCCGTATCAGCCGGAAGGATTATGGCAGGAAACCACCTCGGGAAGACACCTGACCGATTATGTTCAGGATCACGGGGACTCGCTGTACCGGCGGAGCCTGTATACGTTCTGGAAGCGGACCTCTCCGCCACCGGGCATGACCACCTTTGATGCGAGCATCCGCTCTCATCCGGAAGTAAAGCGCCAGCATACCTCAACCCCCCTGCAGGCTTTGCATACCCTGAACGATCCCATCTATGTGGAAGCGTCCCGGATGCTGGCCGAACGGATGATGAAGGAGGGCGGGCAGAGCCTTGGCGACCAGATCACGTTTGCTTTCCGGGCCGCTACATCCAGGAAGCCCTCGGAACGGGAACTGGAAATCGTGAAGGCCTTGTATGAAGAAGAGCTGAGGAGCTATCAGGCCGAACCGGAAAGGTCGGCGGCCTTGCTGAGCGTCGGTGAATACCCGCTCGATGAAACTCTGGACACGACGGAACTGGCGGCCCGGACCATGGTGGCCAGTACCATTTTGAATCTTGACAAAACCATTACTAAGGAGTAGCGGAGATGGCTGAAGAAATTGACAAGCTGAATTGCAACATGAACCGGAGGCACTTCCTTTCGAAAACCAGTTTGGGACTCGGAAGTTTTGCGCTGGCGTCGCTTTTGAGCCCGAAATCGCTGCTATCCAAAGACGACCCTTTTGCCGGGGCCATTAAGACTCCTCATGTCCTCCCCAAAGCCAAACGCATTATCTACCTGTTCCAGAGCGGAGGCCCGTCCCAGCATGATATGTTTGATTATAAACCCAGCCTTGAGGAGATGAACGGACAGGACCTGCCTCCCTCGGTCAGGGGAGAGCAGCGCCTTACCGGCATGACGGCCAATCAGAATACGTTTCCAATGGCCGGATCCCGGTTTAAATTCAAAAGGCATGGCAAGAGCGGGGCCTGGGTAAGCGACCTGCTTCCCCATACCGGCGGGATAGCCGATGAGCTTTGCTTTATCAAAACCGTCTATACCGAAGCCATCAATCATGATCCGGCGATCACCTTCTTCCAGACGGGCACCGAGCAGGCCGGCCTGCCGAGCATGGGCTCATGGATCAGCTATGGACTGGGTTCCGATAATGAAAACCTGCCCGCCTTCAGTGTGCTGGTATCCCGGGGAACCGGCCGCCCGTTTGACCAGCCCCTGTATTCCCGCCTCTGGGGAAACGGTTTTTTGCCGTCCCTTCACCAGGGCGTGCAGTACCGGGCCGGCAGCGATCCGGTCCTTAACCTGAATGATCCGGGCGGGGTCAATACAATGAGCCGCCGCAATATGCTCTCCTCCCTGAAGGATTTGAATGAATTGCACCTGACCGAATACGGCGATTCGGAAATAACGACCCGCATCGCACAATACGAGATGGCCTACCGCATGCAGACTTCGGTGCCGGAAACCATGGATCTTTCCGATGAGCCGGAATCGACGTTTGATCTCTATGGCGAAGAGGCCCGCACGCCCGGTACCTATGCGGCCAACTGCCTGCTGGCCCGCCGGCTGGCTGAACGGGATGTAAAATTCATTCAGCTCTATCACATGGGCTGGGATCAGCACAATGGCATACCCGATCAGCTGCCCATGCAATGCAAGGATATCGATCAGGCCTCGGCCGGATTGGTGAAAGACCTGAAGCAGCGGGGCCTGCTCGACGATACGCTGGTCATTTGGGGCGGGGAATTCGGCCGGACGGCCTATTGCCAGGGTCAGCTCACCAACGAGACCTACGGGCGGGATCATCATCCGAGGTGCTTTACCATGTGGATGGCCGGCGGTGGCATAAAGAGTGGCATAACTCACGGAGAGACGGACGAATTCGGCTACAACATTGTCAAAGATCCCGTCCATGTGCATGACATCCAGGCCACGGTGCTGCACCTGATGGGCATCGACCATGAAAAACTCACCTATAAAGATCAGGGCAGGCGATTTCGCCTGACCGATGTACATGGCAAGGTTGTCCATGACATCATTGCCTGATAATACCCATAAATAAAGATCATCCCCGGTCTAAGGAGCCGTTGTGCCGGCTATGGGTATGTCCCGACTAATTTTTTAATAACTATTTGTAAGCTTCCCTGAAAGTCGACCATTTGAAATTAGAGAAAATTCTTTAATTT
>JBBDRB010000067.1:0-5050 GCA_040905685.1 Balneolales bacterium | reverse complement strand
ACCTGCGCATCAAGGCCTTTTATGGCCAAAGCGTCAACGCCGTTAAGACCCAGATATGGACGGCTGTTTGTACCTATATGATCCTGATAATTGTTCAAAAAACCTTTGATTTAAGCGTTAATTTACACACGATGATGCAGGTGCTTAGTGTTGCATTATTGGAGAATATGACGTTTAAAGAGCTGTTTTCGAACCCCGAACTCATGGAGAACATGAACTCAAATGCTAACCAATTGGGACTCTTTGACTTTTAACCGGACACTAGTGATCGGTCATATAAAAAAAGCCTTAAAACGGATGCTTTAAGGCTTTTAGATCGTTGGAAGAGGGTTATGCAGTTTCTATCGAAACGGACTTTCTTTTTCCGTTGCGGAAAACGACGACGCCGTCAATTAATGCAAACAGGGTATCATCATTGCCGCGGCCTACATTGGTTCCCGGATGAAAGCGGGTGCCACGCTGCCGTACGATAATGTTTCCGGCCCTGACTGCTTGTCCGCCGTACTTTTTCACACCCAGGCGTTTGGATTCGGAATCGCGTCCGTTTTTAGTAGAACCGCCACCTTTTTTATGTGCCATTCTCTATCTCCGGTTAAATATTAATGTTTTCAATTTTGATTTGCGTCAGATCCTGACGGTGACCTCTGGTCTTTTTGTAACCTTTACGTCGCTTTTTCTTAAAAACGATAATCTTGTCGGCACGTACATGTTCGACAACTGATGCCTCGACAACGGCATTCTTGACTACAGGGCTGCCCACATTGATCTTGCCGTTCTTGTCGGAAACAAGAAGTACTTTATCAAAGGAAATTTTTTCGTTGACATCAGCATCCTGACGATCAACGTAAATGAGATCGTCTGCCTTTACGTTGAATTGATGACCGCTTATTTGAACTACCGCGTACATAAGTTTAAAATGGGTGATTTGAATTTATAATCAAGTCCTCAATATAAGGCTAATAATCCTTATATCAAATGCTGGAACAGAGGAAAAAAGAATAACAGGTGAATATTTCTTTCCGCCAAAAGGTTTGAACTGAATTGCGGTTAACGTACTTTATGGTTTATAATTTCATGTACAGGTTATAAAAAATAATGAAAGAATTACCCAGTTTACACGAGCAGGCCAAAATGTTTAAAAACCGCAAGAGGCTTCAGCACGACGGCGGACGGGCATGGATAAAAGACGGCCAGCTGCACGAAGCGATCCGGGGGACCAATTACCGGCTGGTTACCCTGAAACCTTCCAGCCTGGAGAATGCCGGCCGGCAGGTACTGGAGAAGCAGGCCGGCTTGGTGGCCGGCGATACCGATACCGGCAAAACGGTATGATCACGCCTTGAACATGCCTGTCTTGTTGACATGGCCCACATACCGGCCCAATACATTGACCTCTTCAGCATCGCCGGGCTCGATGACGATCTCGCTGTAATCATCGTTTGCCGGCTCAAGGCGGAGTCCGGAGGAGGTTTTAAAAACCTTCTTCAGACTGGTTTCCCCGTTATACAGCACAGCCCCTATCCCGCCGTCTTTCGGCTCCTCATGGCTAAGCAAGACAAAATCGCCGTCATGGATGCCTGAATTCCTCATGCTCATCCCCGATACCCTCAGGGCAAAGATCTTGTCCAGGTCAGGGAAGAGGTATTCCATGGTGATCATTCCCAGATCCATCTCCAGGGCATCCTGCAGGCTTCCCGCCGCAATGAGTCCGCGGACCTGGATGCCGGATACCTCCCGGGGCTGGTCATCCATGCCGGGGCTGATCTCATAATCGTTGTCATCTCCCTTGATCAGATATCCTTTTTTCACGAGGGACTGTAGATTCTGGGTAACGCTGTTGGGTGATTTAAATCCAAACTTACCGGTGATTTCCCGGTACGTGGGCCAGACCTCATGTTCTTGTTTATAATCCCTGATGAATTTAAAAAACTCTATCTGTTTTCTCGTAAGTTGAGCGTTATCCATCCTTTATCGGGTCTATGTGTATAAAATATGTGTAAAATAACAACAAGTTGTGGTAAAGATCAAATAAACCCGGTATTAAAACGTTTTAATGCTGTGTATTCTTTATTAAACTAATGATATATTGAATTCGAAGTACAGGGAACTGTTTTGCCGGTATAATCATTAACCACTGACAGAAGTTTTGTAAATCAAAAAGGACATGTAAATTAGTTCGTGAGCAATCAGGAACGACACCAATTCAGTAATTAACGATATGCAATTTTCGTAAATGCCTGTCGTTATGAAAGGACATTATGAGATCAAGCAATAAAAAAAATATGAATATGAGAGATCTTGATGATCAGCAGCTCGTCCGTATGTATCGAAAAGACGGAGATGAACAGGCTTTTAAAACTCTGTTGAAGCGGCATGAATCAAAGATTTATTCATACATTTACAGTATGGTTGGCAATGCCGAAACAGCCAATGATATTTTTCAGGAGACGTTTACGAAAGTAATCACCAAAATGGATGAAACGTATAACGAACAGGGCAAATGGATTGCCTGGGTTATGCGCATTGCCCATAATGCCACGATTGACTACCTCCGTAAGAAAAAACGGTTTGTGGATGTGAACTCCCATCAGGATCCGGACTACGATTTTTATGATCGCCTTCCGGATGAAGGCGTTGTCGATGCCCAGAGAGGAATTGAGAAAGATGAAGCTAAAGACAGTCTTATCAAGCATATCGGCAAACTTCCCAAAGAGCAGCGTGAAGTGGTGATGCTAAGACACTACTATGAAATGTCGTTTAAAGAAATAGCTGAACTCACAGATGTTTCGATCAATACCGCACTTGGACGTATGAGATATGCTTTAATTAACCTGAGAAAAATGTTTGAGAAGGAAAATGGAAAAGAAGTCAAATTTGCCGAACGCAGATGATCTCTGCGTCGAGTATGTTCTGAATGAACTGGACCCTTCTGAAGCCGTAATGGTGGAAAGGGCTATGGAAAGTGATATGAACCTGCTCATTGAAATTGAATGCCTGCGACGAACCCTTAAAAAGCTGGAGAATTTGCCTTATCGCAACCCACCGGCTAATCTGAGGGAAGCGATAATTCATCAGGCGGTCAATCATTATCATGAAAACCGTCGATCCTTATTTCCACGGTGGAATAATACAACAGCCATGGCTACGGCTGCGGCCGTCGTTTTCAGTGTGATGGTCAGCATTGTGAACTTTTACCCTGATGACCCCGGCCTTCTCCCCGAACATGCCGTGCAGGGTGCCGGCTCCGAAGGCGCCGAAGCCGTGAGCCCATGGGTTGACCGCAACGATGTGCTGCATATCAACCAGGCTGCTGCTTCCGATCCCCTCATAAATGTCGATGCCGGCAACTCAGATCTGAGATATAGCCTGGAGCGACTGCGTCCGCTTTATGACGGAACAACCCCATTGAGGACCGACATGCGTGATATCCATCTAACCCGGACCTCGAACTAACTCATATTCGACGATTCTTACAGATTGCAGGATTTTTACTCCCATTTATCAGGATGCAAAGTATTCCGGCTGCATGGCAGTTCCCTTCTGAAAAAATATGTATGTTATACTTTGCTTGACATATACGCCCGCGTTATATTCCGACCGTGCGCTAACTTTTAACAGGACATTATAACTATGGGCAAAATTATATCGGTAGCCAATCAAAAAGGCGGGGTCGGTAAAACGACGTCGGCCGTAAACCTGGCGGCAAGTCTGGCGGCGCTGGAACATTCCACGCTGCTTCTGGATATTGACCCGCAGAGCAATTCAACAAGCGGGGTCGGCATTGATGCGAAATCCGTGGCCGATTCCATTTATGAGGTTCTGATCGATGGCATTGATATCAACCACTGCATTACGAAAACGGATATGCCCAACCTATCCATCATCCCCGCACATATCAAACTAGTGGGAGCTGAAATTGAAATGGTGGACCGGCCCAAAAGGGAAAATATTCTCAGGACCGCCCTGGAAAAACTAGGCACCGAATATGATTTTATCATCATTGACTGCCCACCCTCCCTGGGCTTGCTCACCATAAACGCTCTTACGGCTTCTGATTCGGTGCTTATACCGGTGCAGTGCGAGTATTTTGCCCTGGAAGGGCTCGGCCAGCTGCTGAATACCATAAAGATCGTGCGTCAGCACCTTAACACAACGTTACAGATAGAGGGAGTCGTTCTGACCATGTATGACTCACGTACCCGGTTGTCCAATCAGGTGGCCGATGAGGTCAAGCGCTATTTTGATGACCGGGTGTTCAAAACGGTTATCTCCAGGAATGTCCGTCTGGCCGAGGCGCCCAGTTTCGGCAAACCCGTCCTGCTGTACGATTCGATCAGCATAGGATCCAAAAACTATCTGGCACTGGCCCGCGAGATTATCACCCAGAATAAAGAACTGTACAAAGACAGTCCTGTTTTTGCTTCAGGAAGTTAATATGGCGAAGAAGGTATTAGGCAAAGGATTGGGAGCTTTTTTTCCCGAATACAGTGATGATACAAACGATCCCGATGATCCGGCCAACGGTTCAAAGGCGCCGGGCAAGCCGGTAAACCGCGTTAACGTTACCCTGCATCTGCCGGTTACCCATATCCGGGCCAATTCCTCTCAGCCCCGGAAAGATTTTGATGAGTTTGCATTGCAGGAATTATCGGATTCGATCCGCATGCATGGCTTGATCCAGCCCGTGACGGTTCGCCTGATCAAGGATGACCGCTATGAGCTCATCAGCGGGGAAAGGCGACTCCGGGCCACCAAAATGGCCGGGATCAAGACCATCCCGGCGTATGTGCGCGAGGTCGACGATAATGATGTTATTGCCTTTGCCCTTATAGAAAACGTTCAGCGTGAGCAGCTCAATCCCATAGAGATAGCCATGGGTTATCAGCAGCTGGTTGAGGAATGCAGTTACACCCAGGAAGAGGTGGCCAGGCAAGTGGGTAAGAACCGTTCCACGGTAACGAATATGCTCAGGCTTTTGAGTTTGCCGCCTTTTATCCAGGCGGCCTTAAAGGCAAAAAAAATATCCACCGGCCATGCCCGGACATTAATT
>JBBDRB010000066.1:0-5062 GCA_040905685.1 Balneolales bacterium | reverse complement strand
GATTTTTCGGTTTCAATATCATTGATGATCAGTGCGATTCTCATTTATCTCTCTTAATTTTTCTAAGCGTTTATACTTTGTTGAAATTATTTATTCTTGCAGAAGGTCTAAGACGGATGACCCCATTTTTAGCTTCTCCAGTTTCGACCTGGCCCCGGGAAAATCCAGGTAGCGCGGACGCAGTGGCGCCGGAAGCAGCATGCGCCGGTATAGCAGTTCATTAATGAGCGGTAAATAATCTTCACGGATTTTTCCGATCAGGAGAGGTTCAAGCTTGTTGCCTTCTTCCAGCCATTTAAGAACACGCATCAGGCCTTTCAGGTATATTGCGTCTTTGGTAAGTCCTCCACCGCGGTAGACACGCATCGTAATGGTGAATGCCTGCCGGGCATCGAACCCGTGAATTTTATGCAGCATATGAAATGTTTCGACGAAATCTGCTCCACGAATGATCGCCTGAACGGTAATAACTCTTGCCGCCAATAGCCGAAGACGGCTTGACGACAGCCCCCCGACCAGGTATTCGCTGAGAACCGCAAGGCCTTCCTGCAGTTCTTCGTACCGGGGCATCCCGCAATAGAGCATTTTGAGCGGCTGGGCCCGGCCATTGTAATAGGTCAGGATGTGAGTACCCACTTCATGCTGGATCAATGCATCTGCACGCACAGATGAGATGCGGGCATCAGTGCCTATATACAAATTTCCGTTAGAAACGAGCAGCCCCGTGATATCGTCCTGTACATACACCGCGGCATCAATGGGTTCATATTGACTACGGTAGAAATCGATTTCTTTTCGGGCAATTGCGGCAAAATCTTCCGGCGATATCATGCTTTTCTCACTACTGTCTGAATTCGGGGGTATGGCCGACAGCAGATTTGCAGCTAGTTTGATCAGTGATTCTTCGAGCGGGCCGTAGTACTGCATGCTCCCCGGCATGAACCCGGGCTTTCCACGTTCTGTGAGTAAAGTCAGCAATTTGTCGAGCTCGCTCCGTTTTTCCCGGAACATAAATTCCAGGGTCGGGTCTTCGACGCGATCAATAGATATATTGTATAGCTCGCGTTTGAGGATCTCCGGGTCTTCCGACATCAGCCTGTAATGGAAAACAGGTTTTTTTTTAAAATGATTTCTTTTGAAAATCAACCAGGCTTCATGAGAATTTATTGGAGTAACCAGCTGCAGAAACCTGAAACTGTCATCGATTTGGGCCAGTTTAATGTCTATTTCGCGGGCCGGACGTGTCATAAGTCGTCGTCCCAGCGTATGAAAATGCGCCACCTCCAGACTCGTTTGAACCCTGACGAATTCGAAGAATGTACGGTTTAGTGCCTCAGACAGCTCCCGGGCCAACTTTCTGAGCAGAAGGGGGTACGGGGTTCCGGTATTGGAGTTGATGTAAAACGGACGGATTTCCAGCCCGATCAGCAAGGCTCCCAGGTCTTTGAGATCATCCGCCTCCATTAATTGCATTAGTCCGGGGGGATGGCGGTATTCCAAAGCAATTTCTGCAGTTGCATTCTGATATCCAATCCGGATTTTCTTCAGATTTTTTTTCAGGTAGCTTACACTTGAATAGGGCACTTCAAACGGAGCCCGGATATGAAAGTCTGCTGGAGGATCGGCTTTTATTTGAAGGTGCCCTGAATCGCCATTATCCGGTTGCGAGTTATCCCCGGATTTGGATGTGGGTTGTCCGGCCCAAAGTTCAATGATCAGAAATGCACCGCTTGTAGTGGAAATTGTTCTGGCGATAGCATGTACGAGCGCCTTCAGGTATTCGGGCTTGCCATTGGCCGGTGCAATCAGAAATGATGTCTGGGATCGTACCAACTGGCTAACCGAACTGTTATCATCATCCGCCGGCCGGCGAAAAACCACCAGAAAGGGCAGGGGGCGATCGAAGTGAAGAAATCCGCCATCAGGTAATTCAATTCGGACTTGCTTACCTCCATTTAGCTTTTGAATGACATCCGCAATTAATCCTTCGAATGGTTCGCTTAAGGCCTGAATCTTTTTCATTACAGTCCACCCGCGTGCATTTCTGTAAATTCGTTACTGTGAATCAACAATCCAGGGAGGGTGCAAACAAGGGCATTGTATATTGCTTTGAGTTTCACCGGGTCGAGTTCATGAGTCCACTCATTCATAAAGATTTTTTTAAACTCAATAGCGATGGCACAGCTCTGGTCGCCGAATTCCTGCTGCATCCAGTGTGAGTAATGACCACCTTTGAAACGGATATTCTCGCCCACCGAAAGCTGGCCACCCGGGTATTCAAACGTGCGGAGATCTTTGGCCAGCCTGTCGACGACCTGTCCCCAGACATGTCTGTTCAGATTTGATGTACCAAGATTTACATCGGGATTGGCAGCCGGATCGGCCGGATCTGCATGCGGTCCATCACGCATATGATTGTAAGAGTGTATGTCATAAACTATAACGTAGCCATATTTGTGGATGATACCGCTGAAAAAAACCTTCGCATCTTCATAAAATCTGTCATAAATGGCCAGTGATTTCTCTACCGATTCGTCGTCCGGATTTTCTTTCCAGACTTTAAGGCCCCATGCGTCCTCCGGGGTACGATACACGGCTAAACTGCGTTCACGGTTCAGATCTACTTCGAACCGGGAATTCCGGACAATAATACGGGCAGGAACAATAGTAGTGAAGAAGTCTGTATGAGGATCTTCTTCACGCAGCCGTTCTGAGTTACTGAGGTTGAAGAGGGGTTTGAGCTCGTTTCGTACATCATGGCCGCAATGGAGTGCAACAGCCACAACAGGCCCTTCTCCGGTATAAAAATTGTATGAATCAATAGGCACTTTTTAACTCCAGAAAAAAAATTCTCTCTTTAAATCATAATATTTAAAGCAATCTGTAGTCTGTATAGACAGATCTGTCTCTTGAAACTTCTCTCTTTAATATCTCTTATTGTCCTTGTAAAAAATGCAATCAGGTTACTTGAATCACATTATGTAGACATAAAACATTTCTCTGAATTTAACTCTCTGATAGTCTCTTAACGCTTTTATAAACTAAATGGATCTGCTACTCGCAGCATTGAATATTAATAGAAAATTCCTTGACGTAAAACAACTTAAACGTGTTATTGCGGCGAAACGTATTCAGCAGTTTTTGGAAAGGAGTGGCAAATATGTGGCGTGGCCAAGATTATACTACTGCGGAAAAATCATTCTTCCCTGGGTAAATCGGTCAATTTGGTGCTCATTCAGATTTGGGCAATACTGAAATTATATAAATATCAGTCCAAAATATGTAATGGACATTGACTCTGGAATAAATAATTTTTGCACTATGCTATGAGCATTAATATAAACTATTCAGAGAGATATTATGAATAAAACAAAAAAAGTAAATCCCTACATTCATGAACCTAAAAAGGGGGTATCATGGAGAGCGATTTTTGCAGGTACATTGACGGTATTGACAATTTTGCTGGTTCTCAATTTAATAGGACTCGCTATCGGACTGGGTACCATTGAGCCCACCGAGGAAACCAATCCGTTGAGCGGAATTGGCACCGGAGCCTTGATATGGTGGGGGATCAGCAATTTAATAGCTCTCTTTGCAGGCGGATTTGTCGCCGCTCGTGTTGGTGTATCTTTTACTGATATCGGTGGTGTTGTACAGGGGATTATGACCTGGGGCCTGTATACACTTCTATCAGCATGGTTATTAACTACGATGGTCGGTACCATTATATCGGGTGTCGGAAGCACAGTTGGCGGTGTGATTTCCACAACGGGGCAGGCTGCAGGCGATGCATTTGCACCGGCGATTGAAAAGATGGTTGAAGATCTTGACATATCAATGGACGATGCCAAAGAGGAAATTTATGCTCTGATGAGAGATGCCGGCAGTGATCCTGATGAACTGGAATCTGATTTAGAGGATGACGTCTCTCAAGGTCTCAGGGATGGTGATGTTGAGCAGGCTTTCAGAAATGCCAGAGACAGACTAACTCAGACATTTGAAGAGGTGGACAGGGATGAACTTGTCAATATACTGGTTGAACGGACAGACATGTCCCAGGCTGAAGCTGAACGTGCTGTAGACAACGCTCTGGCCGATTATGAATCACTGCGTCAGGATGTTGATGAATTCCTTGCCGAGGCAGAAGAGACGGTAAGAGAACAGGGAGAAAAAGTTGCTGAAGCAGGAGCGAAAGCAGCAGGTTATCTGTCTATCGCCCTCATACTTGGATTGTTTGCCGCTGCATTAGGTGGAATGTTGGGTGTCAGAGATCTCAGGGATGATTATGAGACCCATTATGTGCACCACAATCCAGTAGTTGATTCGCACGTTCATTCCGACCCGCATGTATCCAATGCCCCGCATGTGTCTAATGCCCCGCATGTGTCTAATGCCCCGCATGTGTCTAATGGCCCACATATGTCTAATGCCCCGCCCCCATCTGATAAACCGGGTAGATAATGGGCGGGTGCTCATCAGCATCTTCTTGGATAATAATAGTGTGTTTGCAGCTTCACTTATGCGATAAATAAACCGCTAGTTACACATTAGAAAGTAACCGATAAGCACGAAACGGTTATTATGATTTGCCCTTTGTGCCTATGGAAACAACCAGATTTCCTGTTTTTTGGCCTGAATGTACGTATTTGAAAGCTTCAGGAATTTGTTCAAGCGTATATTGACGTGCTATGACCGGTTTGAATTGCCAACCGCATCAAAAACCACATCAAATTTCTTGTTTATGTTGGTGAAGTCATCGGTTGTGTAATCTATGACCTGGTCAGCCCCCAGTGATTTTATGAGATCCAGGTTCTTTGTGTTACAAACCGCCGTGACTTCTGCTCCAATGGATTTAATTATTTGTAATGCGGCCGTTCCGATAGCACCGGTAGCTCCATATAAAAGCACATGTTGCCCGGCCTGAATATTGGCCCTTCTGATATTATTAATGTTTTCAAAACATAACGGCCCGGAAATAAGGGTCACGGCTTAATGCATAAATGTAAGTAGTCGATCCTGAAGAACTCAGGAATTGTTGTTTTGGTTAAGCGGCTGCAAAGTA
>JBBDRB010000065.1:0-5068 GCA_040905685.1 Balneolales bacterium | reverse complement strand
TAAAGAAAAATTCATACATGAGCGGACTGAATATTCCAGGCGCCGAAGATGGTTGACGCCAGAAAATCGCACAATCTATGCACATTATTAGCCTATGAATTACCCTCTATTTTTCTGCATCTTCGACACATCATTGAACCATTCGAGATGGTTCAAAATAATATTAACCACTAAACACAGATAACTACAATGATACCCGATTGGGCACCAAACATACATCCATTATTCGTACATTTTCCCATTGCACTGACATTTGTTGCTGTCTTTTTTGACGCTATAAAACTCTTTCTAAACAAGGTTTGGATTGAAAAAACTACAATAGCACTTTATGCCTTAAGCACTTTGGGTTTAATTGCTTCCTATTGGTCAGGAACGATAGCGGCAGAAACGGTGCGAGTTCCTGTTCAGGCACAATCCGTCATAACCGACCATGAAAATATGGCTCTTATTACCTTGCTTTTTTTTCTGGTTTTTTTGATAATAAGAATCACGGCCGGATGGCTGCAATTGAATCTGAAGGTACCTGTTCAGGCAGGACTTGTTCTTTTAGGCGCCCTGGGCTGTTATTTTGTCTGGCAGACGGGAGATTTGGGAGCAAAACTGGTTTTTGAACATGGCGTGGGTGTGGCCGCTGTGGAACGGACAGACCGAGATGAACCAGCCTCTTCCGAAATGGCCCCTGAAGAAGTATCCAGACCCATGGCTTTAGATGGGGGTTCCTGGCAATGGCAAATAGGACCCAATGCGACATTAGCTCTTGCCGAAGATTTTGCATGGCTAATAGGTAGCGAGGACATGGCTACTGATACTGATAACAGAACCCTAAGCCTTGAACCCGAAGGGGGAAAAGCTATGTTTGTCTTTGGAGATGATCTGGGTAGCGTTAGCGCTGAAGCCGAGGTAAACCTGGATGAATTTTCGGGAATATTTCGGATCATATATCATGTTCAGGATGAAAATAATTATGGCTTCATGGAAGTCAGTGAAGGGAGGATGCGGCTAGGACAATCTGTAAATGGTGACCTGAATGTTTTTGAGAAAGAAAATTTTATGGCCCAAGGATGGGTTAACCTTCGTACATCCGCCGATGGTAGTCATTTTTATGGGTTTTCAGAAGATGAAACCGTTACACATGG
The DNA here is from genome assembly GCA_040905685.1 of Balneolales bacterium. Classification (GTDB taxonomy): domain Bacteria; phylum Bacteroidota; class Rhodothermia; order Balneolales; family Natronogracilivirgulaceae; genus JBBDMU01. Next base: position 3,932 of record JBBDRB010000065.1, on the reverse strand, counting down.
TCATGGTGATGAGTTATCGCCCGGCAAGACAGGGCTATATATTAAAGGAACCGGCTATGTGCTGCTTCGTGGTATGAATGTACAGGTGCTTCGGTAACCTTTCTTAAAATAGAAAAAAATAAATTTTGTTTTAAACCTAGGTTTTTTGATCACTAGATTTTTCAACTATTTAAAAATAATGCTCATCCTGATAAAATACTATAATGTAATATTATCCAATAGCTACGGTTAAAATGGCATTTACAAATAAAAAAAACTCAAACAGGAGAAAAAATCATGCCACACGAGAAATATCAAAAATGTATTGATGCATGCAATCAATGCGCTGTTACCTGTGAACATTGTGCCGCAGCTTGTTTACAGGAAGATAATGCAAAAGAACTTGCTCGTTGTATAGCTCTGGATCTTAATTGTGCAGATATTTGTTACCTATCATCAAAATTCATGGCAGGAGCATCGGAGTTCTCGGAAAGAATCTGTATTTTTTGTGCTGAAATTTGTGAAGCCTGCGGGGCGGAATGTAAAAAGCACAGCCATATGAGCCATTGCAAAGAATGTGCCGATGCCTGCTTCCAGTGCGCAAAAATTTGCCGTGAGATGGCCGGTGTTGCAGCAAGCTGAGAGTAAATTAATGCCTTTCCTGCAAAGGTAAGGCATTAATTCTTGTTTTAAGCTTACATCGAAGACGGTGTTATCTACTAATGATGAACCAGAAAGCTCTTTTGTTTTTTGTTTTGGGAATCATTTGGGCTGTTCAAATACATAAAGGGGAGGATGGAGGATGCTGCGTTTCTTTTTAGGTATAGCTTTTATTTTTTTTTTCTCAGGCGCGTTGCAGGCGCAGCATCAGCACAACGATCACGAAGAGCAATCTGCCACAGAGCATGAAATGTGGATGCAGCCGTTTGACGACGGCTGGCAGTTAATGGGGATGGGCCAGGTTTTTCCGCTCCTCACGTGGAGCGTGCCCTTCGATGAAGATAATCCCCTTAACCGCAATGATCTGTATTTTACCCAGCCGACAACGATGGTAAATATTCAAAGCCCCAATGCACGGCTAGTATTGCGCACATCCCTCAGCTTCGAAGGGCTCACCATACCGGACGGTGAAGTAACGCTCGGAGGATGGGGAGAAGAATTTATCGATGCACGGCATCCCCATACTCTGTTGCATGAAGTTATGCTTAGCTATAATTTTTGGGATTTTGCAGGCGGCGCCTTTTCTATTTCCGCAGGAAAAGGTTTTGCAACCTATGGAACCGATGATCCTATGGCCCGGCCTGTCCAGAAGTTTCCCACCAATCACCATCTTTCACAAATCCTGGAACGGTGGCAAATCCAGGGCGCATATCTCGTCGGTGGATGGGGTTTCGAAGCCTCCCTGTTTGGCGGGGAAGAGCCCACTGGTCCATACGATTTCAGCAATATTGAGAGCTTTGGCGACTCATGGTCGGCACGGCTCAGCCGCAGGTTCGGTGAAGGGTTTGGACCGATGGCGCAATGGGAAACCTCAGTCTCCTTTGCGAGGGTAATAGAAGATGATCTAATTAGTTTGTACAATGCCACCATTCGTCATTCCTCTGAATACCCAATCGGTAATGTATATGGTTTGGTGGAAGCTTCGATGAGTGCACCCGAACAGCGTGATGGTTACTTTGCCGTTTTGGGGGAAGCACAGCTGCAAACCAGCCGTCATCAGCCTTATTATCGCATTGAATACGCTACCCGGCCGGAATACAATCGTGAAGGGGAACCGGGGACGGATGATTTCTTCCGATATGATCATGACGATCCGCCCATAGGCGCCACGCGCTGGCTGATCAATTCCGCAGGCTATGGCTACACGCTGACCGGCTATCCTCTGAGCGCCCGGCCATTTGTTGAATTTCAGCACAACCGGATTTGGGATGAACGCGGCGTCACCCCAGAGCTTCTTGTTGATAATGGGAGTTATTGGACCATTTCAGTCGGTTTTCGCCTGTTTTTTGGCGGAGACATGGACCGGATGGGAACCTACGGAATATTGGATCCTATGGTCATGATGCACGCTCCTCAGGCAAACAATGAGCACGGCAATGGCCATATACATCATCCCTGATCGATTGGTGCTTCCTGAGTTGTGCCGTTAGCTATTCTTATTCATTTCCATATTGATCATATCAATGACCAGTCCGGCCCAGGTAAAGTTGTGTGCGCCGTAGCCTTCTCCGGTCAATGGATTATAATATTCCCTGAAGCCGCTTCTTTCGATCAGCTTTTCAATGCTTGTTATCAGCATTTTAGATTCTTTCCGGTAGCCGTTTTCCATCAGGAACTGATGCATGAACCAGTTGTGCACAATCCAAGTCGGACCGCGCCAGATATATCCGGACGGGCCGGGATCAAAAGCAGAATGGTTTTTTGCAACCGATGGCAGGGGAAAAGGCACTTCAAATTGCTTTTTATCGAAAAAATGAACTGTGATGACCTTTTTTTTGATTTTTTCCGGCACTTCTTTTAATACGACGGGATAAAAAATTGTCGGGGTCAGGATTTTAATTTTGGTATTGTTTTTTCCCTGTACGTCAAAAAATGCGGCTGATTCATCATCATACATTACCTTTACTATGATGTCATTGAAGTGGTGCTATCACTAACGGCCGGTTTTACGTCAGGCAGCGCCGCTTTAATCGGGTGGGGCCTGGACAGCACGGTTGAAGTGATTTACTGTAAGCTATTCATTATGGCCTGAGCAAGCGCGAAGAATTTAACAATATTCCTACATCGGGAATGGACTGTGCAGCGGCGGCGAGAACGGGTGGCAGAATGCCAAATGCAGCCAGTGATAAGCCTATAACATTATAAGCCGTAGTAAAACCAAAGTTCCACTTAATAACCTTCATCGTCTTTCCAGCAGATTTTAACAACTCGGGAATCAATTCCCAATCGTCTCTCATCAATGTGATATCGGCGGTTTCAATAGCAACATCCGTCCCTGTTGTACCCATGGCAACACCTACATCGGCCTGAGCCAGGGACGGTGCATCATTGATACCATCACCCACCATTATTACAGTGCGGCCTTCGGATTGATACCGTTTGACGATCTCAATCTTTTCTTCGGGAAGCAGTTCAGCCTGATAACCAATACCAAGTCGTCCGGCCAGGCTGCGGGCGGTTTCGGTATTATCACCTGTCAGCAGTTCAATATGCTGAACATTCAACGACCGGATACGTTCAATAGCCGTTCCTACCTCTTTGCGTTCCGTATCCTGTGCGGTCAACAGCCCAAGTAAAACTCCGTCCTGTTGAACGGTAATGACGGTTCTTCCATTTTTCTTGAGTTTTTGAATTTGTTGTTTGACTGTCTCGTTCTGTTCGACCAATCGTTCATTACCCACCGTAATGGTCCTGCCACTGACAACAGCCCTTACCCCGTTGCCCGTTAATTCCTCAAAGTGTTCGGGTTTCTTTAGCGCAAGATGACGATCTCTGGCAGCATTGACCACCGCTCGTCCCAGAGGGTGTTCAGAATACTGCTCAGTGCTGGCAGCTAAAAGCAGCAACTCGCCCTCAGAACAGCCATTCAGGGGGATAATATCATTGATTTCCGGCCGGCCAAAAGTTAGCGTACCCGTTTTGTCGATAAGCAGTACATCCGCACGGGCCAGGGCTTCAATGTACTTGCCACCCTTGATAAGCAGGCCCTGCTTTGCATTAGAGCCGATAGAGGCCAGCAAGGCTACCGGTGTGGCCAGCGCAAAAGCACAGGCACAAGCTACCACCATCACGGCGATAGTAGCCATTAAATCGCCGCTCAACAGATACGTCAGCACCGCAACCCCGGTCACTACCGGCAGGTAATAGGCCGAAAACTTGTCCGCAAATCGCTGAACAACTCCCTTATGCGCTTCGGCTTCTTCAACCATGCTGATGATTTTGCCAAAGGTTGA
>JBBDRB010000064.1:0-5335 GCA_040905685.1 Balneolales bacterium | reverse complement strand
GAATTCATTGAGGTTTTCAGTGATGTGGAAACGTGGGCTGAAGTCGAAGAATAGCCATCAACAAAAAACCCCCTCTTCTTACGGAGGGGGTTTTTAAAAAAATCCGGTTCAGGCCGTTTCCATTTTATTTTCTACCTGACGGCGAAGATTTTCTGCCTCTTCTTCATAACCTCTTTCCTGTAACTGAAACAGATACAGGGCCAGTAAGAAAAAAGTAGGCGGCCACAGACCAACCAGCAAGCCCAGATGTTCATCATGATGTTTATCATCTGATTTCTTGCTGCTACCCATCATCCAGGTTGCCAGGCTTCCGGCAATGGATGCCAACCCAAGGCCAACGCTTAAATTTGCCAGTTTCTCAAACATATAAACTCCTGTTTTTTTTGCGATTACGTTTAAACTAAAACGAAGAGTCCACTCGGTATAGTTCAATACCCAGGTTAAGTTTTCATAAGGCAAACAGAACGCTTTAAGCCTTTATTCTGGGTTTCAGCTGAATATGAAGTTCATCAAGCTGCTTTTGATCGACCTCATCCGGGCAATTGTCCATGATGCTTTGTGCCTTTTGATTTTTCGGGAAGGCAATCACTTCACGCAGATTTTTGGAACCGGCAAGAAGCATTACGATGCGATCCAGCCCCAGGGCAATGCCACCGTGAGGGGGCGGACCGTATTGGAAAGCATCCAGGAGAAAGCCAAACTTTTGCTGGGCCTCGGCAGCGTCTATACCCAGCAGCCGGAACATTTGCTGCTGAAGCTCCCGGTCATGGATACGCATGGATCCGCCTCCGATTTCATTGCCGTTATAGACCAGGTCATAGGCCCTGGCTTTGATGTCTTCAGGGGCATCCTCCATTTTGTCAAGATCCCCGCTCTGGGGTGCGGTAAAGGGATGGTGCATGGCAAAAAAGCGCCCTTCTTCCGGATCGTACTCGAGCAGGGGGAAATCGGTGACCCAGAGGAAATCGTGTTTGGTGGTGTCGATCAGGTCATATTCTCTGGCTACCATCAAACGCAATTCACCCAGCTGGTGATAAACGCTGGATTTGGGTCCGGCCAGCAGCAGGATCAGGTCTCCCTCACCGGCCCCGGACCGTTCAGCCATAGCCCGGGAGGTCTCTTCATTCACAAACTTGCCGACGCTGGAATACAGCTCCTCTGCATTGTTTTTCATATAGATCAGGCCGCCGGCACCGATTTCATCCTGAACGCGTTTGGTCAGGCGATCCATGACGCCCCGGCCCAGGGAAGCCTGTCCCGGGACTACAAATCCAATTACGCTGCCGCCCTCCTGCACCGTTTTTGAAAATACCCGAAAATCGGATTTTCCAACTATGCCGGAAAAATCTACGAATTTCAGGCCGAAACGGGTGTCGGGCTTGTCGCTGCCATAGTTAAGCATAGCCTCCCGGTAGCTTATTCTTGGGAACGGTGCCGGAATATCGATTCCCTTTGTTTCTTTAAGTATGGTTTTCATTAACCCCTCACCCAGGGCATAGATCTGTTCTTCTTCAATGAACGACATCTCAACGTCAATCTGGGTGAATTCGGGCTGACGGTCTGCCCGGAGGTCTTCATCGCGGAAGCACTTTACGATCTGGAAGTAGCGATCCATTCCGGAAACCATCAAAAGCTGCTTATAGGTCTGCGGACTCTGGGGGAGGGCGAAAAATTTACCGGCATTGACCCGGCTCGGTACCAGGTAATCGCGGGCGCCTTCCGGCGTGCTGCGCATGAGCACAGGGGTTTCAATTTCGGCGAAATCGAGGTTATAGAAAAAGTTCCGGGTAGCCTTATAGACCCTTGAGCGAAGCATCAGGTTTTGCTGCATGACCGGGCGGCGAAGATCAAGGTAGCGATGCTTTAACCGTACATCCTCATTGGTTTTTATATCATCTTTGATTTCAAAGGGCGGGGTTTTGGATTTCGAATAGATTTGCAGCCTGTGGGCACGGATCTCCACCGTGCCGGTCTTTAGATTCCTGTTGATATTCTCTTCTGAGCGCTCCTTAACCACCCCTTCGATCCCGATGGCATATTCGGAACGCAGCTGATCGGCAAGTTTATGGGCCTCTTCGTTATCCTGGGGCGAAAAAACCACCTGGGTAAGACCGTAGCGGTCGCGAAGATCAATAAAAATGACGCCACCCAGGTCGCGGCGGGTATCGAGCCAACCGTTTAGTATTACGTTGGTTCCTGTGTCGGCATGGGTTAATTCGCCACACGTATGTGTTCTGATCAAAGACATAAAAGTTTCATGTTAGACTTGCCCGGTTAAAAAAAGAGAGCAAAAATAAAGATTATTCGTATAAAATGCGTGAGAAGGGGTGAAGTCTCTTCCGCCATACAATTCGTGGTGTCAGCCCTGAAGAGCCGGGTGTTTATTTGCCATACCGGAACCGTTCAAGCACGGTCTTGTCACCTTCCAGTGGTTTCTCAGTCAGCGATTTTGCCTGAAGGAAACACATCAGGTAATCCCGCCCGCCGGCTTTGGAGTCGGTTCCGCTCAGATTGAAACCGCCGAAGGGCTGGGCCCCTACCAGGGCGCCCGTACATTTGCGGTTGATGTACAAATTACCCACATGAAATTCTCTCAGGGCTTTATCGATATTCCCCGGATCTGAGGAGAAGTAACCTCCGGTGAGTCCGTAGCGGGTATTGTTGGCAATTTGTATGGCATTATCCGTATCCTTTGCACGGATGAGGGACAGCACCGGACCAAAGATCTCTTCCTGGGCTATGCGGGCATCGGGATCCACCTCAGAGAAGATCGTGGGCTCGATGTAATGACCCGGATCAGGGGATTCGGCTTTCCGGCCGCCCACGACCAGCTTACCTTCACCTTTGCCGATCTCTATATAGCTCATGGTTTTATCTACAGCTTTCTGGTTGATCACCGGACCGACAATTATATTGTCTTTGGCATTTCCGACCTGCAGGCTTTTGGTTTTAGCAGCCACCATTTCCGCTATAACATCATAGACTTCATCAACGATGATGGCACGCGAACAGGCTGAACATTTTTGACCCTGATAGCCGTAAGCCGATTGCACGATGGCCGTGGAGGCCGCCTCCAGATCGGCATCAGCATCCACGACAATGGCGTTCTTCCCGCCAAGCTCAACAAAAACACGTTTGACGAAGTTCTGGCCGTTCTGCGGCTCGGCGGCAATTTGACTGATATGCTGGCCCACGGCAAGGGAACCGGTAAAGTTTATAAATCGTGTTTTCGTGCTACCGGTCAGCGTATCACCGATTTCCTCATTATCACCGGTAATGAAATTGAACACGCCTTCCGGCAGGCCGGCTTCCCTGAAAATCTCATGCACCAGCCAGCACATCATCGGGGTATCGGGAGAGGGCTTGGCCACGATGGTATTGCCGGCTGCAATCGGCCCGGCTGCCATGCCCGCGGCAATGGCAAACGGAAAGTTCCAGGGAGAGATGGAGACACCGGCTCCCAGAGGTATATAAATGGTTCGGTTGATCTCGCCCCTGGCATCGAGAACGTCCATGCCCTTGTCATAGCGCAGGGCCTCGTGTGCGTAATAATTGAGAAAATCAATTCCTTCAGCAACCTGAGCATCGGCTTCCCGGTAATTATGACCGGATTCCGCCACCTGCCAGGCATTGATTTCCATACGCCGCCGCCGGGCAATCTCTGCGGCCCGCAGCAGGATGCCTGCACGTTCTTCAGCGGGAACATATTGCCAGGTTCTAAACGCCGTCCAGGCACTTTCCAATGCCGTCTCAGCCTGCAGGGAACTGGCCAGTTGAAATTTACCTATGGTTTCCTTCGTATTGGAAGGGTTTATGCTCTCAAATACTCCCTTCTCTCCCTTGGTTTCATGACCGTTTATGATGAGGGGATATGTTTTTCCAAACTTTGAACGCACCTCTTCCACGGCAATTTGCTGGGCTTTTAATGTTGTCGGATCATCATAATCCAGATATTCTTCAATTTTATATTCTTCCAAAGCCAATTTATTCATGATTGCTGTGATTAGATGATTAGAATGTATTCATTTAAAATATGCTCTCTGATTTTCTATTAAGATAACAAATCAAAATGCCTTCAGAAAGTTTAGCTGATTTAAGGTTTCCGGCCTGTGCTTCGAAAAACTTAACAGGGAGATGGACTGCCCGAACTTGAATATCGTCCATGGTAATTGTAAATTACCGCAATTCATTAACGAATGGTAAATAGGTAGATCGTAAATGATTTATACATTAAAAATAATAATTTTAGGAGTATTACAAATATGGCTTCAATTAAAGTAGGCATTAACGGATTTGGACGAATTGGCCGGATGGTTGCCCAGTCGATACTTGCACATCACAAAGATATTCAAATTGTTCAGGTTAATGATCTTACCGATGCGGCTACGCTTGCCCATCTGTTTAAATATGATTCAGTACACGGAAAATACAAGGGAGAAGTTAAGGCAGAGGGTAACAACCTTGTAATTGATGGAAATACCATCACTGTTTCGTCTGAACGCGATCCGGCCAATTTGAATTGGGGAGCCTCCGATGTTGAAGTTGTAGTAGAGTCGACCGGTTTTTTTACCAGTAAAGACGGTGCAGACAAGCATATTCAGGCCGGTGCCAAAAAAGTGATTATTTCCGCTCCCGCAAAAGGTGATGTAAAAACAATCGTGCTCGGGGTTAACGATGCCGATATCGACAGCTCCAGCCAGGTTTATTCCAATGCAAGCTGTACGACCAACTGCCTGGCCCCGCTGGCAAAAGTTCTCGACGATGCTTTTGGTATAGAAAAAGGATTTATGACCACCATACATGCTTTCACCGGTGATCAGAATACGGTGGACGCGCCACATAAAGATCTGCGCCGTGCCCGGGCCGCCTCGGTTAATATAATCCCTACGACAACAGGAGCTGCCAAGGCCGTCGGACTGGTGCTGCCTCACCTTGCCGGCAAACTGGACGGCGGGGCGGTACGGGTTCCTGTCGCGGATGGTTCGCTTACCGATTTCACGGCCGTGCTTAAAAACGATGCTTCCGTAGAGGAAGTTAATGCCGCCTATAAAAAAGCAGCATCAGGCAATCTGAAGAACATCGTGGAGTTCAGTGATGAGCCCCTGGTTTCTTCGGATATTGTAGGGAATATACATTCCTGCATTTTCGATTCCCTTTCCACCAAAGCGGACGGAAAACTCGTTAAGGTCATAGGCTGGTATGATAACGAAGCCGGTTATTCTGCCAGGACCGCCGATCTGATCAAACGGATCCTCTAAGGTAAAAGAGCCGGAAACCCTTTCGGGGCGTAGCGCAGCCCGGTAGCGCACCACGTTCGGGACGTGGGGGTCGCAGG
>JBBDRB010000063.1:1799-31370 GCA_040905685.1 Balneolales bacterium | reverse complement strand
GTTTTCCAGGCCGGCTTTACGGTAGATATCTAACGGTTCATGGATGCCCTGTTTTTCAAGCCCGCCACCACGTCTATCACCCCATCGGCATCGATTATGATCTGACCTTGTTTGTTCAGCCTGAAATAAGGCTTTGAGTTCAACCGAGGCTGAATCGAACGTACCGGATGATCTTGCCGGCTTCCAGATGCTTTCGTTCGTAATAGGTCTGGATATTCAAAATATCAGGGACTTCTGCGGCGGCGTAAACATCTTCGTTAAGCTCCAGCACCCGGCCTTTGTGTGATGCCAGCGTTTCCAGCGTATACCGGAACAGGCCGGGGTCATCGGTCTTCAAATGGATATTATGCCCGGGACCGGCTATCCTGCGGTACTTCTCCAGAAAAGGCGGAGAGGTAAGCCTTTTCATTTCCTTGGTGGTGCTTGCATACGGGTCGGGAAACGTAATCCAGATATCGGAGACCTCTGCAGGAGCGAAATAATTATCAATATGATCGATGAACACCCGCAGGAAGATCACATTGGTGAGCCCCTTGTTCTCAGCATATTGAGCGCCCCTGACAAGACGGTCCCCTTTTATGTCAATGCCGATAAAATTCAGTTCCGGATGCTGCCGGGCCAGAGCCAGCACATAATCGCCCTTGCCGCATGCCAGCTCAAGGGTTAGCGGTTTATCGCTGCAAAAGATCTCTTTTGCCCATTTTCCCCGGACCCGGGCATAATCGCCCGGCTTGTAATTGGACAGCTCGATTACGTTCCGAAGCTTTTTAACCTGGGCATAACGGTACAGCTTGTTCTTTGACACGACTACTGGTTTTTAGGTTGGGGTCAGGGGGCCAGGCGCTCGGTAACCCATTGATCTTCTTCCGCTTTCCGGTATACCAGCCGGTCGTGGAGGCGGCTGGGACGGCCCTGCCAGAACTCGATGCGTGACGGGCGCAGCAGGTATCCCCCCCAGTACCCGGGCATGGGAACCTGTTTGCCCTTAAACCTGGAGGCTATGATCTCATGGGCTTTTTCCAGTTCATCCCGTCCTTTCAGAACGGAACCCTGGCTGGAGGCCCAGGCCCCGATCTGGCTTTCAAACGGCCGGCTGTGAAAATACTCTTCCGAGATCGTTTGGGATAATTTTTCCGTCTCCCCTTCAATGCGGACCTGCCGTTCCAGTTCGCCCCAGAAAAATACCAGCGAAGCCCTGGGGTTCTCTGCCAATTCCCGGCCTTTCCTGCTGGTGTAATTGGAAAAAAAACTGAAGCCCTCTTTGTCATACCCCTTTAACAAGACCATGCGCGCAGAGGGGCGGCCGGACTGGTCGGCCGTAGCCAGGGTCATGGCATTGGGCTCCAGGATGCCGGACCTCAATGCCTGATCAAACCATAGCCCGAACTGGTCAAGGGGATGATCCCTGAGGTCTTTTTCCACCAGGCCGCCGGACCGGTAATCCCGCCGTAACTGGGCTATTTGGTTCATGTCCGGTTCTTTCATTTTTCCATCGCCTCAAGCTTTTCCGCCGCTTCGGTCCATTTCGAAAACAGCTCGGTCGATTTTTTTTCGATTTCGGCATGCTCACGGATGCAGCCGGTAGCCTCGGGCTTGTCGTAAAAAGACGTATCGGCAAGCAGTTTTTCCAACTCGGCTTTTCTCGCTTCCAGCTGTTCGAGTTCCAATTCGTACTGGTGGATCTGTTTTTTGAACCCATTCGGGTTTCCATTGGACCGCCCGCCCGGCTTCTTCCTCATCTGCGCTTCCAGGCGTTTTTGTTCTTTGGTTTTAGGTCCGCCGCCATCTTTTCTGGTTTGCGTCGTTTTCACCGGCGGACTTTCGGGCCGGTTTCCATTGTAGGCCGGGGCGGCAGTCTGTTCCCTGCGCTTCCATTCATAATAGCTGTATCCGCCATCGTAGATCGATACCTGCCCGTCTTCCACCCTCCAGACCGTGGAGGCAAACTCAGCCAGGAAGTGGCGGTCGTGACTAACGGCCAGCACCGTGCCTTTGTAGTCTTTCAGGGCCTGAAGAAGCACGTTTTTGGACTGAATATCCAGGTGATTGGTAGGCTCATCGAGGATCAGGAAATTTGCCGGCTGCAGCAGGGTTTTCGCCAAAGCCAGCCGGCTTCGCTCCCCTCCGCTTAATACGGAAATGGGCTTAAATACATCGTCACCGGAAAACAAGAAACATCCCAGGATGTTGCGGGCATTAGACCGGGCTTCGGCGTTCGGTGCCGAGGCCAGCGTTTCATCGAGCACCGTACGGTCGGATTCCAGCACATCGGCCAGATGCTGGGCGAAAAAAGTCTGATGGACCTTATGCCCTTCTTTCATGGTTCCGTCAAAAGGCTCATTTCCGTTGATGATCCGCGCAAGGGTTGATTTTCCGGCTCCGTTAGTTCCTATAAGGGCAATTTTATCGCCCCGCTGGATCTCAAGGTCCTGTCCGCCGGTGAACACGCGCACTGGAGCCGGGTTGTCGACCCCGGCATAGGTTTTTTTCAGGTCTTTGATCTCAAGCACAACTTTGCCCGAGCGGGGGGGATCCTGAAAGCGGAAGCTCATTTCAGCCTGGGCATCGTCGGGAGCTTCCACCCTTTCCATCTTCTCCAGACTTTTGACCCGGCTTTGTGCCTGTTTGGCTTTGGTTGCCTTGGCCTTAAATCGTTCTATGAAACGTTCGGTCTGGGCGATTTCCTTTTGCTGGGCTTCATAAACTTTGGCCTGCATTTCTATTTGCTCTTCCCGCTGAATGAGGTACTGGTCATAATTGCCCGTATAGGTGAAGATCCGGCTGTTCCGCAGTTCGGCAATCCGGTTTACCATCCGGTTGAGAAAATACTGATCGTGACTGACCAGAATAACCGCTCCGGGATAGGACTGCAGATATTTCTCGAGCCATTCGATAGAATCGATATCCAGGTGGTTGGTCGGCTCATCGAGCAGCAGGATATCGGGCCGCTGCAGCAGGAGTTTAGCCAGCAGGGCCCTCATGCGCCATCCTCCGCTGAATTTGGCCACGGGCTCATCCAGATCCTGCGTATTGAAGCCCAGCCCCTCCAGCATCTCCTCGGTTTTGGCCTCTTTTCTGTCGCCTTCCAGCAGATCATAGCGCGTCTGGGCCCGCTCTATTTTTTCCAGCAGTTTTTGATAATCATCCGACAGGAAATCGGAAGTTTCAGCAATCTGGTTGCCCAGTTTAATGATCTCCTTCTCCAGGCGGATGGCCTCGTCAAAGGCCATCATGGCAACGCTCTTGATGCTTTGATTGACATTGACTTCCAGGACCTCCTGCTCAAGATACCCCACACTGGTATCGGAAGGCCATGTTACCTGACCGCCTTCCGGTTTGATCTTGCCGGTGATCAGGCGAAGCAATGTAGTTTTGCCCGCACCGTTAGGACCTACCAGACCAATGCGGTCTCCCGGGTTGGCCTGCAAATTTAAATTTTTGAAAAGACAGCGGTTTGATATAAAAAATGTTATATTCTGGACTGCAAGCATGAAAAATAATAACCAACTTTAAGTGAATAATTCTGATTTATGATCGGTATAAAGGTAAAAGATAACGAAAGTATTGATAGAGCCATTAATCGTTTTAAAAAAATGATTACCCGCTCACGGGTATTGATGGAATATAAGGAACGCCAGCAATTCGCCAAGCCCTCTGAAGAAAAAAGGGAAGCTCATAAAAAGAGTGTTCGTGAAGAACGCAAACGCCGTCGCGACGAATGGAGATAGCAAGCGATTAAATCCCGGGGCCTTCTTTAAGAGCGCCCTGGAGATTATTGACTTTCACCAGATTTATCCCCTCAGCAGAGACTTTACTCCCCCCCGGAATCAGCGCTTTTTTGAAACCCATTTTCTTTACTTCCTCCACACGCGCCTGAATGCGTGTCACTTTCCGTACTTCAGCGCCAAGCCCGATTTCACCGATAAAAGCGAGATTACCCGCTACCGGCTTATCCATCAGGCTGGATACAAGCGCGCATGCCACGCCCAGGTCGCAGGCTGTTTCGCTTAACTTCATCCCACCTGCAATGTTCAGGAAAACATCCCGGCTCGAAAAGGGAAACCCTCCCCTTTTTTCCAGCACTGCTATCAATAAAGACAACCTTCGCTGGTCAAAGCCGGAAGCCGTATGCTGAGGCATTCCATAATTGCTCGGCGTCACCAGTGCCTGTACTTCCAATAGAACGGGCCTCGACCCTTCCATCGTACATACCACCGCATTTCCACTGACCGAGCTGTCGTATTCGGACAAAAACAACTGGGAGGGATTCGTAACCTGTTCCAGTCCGGTAGCCGTCATTTCAAATACTCCGATCTCCCCGGCCGGACCAAAACGGTTTTTAAGGGTCCGGAGGATGCGGTAGTCCAGGTTTTTGTCCCCTTCAAACTGGATCACGGTATCCACCATATGTTCCAGTACACGCGGACCCGCCAGATCGCCTTCTTTGGTAACGTGACCGATGGTCAGCACCGTGATACCCTCATGTTTGGCCAGCTGCATGAGCAGGGCCGCACATTCGCGGATCTGAGCTACGGTTCCCGGCATGCTGGTTAACTCCGGACGGAACACGGTTTGAATGGAGTCCACGACCAGGATATCGGGCCGGTCCTGCCGGGCCTGTTCAATGATCAGGTTGATGTCCGTCTCGGTATAAACCTGCAGTTCAGGTTCATCGCATTCCATCCTGAGGGCACGCTGCTTTATTTGTCCGGCCGATTCTTCGCCGGACGTGTACAGGATCTTTATGTTCTTGTTTTCCCTGGCCATCTGCAGGGCAATGGTGCTTTTACCTATGCCCGGGTCCCCTCCAAGCAGAACAAATGATCCCGGCATGAATCCTCCTCCCAGAACACGGTCGAACTCTCCGATCCCGCTGGTATAGCGATCCGACTCCAGCACGGAAATGGATTTGAGCGGAGACGGGCGGCTGTTGTAACGGCTTCCATTGATCCTGGCCTTATGCTGTTCAGGCTTACCTTGCTGCTTGACGGCCTCATCAAAGGAATTCCAGCTGGAGCACTGCGGACAATTTCCAACCCATTTACCCGAGGAATAGCCGCATTCACGGCAGATAAAGTGGTTTTTTATTTTGGACATTATCAGAATTAAGAAATATGGCGCTGCGGACCCTGAAGATAAAGAAAAGATCCGGATAAACCGTATACGAACTTTGCATAATTACACTTGACCGGCCTTTTCTGCGTTGGAACTTAACTGTGGGATAATCCATTACAATCATTAGAAAACAGCATTGGCTGATCAAGAGAGGTTCATGATTGGTATAAATAAAACAAACCCGGGAAAGCTCTTTCACGGTCATACGGCTATGGCCCGGTATTTGAACCATCATGACTGGTCTGCCATATGGCCGGGGGCTCCCGTTCACTGGCCTCAGGAATTGCGCATTTCCACATCGCTTTGCCTGGAACTGAGCTTGCCGGCCGCCCTGTTCTGGGGTAGCGACTTCAGGATGATCTTCAATGATGCCTGGGCCGCACAGACGGGAGGAAAACCGGAGGAGAATGGTAAACCGGCCCGGGAGGTTTTTGCGGATCGATGGGAGTCCATCCGTCCCCACCTGGAACAGGTACTGTCCACCGGAAAGGTAAAACACCTTGAAAATTTACACTACACGCTGCATCCGCTACGGGGCAGCGATGACCGGGTCTCCGGCATTCTTATCCTCGCCGCAGACACCGTCCGCCACAATGGGAATGGAGAGGAAAGGCTTGCTGAAGTATTTAAACAGGCCCCATCGTTCATGTGCATCCTGAAGGGACCCGACCATGTCTTCGAACGGGTCAACGACCTTTACCGGCAACTGGCCGGCAACCGGCAGATTTTGGGAAAGCCCCTGGCCGAAGCCCTGCCGGATACGGAAGATCAGGGCATCAAATCCCTTCTGGATAAAGTATACGAGACCGGAGAAACGTTTACGGTCACCGATTTTCGCATTACCCTGCAGCGTAATGCCGGCATGCCGGCCGAAGAGCGATTTCTGGATTTTACCTATCAGCCGATTCTCGAATCCGGCGGGACCATTAACGGAATATTTGTGCAGGGAATTGATCAGACCGGTCGCAAAAGAACGGAACTGTTGCTGCTTGAACAAAAAAGGCTGCTCGAACTGATCGCATCCGGCAACCCTCTGGAGAAAATTCTGGAAGAATTGTGCCAGGCCGTGCCCCGGCTTAATCGTCAGGCCCGCTCAAGCATCCTGATCACCGGTAAAAAACATCGTTCGTTTTCGCGCTTCACGAGTCCGGACAGGATGACCTCGTTCGGAGAAAGGTTTAAAGGCCTCTCCACCGGCGACCCTGCAAGCGGTACCTGTGGCGAAGCCGTAACCCTTGGCCGGCCGGTTAGCTGCCCGAATATCGCCGAAGACACCCGTTATTCCGAAGAGTGGCGAAATCTATGTTTGGCTCACGGTATAAAAGCCTGTCACTCAAAACCCATTACGGATATGGACGGTCAGCCCATTGGCTCGTTCATGCTGTGTTTCGATCAGCCGGGTAACCCGGATAAATGGGAATACAGGCTGGCTGAATTTGGCACGCATATTGCAGGCATTGCGATTGAGCAAAACCGGATCGGCTCGGCTCTGCGGGAAGGTGAAGAACGATTCCGGACCATGGTGGAGAGTGCCACCGAGTATGCGATTTTCACGCTGGACCCTGAAGGGCGCATTGATTCCTGGAATACGGGAGCCGGACGCCTCCTGGGATGGAGTGAAGAGGAGGTCATAGGAAGGTCCGGTGAAATTATATTCCACGGTGATGACGGGGAACCGGCTGAAAAAGCCAAAGAGGAAATCCTGCTCGCACATAAAAATGGCAGCGCTAGCGACGAACGTCCGCATGTCAGGAAAGACGGCAGCCGTTTCTGGGCCTCGGGTATGATGATGAGCATGAAAGATGATCAGGGCAAGTTGACGGGATTCGTGAAGATCCTGCAAGACCAGACGGAAAGAAAGCAACGGGAAGAGCGTGATAAATATGTGATCACCCTGTCGGATACGCTGCGTCCCTTGTCTGATCCTGCTGAAATCCTGAACGAAGCGGCCCGGGTGCTTGCCCGCCACCTCGATATCAGCAGGGTCAACTATGGAGAGATAAGCGATGATGGAGCCTGGGTCCGCGTCACAGCCGAATACCGTGAAGACGTACCGTCCATCCTCGGGCGTCACCAAATTGATGATTACGGCCCAACGCTGATGAACATCTTCCGTGACGGACATACGCTTGTGATCCCGGATGTTACTACCGATGAACGACTGACCGAGCAGGAGCGCATTACCCAGACCGGCATTGCTACCTATGCTTATGTGATCGTACCCCTGGTAAAAAAAGGGCGGCCGGTGGCTTTTTTTGTTGCTCACCAGTCGGCTCCCCGGACATGGACCAAAAGCGAGGTTTCCCTGATCGAAGAGACGGCCGGACGAACCTGGGCAGCCGTTGAACAGACCCGCGCCGAAGAGGCGCTCCGGGTCCAGGAAGAGCAGTTGCGCCGTATCTTTCAAAATGCCCCTATTCCGATAATCATACATGCCGATGACGGGGAAGTTCTGCAGATCAACAATACCTGGATGGATCTGACCGGGTATACCATGGAAGATGCCTCCGTTTTTAAAACCTGGCTTTCCCAGGCTTACGGCATCGGCAGGAATATTTTTAAAGATTCCATTAAACACCTCTTTACCAATGGCCAAAAGATCTGGTCGGATGATTTCAACATACTGACCCGTAAGGGAGAAAAACGGATTTGGAATTTCAGTGCCTCCTCGCCGGGGACGCTGCACGACGGACGCCGTTTTATCGTCGGCATGGCTCTGGATATTACCGGGCGCAAGCAAGCCGAGTATACGCAGCGCCTTTTGCTCGGCGAGCTTAATCACAGGGTGAAGAATACCCTGGCTACCATACAGTCCATTGCAACCCAGACCTTGCGGCAAACAACCAATCCGGAGGATTTCGTTGACAGCTTTAATGGACGGATCAGGGCCCTTTCGGCCGCTCATACCCTGCTTACCCGGTCTGGCCGGGAAGGGGCCTATGTGGGCGAAACCCTGCGCAGGCAGCTGGCGCTCAGGGACAACGAAACTGACCGTGTAGATTACAGCGGACCCGCCGTGTTCCTTGCCTCCCAGCCGGCCTTGCATCTGGCGCTGGTTATCCACGAATTGGGAACCAATGCGCGCAAGTATGGAGCGTTAGCCTCGCCCAAAGGAAGGGTCGGTGTGGATTGGAAATTGGAAACGGCACAGGGCCAATCCATTTTAAAGCTAACATGGTCGGAAACAGGAGGTCCGGAGGTTAAGCCTCCGGAGAAAACAGGCTTCGGCCGCAAGCTTATAGAACAGAGCCTTAAGGGTGTTGGCGGGGAAGCCGTTCTGATGTTCAAACCGCCGGGGCTGCAATGCAGCATTACCCTGCCGATTAAAAAAAATCGTTCGGAGCCTTAACATGACCGCCAAGAGAATACTTCTGGTTGAAGACGAATATCTGGTCGGACTGGATATCCAGTCCATCCTTACTGATGCGGGCTTTGACGTTAGCGAACCGGCTATGAATATTGGGGCTGCGCTGGATCTGATCAAAAATAACAAGTTTGATGCTGCCGTACTGGACGTTAACCTGGGGGGACAAAGCAGTGAAGAAATAGCCGCGCGATTAACGGACCTCCGTATTCCCTTTATCCTGCTTACAGGGTACGGCCGGGAAAACCTTCCCCCGGAGGTAGTCGATGCGACCGTGGTTGAAAAGCCGTTTGATGAACAAAAACTGATCGAGACTATCCGGAATTTGAGCCTAGCCTAACCTCTCCGTCCTTCCATTGTATGCGAAACGGACGCTTGCTGTCAAAATTCAGGGAGGACCGTATCCATTGGTCATCCTGTATGATCCTGGCAAATCCCTTTAGCAGCGCCTCCCGGGGGTCTGCCCGGGACAGGCGGTTTTCCATCCCGTTCCACAGCCCGGAGAATTTCAACTGACGGTACCGGATCGATGATTTAAGCCTGAGGTCCATAGATGCAACGTGCTCATTGAGCCGGTAAGCCCGCTCCCGAACCCGCTGCAAAGCATGGTTTTTTAGGTAATACTCCACTTTTTCCTTCCTTTTTTTCAGTTGATACTCCACCGCACTGCCCAGACATTTATCCAGGTCCTCTACCTGAAAACGCAATTCGCCAATATCAGGAACAGCCATAGAGGCCGCCTGAGTGGGGGTCGCCGCCCGCGCGTCGGCCATGAAATCCGATATGCTGAAATCCGTTTCGTGTCCAACAGCGCTGATTACCGGCACGTTGCTATTGAAAACAGCCCTGGCTACCGCTTCCTCATTAAAAGGCCATAGATCTTCCAGGGAACCGCCGCCCCGGCCGATGATCATCACATCAACCTTGCCTGTTTCAGAGAAATACTCTATGCCCCGGGTAATTTCAGATGCTGCACTGACTCCCTGAACGGCGGCATGATACAGGTAAAGATCAACCAGCGGATAGCGTTTGGTCAGCGTCGAAACGATATCCTGGAAAGCAGCTCCTCCCGCTGAGGTGACCACCCCTATGGATCCGGGGAATTTCGGAAGTGGCTTTTTACGGCCTTCGTCAAATAAGCCTTCCGCCTGAAGCTTTGTCTTCAGCTTTTCAAAAGCATGCTGTAAAGCTCCCGAACCGGCCTGCTGAACGGCGGACACGATTAGCTGATATTTTCCGTGGGGAGCATAAACCTGAACCTCACCACCGGCCATGACATGCTGCCCGTGCTGCAGGGTCGTATTTAAGCGCTCAGCCGTGCTTTTCCAGATCACGCAGGGCAGCTGGGCACCGGCATCTTTCAGGGTAAAATAAATGTGGCCGTTGCGGCTTGATTTCGGCTGGCTGACCTCACCCTGCACGAGAACGTCATGGAACTGACCTTCCATAACCGCTTTAATGTTCAGGGTGAGCTGGGATACCGTCGGTATTTCGTTGAGTTGATCCAGGTTAAATGAGGTTATGGCAGGTTTTGTGCATTACTTTATGTAACTTTGCTTCCAGCAAATTCAAAGGGAAATACTAAGAGTTAAATTACGCATAATGCAAGACGTTTTAATAAAGAATTTAATTCCCGTTGGTCCGGGTCATAACGGCAGGGAAAAAGTTGATATCAGGATCAGCCATGGTTTTATCGGGGAAATAGCAGCGGACCTGGAACCGGGGGACGGTGAAGAGGCTCACGACTTCAAGGGCGCCTGGGTCTCGGCCGGCTGGATGGATATGCATGTACACTTTCGTGAGCCAGGATATGAACACAAGGAAACCATTGCCACCGGAGCCCGGGCAGCGGCGTTCGGCGGTTTTACGGCCGTTGCATGCATGCCGAATACCGATCCGCCTGTCCATACCCGGGATGTGGTGGAATATATTGTCGGCAAGGCCAAAAAACTACCCGTTGACGTCTACCCTATAGGATGTGTCTCAAAAGGCCGGAAAGGCAAAAGCATAGCGGAACTGGCCGACATGAAAGAGGGCGGCGCGGTAGCTTTTAGTGACGATGGTGATCCCGTCTACGACGCCCGGCTCATGCGCATCGCCCTGGATTATGCGGCCATGCTGGACGTGCCGGTAATCAACCATGAAGAAGACCTGACCCTTTCGCGTCCGGGTCATATGCACGAAGGCCGTGTTTCAACCCGTTTGGGCCTGGACGGAACCCCGTCCATTGCCGAGGAGGTGATGATTGCCCGGGATCTGCTGATCGCCGAACTTACCGGCGGGCACCTTCACGTTGCCCATATCAGCACCAGGAATGCCGTAGACATGGTGCGTCAGGCCAAAGCCAAAGGAATCAGGGTGACGACCGAGGTTTGTCCCCATCATTTTGACCTGACCGACGAGGAGATCGAACGGTCCCGATTTGATACGAATTTCAAAATGCATCCCCCTCTCCGGACCCGGGATGATGTCGATGCGGTAAGGCAGGGGCTCGCAGACGGAACCATAGACGTTATCTGCACCGATCATGCCCCTCATTCGGTAGATGAGAAAGAAGTGGAGTTTATTTATGCTCCCAACGGGATAACCGGGCTTGAAACGGCCTGGGGGGTAACTTGCAGGCAATTGGTTGCCGGTAAGGTCATGCCGCTTGCCCGTGTTCTCGACAAGCTCATCATCCAGCCCCGGAAGATCCTGAATCTACCTGTTCCCCGGATCCAAACCGGGCAGACGGCCAATCTCACCATCTTCAACACGGATCAAACGTGGGTTTTTGATAAGGCTTCCGTCCGCTCCAAATCACGAAATTCACCCTATATGGACAAAGAACTGACCGGCAAAGCCCTGGCTATCTATAACAAGGGCCAGCTGGTCATTGCCTGATATATCCGGGCTGCTAATTTATCTCTTCCAGGATCTGGCCGGTGTCGATGTATTGTTCTACCGGAGTGCCGTCGCGGAGGAACTCATTCTCAAAGAAAAACTTATCTTCGCCAAAGGCCGGCTCCAGCTCATTTAACCATACCGCATCAGGGTCATATTTGGCAAAAAACGGTCGCTGAACCCAATCCGGGTTCCGGCCCTGCAGGAACCTCAAAACAAAAACCTTCTCGCCGGCAACTTCACTCACCCCGAGCACCTGAACTTTACCGGGTCCGGCCGACATGCTGGGTCCGCGGACCGTTCTGCATATACCGCTGACCTCCTTATAGGCATTCCTGAATATATTGTGAGCCCGTTCAAGGGGTATATCAAAATGGTGGCGTGCCCCCGTGTCACGAACAACAAACATGTAATAGGGGATCATGCCCTGCTTAACCTGTTCTTTCCACATGACTTCCCAGATTTTTGGATCGTCATTAATGTGGCGGAGCAGCGGAGACTGTGTCCTGATCTGAGCGCCCGTATTTTTTACCCTCTTTATGGCTTCCCGTGCAATGGAGGTACCCAGTTCAACCGGGTTGGAGTAGTGTGCCATCAGGGCAAGATGCTTGCCGGCTTTGGTTACCCTTTCAAACAGCTTGAGGGTTTCATCCGAATCGGTATCCGTCACGAATTTATAAGGCCAGTAACCCAGGGCTTTTGTGCCTATGCGGATCGTTCTCAAATTAGGCAGATCGGCCGCTAACAGAGGATCTATATACGATGCCAGTACTTTGGCTTTCATAATGAGCGGGTCTCCACCGGTAAAAAGCACATCGGTGATCTCAGGGTGTTCTTTAAGATAAGCCACCAAAAGATCTGCCTCACGCATGGCAAACTTAAGTTCATCAATACCCACAAACTGGGGCCATCGGAAGCAAAAGCTGCAATAAGCATGGCAGGTTTGCCCCTGGCTGGGGAAGAACAGCACCGTTTCGCGGTATTTATGCTGCATGCCCGACATTTCCTGACAGCCAAGCACCGGTTTGTTGCTTTCCATCTGACCTGCAGGGTGAGGATTAAGCTCCAGACGAATTTCATTAGCCGCCTTTTTAATTTCTTCTTTAGATGCTCCTCTTCTTAATACATCGGCCATTTTGTTGAAATGGTGATCTCTGAGCATGGTTTTTTGGGGAAAGGTAAGATGGAATATGGGATCATCAGGTACATTGTCCCAGTTGATCAATTCATTGACTACATAATTATTTGCTTTGAAAGGCAGTACATTGCCTACAACTTCTATCGCAAAACGCAGGTCTTCAGACAACTTCTGAATTTGAGGCAACTCTTTGTAATTGCGTAAATTAAATGTTTTATATTTTGGTTGTTGCCCGTCAATATAGAACCCTTCCGAGGCGGAATTAGATAATGATCGCACTGTAACCTCCTGCTATTAAATGATTTCTAAATAAACCGGCTTCAAAAATATACATACTACTAAAACCGGCGGACTTACCAGCCCTTCCTGTAACGATTGGGTATGTTTTTGCTATATATCCCAACCGTGCCCGGCGCCTTGATACCTCGCCGGTATCAAGTTCATCTTATACGCGGGTCTCTTGAATATTACCTGGTAAAGATAAAGAAATTCTATAGAAAAGCGAGATGTATATTCACCGTTCTCCTTCCACCGTCAACGTAAATCCTCTCCGGAAACAGGTCTGTTTACTCAAATAACCACGTTAAAAAGGGTAAATAGAAAGTTCTTCAGGGGGGCGCGTTTTATATTAGAATTACTTAACCATATAGTTTTCCAGCAGGATCTCTGTGGCCATTTCCCCATTATTATAGCTCTTGAGGTCCAGGGCAAAGGACCCCTCCGGTATTTTGCCCCACAGATTATAACTCATCATAACCGGCGGCTGTATTTTCGGCTTGTGACACACGGGGTATGGAGATATCTATTTCATTTACCTCACCGAACTCCCCGAGTTGGTCGCCAATCTCTGAACCATTGCCTACCACTAGTATGCGCATGTTTTCAGGCTGAATGTAGTCGTTGGCAACCCGGTAGATATCCTCTGTGGTGACCTGCCGGAGTTCTTCGATAAAGCGGTCAAAAGCATCGGCAGGCAAGCCATTGTATTCGTAGCTCATGCGCTCGCGAAGGACTTTGGACTTGCTGTCATAACGAAAAACAAGAGAATTGAGAATTCGTTCTTTGGTCTCTTCCAGCTCATCTTCACCCACCCTTTCTTCCTGTAGCCTTTTTATCTGGTCCCTGACCGCACGAATGGCCTCGGCGGTTGCGGAGCTCCGGGTACTGATGCCTGCATAGAATTGGCCTTTATACTGTATATTGCTTTGATAATTACCGAATACGCCATAGGCCAGGCCCATTTCCGAGCGGACGATCTGGAAGAGCCGGCCCGAAAAACCACCGCTGAGTATTTCGTTCATCGCCTGCAAGGCGGCATAATCAGGATTTTCCCGCAATCCTCCGATATGACCCATGAATATTACACTTTGATTGACATCCGGCTTGTCAATAAAGTTGATACTGGAGTTAAACGTGTAATCCACTTCCGGCAGGTCCAGTTCATTTTCCGTCCCTTCCGGATATCCAGAGAAAGCCTCGGTAAGCATCCGTTTCATTTCGTCAGTTGAAAAATCGCCGGTAACGCCGATCATCAGGTTTTGGCCTGTGAAGGCTGTGTTATGAAAATCGACAAAGTCGGCGCGATCGATGTTGTTCAGGGTTTCATAGCCGGTGAGCCGCCCGTATAACGATTCCTCTCCATAAATAAGGCGGCCGAATTCCCGGCTGGCCACGCTCTGGGCATCGTCGTTACGCCGGGATATGGAGCTGCGCGCCTGTGTTTTTGCAAGCTCTATCTTATCCTGTGGGAAAGCCGGGTTTTTAATAAGATCGATAAATACCGGCAAAAGACCGGCAAAATCTTCCTTAAGCACATTCATGGACCCCGACCCGGAGCTCAGGCCCATCCCCAGCTCCATTTGGGCGGCCCGGTTTTCAAGCAATTCATTGAGTTCTTCACCGGGATGGTTTTCCGTTCCTCCGCTCCGCATAACCTGGGTGGTCAGCCCGGCCAATCCAGCCTTATCGTTTGGAATCAGAAAGGATCCCGCTTTAACGATCATATTCAGGTTAATAAGAGGCAATTCGTTATCCTCGACCAGGTAAAATCTGATCCCGTTATCCAGTTCAAACGTGACGATTTCCGGCATCTGATAGGAGTTCAGTTCCGGATAGGTCAGCTCATCATAGGGAGTCTGAGCTCCAAGCAGGGAAAAACCCGCTGCCAGCCAAATCAGTGAAAAGCTTAGGATGCGTTTCATAAGGTCGTTGTTGGTTTAAAGATAAGGTGAATGATCAATCAACTTCGGCGATTTCTTCCTCCAGAGTCCGGATCGTGCCCACCGTGCGGTTTTTTCTGACCAGATAGGTATCGGCCACCCGCCGGAGGTCTTCCAGGGTGACCTCATTGAGTTCATCCAGTTCGGTAAAAATGGTTCTCCAGTCACCATGCCTGCCCAATGCCTCCGCAAAATTGAGGGCCAAGCCGCTGTTGGAGGCCAGGCTTCTGACCAGCCCGGCCCGCGCGTTGGTCCGGACCCGGTCAAGCTCATCCTGGCTGACCTCCCCGTCTTTCACTTTTTCGATTTCTTCCAGGACGGTCGTCTCTATTTCATCCATATCGACTCCCTGGTTGGGCAGGATATAGGTCAGGAACAGGGACTGGTATTTACTTCCCGGGAACCCGCTGAAGGCTCCGGCGTTCAGGGCGCTTTGGTCATCGACGACCATGCGGCGGTAGAGTCTGGAGGTTCGGCCATCGGCCAGGATGGAGCCCAGCAAATCCATGGCTTTGGCATCCGGATGGTTTTCGGCCACGCCGTGAAAGCCCATCATAAACCAGGGCTGTGAAGCCTCTTCGATCACAAACCGCCGTTCTCCCCTCTGTTCAGGCTCTTCAACCATCAATTGGGGAGCGGGGTTACCTCCGGGCATATCGCCGAAATACAATTCGGCAAGCCGTTTCATTTCCTCAGGATCCACATCCCCGGCAATGCCCATGGTAATGTTGGACGGATCATAATAGGTATCATAGAACTCCAGGGCATCTTTAATGGTGGTGTTCCGGATATCGGAGGGCCAGCCGATAACAGGATTTTTGTAGGGGTGAGCGGAATAGGCAATGGAAACAAACTCTTCGATGAGGCGTCCGATAGGGCTGGAATCGGTGCGCATACGTCGTTCTTCATAGATTACTTCTTTCTCCGTATAAAACTCGCGCATGACCGGCTGGCGGAACCGGTCGGCTTCAAGGCTGAACCAGAGTTCGGCTTTGTTCTGGGGCAGGCTGTAAAAATAGGCCGTGGCATCGGCGCTGGTAAAAGCGTTTAGTCCGGTGGCTCCCTCATGTTCGATCAACTGGGTGAATTCATTGTTGACCACGTACTGGCCGGCCTCCTCCTGGAGACGTTCGAACCTGGCCCACAGCTGTTCGAGCTCTTCCTCCTCTGCGTTCGGGGAATGCTTCTCCTGAAGCCAGGCCCGGTAGGCCAGGTCCATTTCCTCAATGACTTTGGCCTCTTCTTCATAATTGGTAGTTCCGATATTGGCCGAGCCCTTGAATGCCATATGTTCAAAAATATGGGCAATGCCTGTCCGGCCGACCGGCTCGTTGGCGGAGCCCACATCAATATAGGTCACAAAACTGGCTACCGGGGCCACATCCCGTTGAATGATGACAAAACCAAGTCCGTTTTCCAGCGTAAATTCGGTGACTTTATTCTCAAATGTTTCAAGGTCCTGAGCCTGAAGCACTCCTGTAAAAGACCAGGCCGCGGCCAGGATAACGGGTAAACTTAATCGTAGACTCTTCATAGTTTATTATTGGGTGTAAATGCCTTTATAATACTTCATTTAACATAAAAAGATGCAATTTAAATGGCCCTGCAGGGAGACGATGGCCTTATTAACTGTCAGGGACTGCCGATATTATTTAAAAGGCTGTCCATGACCTCTTCCAGATTGAATGAAGCCCGGATGTCGTTTCGTCGCTCTATCCGGCCATCCCGGCCGATCAGGATGTAAAAAGGAATACCCCCGCCGCGGTAGCCTGCAAAAGTTTCCTGCCGGAATTCATCCCCGTCATGCAATTGGGGCCAGGGATGGTTATAACGCTTCACGGCATTTTCCCAGGCCTGCCGGTCTTTTTCAATGGAGATGGCCACAATTTCAAAATCGTCTCTGTCATACTTATCGTACAGGCGCTGCATATGAGGAAATTCATGCAGGCAAGGCAGGCACCAACTGGCCCAAAAATCCAGCAGCACGAATTTGCCTGTAAAATCATCCATCGTCCGGGTATATCCGTTATCATCTTCGATGGAAAAAGGCAGGGCCGGCTGACCGGGCTGCACCGATTTCATGCCCTCGTAATGCCAGGTCAGGAATTCAGCATAGCCGTCGTATTCGGCATAATGATCCAGAAATTCGAAGTAGGTTGATTCGGCTTTATCAAAAGGGGCTTCCCCCAGGCGTTCGGCGACCAGATACATGTGAGCGTGGGCAAGGGCCTCTTCTTCCTCTATGTGATCGAGCACCGAAACCCGCGCTGCATTGAGGTCTTCGTAACCGAGGATCAATACATCATAAACTGTCAGTTCACGTCCATAGGTTTCGCTCAGGCTGTCTTTGACACCGAATGTTTTGGAATAGGCATCGGTAAAATCCCGTATCCCCGCCCGCTGGGCCCTGAGGGATCTCAAGGTAAAGAAGTTCATTTCAACGGCTTCCTCCAACACGGCCTGCCGGCCGGCTTCCGCATCATAACCCGCTTCCCGGGCACGGATTTGAACCTCGCCCAGCGCCCGGAGCAGATACTCCCCGATGGCCCGGTACATGAAAATGTCAAAGGGGGTGCCTTCAAAGTAATCCCGGCTGAGCTCAATCTGGTTTTTGTGGATCTGCAAAATATCATTGGGTTCGTCTGCCGCAAATTCCGGTAATTCTTTGCGTATTTCCTGTCTCAGGCCCTGGTCCTGAACCAGAAAATGCTGGTACAGCTCATTGAGTTCAGCGGAGGGTCCTTTAACCGTGACATTTTCCGGAAACCGGGCCCTGTTGATATACACGTCTAACGGCTCTCCGGGATGAATGAGCAAAGGATAGGCTTCATTGAAATAGTGCAGGGTGACCACTTCCAGGGTATCAGCCGGTACATCGGCACGAAATGACCCGTCCTCATTCAGGATAACAGGCAGCTCAGTCGCCGGGGCATATTTGTAGTGCACCGGCTGCCTTTCTATATAGGGCTGTTCCGGATTTCCCGTTTCCGCCTGATAGTCTCTGGTGCAGGCCCCTGCCGCCGCCATCACTATGAATAGTAAACATATATTACGCATGATCCCGTATAGGCTCATCATCAGTTGATCCTGCTTCAAAGTATAAAAATTTTATCGTCATAACCATGCCGGCGGTAAATATTTGCAACCCTTTTTTTCATATGGCGTATAAGCCGGTAAAATCTCCGTCACCTAAAATTTTTAAT
The DNA here is from genome assembly GCA_040905685.1 of Balneolales bacterium. GTDB lineage: Bacteria > Bacteroidota > Rhodothermia > Balneolales > Natronogracilivirgulaceae > JBBDMU01. Next base: position 13,448 of record JBBDRB010000063.1, on the reverse strand, counting down.
CCATGAAACGAGCTTCTATCTGGTCTGCGGGCATCATCATCCTGGCAGGCAGCATCGCTGCTTTTGTATATAGGGGAAACGGCGCTGAGGAGGATGACAGCCTTGCGGCCGTGACCGTGGAAACGGGTCATATTATCGAAAAAGCCCTGGCTGTCGGCACCATAGAACCGGAAAATGAAGTTGAGGTGAAGTCGAAAATATCCGGTGTGGTCAATGTCATTTATATGCAGCCGGGCACCTATGTCAATCAGGGCGACCCCCTCATTGAGGTCCGGCCCGAGCCCACCCCCCTTGAACTTGCCGAGGCCAAAAGAAACCTGGAACTCAGCCAGACGGAGCTCGATAATCTCAAACGGGAGCTGGACCGCGCCCAACATCTTCAGGAGCGTAACCTGGTGTCCGACCATGACTACGAAAGCCTGCTGCAGCGCTATAACGACGCCCGGATCCGGGAACAAATGAACCAGGAACGGCTTCAGCTCCTGGAGTCGGGGCGCATTGAAATAGGGTCCACCCTGATTGAAAGCGTCATCAAAGCGCCCATCAGCGGCTACATCCTCGAGAAGATGGTCAACATCGGCGATCCGGTGGTTCCGCTTACCTCTTATCAGGCCGGAACTCCGCTTATGACCATTGCCTCCATGGAGCAGCTGCTCTTCAAAGGCACCGTCGATGAGATCGATGTGGGTAAACTCGAAGAAGGCATGCCGGTAGAGATTAAGATCGGCGCCCTGCCCGGCAGCACCATTACCGGGGAGTTAAGCACCATATCCCTCAAGGCCACAAAAGAAGAGAACACCACCGTCTTCCCCGTCGAGATCACCATTACCGATGCGGGCGGGACTATGCTTCGGGCCGGTTTTTCTGCCAATGCCGATATCATCATAAACAGGAAAGAAGACATTCTGGTAATACCCGAACGCATCGTGACGTTCCGGGATGGAAAATCCTATATCGAGGTTCCCGGCAGCGAACAGGGTGAACGCATCGAAATTGAAGTGGAACTCGGTCTGAGCGATGCCATCACCGTTGAAGTGGTCAGCGGACTCGATCTTGGGGACCAGGTACTTGAGAAGCCGCTACGCACGCTCAGTTCCAACTGACCGGGGGTTACAGCCAATGTCTTTTTTCAGCCTGATAGCCGATCTGCTGCGAAACCTGAGCCAGCAGAAGCTGCGCACGTTCCTCACCATCTTCGGGATCATGTGGGGAACGGCCACCGTCATCATATTGCTGGCTTTCGGTTTCGGATTACGGGATCACAACATCCTGCAAATGCGGGGCATGGGCGATGAGATCGTGATCCTCTTCCAGGGACGGACCACCAAAGCCTATCAGGGGTATGGTGTGGGCCGGCCCATAGAGTTCCGGGAAAACGATGCCTGGCTGATCCGCGATCAGGTCAGGGGCATCGGAGACATAACTCCCGAATCAACCCGGTATCTTGACATACGCTACGGCGATAAAAAAAGGTCCACCAATCTGACGGGCATCTACCCGGTGTACGGCCATATGCGCAATATTTTCCCGGATAAGGGCGGACGCTGGATCAATCAGCCGGATGTGGACGATCGCCGGAGGTCGGTATTTCTGGGCAACGGACTCAAAGACCTTATTTTCGGGGATGAAGAGGCCATTGGCAAGCAGGTGCTTATCGGAGACACCCCCTTCACTGTGATCGGGGTCATGGTGCCCAAAACCCAAAACTCATCCTACAACCAGCGCGATGAGGACCGGGCCTTTATACCGGCCACCACCTTTTCAACGATGTTCGGGACCGACCGCATCAACTACATCATATATACCCCCGCCAGTCCGGTTATCTCCAAACAGGTACAGGCCGATGTTAATGATGTGCTGAGCCGCAGGCATCGCTATGACCCGGATGACGAGGATGCGGTCAATTTCTGGGACACCAATGATTTCTGGTCATTTATGTACTATTTTTTTCTGGGGTTCAATCTGTTCCTCGGGATCATCGGCTCGTTCACACTGGCTGTGGGCGGCATAGGCGTAGCCAACATCATGTTCGTTGTCGTGCAGGAACGCATGAAGGAGATCGGGATTCGCCGATCGGCCGGAGCCAAACGAAGGACCATCCTGGCCCAGTTCTTCACCGAGACGTTTTTGATCATCGGCATGGGGGCCGCCCTGGGGTATGCCATTGGCTGGGTGGTCGTTCAGGCAATGCAACATATACCCATCCGGGAATACGTAGGCACCCCGCAGTTTTCCCCCGAGGTGGGCCTTATCGTTTTTGCCGTGCTGGCTCTGATCGGCTTCAGCGCCGGACTCCTCCCTGCCTGGCGGGCTTCCCGGCTGAATATCATAGACTGTTTGAGGAATTAAATGGTCATCAACCTGATATCTGAATTCTTCCAGGATATGCGCAAGCAGAAGCTGCGTTCGTTCCTCACGCTGCTGGCCATCAGCTGGGGCACGCTATCCGTCGTTCTGCTGCTGGCCTTTGGCAAAGGCGTGGGCAACCAGATGCTGTCGGGCATGCTCGGCGCCGGCAATCAGATCATGATCCTTTACGGCGGGCAAACCAGTATCGGTTATGAGGGGCTGGGGGTGGGCCGCAGGGTGCGTTTCGTTGAGGAGGATGTGGATATGCTGCTGCAAGCCATCCCTCAAATCCGGTCGGTCAGTCCCCAGTACGGGCAGGGCGGGGTCCGTTTAAAGAGTGAACTCGCCACGACCAATACCTTCATGGAGGGAGTGGCGCCGGAGTTCGGGTTCATGCGCACCATGTACGCTTCCCCAGGCGGACGATTTATCAATGAACAGGATATCGTCAGTCAGCGCAGGGTTGTTTTTTTGGGAAATGAGATTGCCGAACGGCTTTTTGGTGAGGAAAGCGCCGTCGGACAAACCCTGATGCTTGACGATGTCCCCTTTACCGTGGTCGGGGTAATGCAGGAGAAACTGCAAACATCCATGAATAACGGTCCCGACGCAAACCGGGCGATCATTCCCTATAGCACGTTCCGGGAAATGTACGGTCACCGGTACCTGAACTCCATTTTGGTCAGGCCTGCCGATGTCACCCGGCAGGAGTATATAAAAGGAGAGATATTCAATGTATTCGGCCGCAAGTATCAGTTTGATCCCTCCGACGAACAGGCCCTCGGGGTGTGGGATTTCATCGAAAACGAGCGCATCAACCGTCAGGTTTCCTTTGGCATTGAGTTATTCCTGTTCTCGGTCGGTTTCTTCACCTTGCTTATCGCCGGGGTAGGCGTGGCTAATATCATGTATGTTGTCGTCAGGGAGCGGACCCAGGAGATAGGCATTAAAAAAGCACTGGGTGCCAAAAAGATACATATAGTCAGCCAGTTCATGTTTGAATCGGTTTTCGTTTCCTTTCTCGGCGGGGCTATCGGTCTGAGCATATCCATCCTCATCGTCAGGGGAGTGCATGCCCTGGACATGAACGAGGGGGCCGGCCAGTTTTTAGGTCATCCCGTCCTGTCGGAAGCCAGTATGCTGCTGACCTTTTCCATCCTGGCGCTCATCGGCATCGCTGCCGGCGTCTTCCCGGCAAAAAAAGCCGCCGGGGTCGACCCTGTGGAATCTCTGCGCTATGAATAAGTTTGCACACAATTCTCACACCAAAGCCTTAACTTTGAATGTGGAATCCACCGGTTGTCAATCATCATCAGACCTGCTTTTAATTGTCCCAAAATATCCTGGCTGTAGAAACTGCCACCGCCGTCTGTTCGGTGGCCTTGCGTATCCGGGGCGAAGCGGCCGGTGAACTTCGCCGGACCGGCAGCGGTATCCATTCGGAGATGGTGTTCGTGTTCACAGACCAGCTGCTTCAACGCAATAATATGCAACTTGCCGGCCTCGATGCCATCCTGCTGAGTGCCGGTCCGGGATCCTATACCGGACTGAGGGTGGGAAGCAGCGCCGTAAAGGGGATGCTTTTTGGCTCGGATACCGGTTTTTTTGCCGTCAATACCCTGGCCGCTATTGCAATGGGGGCCAAGTTGGAAAATCCGGATGCCGCACGCATTCATGCCGTGCTGGATGCCCGGCGCGAGCATCTCTATCACCAGGATTTTACCTTTGACGCCGGCTTTCCCGTTGCCGGAGCGGAAAGCCGGATACGGCCACTGGCGGACTTCGGATCCATTGTCCATGCGGGCGAGCTGATGGCAGGCACCGGAATCCACCGTCTTCCGGACGGGCCGGCGGCAGACCCTGCCCGGGAAGATGAACACCTTGTTTCGGCCCTCAACCTGATCGCCCTATTTGACCGGGCCGGTCCCCGAAAGGCGGATCGGCACGCCATCCCACTCATAAAAAAAGTCGCACCTGAACGATTTGAACCTTATTATTAGTAAACAACCGCAACCCAAATAAGTATAATGAGCTGGTTTAAAAGACAAGGATCCAATATACATACCGACACTCCCAAGGAAATGCCTGAGGGCGTATGGGTGAAAGTTCCGGCCACGGGTGAAACCATACATCGCCGGGAACTGGAAGACAACTACTGGGTGGATCCGGCAAGCGGACACCATTTTCCGATAGGCAGCAAGGAGTATTTTTCCATCCTGTTTGATTACAATGAGTTTGAAGAGCTGGGTGCCGATATCACCTCGGGCGATCCCCTCCATTTCGAAGACCGGAAAAAATATACCCAAAGGCTTGCTGAGTTCCAGGCTAAGACCGGACTCTCGGATGCCGTCAGGGTGGGTGTCGGCAAGATGAAAGAGAATAAGACCGTTGTGGCCTGCATGGATTTCCGGTTTATCGGGGGCAGCATGGGTTCTGTTGTCGGCGAGCGGATCGGCATCGCTATCGATCATGCCCGAAAAAACAAGCTGCCCCTTATCATCATATCCCAGTCCGGCGGGGCACGGATGATGGAAAGTGTATTAAGCCTGATGCAAATGGCTAAGACCTCTGCCAAACTGGCTCAGTTGCATGAGGATAAAGTACCCTACATCTCCTACCTCACCAACCCCACCACCGGGGGGGTAACGGCCAGCTTTGCCATGCTTGGTGATTTCAACGTAGCCGAACCGGGCTCCCTTATCGGTTTTGCGGGTCCGCGCATTATCCGCCAGACCATCGGCCGCGACCTGCCGGAAGGGTTCCAAAAAGCCGAATACCTGCTCGATCACGGGTTTCTCGACTTCATTATCCCCCGGACCCAGATGAAAAGCAAACTTTCAAGATTACTGAACATAGTTCAGCATAAGTATGAGTGACCCGACCGATGAAACGCCCGCTCGCCTTACTGGCCCTTTTATTGCTTACTGCCCGGTTGTCTGCCGGGCAAAACGAACTCACCCTGGATCATCTGTTTGACGGGAGCTTCTCCCCCGAAACGGTGGGAAGCGTGAACTGGATGCAGGATGGGGAATATTTCACGACACTGGTTCGATTGCAGGATAACGGGATAACGGAACTGCGCAAAAACAGCATTACCGACGGCTCTCACGAAGTTATCCTGTCATCGGAAGAGCTGGTGCCCGAAGGCTGGAGCAATCCCATCACCCTGGACGATTACTCCTTTTCCCAGGATGAGCGCCGCATACTGATCGAAACGGGTATAGAGCGGATCTGGCGGCGCAGCACCCGCTCCCACTTTTATATCTTCGACCTGGATTCCCGGCAGCTGACCAAACTGAGCGCAGGGGATGTCAAGCAATCGTATGCCACCTTTTCACCCCAGGGCAACCAGGTGGCCTTTTTCCGGGAAAACAATCTTTTCCTGGCCGACCTGGAGCGGGGCACCGAGACGCAGATCACCGCCGACGGACAGATCAATGAAATAATAAACGGGGCGGCAGACTGGGTATATGAAGAGGAATTCTACCTTTCCAGGGCATTTTTCTGGTCCCCCGATGGACAGCGAATTGCATTTTACCGTTTTGACGAAAGCGGGGTTCTTGAATATGTCATGCAGCGATGGGGGAATGATTATCCCGAAGAGGTCCGGTTCAAATACCCTAAGGCCGGATACAGCAATTCCATCGTGACCATTGGCGTTTATGACCTCAAAACAGGAGTTACGGCCTGGATGGATACCGGTGAAGAAACCGACATATACATCCCCCGGATCAACTGGACCCAGGATCCGCAGACTCTGTCTATCCGGAGGCTGAACCGCCTCCAGAACCGGCAGGACCTGATGCTGGCCAATGCTAACACCGGCCATACGCGGATCATTAAAACCGAAACCAATGACGCCTGGATCAATGTAAATGACGATCTGACCTTTCTGGATGACGGGGAGCAGTTCATTTATCTGAGCGGGGAAGACGGCTATAATCACATCTACCTGTATGATATGGATGGTAATTTAATATCCCAGGTTACCTCAGGTGCCTGGGAGGTTGACCATTACTATGGCTTTGACGAGGAAACGGAAACCTTTTACTACCTCAGTACGGAAGACTCACCCCTTGAACGCCATGTTTACCGCATTAACGCCGATGGGTCCGGCAAGCAGCGACTGAGCCCGATGCCCGGCTGGAATTACATTAACATGGCCCCCGATTTTTCCTACTACCTCAATTATGTATCGTCAGACCATAACCCGCTGACGGTCACCCTGCATAACGGCAGGGGTGAACAGCTGCAGGTTCTCGAAGACAACGCCCGGCTCAGGGAACATATCAGCACCTTCAATATGCCGGTAAAGGAATATACCACCATCACCGTGGCTGATACGGTCGAGTTAAACGGCTACTGGCTGAAACCTCAGGATTTTGATGAAACCAAAAAGTATCCGGTCATGATGTACGTCTATGGAGGACCCGGCAGCCAGGCTGTGCAAAATTCCTACGACGGAAATGACCGCGGACTCTGGCACCGGTTGCTGGCCACCCGGGGGTACCTGGTCTTTTGCGTGGACAACCGGGGTACCGGCGGACGAGGCCAGGCGTTCAGCAGGCAGGTATACAAACGGCTGGGCGAATATGAGACCGAAGACCAGGCCGAGGCGGCCAGGCAGCTGGCCGCTCTCCCTTATGTCGATGAGAGGCGGATCGGGATCTGGGGATGGAGTTACGGGGGCTATGTTTCAACCCTGAGCCTGGCCTATGGAGCCGACATTTTTTCAATGGCTATTGCCGTGGCCCCCGTCACGGACTGGCGATATTATGACACCATTTATACGGAACGGTATATGCAAACGCCGGCCATGAACCAGAGCGGATACAACAACTATGCACCGGTGAAAGCCGCCAGCAAAATACAAGGAAATTATTTGCTTGTACACGGAACAGGCGATGATAACGTTCATTTTCAACACACCGTGGAAATGACCGATGCCCTGATAAGCGCCGGCGTACATTTTGAGACCCTGTTTTATCCAAACCGCGATCACTCCATTGCCGGAGGCTATGCACGACGGCATCTGTACGAGAACATGCATGAGTTTGTGAAGCACAATTTGTGAGCCATTTTTTTCCAAAAATTGGGTATATTTACCCTGTTATTATACCTCATTAAACGTTTTTTTCTTGAAAATCTGGAAATACATTGTAGCCGCCTGGCTTACGCTGGTGCTCATCGCCGGCTTTCTGATTGACATCCCGATGATCCCCATTTTACTGGAATCATCGAGAAACCTCTTTCTCCATGTCCCCATGTGGTTCACCATGTTCGTGGTGTTTTTTGCCGGATTAATTTACAGCATCCGCTATCTCAACTCGTTTGATCCCGATATGGATATGAAAGCCGAAACAGCGACCATGGTAGGCGTTGTCTTCGGCATATGCGGCCTGCTGACCGGCTCGCTCTGGGCCCGGTTTACCTGGGGATCCTGGTGGACCTTTGCGGAACCGAAGATGAATCTCGCCGCCGTGGCCATGCTGATCTATTTTGCTTATTTTATATTACGTTCTTCGTTTAACGACCCCGAAAAACGGGCCAAAATGGCCGCCGTTTATAATATCTTCGCCGCCAGCACCGTTCCCTTCCTGCTGTACATCATTCCCCGGCAAATGCCGAGCCTGCATCCCGGAGCGGACGGAAATCCTGCTTTCAGTGAAATCACCGCCCCGGAACTGCGATTTGTCTTCTACCCCGCCGTTATCGGTTTTATTGGCCTGGCCTGGTGGATCATGGATGTCGTCTACAGATATAAAAAATTAGAATCACGAATGGATTACAAATAGCAGCCATATGTTAAACTCATTTTTTTTACTCGTGATCGCGTTTCTTTCAGGGGCCCTGGAACTCTACCAAAACGAGGAACCCTACGAGCAGTATCAGGGGGCCGAAGCCACTGAGGGCTTAATGGGCTGGATGGCTTCCAACGACCTTATATTCGTGGTACTGGGCGTTAGCCTGATCATATGGTTTACCCTACTGGCTTTTCTCTATAAAATTGATCGAAAAGTCTCTTATCTTGAACAGAAACATGACGCTGAACCACATATAGAGTAATTTATGAAGCCACGCCTGATCCTCGGTATTATTTCCATCTTCATTTTCACCTCCCTGCTGATGTTCAATTTTAGCCAGAACATCAGCTCCTATGTTGATTTTGAACAAGCCGCCCTTTCCAGCAGCAGCCGCGTGCATGTAGTCGGCGTATGGGATGCCGATAAGCCCAGCGGTTTTTCAAACGAAACGATGCAGTTTACTTTTTATATGACCGATGAAGCCGGAAACAGCCGCCGCGTGGTGTATCCGAAAGCGAAACCCACCAATTTCGAACAGGCCGAACAGGTCGTCGTCATCGGTGAAATGAAGAACGATGTATTCTACTCCAATGAGATGCTTGTAAAATGCCCGTCCAAATACAATGACGGAGACGAACTCGAATTTACCCAGGCAGAGTAATATTTATGATCGGACTCATCGGCCATTATGCGATAGCTTTAGCTTTTCTTTCCTCTATCCTCGCCTGCATTTTCTATTTCCGCACGGCGCAGAACGGCCGTTCCTCGGATGAGCATATCGCCTACTTTTTCCTGGTCGTTAAAGGATCGCTGATCTTCCTGGCTTCGGGCATTTTGGTTTATCTGCTGTTCACCAACCAATTTCAATACTTCTACGTCTACAACACCAGCAGCCTTGATCTTCAGAACGTCTACCTGTGGGCGGCCTTTTACAGCGGACAGGAAGGCAGCTTCCTGCTCTGGATCCTGTTCTCGTTTTTTGTCTGCCTGGGCATTGTTCGCTGGACCGGTGAGGATTACCGGGCTCCGGTCATGTTTTTCCTGCTGCTGAGCCAGGTATTCCTCCTCTCCATGGTGGCCGGCATTGAGTTCGGCAGTTTCAGCCTGGGAGCCTCACCCTTCCGCACCCTGGCCGCCGAAATGCCGAATGCTCCGGTCTTCCAGACCAATCCGGATTTCGTTCCCGCCGACGGCAGCGGACTAAACGACCTGCTTCGCAGTCCCTGGATCATCATTCACCCACCTATTCTGTTTCTCGGCTTTTCGATGATGACCGTGCCCTTTGCCTTTGCCTTTGCCTCGCTGTGGAAGCGCAAATACAACGAATGGATCTATCCGGCCCTGCCGTGGACCCTGGGGGCCAACCTGTGCCTGCTTACAGCCATTTTTCTCGGAGGATACTGGGCCTACGTAACGCTGTCCTTTGGCGGGTACTGGGCGTGGGACCCGGTTGAAAACGCTTCGCTGGTCCCCTGGATATTCGGCATGGCCGGCATCCATGCCATGCTCATCCAACGCAGCAGCTCCATTGCCCAGAAAGCCTCCATCCTTTTTGCCATTCTCGCCTACATGGCCGTGGTCTATTCGACCTTCCTGACGCGATCGGGCATCCTGGGCGAAGCCTCTTTTCACAGTTTTGTGGATCTGGGCCTGTATAACCAGCTGCTGCTGTTCCTGCTGGTGACCACCTTCGCCGGACTGGGCCTGTTTGCCTACCGGTACCGGGAATTGCCCTCGCCCGATAAGGAAGCCCCGTTTATCAGCCGGGAGTTTTTGATGTTCAGCGGGTCGATGATCCTGTTCCTTGCCGGATTCGTGATCATGCTCGGCACGAGCTCGCCGGTGCTCGGACGCCTGTTTGTCGCCAATCCCACTCCTCCGGCCCAGGAATTCTATAACGCCTGGATGCTGCCGTTCGGCGTGATCATTGGCCTTACCTCCGTGGTGGCCCAATATTTATGGTGGAAAAAGTACAATGCCGAAACCCTGTCGGCGGCCCTTATCACACCGGTTCTGGCTACCTCGGTGGCCTCCATAGCCACCATCGTCATCGCCGGCATTGACCATATCGCCTATATGATCTTTCTGTTCGGGGCCTACTTTTCGGTTATCGGCAACGGCATGATCATGGGCCGGCTGCTCAGGCGCAATCCCAGGATCATAGGCGGCACCGTTACCCATATCGGTTTTGCCATTATGATGATCGGTTTTCTCGGGTCGGCCTGGGACAGTCCTATGCTCGATCAGGAGACCAGGGATTACAATGCGGCCGTGCGGGCCGGCGAGATCACCGATGACGAGGGTTTTCCCGTCAACCAGACCATCGATTATATAGAGCTGGAGTTGAACGAGCCCAAGCTGCTTGACGGACGCTATTTGGTCACCTACAAGGGCGGGGAGATCATCGAGGAGAACCGTCCCGGGGAACAGGTATACTATGTTGAGTTTAAAGACACCGAGGGAAATGAGGAGCCGTTCGTCATGGAACCGGTGGTCTACCCCATGCTGGCCAATTCCAATACCGGGGCCGTGGAATGGACAGTGGATCCGGAAGTTCGCTCCGGCTGGCTGTCGGATATCTACCTGTATGTGGCCGGTTCATCCATGGTCGAGCAGGAAATGGAAAAAATGGAGAAGGAATCCGCCCGGGGCGGCTTGCCCTCCATTACCGATATGGGCGATACCGAGGATGAAGACCATATCGAGATCAAGCGCGGTTCACAGATCACCTATGGTGACTATGAGGTGGAATTTGAGGATTTCATCCATGTACCCTCTTCCGAACTGCCCGATAACTCCATCATTGGGGTGAGGGCGCAAATCCATGTTGAACATAAACCGTCCGGTGAGCAGGAAACCGTCTCCCCGATGTTCGCCATCATTGAGGATGAGGACGGGCAGCTGTCCTACTCGCCGCCGGTATCGTTTGTGGAATGGGATGCCACCTTGCAGTTTCTCAGCGTGGATCCGGCGACTGAGCAAATTGAACTCCGTTTTGACGGGATTACAGGCACTCCCATGCGGGACTGGATCCTTATCGCCGGCGAGCGCAAACCCTTTGTTTCGGTCGTATGGCTGGGGACCTTTATCCTGATGTTCGGCTTTTCCATTTCTATCATCCGCCGGTGGGCCAATCAAAAAAACCGGGAAAAGAATGAGAAGAGGAAGAAACAGGATGAGCCAAAGCCCGAACAAGCTGCAAAAGAACCCGTATAAACTTGCTTTGCCGGCTGTTTGCATGGATGCGGTGCAGGCCAGCATTGTTATTCAATGGTAGGTTAAATGCCCCGCTATCTTCTGCGAATTCAATACGACGGCTCCGGTTTCTTTGGCTGGCAACGCCAGAATGAAGGTCCAACCGTACAGGGATGCATTGAAAAAGGATTATCCACCATCCTGCAGGCGAAAATTGAGATCCATGGCTCGGGAAGGACCGACAGCGGTGTACATGCCGAAGATCAGGCCGCCCACTTTGATTATGAGGGTGAATTTCCGG
>JBBDRB010000063.1:0-1699 GCA_040905685.1 Balneolales bacterium | reverse complement strand
TCCGGCATTCACAGTTTCGAAAATTTTGCAAAGGCGACACCCGACATAAAACACATGCGTTGTGAGATCCTGAAAACCGAACTGGTGATCCCCTGCGAAGACCAGATCCATATCCATATCAGGGCCAACCGGTTTTTGAGGCATATGGTCCGCTTCCTTGTCGGCAGCATGGTTCAGGTTGCTACCGGCAGGCTGGTGTTTGAAGAGTTTGAAGCTATGCTGAAGGATCCCAAAACCCCCCGGAAAGCCATCACCGCACCGGCCCGGGGATTGATCCTCGAATCGGTGGTCTATGAATGAGGATCCCCCAATTCTTTTGACATAAACAGCATGCCGGGATCGCCATAGCGGAAGCCGAAGCGTTCGTAAAGGCGGCGGGCACGGTTGTCTTCACGGACCTCGAGGGTGACTTTGCAACAATCCATCAGGCGAGCCTGTTTTTCCACGGCTTTAAGCAGGGCCTCGCCGGCACCCTTGCCCCGCGCCGGGGGCAATACGGCCAGATCGTGGATGTTGATCAGCCTTTTGCCGTTGAACGTTGAAAAACCGTAGAACCCATTGGCCATGCCCACGGGCTGACCTCCCAGGAAAGCCAGAAAGCTTATCGTGGTCGGGAAATTTCGCAACTGGTCAATCAGCCGGATTTTGACGGCCTCGCTCAGGCTTTCGTTCATCCCCATGGGGTCACGGGCATATTCATCACAGATATGAAGCAGGGCTTCCGTGTGGAGGGGATCATACAGGTTGGCTTTTACAACTTCAATGTCGGTCATTTAACTTCCGGCTGCCGGTCTTGCCACTCGGTCCGGCTGACGGACTCCGGACGATTGAGGAATACAAAGCCGCCTTTTTTATTGCAGGTCACGATATCGGCATACCCGTTGCCGGTCAGATCGCCACTGGCAAATCCCACCCCCGCCCCGGAATCGTCATCGACCAGGTAAGGAATATAGGTTACCTGCCCGTCTGTACTGCGATCCAGTTTAAACCAATAGACCACGGCCGGAGCGTTGGGTTCAGGGTCCCCTTCGGGTCCGTGTGCCCAGTATCGCTTGCCTGAAATAAGATCCTGGAGACCGTTACCGTCGACATCGGCAAGGACCAGGGTATGCGGCTGGGAGAAGCGCACTCCATAGGGATTGTCATCGCGGGACTCGCCCATGATGACCTGTTGATCAAAAGCCGTCGTTCCCTCAGTCCGGACCTGCCTGTACCAGGCCAGCCCCCAGCCATGGGCCTCCAGGGTGGTGATCACGTCGTTGAGTCCGTCGCCGTCCACATCGTAGGCATGCATCTGAGCCCCGCCGGGACCGAAATCGACAGGATGGTAGGGCCAGGGTGAACCCCCGCCGCCCGGGCCGGGGTTTTCCCACCAGCCTTCTTTCATCATAAAATCCGGCCGGCCGTTACCGTTTACATCCCCGATCCCGAGTCCATGATTATACCGTTGCCAGCTTCCCGGCTCGGAAACGCGCCGGAAAGACCAGGCACGGGACGGGTGGTCCGGATCGGAAACGGCATAGCCCAGGTATCCGCCGGTATGGAAAATAAGCTCCTTTCGCCCGTCGGCGGTAACGTCTCCAAATATAGGCGACTCATTTTCAACGGAGGAGTGGATCAGGTGGCGTTGCCATCCCTCTTCGCCGGTGCCGGGATTTTCATACCAGAAAGCTTCCCTGCCGGGGTGGCCGACAACCAG
>JBBDRB010000062.1:0-31914 GCA_040905685.1 Balneolales bacterium | reverse complement strand
ACGGGTTTATGCCAAAAAATGGACCGGTAGGATTCTTGGAGCTGATGTGCTGGGCGTGCATGCCGGTGAGATGATAAGCCAGTACGCCCTTGCCATGAAAAACGGAATTTCCCTGCGCAGTATGGCCGACACCATTTATCCATATCCATCCTATTCACTGGGCGCGCGCCGTGCGGCAGACCAATGGTACATCCGGAACCAAAACATCTCATTGGTAAGATGGATACGCCGCGGTTTCCGTTTCCGTGGTCCCTTGCCGGACCTGAGTGACAACGAGCGTATTGTTTAGCGGTGTTCCGTATTGGGAATTCATTTATATTATGATATTTTCATTATTCAACCCTGGTGATTGGCAAATGGCGATCAAAAATGACAGCTGGATTTAGCTCCTGGAAGAACAGGCTTATTCATGGAAGGAACCGGGTCGGTGCTATTTCGCACTCCCGGGAATGTAATGCCGTTGTCCTTTTATGCTTTACCGTTTTGATTTTTGGGTGCGAAATTAAAGGGGACCTATCGACGGCCGATAAGCCAAACATCGTTATATTCTTAGTCGATGATATGGGCTACGGAGATGTTGGGATTTATAATCACAATTCGAAAATACCGACGCCTCATATTGATGATCTGGCACGTGAGGGAATGCGTTTCATGGATGCTCATGCCCCGGGAGCCGTTTGCCACCCGTCGCGATACGGGTTACTAACCGGCCGGTACCCTTTTCGTACCAATACGGATCTCTGGCCTGATCAGCCCGTTATCGGGGAAGGCCGGATGACGATTGCTTCATTGCTCCGGTCGCAGGGCTACCGGACGGCAATGGTGGGAAAATGGCATTTGGGATTTGATGAGTCAGGCAGTTTTGATCATTCGCCATCGGATGAAGTAAATGCCGGAAATAATACGCGGACGGCATTGCGCCAATATGAAAATCCATTACCGGGCGGACCGGTAGACCGTGGATTTGACTCCTTTTTCGGCATACGGGCGTCCACCGATATTCCTCCGTATTTTTATATTAGGGAAGACCGTCCGCTAACCTCACCTACCGATTTTATTGAATCCAACTACAGCGATGGATGGTCAAAAATCCAGGGAGCCTTCTGGCGAGCCGGCGGCATTACACCCGATTTGGAGCTGATCGATGTATTGCCGCGTTTTACTGAGGAGGCTGTCCGGGTGATTCAGGATCATGAGGCAACTAATGCCGATCAGCCCATTATGCTTTATGTAGCTTATCCTGCCCCTCACACGCCATGGCTGCCGACCGAACCGTACGAAGGGCGAAGCGGTGCCGGTATGTATGGTGATTTTATGACTATGGTGGATTCGAATATTGGAGAAATACTTCAGGTACTGGAACAGTCAGGCCTGTCAGAAGAAACACTGGTGATCTTCACCAGTGATAACGGCCCTGTTTGGTATGAAGAGGATACCGGTCGTTTTGATCATGACTCCATGGGAGGTTTACGAGGCATGAAGGGAGATGCATTCGAGGGCGGTCATCGGATGCCGTTCATAATTCGCTGGCCTGGTCTGGTTAAAGCGGGCTCGGTAACGCATCAGACGGTTTCGTTTGTTGATTTAATGGCAACAATCGCCGACCTAGCCGACACAGATCTTCCCGATAATGCCGGTGAAGATAGTTTTAGTCTGCTTCCCGTTCTTTTGGGAAACCAGCAGGAAAATGCCCCGATTCGCCCGCCGGTCGTATCCGTTTCAAGCCAGGGGGTACGAGCTATACAAGATGGTCAGTGGAAGCTGATCGGTGCGCTGGGATCCGGAGGATTTACCCGTCCCGTTCATATTGAACCTGGTCCCGGAGATCCCGAAGGCCAGCTTTACAACCTTATGGAAGATCCGGGCGAAACGAATAATTTATGGCATGAAAGACCAGCGGTGGTTGATCGGTTCAATAATTTACTCAATGAACTTGATCAGTCTGGCGGGAGCCGTAGTTTAGATTAAACAGATCAACCCAATAAGAAAAAGGAAAATAACTAATTATGTTTTGGATAAGGGTCAACTATTTCAGAAAACAAGTCCTGTCATTGGCCACGGCGGGCATGATTTTAGCTATCCTGGCAACCACGTTTCTGGTCTCTTGCAATCCTGGCGCGGAAAGTTTCGAATATGAACCTGGTAAATGGGTAACACTGAGTGATAATCCCCGGCTCTTTTTTCCCGCAGACAAGGAAAAGCAGATCCTTGAACTGGCCGGAAGTAATCCTTTGCTTTCCGATCTTGTAAAAGTTTTAAGGCAGCAAGCCGATGGTATGCTGGAATCACCGTTACAGGATGAACCGGTGAGTTTGGGTATCAGCCGCGAACAATTATCCCGGATGACCACCCTGGCAACGGCCTATCGTTTGTTTAAGGAAGACAAATACGCAGAAAGAATCGAAAATGAACTTCGTCATGTCTGTAGCTTTGATTCCTGGAATCCGGATCATTTTCTCGATGTTGCTGAAATGACGACAGCCGTTGCTATTGCTTATGACTGGACTTACGATTATCTCAGCGACGATACGAAAGAAATGGTTGAACAGGCAATCCTGACAAAAGCATTTGAACCGGCGTGGCCGGTATACAGGGATGGCAATGAAAATTCCTGGGCAAAAAGGAATACCAACTGGAATGTTGTTACCAATTCGGGATTGGTTACGGGTGCTTTGGCCATTGCTCATAAATATCCGGAAGAAGCGGCTAAAATTATCCAATACGCCGTGGAATATACTCCCAATAACATATCTCATTTTGAACCCGAAGGAGTTTATTATGAAGGACCGGCTTATTGGGGGTATACGAATATGTATCTCACCCTTTTACTTGATAATCTGGAACGCAATCTGGGAAATGATTATGGCCTGTCGTCTATGACGGGTGTGGAAAACACAGCTCAATATTATATCCACTCTTTAAGCCCTGCTCATCTTGAATATAATTTTGCCAATGCAGGAGGGATATACCGGAAAGCTAATTACACTCCTATTTATTTTTACTACAGTAAAAAATTTGATCAACCTGAAGTAGCTGAATTTTATCGAAATTACTTACAGGAGGCCCTTAACGGAGATATAGCGAACGGGACCTTCAATTTCCCCCGCATATTCTTTTTGTCGATCCCATGGTTTGATGGTACAGAGTCAAATCAGCAGCCTGAAATAACAGAAAACCCCCGGCTTCAGGTATTTCAGGGCACACCGGATATCCTTGTATTCAATGGAGATTCAAACGGTCCGGATAGGATGTATCTTTCCGCAAAAGGCGGCAGGCCGGATATGGCTCATAATCAACTGGATGTTGGATCCTTTGTCTGGGATTTTCACGGTGTGAGGTGGGCTCTTGATATGGGATCCGACTCCTATAGCCTGCCCGGGTTTTGGGAATACGAGCCGGATGGAAGACGATGGGATTACATTCGGAATACAAACCTGGGCCACAATACGCTCAATATAGATGGTAAAATTGCCCGCTCAGATGGAAACGGGCAATTAACCAGATTTGATTTAAAAAATAGCAAGCCCTATGGCATCTACAATATGGGCTCTTCGTATCAGGAGGCTGGAGATGTTTTTCGCGGTTTTAGGATGCTTGCTAGCGATGTCATGATGGTAAGGGATGAAGTTCATGTTCGTGAGGATGCCGAAGAGGTTAACTGGCGCTTGCTGACGGAGGCCGGGGCGGAAGTAGTGAGTGAGAAACTAATAAAATTAACTTCAGCGGATAAGGAAGCATATATATACGTGCCCAATGCAAAATCATCGGTCAGGATATTCGATGCAAAACCCAATACTCCGTTAGAAAGAGACACAGACGGCATTCGTATAGTTGAAATTTCAACTAAAACAGAAGGGAAAAACAGGGTTGATATTCCCATATTACTGGGTGGGAAAGTCGAAGTGTTTGAAAACTATTTAAATGATGCCGCCTTACCTTTGTCTTCATGGTAGGAATTGGCCATGCCGCTTCTAAAACGGACTTCTCCAGGTCCAAAATGACCATATCGGCCACTTTACCGGCCTCAAGGCTTCCCTTCCAGTCCTCATCATACGTCAGGTAAGCTCCGTTGATCGTATAGGTGCGAAGGGCATCGTCAATGCCGAGGGTCTCATCCGGCCCGTGTACCTGCCTGTAGCCTGATCGATGCGGGTAAGAAGTGCATAGATCCCGATCCACGGATCGTGGCTGGTTACACTGTAATCAGAACGGAGCCGGTTCACCATCAGTTTTAAAGAGCAGCGGGGTTAAGATCCCTTAGCGTCTGGCTTCTTTCTGCTTTCTGGACCTTTTCTTGTTCTTGTTGCCGGTCCTGTTCTTGCCGCTACCGTTGGCGCGCTCTTTTCGCGGCTGGCGTTGCTGTTGCTTTTCAGGTTCAGGCGGATTGTGGTCGACCAAAGGGAAATCATGCTCATCAATGACCGGAATCCTCTTGCCAATCAGTTTTTCAATATCACGCAAATAGGCTTTTTCCTGAGCGTCGCAAAATGATAAAGCCGTTCCATCAGATCCTGCCCTTCCGGTACGGCCTATGCGGTGCACATAGGTCTCCGGGATATTCGGGATCTCATAGTTGATCACATACTGCAGCTCATCCACATCGATGCCGCGGGCAGCGATGTCGGTGGCTACCAGTACGCGTGTCACCTGATCCTTAAAATTGCCCAGGGCCCGCTGCCGCTGTCCCTGTGATTTATTCCCGTGGATGGCCTCGGCCTCGATATCCCGGCCTCTCAGCAGCTTGACAACTTTATCGGCGCCGTGTTTGGTGCGGGTAAATATCAGGGCCGACTTAATTTGGTCATCATGCAAAACATCCACCAGCAGATTCTTCTTATTGCCTTTATCCACGAAATAAAGCCCCTGCCGGATGGCATCAACGGTCGATGATTCAGGTGTTACCTGCACTCTGGCCGGTTTGTGCAGTATGGCTTTGGACAGCTTCTCTATCTCCGGAGGCATGGTCGCGGAAAAGAACAGCGTCTGGCGCTTGCGGGGAAGCACAGCCAAAAGTTTGTTGATGTCGTTGATGAAACCCATATCGAGCATGCGATCGGCCTCATCGAGAACAAATATCTGAATGTCATCCAGGGAAATATACCCCTGGTTCATCAAATCAAGCAATCGTCCGGGAGTGGCTATGAGAATATCCACTCCACGATTCAATTTCTTAACCTGGCCTTTTTGACTCACCCCTCCGAAAATAACGGCGCTGCTCAGGTCTGTATGCCGACCATAGTTCTGAAAGCTTTCATCGATTTGAATAGCCAGCTCGCGGGTGGGCGTAATGATCAGGCTCCGGATCTTCTTATCATAGCCCCGGGGTTTGACGGCGCTTAGCCGTTGCAGGATGGGAATGGCAAAAGCGGCCGTCTTACCGGTCCCGGTCTGGGCACAGCCCAGCAGATCGGTCCCTTTCAGGACGATGGGTATGGCTTTTGATTGAATGGGGGTAGGTTGGGTGTAGCCTTCTTCTGTAAGTGAGCGGAGGATAGGTTCTACAAGGTCAAGCGATTTGAATGACATAAATGGGATTAAGCGGTATTAGCCCGGTTATTGGTCCGGGTAAAATAGGGTAATTATGAATATACGTATTATAACAATGATAAGGAGTCAATAGTATCTGAAATAAAACCGGCACGGGTGGCTCAGGTTCTTTTATGTATCTTACGGGAAGTTTATCTTTTCATTTTTTATACAATGACAGTTAATATGTTCCATGAATAGCCAGATAAAAAAAATAAGCAGTTCGGTTTATAGTTTGTTTAATGCCGCCCGCCCGGAACGGATCAACCGTAAACCGCCCGGACAGGTTCCGGGCACGCCTATTCACACGGGTATCCGGAAACTGGATGAGGTATTGCTCACTGTCCATGATTTTGATACCGACCACTACGATGTAATCCGTCTGGAAAAAATCGAAAAATCAGAATCCTATCTGGATAAACCGTCCAAAACATGGATACAGGTACGGGGATTGCACGACATTGACAAACTGAAGTCCGTCTGGGATTATTTTGACCTTCATCCCCTTATCCGGGAAGATATTGTCAGCACGTCTCAGCGATCTAAAATTGAGCCCTACCCGGATGCCGTTTTCGTGGTGTTGCGCATGATTGCCCATAAAACCGAACCCGATGGAACGACCGGCTTGCAAACCGAACAGGTCAGCATGGTCCTGGGAGAAAACTATGTCCTGTCTTTCCAGGAAAGTGATGAGCCTATTTTCGAACCCATATTCAATCGGCTAAACAACACGGCCACCAATCTGCGGAAACTCGGGACCGATTATCTGGCCTATACCCTGATCGATACGGTAGTGGATCATTATTTTCAGGCACTGGACCTGATCGGGGAAACCATAGATGAACTGGAAGATTTGATCTTATCCGAACCGAAAGAGGAATATCTGCAAAAAGTCCATGCCCTCCGGCAGGACCTCAACTATTTCAGAAAATCGGTATGGTCTCTGCGTGATGGCATTAATTCCCTGATCAGGGAAGAATCGCCTCTTGTAACGGGTGAGGTAAAGATCTTTCTAAGGGATGTTTACGACCATGTGGTGCAGGTAATCGACAATATTGAGATCAACAGGGAGATGATCATCGGCCTCATAGACCTGTACATGTCCGGGTTGAGCAACCGCATGAACGAGGTCATGAAAGTGCTCACCATCATAGCTACTATTTTCATACCTTTGACTTTTATCGCAGGCATATACGGGATGAATTTTGATCCGGAAACGAGTCCCTGGAATATGCCGGAGCTTCAATGGTATTTTGGCTATCCGTCCGCACTTATTTTTATGCTTGCTTTGTCGGTACTGATGGTGGTTTTTTTTAAAAGGAAAGGGTGGATGTAATGATAAAAATGAAAACGGTCATTAGCGGCCTGACTGGCGCATTTATCGTACTGATTGTCCTGGCAGGATGTTCCTCCACCACGACAAGTGATGAACGAACGGGTATCCTGTTTAGGGATATCCATGTAATTGATGCGGCAGGCGGGCTCAGAACGGGTCAAAGTGTCCTGGTAAGCGGCAACAGGATCGTTGAGGTGGGGATGACCGGGGATATTAACGCCCCGGAGGGTGCACGTATCGTTGAGGGCAACGGTAAATACATGATCCCCGGATTATGGGAAGCCCACGGTCACCTTACCAACACCAGGGAAATGAGGGCGGCGATGTTTCCCCTCCTCATCGTCAACGGGATTACCTATTTTCGCGATACCAGTGCCAGCCTGGATAAAATACGCCCCTTTCTGGAGCAAGCCGGAGAAACGGCCATGCAGGGCAGGGCCCCCCGTGTCTTTATATCGGGACCCCATATTGAGGGATCGCAGATCAGCTGGGATTCATCGGTCAGTGTGGTTTCCACCGATCAGGTTGAACCTGCGCTCGGGCGCCTGTTTGATTTCGGCATTGACGAAATAAAGTTATATGACCTGCTTTCACCGGATGTTTTTTATGAGGTGCTGTCACAGGCCGGCAGCAAAGGTTATAATGTGAGCGCCCATGTGCCCATGGCCATGGACGTTGTGGAGGCTTCCAATGCCGGACTCTCAAGCATGGAGCATATGGGCAATCTTGAATTTTCATTGTCATCGGATTGGGATTCCCTCCGGACGGCACGGCAGCAAATGATCGCAGACGGAGCCGGAAAATCAGGCCGGGAGCTGCGGGGCGAGATTTACCGTGCGCAACGCCTGCATGCTTTTCAAACCCAGGACGCGCAGCGCCGTGAAACCGTATTCGGTGCCCTGGCCGCCAATAATACCTGGCAGGTGCCAACCCTGACCCTTTTGACCCGGGCCGATCATAACCTGTTCACCACCAGCGAATGGAGAAAAACATTCCGCTATCTGCCGGAATCCGTCCGCGCGGATTGGGAAGAGGCCGCTCTCAGCCAAAGAGACCAGACCCCTTCCGAAGAGGCCCTGGCTCATGCCCGGTGGGCTTATGATGTGGTACCCGGACTGGCTGAGGCCGGAGTCGGAATTATGGCCGGCACCGATATGCCCCTTTTCCTGCAAACACCGGGCTTCAGCCTGCACAAGGAACTGGAACTGCTGGTGCGTGCGGGGTTAACCCCCCTGCAGGCCATCGAGGCGGCTACCCTGCACCCGGCTCAGTATTTCGGGCTCGAAGACAGCCAGGGATCCATAGCGGCCGGCATGCTGGCTGATCTGGTGATCCTGGATGCCAATCCCCTGGATGACATTACCAACACGCAACGGATCCACGCCGTTGTTCGGGATGGTCATCTACATGCACGGGAAGAACTTGACCGCATGCTTGAGCAGCTGCAGAATAAGTAAATTTGTTGTCATCCCCAGAACAGAAAAGCATTGCCCGCAAGATAAAGGACGATGATCATAAAACTTTCCCATCCTATTTTGCCGATTCCCTGTTTCTGGCGGTGAAGAAGCCCTAGTATGAGTACGCTGGTCATGAACATGGTCAACGCCACAATGAAGATCTGATAACGGGTTATGTCGTGCAGGATGCTGCCGCCCGTGTAAGCTATGTCGGCAAAGGCCACAAAGAGCACATCAAAACTATTGCCCCCGATTATATTGCCGACGGCCAGGGTTAAGGCTCCCTGCCTGACGGCAGCAATGGAAACGACCAGTTCGGGAAGGGAGGTTGAAACAGCGGTTAACAGCGTCCCCACAAGACCTTCGGATAACCCCGTTTGCTGTGCAATAACTATGCCTGCATGGGCAACGGCATATCCCGCCGCCGCAACGCAGATGGCAAGGATGAGGAACCGGACGATAATCGTATTCAGGTTCAACGCTTTCAGGTAGGCTTCATCGGGTACATCCTCCACGGTATCCAGGGTTATCCGGGGTCTCCACATGGGCTTGTCTTTGGCCCTTGAGATCAGGCGGGATCCGGCAAGGTATAATACAACGATAAGGATTGAAAAGGGATGCACGTTAAACAGGGTGATATCGGGACCCGAGATGCCAATCAGTACTACGGATAATAAACCCATGAGCAAGACCCCCTGCATGATGTTGGTCAGGGAAGCGGCCGCATGTTCAAGATTGGTTTTGGGATAGGTGATATCGGCAATGGAAAGAAACACCGTCTGGGCGGCGATGCCACCGATTGCATTGCTGATGGCCAGTTGCGGGTGATCGTTGTAAGCGGCCACGACAGAGGTGATGATCCCGGGCAGGGAAGTGGTAAAGCCTAAAAACAAGGCTCCGGCCAGGGCTTCTCCCATCCGGGTAAGGTCGGCAAGCTGATCGGCCGCCCTGGCAAGCCGGGTACCGGCCAGGGTAATGATGATGGTGGAAACGATAAAAACGATGATGGCTAACGGAAGATCCATGCCTGCACCTAAAATAGATTAAATATGACGATCCCCATGGTCACGAAGGTAAACAGCAGGGCCAGCAAGGCCAGCAAGCCGTCGCTGGTGATCACGGACAGGCCGAAGGCCGTCAGGGCGGCCCCGGCCCCGTTTGCGCTAAAGGGGATCAATTCCAGCACGGGCATTACCAGGGCGATCAGGGTACAGGCTATGGCTATCATATAGATGCCGAAACCCTCAACAAAAATGGTGAGGCGCGGCCGGGTCAGCCGGTCAAGGAACCGTCCCGGCCGGCGGAGCCAGCTAAAAGCCCTGTGAAGCTTGTCTCGCGACACGGAGCGGTCAAGCATCCATTCAGGGAGCCAGGGTTTGTCACGATTGAAGATCATTTGTCCGGCCGTCAACAAGACAAACACCCCCATTACGGTAGGAACACCGGGAATATCCCCGACCAGGGGGGCAAGCGTAATTAAACCTGCCAGCAGCAATAGCGGACCCATAGAGCGACTACCTACGGATTCCAGGATGGCTCGCATCGAGACATTATTTTTATCAGGATCCGCATTTTCTATGCGGTCCAACAGCTGTATTATGCTGGAAAGTTTTTGACTCATGATACCTAAAGTTTCCCGGGGTGGGCAGCGTTCGGCCTGTTAGGCCATTTTAATCGTATAGCATGTAATACAACCTGAACAAGGCGTGTTGATACAGTATATCATGAATAAACTAAAAAAGGAGAAAAACCATGCCACATGAAAAATATCAAAAATGCATTGAGGTTTGTAATCAGTGTGCCGTAACCTGCGGTCACTGCGCCGCCGCATGCCTGCAGGAAGATCATGTCAGCGATCTGGCCCGGTGTATTGCACTGGATCAGAACTGCGCCGACGTCTGTTATCTGGCTTCAAAGCTGATGTCCGGCGGATCAGAATTTGCGGAAAAGTACTGTGCATTTTGCGCCGATGTCTGCGAAGCCTGCGGAAAGGAATGCGAAAAACACAGCAGCATGGGTCATTGCAGGGAATGTGCGGAAGCCTGCTTTCGGTGCGCAAAGATTTGCCGTGAAATGGCCGGGGTCACAGTCGGGTAAGTTTCCTTTTCTCATTAAAGTTTCAGCGCGTTGGAAATGGCGTCAATGCGCCGGTCCAGTTCATCCTCTTTGGTGGAGTAGTGGGCCACGTCTTCCAGGGCATCGTTTACGCTTATGTAGAACTTGATCTTAGGCTCCGTTCCTGATGGCCTCGCGGATACGATGGTTTCCCTCTCCGTGATAAACTGCAGAACGTTAGAAGAGGGGAAGTCGATGACCGTTTCCTTGCCGCTTATCAGATCCAGTTCCCGGGAATGCAGGTAGTCGCGAAAGAGGATCACTTTTTCCCCGCCCAGCTCCTTGGGCGGGTTTTCCCGGAGCCCGGAGATGGTTTGCTGAATTTCCCCGGCCCCTTTTTTTCCGGATCTGGTAAGGGAGACAAGGCCCTCTTTGTAAAACCCGTATTCGGCATAGATCTCCCGGAGGGCCTCAAACAGGGTTTTACCCATGCTCTTGTAATAGGCGGTCATCTCCGCGATTACGGTGCAGGCTACCACGGCATCTTTATCCCTTACATGGTCTCCGATCAGGTATCCGTAGCTTTCCTCAGCACCGGCAATAAAATGCTCTTTCCCTTCCAGTGCCGTCATCAGGGCGCCA
The DNA here is from genome assembly GCA_040905685.1 of Balneolales bacterium. GTDB lineage: Bacteria > Bacteroidota > Rhodothermia > Balneolales > Natronogracilivirgulaceae > JBBDMU01. The sequence goes on along the minus strand of JBBDRB010000062.1, from coordinate 20,898 downwards.
ATGAACTTAAAGCCTGTGAGCACATTATAGCACCTGACTTTTTTTGCACGGGCTATCTTGTCGATCAGATATGTCGTTACGATGGTCTTAACGATGTATTCATGGCCTGTGAGTTTCCCCTGCCGCTGCCATTCGTTCAGCAGATAATGAAACAGCAGGGTGCCTGTCTGATTGCCATTGAGCAGGACAAATTCATTTTGGTCGTTCTTCACGGCGATCCCCACCCGGTCGGCATCGGGATCGGTGGCCAGCACCAGATCGGCGTGGGTCTGCCGGGCTTTTTCAAGAGCCATAGACATGGCTTCCTTTTCTTCGGGATTGGGATAAATAACCGTGGGAAAATTGCCGTCAACCACGCATTGCTCCTCTACCAGATGGAGATTGGTGAATCCAACCCCACGCAGGGCTTCCGGAACGATATGTACGCCGGTACCGTGGATAGGAGAAAATACGATGCCCAGATCGTGCTGTTCTTTGATTACTCCCGGATTGACGGCCTGCCGTATCACGCGATCGATATATAAGCGATCGATTTCTCCGCCGATGGTTTCTATGTACTGTTTTTGGGCATGGAAATTAATCTGCCTGACCGAAGTGACGGCAGACACTTCCCTGATGATATTATTATCATGCGGGGCAATAACTTGTCCGCCGTCATTCCAGTAGGCCTTGTAGCCGCTGTATTCTTTAGGATTATGCGAAGCCGTCAGCATGACCCCGCTTTGGCATCCCAGTTCCCGGATGGCAAAGGAAAGTTCAGGCGTTGGGCGCAGCCCTTCAAAATAGTATACATAGATTTCATTAGCTGAAAAAATATCCGCAATGGTCCGGGCAAAAAATGCGGCATTATTACGGTTGTCGTGGGCTATGACGACTTTGATCCGCTCCCCGTCATATACTTTTTTCAGGTAATTGCACAGGCCCTGGGTAGCCGATCCCATGGTATATTTATTGACCCTGTTCGTCCCCACCCCCATAATCCCGCGGAGTCCGCCGGTCCCGAATTCGAGATCCTTATAGAAAGCGTCCGTAAGCTCATCCAGTTTCCGGTCTTTGATCAGTTGCCTTAAACTCGCCCGGGTCTGATCGTCATAATCACTGGTCAGCCATTGTTCGACACGGTTTGCAATGCTGCTTTCTAACTGCTCCATTCGGTTTCTCTTTTCATTCATAGTTTTTTGTTCCGCAGGATTTTAAGAAGAATGTGGTTTATTATCAATAATTGATATTATTTAATAAATGAGATAATTCTAATAAACATGCCAGAATAGTAAGCTTTATGAACCGTTAACCGGGTCCGGGTAGTTTAACGCCCCCAATTAAAAAAGAGATCATCAAGAGCATGGCTGCACGTGAAAAACCTTCACTCAGTAAATCCAGCCTGCTCGAATCCATTATAAAAAGCCAACCCGGATTATATGTCCTTTTTGATCAGAACGGGAGCATACACTGGTGGAACACGCGCTTAGAATACTATACCGGGTATCTATCAGAGGAAATTGAAAACCTGAAGATCTTTGATTTTGTGGATGAGACGGACCAGTAAGCGGTAAAAAGAAGATCGACCTGGCTTTTGAATCCGGAGAATCGGAAATGGAACTGAAACTGAAAAAAGAGGGTGATGCAAAACTTATTGACATTGGTTTCCATCAACCTGGAAAATACCCGGTCCTGGAAAGCATCCAGCCTGGGCGTGTCATTGGTTCGTGGACTGGTACTTCCTTCATCATTACGTTCAGTACGGAATAAGGGTATTATTTGAAAATCATTTTTCATTCGTTAAATTATCAGGTAACCCTTTATCCGGCTTTTAATCCAAAAAGCCAATAATCAGCTCATCTCATAACTATCTGAAAAAAACTTAAAGTTTTCATGCATCCGGGTAAATCAAAGAAAAATCTGGTTATCGTAGCCATTGGCTCATCTGCGGGCGGACTGAATGCCTTGTCCGGGCTGGTATCCCATTTGCCCGAGAATCTGGATAATGTCGCCTTTGTCATCGCCCAACACCTCAGCCCGACCTATAAAAGCCATTTAATCGATCTGTTGTCAAAGAAAACTTCCATTAACATAGAAGCCGTCTCTGACGGCACGCAGATAAAGCCGGCTACCATTTACGTAACTCCGAGAGACCGGGAGCTTACCTTTGAAAAAAATCAGTTCAGCCTGGTACAGGAGCAGGCGGCGGGTTCAAGCGGACCCAAACCCTCGATTAATAATCTTTTCCGTTCACTGGCTTCGGATAAAGATAAAAACCTCATCGGTATCGTCTTATCCGGTTCGGGCAATGACGGTACGGAAGGCATCCGGGCCATCAAACAGGCCGGAGGGTATACGATAGCGCAGGAACCGGCCACGGCGGAATACAGCGGAATGCCCCTGGCGGCCATTGATTCAGGCTTTGTGGATTATGTGCTTAACCCGGAGGACATGGGCAGCCATATCCAGGAAATGACAGGGGAATTGCTTGACCTGGATGAGGACCTGTTTAGGGACGTTAACAAGACCGATGCACTGGATGAAATTTTCAAATTACTATCCCGGCGCACACAGACCAATTTTGAGAACTATAAGCCGTCGACCATCTACCGGAGGCTGTATAAACGCTTGAACAAGTTGAAAATATACAGTTTTAACGATTACCTGAAGCATATTCGTGAGAAACCATCCGAAATCGATGTTCTGTTTGACACCCTGCTTATTGGTGTCACCGCCTTTTTCAGGGATAAAGAAAGTTTTGATGAACTCGCTAAATATCTTGAAAAGTTGATAGAAAAGAAATCCAAAGGCGACTCCATTCGTATTTGGGTGCCGGGTTGTGCCACCGGAGAAGAGCCCTATTCCATTGCGATCATCCTTCACCGTATCCTGAAACAGGACTTTAGGGATTACAACATTCAGATATTTGCTACCGATATCGATGATAAGGCGTTGAATACGGGGCGGAAGGGCGTATATTCAAAAGAAGCCCTCCGCGAACTGGATCCGGCTACGGTAAATAAGTATTTCAGCATAACCGGTAAAGGCTATGCGGTTTCCAAACCGGTCCGTGCCCTGGTTTTGTTCTCTAAACATGATCTTACGGTTCATCCTCCCTTTTTAAGGCTCGATCTGATCAGCTGCCGGAATCTGTTTATATACTTTAGCACCGGCCTGCAAAAACAGCTTTTACCCTTTTTTCATTATGCCCTGAACAGGGACGCTTATCTTTTTTTGGGTAAAGCGGAGACCGTTGGCATGTTTACAGACCTGTTCTCCGTCGTTTCCCCCAGTCACAAGCTGTATAAGCGAAAAAGGGGGGGGAATAATAAAAGTGCATTGCGGTTTGGCAACTTCAAGGCTCAGCGGTTCGGAGATTCTCAGCCACCCTCTAAAGACACCTCCATTACCGGGCTGGTTAAAGAAACCCTGTATACCGTCTACCCCCATCCCTATGTGGTGATAAACGATAACCACAACATTCTGAAAATAAAGGGAGACGTGCATCATTTTTTAGGCCTGCAGGAAGGCGATATGGATACCAATCTTTTCCGGATGGCGCATGACAGCCTTCAGATTGACCTACGCACGGCCGTTTCCAAAGCCTCCGAAGGCAAAAGCAAAGTCAGCAGCAAATTTAAGCGAATAAACCTGGATGGCCAAGCCTGGAATGTGCTCATCACCGTGCAGCCGTTAGCCAATGAGGGACGGCTTGACAACGAATTGTATCTCGTATCTTTTGAAAAGCAGAAACCTGATAAAAAAGAGAAAACGAAGACAGCCGTTTCGGATCAGGAAAGCCAACAGGTTCTTGAACTGGAGCAGGAACTTCAGTCCACAAAAGAAAACATGCAGCGTTACATCGAAGACCTTGAAACGGCCAACGAGGAGCTTCAATCGCTGAATGAGGAGATGCAATCCACCAGCGAAGAGCTGCATACGTCCAATGAGGAACTGGAAAGCACCAATGAGGAGCTGCAATCGAGCTATGATGAAATTCAACGCAATTATGAAGAGATGCGCTCGGTCAATCAGGCACTGGAAAAAAAAGAAAATGAACTCAGGAAATCCGAATCCAATACCCGGGCGCTGTTAAACAATACGCTTCAGTCATTTGTGCTCATTGACCGGCAATACAAGATTATCACGTACAACGATACCGCCTTTAGAAGTTATAAGGATATGCTGAACAAAGAAATGACGCCGGGAACGTCTTTCATTGATTTTATAACGGCTGAAAATACAGAGACCTTCCGCAATGATCTCAATAAGGTCTTTAGCGGAGAGACCGTCAGCGGCATCATGACCATTAAAGGGAAAATGAGATTAAACTGGTTCCGGTATAATTATACCCCGGTAGTCAACAAAAAAGGGGAAATCGAGGTTGTTTCATGCAGCAACCTGGATATTACGGCAGAAAAAACGGCCCAGCATGACCTGGCCAGAAGCGAGCAGCTTAAGGAGCTGTTTTTTGAATCGCCCGGCGTAGGAGTGATCCTGACCGACGAAGAAGGCTTCATTTTCCGGGTAAATGACGCCTATTGCCATATGAGCGGTTACAGCCGCGAAGAGCTGCTGGGCAAGCCGTTTACCATCACCGTGGTCCCGGAAGACCGCAAAAGAGCCATGGGTAACTACCGCAAATTCAAAGACGGCCTCGAGGTGGAAGAAGAATCCGGGCTTTACCGCAAGGATAAAAAAACCCTGGATGTAATGATTACCGGTATTTTGGTAACAGATCTGGAAAACAGGCACTTTAAGTTGTCAACTTTCAGGGACATTACGAAGATAAGACAATTTGAAGAGAAACTTCAGGAGTCTGTCAGGGAAAAGGAATACATGCTTCAGGAAATTCATCACCGGGTAAAAAACAATATGGCCGTCATTACCGGATTGCTTTCCCTTCAGGGCGATACCATTAAGGATGATAAACTGACCCGCCTTTTCCGGGAAAGCGAGAACCGTATTCGTTCGATCGCCATGATCCACGAGAAACTCTACCAAAATGAGAATCTTGCCTCGATTAAGATGGACGGTTACATCAAGGAACTGGATCGTATGATTTTCGATCTTATTCAGCCTGACGTCCACATCAAAACGAATATCCGCGCCCGCGATGTCAGCCTGAATATTGCGTCGGCCGTTCCCTGCGGACTCATCATCCATGAGCTGCTCATCAATGCCTACGAACATGCCTTTAAGGGGCGAAAGGAAGGATGTATTACGGTGCTGTTCACGCATGCCGGCGACAAATATCAGCTGGTTATCGAAGACGATGGCGTGGGAATGCCTGAAACAGTGAACCCGAACAAGAGCAAAACGCTGGGATTGAACCTGGTTCAGGGGCTTTCCAGGCAACTGAATGCCGATGTTACGATCAGAAGAAAGAACGGGACCAAAGTACTCCTGGAATTCAGATCCGGTGACGGAAAAAACTGAACTTGCTTACCCCCCCGCTTGAGCGGTATATTACCGTATTGTGAAACGAATTCAAACCACATTCATTGAGACTCCAAGAGGTATTTTTACCGCGGCCGGAAACTGGTTTCATACAACAGCCGGCAAACTCCGGAGCTATGCTCCAAAACTTTTTGAAAAACACAGCATGGAAAAAATCATTACCGACGCTGAAGTTTGGATTCGCAGTGCCGACAGCCTTTCCATTACCCTGTTTATGCTGATCCTGCCGGCCGGGAACATGTACCTGGCCACCGCTGTCACCTTATTGTTTTTACCCTTCTGGCATCTGAATAAAAGCGCATTCGTCAATATAGCCACGACCAAACTGATGAGGCTTGTTGATAATGAAATCTTCCTGGTCATGCTCTCCATTTTGGTTTTGAGCTGGTTGGGGATGAATGAACAATATTATTCGCTGATTACCGGACTTTTGTTTTTCTTCTTGCTTAAATTCGGGGGGTACCGGAAACTTGTCGAAGCCTTTTACCGGCGGCATCCCAAAAAATTATCCCTCAACGACCGGGTTCTTAAAATGGTGGTGCTGCGGTATGCCATGTATGAGGATGTGGATGTGGCCGAAGTCAGGAAAATGGAATCGGATTTTCTCAAAATGATACGGATCAACCAAAAGAAATAGCGCGGCTATCAGACACCTATGAGTGAAAAAGTGAGAACCATGTTTGCCTCCATTGCAGGCAAATACGATTTAACCAACAGTGTGCTTTCGATGGGCACCCATCATCAGTGGCGAAAAACAGCGGTTAGCATCAGCGGAGCCAAAGAGGGGATGTCTGTACTGGACTGTGCCACGGGAACCGGTGACCTGGCACTTGAATTCAGGAAAGCCGTTGGATCCTCAGGCCGGGTCCTGGGCACCGATTTCTGTGCGGAGATGATGGAAACGGCCCCTGAAAAGGCCGCTGTCCAAAAACTGGACGTTCGCTTCGAAACGGCCGATGCCATGGATCTGCCTTATCCGGACAATGCCTTTGATATCGCCAGTATCGCGTTCGGGATCCGAAACGTGGATGATCCCCAACAGTGCCTGAAGGAACTGGCCCGGGTGGTGAAGTCCGGCGGTAAAGTAATCGTTCTGGAATTTGGTCAGCCGGACGGATTCCTCAAATATCCCTATAAGCTCTACAGCAAATATATGATCCCTTTTGTAGGCGGTTTGATCACCGGGAACCGGGAAGCCTATGCCTATCTGCCCGAAACAAGCGCTAATTTTCCTGCAGGTCCGGAATTTATCCGTTTGATGAAGGATGCAGGGAAATTCCGGGGTCAGGAGGCCAGAAAATTAATGGGCGGGATCGCTTATGTGTACGCCGGGGATGTTGCATAAAAGTGGTTAAGTTCAAAAGGGATATGTATTTTGAGAAAATTTTAATTAAACGGCCCGATTAATGGAAATGAAAATAGAAGAGATCAAGAAGTTATTGCCCCACCGTTATCCATTTTTGCTGGTTGATCGTGTGCTGGAACTGGAAGCGACCCGCATCGTTACCATTAAGAACGTGACGGGAAATGAAGAGTTCTTTAACGGACATTTTCCCGGTGCTCCCGTGATGCCCGGGGTGCTGCAGGTAGAGGCGCTGGCCCAGTCAGGGTGTATTCTTACGCTGACTAAAAAAGTTGACAATCCCGATGAGGTTATTATCGTATTTTCCAGTATCAATACGGCCAAGTTTCGTAAACCGGTAGTTCCCGGCGACCAGCTGCGTATGGAGGTGGAACTAATAAAACAGCGCCGCAGCTTCATAACCATGCTGGGCAAAGCTTTTGTCGGCGATGAACTGGTATGCCAGCTGGAAGCATCCGCTGCTATTGTTTCAAAGGATTCCCTATGAGTACGCAAACCACCGGCCGCCCGGCCAAAATAACCACGCGAACCGTTGTGGAGATGAAACATGCCGGGGAGAAGATCAGCATGCTTACCGCATATGATTTCACCCTGGCAAAGATTATTGATCAGTCCGGGGGCATTGATATTATTCTGGTCGGTGATTCGGCCGGAAACGTGATGGCCGGATTTGAAACCACGCTTCCGATGACCATGGATCAGATGATCTATCATACTTCCTGTGTGGTGAGGGGCGTTGACCGGTCACTGGTGGTGGCCGACCTGCCGTTCATGAGCTATCAGGTAACGGCAAAAGAAGCCCTCAACAGCGCCGGCCGCATGATGAAAGAGGCGGGGGCCCATGCTGTGAAAATTGAAGGCGGCGCTTTTGTGACGGAAACGGTGAAGAAAATCGTTAATGCCGGTATCCCCGTAATGGGGCATCTGGGGCTGACGCCCCAAAGCATTTATAAGTTCGGCACCTATAAGGTGAGGGCCACCGAGGAAGCTGAGGCCGGTGAGCTTATGGACGATGCCAAAAAACTGGAGCAAGCAGGCTGTTTTGCCGTGGTACTGGAAAAGATCCCGGTAAAACTGGCGAAAAGGGTTACGGAATCCATATCCATACCGACCATTGGTATCGGAGCGGGGATTCATTGTGACGGGCAGGTTCTGGTCCTGCATGATATGCTTGGTTTGAATAAAGATTTTAATCCACGTTTCATCCGCCGTTATGCCGATTTGCACCCGACCATTACAGAAGCTGTGCAGCATTATGGCAAAGATGTTAAAGAAAGCAGGTTTCCCGGGGAAAATGAGCAATATGACTCCTGAAAAATCAAAAAGTGACAAACTGCTGATCCTGGTTTGCAACGACGACGGTATCTTCGCACCCGGCATTAAAGCCCTGGCTGAAGTGGCTTCCGAATTTGGCCAGGCAACCGTCGTGGCCCCTGATCGTCAGCAAAGCGCCGTGGGACATGCGATAACGGTAGCCGATCCGTTGCGCAGCCGGAGTTTCAAGATCAATGAAAAACTCAACGGCCAGGCCGTGAACGGAACGCCGGCCGATTGCGTAAAACTGGCTCACAAAAACCTGCTTGACCGCAAACCCGATCTGATACTAAGCGGCATTAATCATGGCTCCAACGCCGGGATCAATATCCTTTATTCCGGGACGGTGAGCGCGGCCACGGAAGGCACTATCCTGGGTTATCCCTCTATTGCGGTAAGCTGCACGGCCTATGAGGAAAGCGCTGACCTGAACGGGTGCAAAGAGGCGGCCCGGCGCGTTATTCGCTTTGTCCTGGAAAAAGGGTTGCCTCCCGGAATAACGCTCAACGTAAACGCCCCGGCCGGCCCGCTCAAGGGGCTGCAGTGGACCCGGCAGGCAAACAGCCGGTACGTGGAGGAGTTCGATAGCCGGGTGGATCCCAACAACAGGCCTTACTTCTGGGTAACCGGCACGCTGGAAATACTGGATGACCGTGAAGATCTCGATTTGAATGTGCTGGAGTCAGGAATCGGGTCCGTTACCCCAATCCAATATGATTTAACGGCTTATCCCTTCCTGAAAAGGAACGAAGATACGGCTCTTTAGTAAAGACGTATTTAAACACAGCAGACCCTGGAACCGCGAAAGAAATATAAATTCGACTTTAAGCTTGAGGAATTTCCCCAGCCGGAATTTGTTCCGTTAAAATATCCGGTGTTGCTTTGTCATGGATTCGGGGTGCTGGTCACGATGATACTTCCATCACCCCTCCACCATACCTGCATGCTACTGAGGGAACACGGGGTCATAGCCTTTGCGCCCAATATAGCCCCCTATGTGAAACTGGAAGTGGGGTCGGCGGCATGGACCCGGGTTATCGGAAAAGTGCTGAAGATGACGGGCTCCTCAAAGATTAACGTCATTGCCCACAGCATGGGCGGAATAAGCCTGCGGCATGCCATTCATACGATGGATCTTGAAGGTACGGTTTCCTCCCTCACAACCGTGTCCTCACCCCATCACGGCACCAGCCTGGCCGATATGGCCATCGAGACTCCCAAAACGGCCCTAAAGACGTTTATCAATATCAGTGACAAGCTGGGCAATGCCATCTATCCGCGGATTCAAAGTGATATCCTGGGGGCTTTGCATCAGTTGACACCCGGTTACATGGCAGGCTTTAACAGGGTGACCCCTGACGCACCGGGAATATCCTATTATTCGGTAAGCGCCGCCACGGGAAAAAATACGGATACCAATATTGGCATGCTTCTGACTCCGTATAATCGTTATATCTATGCCCGGGAAGGCATCAATGATGGTTTCGTCAGCGAGAAGAGCGCCCACTGGGGAGAGCACATCGCCTGCATCTCCCTTTCCCATCTGGAACAGGTCAAACTCAACCTTTCCAGGAACCACATCCCCGAATGGGAAAACCTCTGGCTAAGCATCATCCGGCGCCTGTCTGAAGGCGGCCATTGATCCGGCAGGGTTAACGGCCGTGTAGGGTGGCGGGCGTGAGGAGCCTGATCCCGCCTTTTTTTAATTCGTTAAGTCCGTTTGAAAACCATTCCAGGCTTTCATCCGAGGCATGAATGAGGATAATGGGGTGCTGGCCCTGCCGGGCCCGGTTTGAGAAATTCCGGAATTCCTGGTTAAACTCAAACTTACCACTTCCGCGGGGGATAATGGAGGCATCCCGGGTTTGGATCAGGCTAATATCCCGGTCGGCCAGCTTCTCAAAAAAGGATTGATCCGGCAGATCGGACACCGGCTGAAAAAATAACAGGGCCGGCCCGGAGCTGATATCGGCCAGGCTCCGGGAGTGGCTCAGAAATTGGCTTTCGTTAAAATCGGATCCGGCAAACTGGTTGTCATCGGTCATCCAGAAATAGTAGAGGTGGTCCAGCGGGTCGAGCTTTTCCGACCAGGTGCCGGCCTGAACGGAGTTTTGGACCCTTAGGACCAGGGCTATGGGTTCTCCGAAAGATCCGATCCGGTTCAGCAGGGCGGGTGGCGGCAGCTGGTCAAAATAGAACATGACCACCGCAGGATAGATGAGGCGCTGATACGACGTGTCGGTGACTACGCTAATGCTTCTCAGGATCGTATGGTTACTCAATATATGAATATCCATATGCTGATCGGGAAAATCGACATTGGCCCAGGTCGTCAGGTTATGCGGGTAAAGCTTACGGGACAGTTCGGAGTGAAACCAGGTTTTGGAAACGCCCGCCGGTAGCCGGACCCTGTAGTTTATACGGTGAAAGGTCGAATCGACCTCTACGCGTTCACTACCGATCATGTCTGACGGTATGTTAAAAGCTGACAATTCACCGAATAACAGGGAATCCGCCTTTTCCGGGTTCACCGACTGGATGGCCGTCTCCTGCGAGGCCAGGGAAACGACACAAATCACACAGGATAAAGCGAGCAAGCAGGCAATCAGCTTCTTTTTTAATAAATTGTCCATTGTCGCTTATCTTATGATATATTTATCAAAAACTCGTGTTATTGTGAGACCGGAGACGGACAGAATAATAATAAATCATTGAAATGGATTATACGATTACCCCGGTAGACTCAGCCGATAAAATAGAAACTTTTCATCAACTTCCGTTCAGGATATATGAAGATTTTCCTAAATGGGCACCCCCGCTGCGTTTTGAAATCGAAAATATCTTTAATGCACAGACCAATAATTTCTTCAGGGACGGGGAATGCGAACGGTTTATCGTCTACTCAGGGGATCGTGCGGCCGGGCGGTTTGCCGTCATGAACAACCCCGCCAAAGACTGCAGGCTGAGTCCGGCGATGGGAGGGATGGGTTTCATTGAAATGGAAGACGATAAAAAACTGGCCGGCGAAATCATCCGCTTTGCCAAAGACTGGCATGGCCAAAAAGGATATGCCGCCATGCGCGGGCCCATCAACTTTGGCGAAAACGACAATCACTGGGGGTTACTTGTTAATAACTTTGACGATCCCCCCGTGTACGGAATGCAGTACCATGCCCCGTATTATCAAAACCTGCTTGAACTAACCGGCGCTGAAAAACTGGACGATCAGTATAGCTTTACAATGGAATTTCAAAACGAGCTTCCCGAACGCCTGATACGCATTACCGACCGTATCCTCCGGAACAAGGCCATTACATACCGTCCCATCAACATGAAAAAGCTGTACGAGGATGCGGAACTCATCAAGGAGATATACAACCGCGCCTGGGCCGAACAGGATATTGCGGAAAGGGAATCCGATTTCACTCCCCTGACGACCGAATCGGTACGCAAGATGGTGGATGATCTTAAGCGGGTTATGATACAGGAAGCCATATTGCTGGCTTTTGTGAACGGGGAACCCGCATCGTTCATCGTCTCGGTTCCCGACCTTTATGAGCTCTCCAAACAGACAGGCGGCAAAATCAGGTGGTGGCATATCCCCAGGATGCTGCGGTTTAAAAGACATGCCACCCGCCTTAGAAACATTGCCCTGGGCACGGTCCCAAAATACCGGAAGCTGGGCCTGGAAGCCTTGCTGTTCGTGAAAGGCGTCCAGGGAACGCGGGACAACAACCCCAGCCTGAAGCGCCTGGAAGGGGCGTGGATCAGCGAAAAAAACTGGCTGATGCGGCGTAGTGTCGAGGCCCTTGGCTGCAGGCACCATAAAACACATCGTACCTATAAATGGGAATTTTCAAATCCCTGAAACCAATTGAAGAAACCATTATATTATCGGTTTCTCTTAAAAAAATGCCGATGACCGAAAACAGCTGGGCCGATTTAGAAGTCAGGGAAACAGAAACGAGAAGCCATACCATAGGTCCGTTGACAATATGGTTGAAAAAAGTCAGCAATGAAATATGGGTGGCTAGTGATTATACCGGAACCCGGCCCAAAGAGAAGAAAACGCCGGCGCAGGTCAACGTTTTAAACTGGTCACGCTGGGCTCTGCCCCAAAATGAAACGCATTTCAGCCTGAGGCCCGCTTTCCCGGACCGACCGGTTGTCGTAAAACCGGAATATCCATTCAAAATAATGACGGGAGCCACCGTGAGGGTCTATACCCGGATTCCCGTCTTTGTCAGGATCGTGATCACGGCCAGGCCGGAATTCGTGGTAACAGAAATACCTACGGTGACCCTGTCCAACACCTGGTTCGGTCTCCATACGGAGGGGGAGTTGTGCTACTGGGTACATACCAGCGCCCGCCGTGAGATCAACAATGAGATCATGCAGCCCTGGATGGCTGTTTGTCCGATAGAGATCACCAATAAACAGGCCGAACCCCTGGATTTTGACAAGCTTTGCCTGCGCGTAGAGCACTTGTCGCTTTACAAAATGGATGACCAGCTTTGGTCGGATGAGACGCTGATCATCCATCAGGGCCGGGAGAAATACAGTGATATTGAAATGAAAGACCGTTTGCCTTCGGAAGCAAAAGGCGGCAAGCTGATCACAAAGCCGCGTATACCGATAAAGAAGAACCTTGCGGTCAGAAGCTTCAAACTGTTAAAAGATATGAGGGTCTGGGATTAATATGGATATTGACACAGCATTGCTAGAGGAGATACTTCCGGAAGATTACATAGCCACCCTGGTCCGTGTATTGCTCCTTTTCGTTATCGGGTTGCCGCTGCTGGCGATCCTGAGGCGCATCATCCGAAACTATGTAACCCGCAAGTTTAATGAACACTACGGACAGTTATCGGCTAAAATGGTGTTTTATTCAGGGTTCATCATAATTCTGATCATGGTCCTGCACGATCTGGGCTTTAGCCTGGGTCCGTTGCTCGGGGCCGCAGGCATTCTGGGTGTAGCCCTGGGTTTTGCCTCACAGACCAGCGTTTCCAATATTATAAGCGGCATTTTTTTAATTGCAGAACAGTCGTTTGTGGTGGGCGACGTCATCACCGTGAACGCAAATACCGGCATTGTACTATCCATAGATACCCTGTCGGTAAAGATCAGGCTTTTTAACAACCAGTTTGTACGCATTCCTAACGAGACCATGATTAAGACGGAAGTCATCAACATCACTCGTTTTCCCATCAGGAGGGTAGACTGCTATATCTCCGTGGCCTACAAAGAGGATTTGGGCAGGGTGAAAGAAATCCTGTTTGAAGTGGCCGAAAACATCCCCTCAGCGCTTCAGGAACCGGAGCCTTTGATGATCTTTGACAAATTCGGTTCCTCATCCATTGATATCCTTTTCGTGGCCTGGGCGGTGAAAGCAGACTTCCTGCTCCTCCTGAACGCCCTGAACATGGGCATCAAACAGCGGTTTGATGAAGAAGGCATTGAAATTCCATTTCCCCATATTTCGCTGTATAAAGGTTCTGCCACGGAGGCCATACCTGTTGCCATGAACAGGCAAAATGAAAACGGGAACGATACATCCTTACCATGAAATACAATACACCCGTTCGCAAAGCGCTACCCATCCTGCTGCTGTGCATGCTTTCGGCTTGTTCGGTCTTCAGGTCACCCGCCCTGCATGGAGAAAAACAAAGCTTCCGCTATCATGAGGTCAACGGGGAAATAGAGCCGGATGAGGAAATGGCCGAATTCATTGAGCCGTACGCAGCCCCCCTGCGCGATAAGATGGACCGTGTTCTCACCGAGAGTAAAGGAGCTTTTTCCGGAGACCGCCGGGGGACATCCGGAAACCTGGCGGCCGACATCCTCAGGGTGCGGGCCATGCATGAAATGCGGACCATGATCGACGTCGCCGTTTTGCTGAATGGCCGCCTTGGCATCCCCCTGGGAGGCGGGGAGATTAATCTGGGCCACATATTTGAGTTGCTGCCCTACGATATGCATATCTCCGTTCTAAAACTAAACGGCGCCCAGATCCTTCAGCTTGCCAGCGAAATAGCCGCTACCGGAGGCGAGCCGATCAGTGGAATGAGGATGCGAATCGAAGATAACACGGCCAGGGATGTGCTGGTCGGCCATCGCCATGTTAACCCGGAGCAGGAATACTGGGTGGCTACAAGCAATTGGATAGCCGACGGCGGAGGGACTATGCCCACGCTTTGGCAACCCCTCGAGCGGATAGACCACGATTTGCTGATCCGCGATGCGATGATCGATTATTTAGCAGGAAAAATGACCATTCAACCCATAACCGATTACAGGCAGCGATAGTTATTTGTTACGAATGAACAGGAAAAAATTTTTAAAACGCAGTATGGTCATGGGGTTAGGGGCCGGTCTGACGGGTTATTTTCCGTGGTCTTTGCAGGCCGGCCGAAGGGACGGAATCCGGTTAACCATAATGCATACCAACGATACACATGGGCGCATTGATCCCTTTCCCGGGGATGCACCCGAATATGCCGGCATGGGAGGGGTTGCCCGCCGCTCTACGCTCATCCGTCAGGTGCGGGATGAAAATCCCAACTGCCTGCTGCTGGATGCCGGAGATGTGTTTCAGGGTACGCCCTATTTCAATGAGTACAATGGGGCTCTCGATTTCCGGATCATGTCCAGGATGGGTTACGATGCCTGCAATATCGGCAATCACGAGTTTGATAACGGGGTGCAGGGTCTGCGGAATGTTGCCGATCATGCAACGTTCCCTCTGGTCAGTTCCAACTATAATTTTGCCAATACCCCCATGGGCGGGATCGTTCAGGAATATGTCATAAAAAAAAAGGGCGGTTTAAAAATCGGCATATTCGGTCTGGGCATAGATTTTCAGAATCTGGTATCCAAACACCTGCGTGAGGGAGTCCGGTATACCGACCCGCTCAGCGTATCGCGGGAGGCCGTGTCCATACTGCGCAATGACTATCGGTGCGATATGGTAATCTGCCTGAGTCACCTGGGATTTGAATACAGCGACAGCCGGATAAGTGACCGGGTAATTGCCGGGGAAGTGGACGGGATTGACCTGATCGTGGGTGGTCACACGCACACGTTTCTTGATCGGCCCGAAAGGATAACCAGGCCGGACGGAAGAAATACGGTCATCACCCAGGCAGGGTTTGGCGGCATTATTCTCGGGAGGATTGATTTTCAGTTTAACGAACGTAAGCAAATAACCGCCACGGAGACCATGAACAGCCGGATTGGATAAAGGCTTACCAGCTTAAACGATCCCGTTGGTCAAGGCGTAGACGACCAGTTCACTGGTGGTTTTCAAGCCCGTCCGCTTCCGTATATTCCTCCGGTGGGTCTTTACCGTATGGAAACTGAGGTTTAGCATTTCGGCAATTGTCCTGCTGCTGTGGCCCCGGGTAATCAGGGTCACCACTTCTTTTTCACGGTCGCTTAGCCGGATATCAACCTTTCCGGCGGAAAGAACCTCTGAATGCAGGGTCTCAAAGCCTTGATCGGGAAGCAGCTTTTTTATCAGGCAGGTCATGTGAAAAGGATTGGTCAGTGGGATCTCGTACAAATGCGTTAAGATCAGAACCGGAATCCCGTTCTGGTCGGTTTCCAGTATGGCATGCTGTTCGTTTACGTGAACGTAATGTCCGTCAAAATGCCTGAATCTGTAATTGGCCTGCATCAGAAAATTCTTCGTATCCCCAAAGGGATGTTGACGCACGGTGGCCATGAACTTTGCATAGCAACCATTAATTAAGGAAGCGGCATCTTCGGGATGAATGTTTTCGAGCTGCCATTGAATTCCTTGCTTTGCAGGAACTTCAGCTGGAAATCCCGTAACCTGCCGTTGCCCTTTGCCTATAAATTCAAACTGATACGTATTCAGGTTGGTAAGAAGATAATAGCTGGTATTGGTCGGTAGAAGATGATCAATATTTTTACACTTAATTATATGAGGTACTATTTTCATATAATCAATGGAAGATGATTGGTTTAAATGCCTTTTGTGATAGGCCAGCAACAGTTCATAATCCATGACGCTATCCATTTATTAAGTTTTCTTAATAATTTACCTCTTTGGAGGTATTGATGTTTAACAAAAGGCTGCCTATCGTTATAAAGTATTAATGTCAGAGTTCTTGCATCGGCTCCGGTAATTAATATTCCTTTACGCAGCACCTTTTACAAATGAATAAATAGAACCTGGTTTTTCGGAGGCAAAAGGGTCTGTTTTAATTTATATATATATGGATGATAACGTTTCTGAAGGTCCGATTACCAAATGGATTCAACAAATGATTGATCTACAGCAATTCAGTAATGAGAACCTGTATCGATTTAAGACCCTGACCAAAAGAGAAGTAGAAGTACTTTCCCTTGTTGCCAGAGGATTAAAGAATCAGGCTATTGCAGATAAATTAAAAGTTTCAAAATTAACGATACAAAATCATCGATCCGGCATACGACAAAAACTGGACATAGATAATCAGGTAGATTATGTAAAATACGCCCTTGCTTATGATTTGATAGAATTTTAATTCATAACGGATTTAAAATATGCCCCCTTTAACTGAAAATGATCTGTTAGACCGCTTTGAACTTCATACTTTGCAGTTAGAAAATCAACTACTGGAAGGTAAAAGTTTTGAGTCGGTAAGCAACCAGGTTCCGTATGCTGTCCATTTAAACAGTTCAACGACCTTTGAGTTGCTGCAGATCAACAGGAAGTTCTCTGAACTTTTGGGATATTCATTTGATGAAATTAAAAGCATGGGCAGGGAATTTTATGATAATAACATCCATCCGGAAAGCACGGCCAGCGTTGCAAAATTCCTCCCTGAATTACCGAATAAAAAATTCAATAAGCCTATACCATTCATACAGCATGTGAAGCAGCGGAATGCTACGGAATATACACCGGTCTTCACCTTCACCAAAATAACAAAGCTTCCGGATAATGCGGCACTCAGCCTGTCTACGCGGCTGACGGATTTCGGCGTTCTGTCAAAAAAAATGGAGCAGGTTCTCGAAATGGACCGCTTCAAATTAATGCATTCTAAGCGTTTCCATAAACTTACCGGACGCGAAGTCGAAATATTGGGTTTACTTGCCAACGGGATCAGTAACTCAGCCATTGCCGGTCAGTTATTCATTTCAAAGCAAACGGTGCAAACGCATAGAAAACACATCATCAACAAACTGGAAATAAAATCCTACCACGACCTGATCAAGTATGCAATTACCTTCGATCTGGTGAAACTATGATGTTACCAATCATGCATCAGTCTGCCCAAAACCTTTATTGAACATGCCCCCAGAGAAACCGGATTCCGAGTTAAAAAGCACCACAATTTTATTAATAGAAGATGATTCGGTTAACAGGCTCCTGTTGAATATTATTCTGAAAAAGATCAATCCCGATTTCGATATCCAGGAAGCTGTCAATGGAAAAGAAGGGTTGGATCAGTTTATAAAAAAACAGCCGGACCTGATATTTATGGATATCCACATGCCGGTTATGAATGGCTATGAAGCCACGGTGGCTATCCGGAACCTGGAAAATGGAAAAGACGTACCCATCATTGCATTTACGGCCTTAACACAAAAAAGTGACCGGGAGAAATGCTTTAATGCCGGCATAAACGATCACGTCAGCAAACCGGTTGCCATAGAGTCTATACAAAAGACGACCTATAAGTGGCTGGGCCTGACCACAGAAGACTAGCACAGCCCCTGTGCGCGCAACGAAATCCGGAGTTTTTTTCCGGATAAGTTCAAGTAAAACAGCCTTTTTGTAAAAATACCCACTGCTAATCATGTGGTTGACAGGTCTTATCCTTAAAATTATTAAGATTTCTTAATAATTGGATGAAGATCATATGGTGAACTGACATGGGGAAAAAACAAATACTTACTATATTTTTAGTAATTTTTGTTTCAGATGCTTTTGGCCAGCATGTGCAAAGGCAGACTGTTTCGGGCACCGGCATGCAGATGGGTTCTGTGCTCGGGCAGACTTCTTACGGTCATGAAAACCCGAACTTCTCTATTCGGTTATATACCCAGCGTACCCTCACCGGCAATCTGGTGGGCGAAGCGGGCCTTTCGCTGGCCATGATTTCGGGAAAGGATTATAAAACGAGGCTAATGCCGCTGGATTACCGGTTTCAGTACCGGTTCCGGGAACGGTTATTTGTGACCAGCACGGCTGTTCAGCCTTATATTTACGCCGGAATGGGTGTGCTGTACCAGCAGCCCATTGCCGTGGGTACAGAGGATGACCCGTTAACCAGGGAGGCCGGAACACGGATCCCCAGTACGGCCATGTTTGGATTTGACGGGGGGTTGTCACCCATCATGCCTTTAGGGTTGGGGGCTAGCTTCCCGACCGGCCATTCTACTAATGTTACCGTTAACCTCGGATATAACCAGACCTTTTCCGATTTTTCCTTCTCGGATCCATCCGTGAACTTCGGGTACTGGAGTTTGTCGGTGGGCTTGTCGTTCAACAGGTTGTCTTCCAGGTCCAACCGCCCCGGCCGCGAGCAGCCGGCCGCCCGGCCACCGATCTACATGAACATGGCTCAGCTTCAGGCAAAACCGGTACTGCCCCTGCAGATGCCCGGTTCAATAACATTTGCCCTTCATTCCTCGGAATTAAGTGAAACGGCCAGGGGGCGGCTTATTGAAATTAGCCGGATCCTAAAATCCGATCAGACGCTCAGGCTGAGAATTACCGGTCACACCGATGTCACGGGTACGGATCCGCTCAATGAGTTGATTTCCCAGAGCAGGGCGCGGGCGACCCGCCTGCAGCTCATTGATATGGGGATTGATCCCGAACGAATCGAATACAGCTGGTACGGTGATATTATTTCCCTGGCCGATAATTCCACAAAGGAGGGAAGGGAACAAAACAGACGCGTTGAGTTTGAGATGGTCCGCGATGCCGCCCCCCGGGCCAGGGAAGCAGTGGCGCCTGATGAAAAGCCAATCTCCTATGAAATTGGCAAACCCCTGTTCGGCCGAAAATCCATTGCCTTTGGCTGGCTTGAACTGCAGCCGGTTGGCCATACGGAAGGACGCCTGATGCAGGCGGCGAATCTGCTGGTCCGGGACAGCTCCGTAAGCCTGCTGGTGGTTTCCGTGGATGATTCCAGAAGCTGGGATCCCATAAAAAATGAGATTACCAAAGCCCGTGCCGAATGGATCCGCTGCTGGATGATCGACCATGGCATAGCGCCTGAACGCATTACCGCCGTCGGCGAAAAAGACCTGGCTCGCCTGGAAGCCCGCTACCGGAGCCATTTTAGAAACGACGGCTCACAGCAAACCGTGCTCATCCCCATCGTTGCCGGTTTCGCCCATATAATGGAGGGTGGGAATTGAGGGGATGTTTAAGAAATAGTGCCTCTGGATCCATTCATGCTGGGGCTGAAAAGCTGCATCGGCTTTTGCTGCGTTCCAGATTTTGCCTGACTGGTTTGCTGGTCTTATTGTTTAGCCTGATCGCTGTGGAGAGTGTGTTGGGGCAGACAACGGAGGTCTTTACTGCCGATGGTGATTTTACAGTGCCTGCGGGGGTTTCAAACATTACCGTTGAGGTCTGGGGCGGCGGGGGAGGCGGTGCCAGAGCCGGCGGTGGCGGTGCTGGAGGCTATGCCCGCTCCGTACTTCCGATTACCTCCGGGACTGTTTTGCCATTTACCGTAGGGGCCGGTGGCGCGGAAGACGCGGCGGGTGGGACAACGGCCTTTGACGGTGGTGTTGTCGCCGCTTCGGGAGGTCAGGCTGGTGGTGTTACGGCCGGAGGTGCGGGCGGATCCGGCACGGCCGGAGAAATATCGTTTACGGGTGGGACAGGGGGTACCGGATCGGATTCCAATCAACAATTTCCTAGCGGCGGAGGAGGAGGCTCTCCCACTGAAAATGGCGATGGCGGAGACGCCAATGGTTTTACTGCCGGTACGGGTGAAGGCAATGGGGGAGCGGGCGGAGCAGATAGAAACACAGAAGGCGGTCCCGGTGTTGTTCCCGGCGGCGGTGGCGGTGGCAGCGCCGGTCCGGGAGGCAGCGCGGCGGGAGCAGGCGCCGGCGGACAGGTCAGGATTACCTATCAGGTGGCCTCGGCGGGCAATTCTGCGGTGGCGGCGGCCCCGCTGAGTGTGGAGGCCAACGGTGTAGCCAGCACGATGCTGACGCTGGAGGTAGCCGATAGCGATGGAGTTGGGATCGCGGGTCTGCTCGAGGGCGACTTTACCTTTAACGGAACGGGCTCGGCGGATGCGTCGGGCTTTAGCGAGACCGGCCCGGCGGGCACCTACACGATTGCGTTCACGAATGAAACGGTCGAGAATCTGAGTATCCAGGTGGAAGTGGGCTTGGTGGACCTCGGCACGACGGCGGAAATTAGTTTTGTAGCCCCGGAGGCCTCGGCGGGCAACTCGACGGTGGTGGCCGATCCGCTGAGTGTGCTGGCCAACGGTGTTGCCAGCACGACGCTGACGCTGGAGGTAGCCGATAGCGATGGGGTGGCGATCACCGGTTTACAGGCCAGTGACTTTACCTTTAACGGAACAGGCTCGGCGGATGGCTCGGGCTTTAGCGAGACCGGCCCGGCGGGCACCTACACGATTGCGTTCACCAATGAAACGGTCGAGGATCTGCAAATCCAGGTGGAAGTGGGCTCGGTGGACCTCGGCACGACGGCGCAAATTAGTTTTATTTCTCCCACCTACACGATCCGTGGGACCATTGTCGATGGCGGCGGTGGCCTGGAGAATGTC
>JBBDRB010000061.1:0-32187 GCA_040905685.1 Balneolales bacterium | reverse complement strand
GTGTTCGGGACTTTCACCCTAGAGTAAGTGCCCGTGCCGGGCACACAAAAAAAAGGCCGCTCATTCAATATGAGCGGCCTTTTTTTAGTGTGTCAATGCGGTAAGGATCCGACGTTAGTCTAATGACGGTGGAATAGCCTCGGCTTTAAGGGCCTGTACATTGGGCCATAAGGTCTGGGCCACGCGAACGCCGTTATCCAGTTCGGTATTGAAGATGGGATAGAAATATTCCATCCCCCAAACCTGCCTGGCCAGTTCAGCCTTGATATAGCTTTCGGCCTCGTTAATATCGGTATCGTACTGTTCCTGGTTAAGATAAAGGGAATCATTTTTTATTTCCGGGCTGACGAATTCATCGGACAGGACCATGCCATTGGAGAGCAGGATCTCTTTGAATTTATCGCGGCTGCTTTCAGACCATCTGAAGTCGGACTGAAAATCGCTGAAACGATGCTCCCATTCACCGCGGAATGTGTCGCTGTTGTGATCCAGGTATTCACGTACAAATGTAGATGCGACCTGCCGGCCCCGCATCAGCGTGTATACAAAATTGGTCGTCGTATCTGTTTGAACGATATGATCAGGCAATACACCGCCGCCGCCATAGACGGATCTTCCGGCCGTGGTCTTAAAGGTCAGAGAGTCCGGTATGTTCTGGATGAAATGTTCAATATCGCCGGAGGCATCCCGCTCCCTGGAATGGACCTCATAGGCGTATTCTTCCCGGCCTTTGCTGTACGGCTTCTGAATAAGGCGGCCGGAAGGGGTGTTGTACCTGGATATGGTCACCCGGATGTTGCTGTTGTCAGCCAGCTTGTATTGCTGTTGAACAAGGCCTTTGCCGAAAGTTCTCCGGCCGACGATAAGGGCCCGGTCATGATCCTGCAGGGCTCCGCTGACGATCTCGCTTCCTGATGCCGAACCCTCATCAACGAGCATGATGACCGGCAGATCGATATACCGGCCATTTCGGTTGGCCCGGTATTCGGAGGTAAACCGTGAGTGCCGGCTTTGCGTTGCCACCAGATTGGTTCCTCTCGGGAAAAATTCATTGGTAATGCGAACAGCCTGTTCCAGGTATCCACCCGGATTGCCACGCATGTCGAGCATCAGACGGTTCATGCCTAATTCATCCAGCTTGCTCATGGCCGTAATAAACTCCTGATGAGTCGTGGCGGCAAAGCGGTTGACCCGGATGTAGCCCGTCTGATCATCCAGCATATACGAGGCATCCACGGTATGAAGGGGGATGTCGTCACGAACGATCTCAAAGTTGAGCCTGTCCCGGTTCATCGGTCTTTGAATCCCCACCTTCACTACCGTGCCTTTCGGCCCACGCAAGTGATTAACCACATCCTGTTCGGTAAAGCCCACGGAAACCGAGTCATCAATGGTCACGATGCGATCGCCCGACTGAATGCCGAGCTGCTCACTGGGCCCGCCCGAGATGGCGGAAATTACGGTAATGGTGTCGTTTAACACCTGGAACTGAATGCCGACTCCCTGAAACTTACCGGTAAACTGCTCCTGAATATCTTCACTCGATTCAGCATTAATATAAATGGAATGGGGGTCAAGCTTGTTGAACATACCCTTGATAGCATCTTCAACACGCTTGTCTATATTCTCATCTGCGGCATTGTTAGCCATATAACGGTAAGCGCGTTCAAAGCTGGACACGGATTCCTTCACCGAGGAGATGTTAATGTCGGTAAAATTGGTATCCAGCGGTGTTCCCGACAGCGACAGGGTGGTATCCTGTAAATTGCGTACAAAACCACGCATGCTGTTTTTATACAGTTCGTCAATATCCAGTATGTCTACATAGTTTTCATATATCTTACTTTGGGCTTCAATATATTTTTCAATGTTTTTTTCATCGCTGTTTTTACCGATAAAGATGCTTTCGAAACCGGCGAACCAGGCGAAGAAAAAAACAAGGATTGTTGCTATGTTTGGTGCAAGAAATTTCTTCAGTGTCATATGTTAGGTTTTTTTAATTATGAACAATACATACGTAACGCCGGGTGGAAGGGAAATGTTTTAGAAACTTTTAATTTTTCCGTCCGGATGCACAAAAAAAATGGCATTGTTAAACCCTTTTTTAATAGTTACTTAATCTCAACACAGCAAATATATTAAAGAAACATTACAATTTCTCTAAAAAATAATGTTTTCTAATAAGTTTTTGACCGTGCGGATCAAAGCCTCTTAATGCGAGGCGGAAGGGCTGTAATCACGGCTCATTACTAGAGGATGTAATGGCTCAGATCCTGATCTTTGACAAGCTTGTCAAGCTGTTTGTTCACATAGGCTTTATCGATGACGATCTCCCCTTCGGAAATATCTTCGGGTATGGCAAACAGCAGTTCCTCCAGTACGGTGGAAAGGATGGTGTGCAAGCGGCGGGCCCCGATATTCTCTACCGAGTCATTTACCTGGGCGGCCACCCGGGCAATTTCTTTTATGGCATCGTCATTGAATTTCAATACCACGCCTTCTGACTCGATCATAGCCTCATACTGTTTGGTAAGGGCATTTTTGGGTGTTGTAAGGATATCATAAAAATCTTTCTCCGTCAGCGAATCCATTTCGACCCGGATGGGGAAACGTCCCTGAAGTTCGGGAATCAGGTCGGAAGGCTTCGAGGTATGAAAGGCCCCCGAGGCGACAAAAAGGATGTGGTCGGTCTTGACCATGCCGTATTTGGTAGACACATTCGATCCCTCCACGATAGGCAACAGGTCCCGCTGCACCCCCTGGCGGCTCACATCGGGTCCGCCACCGCGGCCGTTCCCGGTGGTGCCCCCGGCTATTTTATCAATTTCATCGATAAAGACGATGCCTGAATTCTGTACCCGGGTCAGGGCTTCGGAGACGGCCGAATCATGGTCAATCAGCTTCTCAGCCTCTTCAGCAAAAAGCGCCTTTCGGGCATCTTTAATCTTCATTTGCCGCTTTTTTGTCTTTTTAGGCGACATGTTCCCCATCATATCCTGAAGGTTAATACCCAGTTCCTCCATGCCTCCCGGACCAAATATCTGCATCATGGGCTGTCCGCTGGCCTTGACGTCCATTTCCACCTTACGGTCTTCCATCTCGCCTTTCTGCAGCTTCTGACGGAACTTTTCACGCGTACGCTCGTTCAGGTCCTGGTCCGTCGCCTGTTCCGGATCAAACCCGATGTCGCTTTTATATCCGGGCGTGGCGGGAGATGATTTTCCGGGTGTTCTTTTCAGGGGAGGAATGAGCATATCCAGGATGCGCTCTTCGACAAGCTCTTCGGCCTTATCTTTCACCCTTTCCTGCATTTCGCTCTTCACCATGGTGAGTGCAATTTCGGTAAGGTCGCGAACCATGGATTCCACATCGCGGCCCACATACCCGACTTCGGTATATTTTGAGGCCTCCACTTTGATGAAGGGGGCTTTGGCCAGGCGCGCCAGCCTCCTTGCTATTTCGGTCTTGCCGACCCCGGTCGGACCAATAAGTATGATGTTATTCGGAAGGATCTCATCCCGGATCTGTACATTGGAATTGAGGCGGCGCCACCGGTTTCTCAAGGCAATGGCTACCGATTTTTTGGCTGAATTCTGGCTGACAATATATTTATCCAATTCAGCGACGATTTGCCGCGGTGTGAAATTAGCCTCAAATTGTTTTTTGCTTGAATTACTCAATTTCCAAAATGGTTAAATTGTGGTTGGTGTAAATACAAATATCAGCTGCCGTATGAAGCGATTCCTCAATCAGCTCCCCGGGGGACAAATGTGCGGCATGTTTTTTTAGTGACCGGGCGGCAGCCAGTGCATACGACCCTCCACTGCCTATGGCCAGGATCTGATCATCCATTTCCATCACATCTCCCTGTCCGGAAACAAGCAGGCCTTTTTCATCGTTCATGACAATGAGCAGGGCTTCGAGCTTTCTCAGGAAGCGGTCGCTTCTCCAGTCTTTGGCCAGCTCTACGGCGGCGCGCTGTATGTTGCCGTTAAACTGGTTTAGCTTTTCCTCAAAACGTTCAAAGAGGGTGAAGGCGTCGGCCGTGGAGCCGGCAAAACCGGCAAGCACCTGGCCTTCATAAAGTTTCCTTACTTTTTGAACGGTCGCCTTCACCACGGTATTCTCCATGGTGGCTTGCCCGTCGGCCCCGATGGCGGCTTTTCCATTATGAATGACACCCAGTACCGTCGTAGCATTGAGATTAAAGCTCATATATTACCCTATATTTGATGAATACCAAGAACGTATCAACCTGCAATCCGTTGCCGGTCGATCAGGATTTTGTCGATGCTGCCTTCTCGTCTTCTTCAGCCTGTTCCCCGGCCTTTTTTTTGGGAGGACGACCACGTTTAGCCTTCGGCTTTTCCCCGGCGTGCTCGTCGGAATCATCCTGAGTATCAGCGGCTTTAGCCTTTGCCGGTTTAGCCGGTTTGGGCGTTTTTTTGGCGGGCGCTTTTTTCGGGGCCGCTGTTTTCGGGGCCGCTGTTTTTTCCGCCTCCTGCGGTGCAGCATTCGCTAAACCGGATTCAGCGGCTTCGGCCTCCTCTTTTTCTTTTTTCAGCCGATGCTCGCGGGCCACCTCAATGGCCGAACGCGGCTTATCTTCTTCAGTGCCTCCACCCTGCTGTACAGACTCCGGCTGACCCGTCCCGCCTTGCGGTTCCTCCTGTTTTTCTTCCTTATCCGTTTTATAATACTTGGATCCGACCCGGCCTTTTTTGGGAGCCGGTTTCGGCCTGGACTGCCCCTTTTCCTGATCGCCGGCATGGTCTTTGGTCTTCGGTTTGGACCGGCTTCCTTTCCTGGACTCCTGTCCGGGGGCCTGTTTAGTCCGGCCCGGAGATCTACCGGAAGAGCCGTCTCTTTTATACACATCCAGATCGGTGCCGGCTTTATTTTCAAGCTGTTGGTCGGCAAGGCTTTCATCATTCAGCTTGACCGCCTCTTCAATAGGCTGGTCCTTGATCACCGCCTCCGTGATATCCACATCGGATCCGGGAAGCGTACATTTAAAATCATTCAGTGAAATGGTATCGTCGGCATATACGGAGATGAGCATGAGCCGTTTTAACATCCATTTCAGCTTCTGGCTGATGAACCCACTGGTAAGCAGCGAATGCAGATACGGGTTCACGTGCAGGTCAACCGAACGGAGCTTGTAGGTATATCTGTATTTGGTAAGCCAGCTTTCCATATCGGCTACAATGGTATTCTGGCTGACCACGGCGCCCGAACCGCCGCACATGGGGCAGACACGGGAAACGGAATTGACCACACTCGGACGTATCCTCTGCCGGGTAATCTGGACCAAACCGAAATCACTCATCTGAAGGAGGTTGGTTTTGGCCCGGTCCTTTCGGAATTCCCGCTTGAGCTCATCGAAGATCTTCTTGCGGTTGTTATCATCCCAAAGATCAATAAAATCAACCACAATAATGCCCCCGATATCGCGAAGCCTGAGTTGCTTGGCAATTTCACGGGCCGCTTCCAGATTGGTCTTCAGGGAGTTGTCTTCCTGGTTTTTCTTAGCCGCGTACCGGCCCGAGTTAACGTCAACCACATACATGGCTTCGGTTTGCTCAAATATCAGGTATCCGCCGCTGGGCATCTTCACCCTGGGGCTGAAAACGGAATCCACATCCCGGCCGATCTTCATGTAATCGAAAACATGCTCGGAGCCTTTGTACAGCTGCAGATTGGGCACCATGGCCGGGGCTACCCTGGAAACGTAGGATTTAATCGATTTATACATTTTGGAATCATCGATCAGGATTCGTTCGTAATCCTTGGCAAAAAGATCGCGGATAAGGCTTTCGGTCATATCCAGATCACGGTGCAGAAGCTCAGGCGGTTTGGCGGATTCCAGCTTTTCCAGGATGGCTTCCCATTTGTTGAGCACATCTTTCAGATCCTCGTGAATGGCTTCATCATCCTGGCCTTCAGCTACGGTCCGGATGATCACGCCAAATCCTTCCGGAAGGATATCGGCGACAACCTGCCGGAGGCGGCGGCGCTCCTTATAACTACGGATCCTTTTGGACACGCCCACGTAATCTCCCATGGGCATGAGCACGAGAAAACGCCCGGCGATCGATATATTGGTAGATACGCGCGGGCCCTTGGAGCCGATCGGTTCCTTGACGATCTGGACAAGCAGTTTTTGCTTCTGCTGCAGCAAGGCTCCGGAGCGGTTCTGCAGCTCGGATATGGAGGGAGTTTTAGCTTCACCGTTTTGCTGGGCCTTGAATTTCTCATAATTCTTAGGCAGGGCTTTCTTGCCGTTCAGCATTACGATATAATCTTCCAGATGCTCGCCGGTATCTGAAAAGTGAAGAAAGGCATCGCGCGAAGTTCCCATGCTGATGAAGGCGGCCCGTATGCCGGCCATAACTTTATGGACTTCAGCCAGATATATATCACCAACGGTGCGTTGGTTTTCAGGTGACTCTATAAAAAGTTGAGCTAATTCACCATTTTCGATCAAGGCTATGCGCGTCTGCTTGTCTGCCGCATGGACTATTATTTGGTTTTTCATGATGGTTTGGGATTGAGAAGCATTGGCCACCCAACATGCTATACACCACTACATCCCAAATCTTCGCTTCTAAAATAATCATAATAAATAATTTCGTAGTGGTTAATACCGGGGGATAAACAATCAGTGCTTCTGTTAATTTCTGTATTAAATTTTTATTGGCTGAACTTGAATTGAAAATAAACCGGGAGGCTAAAAAATGATTTGTTATATCACAGTCTCCGAACGCAATTCAAGATGTTTCAAAACAAATAGTCACGAATTTGGGACGTTATATACGTTCTGTTGCTAACCAGAACATAAAAAATTTGAATTCTGTTTCCATTCCTTATGATATGAAAACTATCCATCAACTAATTTATTCTTAAGATAATACAATAGCCTGTCTTTAGGAAATTTATTTATGTCCTGCCGCCCTCGCCGGTACAGCCGCTGTCGCTTGCCTCCCTGTTTATAATCATCCTTTTTTCGTATTATCCCAACCTCCTCACAATAACCGTTAAAAAAAGATTAATCAGCGATGAGCAGCATATTGAACAAATACAGCCGCAGGCTTACACAGGAACGATCCCAGGTTGGTTCACAGGCCATGCTATACGCCACAGGCATGAACGATGAAGATATGGATAAAGCCCAGATCGGCATTGCCAGCATGGGATGGGACGGAAACCCCTGTAATATGCATCTCAATGCTCTGGCCGCACACGTAAAGGACGGGGTGCAAAAAGCCGGCCTTATCGGCTTTGTTTTCCACACCATCGGCGTCAGTGACGGCATCTCCATGGGGACCGAAGGCATGAAATACTCCCTTCAGTCCCGCGATATCATTGCCGATTCCATCGAAACGGTGGTAAGAGCCCAATGGTACGACGGCATCATCGCCCTGCCGGGGTGCGATAAAAACATGCCCGGATCGCTTATGGCCATGTCCCGGGTTAACCGCCCCTCCATTATGGTGTATGGCGGAACCATACAGCCTGGCTTTCTGGGAGATAAAAAACTGGATATCGTTTCAGCCTTTGAGGCCTATGGGCAATACCTTTCCAAAGAAGTTGATGAAAATGGGCTGAAAAGGGTCCTGAAACACGCTTGTCCGGGCGCCGGGGCTTGCGGCGGCATGTACACGGCAAACACCATGGCCTCAGCCATTGAATCCATGGGCATGAGCCTGCCCTACAGCTCGTCCACTCCGGCTACCGGCAAGGGCAAGACCGGGGAATGCAGGAAGGCCGGGGATGCCCTGAAGAACCTGCTTGAGAAGGATATCAAGCCGGCCGATATCATGACCCGTAAAGCTTTCGAAAATGCCGTCACCGTGGTCGTTGCCCTTGGCGGGTCCACCAATGCCGTTCTGCACCTTATTGCCATGGCCAAAGCCGCCGGGGTGTCTTTAACCATTGATGAATTCCAGGAAATTTCAAACCGGACACCCTTTCTCGCTGATTTAAAGCCAAGCGGCAGCTATGTAATGGAAGATCTGAATGTAGTCGGCGGCATTCCCGGCGTGCAGAAACTGCTGCTGAAGGAGGGCTACCTGCACGGAGACTGCATGACCGTCACCGGCAAGAGCCTCGAGGAAAATCTGGAAGAACTGCCGGCCCTGCTGGAGGAACAAAAGATCATCCACCCGGTAACCAGCCCCATTAAAAAGACCGGCCATCTTAACATCCTGTACGGCAACCTGGCTTCCGAAGGAGCCGTAGCCAAGATAACCGGAAAAGAGGGAACCCTGTTCAAGGGGACGGCCAGGGTATATGATTCCGAAGAAGAATGCCTGGCCGGAATAGAAAATAATGAAGTAATCGCCGGCGACGTGGTTATCATACGATATGAAGGGCCCAAAGGCGGACCCGGCATGCGGGAAATGCTCTCCATCACGGCGGCCATCATGGGGGCCAAACTTGGCAACAGCGTGGCCCTGGTTACCGACGGACGA
Source organism: Balneolales bacterium (assembly GCA_040905685.1). Lineage (GTDB taxonomy): Bacteria > Bacteroidota > Rhodothermia > Balneolales > Natronogracilivirgulaceae > JBBDMU01. The sequence goes on along the minus strand of JBBDRB010000061.1, from coordinate 23,713 downwards.
TTTTCCGGGGGAACGCATGGCTTTGTTGTCGGTCATGTTACCCCCGAAGCCCAGGAGGGCGGCCTGATCGGACTGGTGGAAGACGGCGATCTCATCATCATAGATGCCGAAGAGAATTCCATCATATTAGAGGTACCGGAAGATGTAATAAAAAGCCGAAGAAACGAATGGAACGCCCCGCCCTATAAGGTGACGAACGGAGCGCTGTATAAATACATAAAAAACGTTTCTTCGGCTTCTGAAGGTTGTGTTACCGATGAGTGACCGCTCCTAAATATCGAAGGGGATACGGGTTCCCAGGCTCAGTACGAGCTGATCAAAAGTACTGACCACGAATTTCAGCTCTCCGTACAGCACTCCGAAACCGGCCTGATATTCGGCACCGGCTCCAAGGTTCAGGCCGGTCCGTGAACCCGAAGCGCCGAAAAACTGGTTGCCGCTCCAGCTTACAGTCGTATAATTCAGTCCGGCCAGTCCGTAGGCTGTAATTTCATCTTCTTCCAGAAAAAGATAGTTGCCGTTGACGTTGAACTCACTGTACCGGCTGCTGCCTCCGCCTTCATAATTTTCAGGGAAAAAATACGTGTACTCTATGCCGGCCCGTATCTGCTCATTGGCCGGAATGGTATAGTATCCGTTTACCTGCAGGCCGAGCTTCTCCACATTGGTACCGTAGGCAAGTCCGCCGCCGGCCTGTATCTGCGCTATGGTTTCCGTGACGTTGAACAGACAGGTGGCCAGAAATAAGGCAGCCAGGCTTAGATTGAGCTTATATATAAATTTCATTGTTTTATTCTTTTTGAGTTATGGGATAAAAGTCGTGTCAACCTATACACGTCTTTTATCCTGAAAAGGGATCAAAAAGGCCGGCCTTTAATTTGCATCATCCCTTTCCAGGTGAAGCAGATAGTGGATCAGGTTGTCCTGCTGGGCCCGGGTAAAGCCGTTCTCTTCATCCACCCAGAAGCGGTGTCCGGTGCCCTGCACGTTAACGCGCGCCAGACCGGGCATTCTCCGGTTCGCTTCCACCACACGCTCCCTCAAATTCCGGTCGATCAAAGCACGCAGGCTTTGGCCCGGGTCGGCGGGTATGCCCCGGAATAAGGTCCCGGGCAGCCCGAGCTGAACCTGAGGGTCCGCACCCACGGCTACCCCTCCGTCATGAAGGTAGGGCGGGGTCCAGTTCAGGCCGAGCAATCCTTTCACCTTGTATCCGCCATCCGTGCCTTCAAGGGCCCAGGCCAGGTTGATCTGGTCCTGGTCGATCAGATCCATGGGTATATCAATAATCCGGGAACCGGCGGGTACGGGTATCTGCGTATTGAACGGATAGGCCGTTGGCGGGACCAGTATCGCTTCGTAATCCTCAAAAGCGCGGGCCCTGACCGGCTCGGTGCCCACCTCCTCCACCGGCAGAATCTGATTGTTGGTAAAAGCCGGACCGGAATGACACCTGCGGCAGCCGGCATCCAGAAAAACCTGTCTTCCATGAATAATTCCGGAAGTGGAATAGTCCTCATGAGGCGGGGGCGGCACCAGCGTGTTCTGAAAGGCCGACAGGGCATTTACCTCCTCCCAGACACGGTGTCCCGGCGTTCCGATCCAGAGTCCGTTCGGCGTAACAAAGGATGCCTGGGGATAACTGGGAAGGGTAATGGCATGGTTGATAATGGGCGAATCCCCGGTTGGATTGACCCGGGCAAAGAATTCGGTCGGCGTTTCTTCCACACCAGGCATAAAACGATAGTGTTCATTCGATGCATTCTGAAGAAGGGTGCCGACGTAAACTTCCCTGTTTATATCATGCAGGCGGTGAAACGCCTCGATATCGGCAAACTTATCGGAATTCAGGCCGTGGACATTGTTATTCAATACCGACAGACCCTGGAAAGGTCCGGCCATTGAAAAACCGGTCCACCCGTAAGGATGGTCGCCCAGGGTAAAGGAATCCGGATTGCGGGTGGGGGTGGCACGGGTCTCATTGGAGGAGTCAAAGCTCCCCGGCGGCCATAACACCAGGGTTGAATCGACAGCCTGCTCAAGGGAATCCGGATCGGGCAGATAATGCAGTTCCCCGTCTGACCCCATAACCTGAATGCTGTTTTCGGTGATAAACCGGCCGGTATCGTCTATATCGGTATTGGCAAAAAATGAAGCCGAGTTCGTTCCCATAGCCAAAAGCAGTCCGGCATTTAGATTGGTGTTGGGAGCCCCTTCAATAATCTTTTCCGACACCGGATCGTAAGCGCTGTGACAGGCCGCGCACGAAATGCCCATCATGGGCTTTCCCCTTCTCATCCTGATTTTTATGCCAAGCGGAACGTATGCCCCCCTGCCGACATCCAGGCCTGTATTGATAACCTCCCCCTGTCGGATCACCCGGCCGCCTACGACGGCATCCCGGGCGGCACGCACCTGCAGGTTTTGGGTTCCTTTGCCACGCAAAGCGATCAGGGCCTTGGTAACATCCCAGAAACCCACCGGACCGTTCATGACCCCCAGAATATCGGTAAAGAAGGCCTCGTTGCCGAACGTCTCCCGGTAAAAAGTCCGCCGGCCCAGGTCAAGCATATCCTCATCAATGCGGACGGCCCCGTTGTCGGCGGTCAGCATGCGCTGTCCCCGGGCGGTCTGCATGAGGCTGTCGGCTTCTTCATGGGTGACGGCGACCCCCCAATAATCAAAAGCCTGTTCTGCATTGCCTCTTTCGGGATTAAGTACCCTGTCCATCGCCGGGACATAGCCGTATTGCCAGTCCCCCAGAAAGAAAAAAAGGATCACGAGGATGATCAGGATGATGGGAGTAAGCCAGGCCACCCGCCTCAGCCAGGGCCGCTTTGCAGGTTCACTCTTGCCGGCGTTTTCGAATTCTTCGCTCATATTTTCTACTATTGCCTGAAGTTTAATCCTGCAAAGTAGATAAAAAAAACATATCTATAAATAATAATTATTTAATATATGCGGTTACGGACATTCGGTATCATCGAAATTTTCATCCCAGCACATGGTGCCGTCACCGGAGCTGACCGAGCCGGTTCCTGTATCGGTATTCCAGGTTATCTCGGTATGTATCTGGCTGCCATCGGTAAAGGTAATGGTACCGGTAGGTTCATCCATCACATAGGTGATTTCCGAGGACTGATCTTCACTTTCGATGATGGAGATATTCACCGGCACATCCCCTTCCTTCTCATAGGTTAACCGGGCCAGCGACCGGTCCGGGTCCTCAAGGTCAAATATCTCCCAGGAACCCTCCTGTCCGTCGGCGGACACCAAAGCCTCCATGAGCAGGGCGTTATTGATGCTTTCTTCACCCGACTGCATGGAAAAACGCAATTGCCATTCATAAAAGCCACCCGGCTGTTCGCTGGCCGTTACGGTAAAGCCCATGCTTTCCCCTCCGAATCCATAATCATATTCCCAGGTATAGTCACTGCCTGACAGGTCGGGCTCTCCCCACATCTCCTGCTGAAAATAAGCATTGGGCAAAGCGGCCAGGCCAGTTAACGTATTCTGCACAGCCAGGGCCATGTTAGAGGCATAGGTATAATTCTCTACGCTTTGTACGGTAGCGGATTGTGCCGGCCCCTCCTGAAAAACCGAGAGATCCATTTCCAGATCCCCGAAATCGGGTGGCTGCGGTATGTCGTCGGGATCGAGCCCGCCGCTTGCAGGATCATCCCCGCAGGCTATAATTAAAGCCGGTACGGCAATGAGGAGAATGCCAAGTTTCATGTATAGTCGTGTTTTCATGCTCTTCCTGTTTTTATTCGGTTTGGTTTACGGATTTAAGTTGAATTTTAGATAAACCCTTCTTATCTATCACGATAAATATTACGGAGATGGTTCAACCCCCGCGAAATTAGTTTATTCCACTGAGAAATACCCTGCTCTCAAGAGGCCAGCGTCTTTAACCATATCATGGGCATTCCTGTTGTGTAATTAAAAATAATGAATATTGATCGTATTATAACCCAACTGCTTAACGAAACCACCGGAGACCGGAAGGGAGCGCAGCAAAAACTGCTGCCGTTGATATACCATGACCTGTACCGGATGGCTGAAATTAACGTGCATGCCTGGAATGATGATACGGCTCTTAATGCTACGGCCCTGGTGCACGAGGCCTATCTGAAAATCATCAATGACTTCGATAAAAAATGGGATAACAAGGTTCATTTCTTTTCCGTGGCATCGAAAACCATGCGGTGCATTCTGGTGGATCATGCAAGGAAGCAAAATGCCTTCAAGCGGGGAAACGGTCATAAAACCCTGCCCATCGATGAGATGATGTTATGTCCGGAAGAACAAACCGACGAAATTATTGCGCTTGATGAGGCCCTGCACCGGTTGAGAAAGATCAACAAGACCTACAGCGAAATTGTGGAGTACCGATTTTTCTTCGGATACAATATTGAAGAAACATCGCTCCTGATGCAGGTCTCCCCATCCACCGTGAAACGAAACTGGAACATGGCCCGGTCCTGGTTGTATCGGGAATTGCACAGGGAATTGTTCTAATCAATCTCTTATTTGGTTTTTGCCTGCGGCTGTGTACACCGGCCTTCATTTGTAAAAAAGCTTTGATCGGGCCTAACTTTTTTTCTTTATAGTAAAAGCGCTTTCACCTATAACTATTATTAGTCTGCTTCCTATAATAAACTAATATAAATTAATACCGACCTTCTTTGCTGTAAATAGGTTAGGTACAGATGTTTATTTATTTAACTAAAGGAAAACTATTTTGGATAAATAATTCTTGACATCTTAAATAAATTTGATAGATTGTGTGTAGGATAATGACAAAAACACAACACTTTGATACAATCTGACACACATAGCAATAGCAAAACCTCTGCGGCTTTTACCCTGATGACCGAAGTACGTGTGACAGACCCTATCTTTTCACCCCCTGGTTTTATTTCGATTTCCGGCATTCAACTACTGCTGTCTATCCTAATTATTCTAGGAATCAACTCTGAGCTACTAAGCTAAAAACAGAGGTCAATCCTAAGCCTATCCTTCTTTAAAGATTAGAAAATTACAAGAATAGACGAAATGGTTGACCTCCGGGAAGAACTATGAAACCCCCCAACCAAGCCAAACCATTCAAATATCTTAATTCTAATCCAATATGAGCACAGCAATCAATACCCGGAATAAAATTGATTTAAACGATCCGGGCCAGAGCCCGGTCGAACTCATGGGCGGCGAGATCCTGATTCAGGGAATATTAGACCAGGGCGTGGATACGGTATTCGGCTATCCGGGTGGAGTGGTGCTCGGGATTTACGATATCCTGTTCAAGACACCCGAATTGCGTCATATCATGATCCGTCACGAACAAGGCGGAACCCATGCGGCCGACGGATACGCCCGGGCAACGGGCAAACCCGGCGTTGTGCTGGTAACCTCGGGTCCCGGAGCTACCAACACCGTGACGGGCATAACGAATGCCATGATGGATTCCATTCCCATGGTGATTTTTACCGGACAGGTGCCGTCTACCATGATTGGAAACGATGCTTTTCAGGAGGCCGATATCATAGGCATTACCCGGCCTATCACCAAACACAGTTATCTGGTCAAAGACGTAAACAAGCTGGGCGAAGTCATCCGGGAAGCCTTCGAAGTAGCGGCTTCCGGCCGGCCGGGTCCGGTGCTCGTGGATTTGCCTAAAGATATGCTCTTCACGAAAGGCTTGTACAAGCGGACCGGCAAGGTACAAATTCAGGGATATCAGCCAACGGTCAAGGGTAACACGAACCAGATCGAACGGGCCGCGGATCTTCTCAACAGTGCAAAAAAACCACTGCTGTATGTAGGCGGCGGGGCCATCATGGGCGATGCCCATAAAGAGGTCATCGAACTGGCCCGGAAAACCAACACCCCGGTGACCACCACCCTTATGGGACTGGGAGCCTTTCCGGAAAGCGACCCCCTTTCGCTGGGCATGCTGGGCATGCACGGCACCTGGTGCGCCAATATGGCCATCCAGGAATGCGATGTGCTCATCGCCGTCGGTGCCCGCTTTGATGACCGTGTGACCGGCCGCGTCAAGGATTTTTCAAAGCAGTCCAAAAAAATACACATCGATGTGGACGCTTCCTGTATCGGAAAAAATGTGAACGTGGAAGTGCCCATAGTAGGTCACGTTAAACATGTGCTGCCCCGCATCACCGAATTGGTCCATTCCCTGGACACTACCGGCTGGATGAAAACCATACAGGGGTGGAGAGATACCCATCCGCTGCGTTACCGGCAGCGCGACAATGAGATCGCCCCCCAGTACATGGTGCAGAAAATATCGGAAGCCACGAACGGTGACGCCATTGTTACCGTCGACGTCGGCCAGCACCAGATGTGGGCCGCCCAGTATTACACCTTCAATAAACCCAAATCCTGGATTTCGTCCAGCGGACTCGGAACCATGGGTTTCGGCTTGCCGGCCTGTATCGGGGCGGCCATTGCCAGGCCCGACAGGACCTCGGTCTGCATTACCGGTGACGGAGGTTTTCAAATGACTTCTATTGAACTGGCTACCGCCGTTCAGTACAACATCCCGGTCAAGATCTTTATCATGAACAACGGTTATCTCGGCATGGTCAGGCAATGGCAGGAGCTGTTCTACGGTAAACGCTATTCGCATTCTTTCCTCAGGGACAGCAATCCCGATTTCGTGAAAATGGCGGAGAGTTACGGTGCCGTGGGCCTGAGAGCCACGACCCCGGGTGAACTCGATGAGGTCCTTAAAAAGGCCATGGCGGTCCATGACGGACCGGTATTGGTCGACGTAGTGGTAACTCCTGAAGAAAATGTTTACCCTATGGTCCCTCCGGGAGCCGCAGTCGATGAAATGGTCGATACCGAAGAACCGGTTATAAAACCCGCAACCCCCAACCCGTAAACCGAAACCCGCATGTCCCTCACCAAAATTGAATCTGAAGAAAAAACCTATACCGTATCCCTGAAGGTTGCCCATGGGTTCAATGCATTGTCCCGAATCGTCGGCTTGTTCAGCGGTCGCGGGTTCAACATCGACAGCATCAGTTTCGGGGATGCTGAAAAACCGGAATATGCCCGGGTCACCATTACCACCCACGGTGACCGGAAGATTATCGACCAGATCATCCTCCAGCTAGACAAGCTCATCGATGTGATCAGCGTAAGCGACCTTACCTATGTGCCTCATGTGGAAAGGGAACTTTCCCTTATCAAGGTCTCTTCCAATCCAAAAAACCAATCCGAGATCATTCAGGTAGCCAACGTATTCCGGGCCAATGTTATAGACATCACTCCGGAAAGCCTTACCCTGGAAGTCACGGGGCGCAAAGACAAGATTGACGCTACCATCAGCATGATAAGGCCCTTTGGCCTGCTGGAGGTTGCCCGGACGGGCACCGTCGCCCTGAAAAGGGAATATCAAAACTCAATATACAGTGACGCTAAAGATTAATTACGGTATATTGTCACCCGCAAAGATTAATTAACTCTACAAACTGATAAACAGAAAACTTCATGAAACTCTATTATAATTCTGACGCCGACTTAAATTTATTAAAAGACAAAACCGTTGCCGTCCTCGGCTATGGCAGCCAGGGCCATGCCCACTCACTGAACCTTAAGGAAAGCGGCGTGAATGTGGTAGTCGGTCTCCGTAAAGAAAGCAGTTCATGGAAAAAAGCCGAAGAAGCAGGATTAACCGTTCTGGAAACGGCTGAGGCGGCCGCCAAAGCCGATATCATCATGGTTTTGCTCCCTGACGAAAAGCAGGCTGAAGTATATGAAAAAGATATCAGGCCCGGCCTCACCAAAGGCAAAACCCTGGCCTTCGCCCACGGTTTTAACATTCATTACAATCAAATTAAGCCGCCCGCCGATGTGGATGTATTCATGATCGCCCCAAAAGGGCCCGGACACCTGGTCCGCCGGGTCTATCAGGACGGAAAAGGCGTTCCCTGCTTGTTTGCCATCCACCAAAATGCCAGCAACAACGCCCAGGCCCTGGCCCTGGCCTATGCCAAGGGGATCGGCGGAACACGGGCCGGTGTTATCGAAACCACGTTTGAAGAAGAAACCGAAACAGACTTGTTCGGCGAACAGGCCGTGCTGTGCGGCGGGGCTACCGAATTGATCAAAGCCGGCTATGAAACGCTGGTTGAAGCCGGATATAAGCCTGAAATAGCCTACTTTGAATGCCTCCATGAACTGAAGCTTATCGTTGACCTGTTTTATGAAGGCGGCATTGCCGGCATGTACTATTCGGTAAGCGACACGGCCGAATACGGTGGAATGACAAGCGGAACGAAAGTCATTGATGCCGATACAAAAAAACGGATGAAAACCATTCTGGAAAATGTTCAAAACGGAAATTTTGCCCGGGAGTGGATCCTGGAGAACAAAGCCGGACGTCCGGCCCTGGAGGCCTTGCGCCGACAGCATCGTGCTCTGGATATTGAAAAAACTGGAACGCAGTTGCGTGGCATGATGAGCTGGATCAAAAATGGGGAAAAACAAACCAATGAAGAAAAAGTCAGTTAAAATCTTCGACACCACCCTGAGGGACGGGACCCAGGGCGAAGGTATAAGCTTCTCTTCCGAAGACAAGATCCGCATCCTTAAACGCCTTGACCAGCTTGGGGTGGAATATGTGGAAGGAGGCTGGCCCGGTTCGAACCCGAAGGATATGGACTTCTTCAGGAAAGCTAAGGATTACCCGTGCAGAAACACAAAGGTGGTTGCTTTCGGAAGCACCATGAGATCAGGAAAACCGGCCCAGGATGACCCCAATCTCCAGGCCTTGCTTGAAGCGGGGACCCCTGCGGTCTGCATTTTCGGGAAAACCTGGCTCTTGCATGTGGAATCGGCCCTCGGTATATCGGCTGACGAAAACCTGAAAATCATCCGTGATTCGGTCGCCTTCCTGCATGCCCACGACAAGGAAATAATCTACGATGCCGAACATTTTTTTGATGGATACAAAGACAACCCGGCCTATGCCATACAAACCCTGCAGGCGGCCGCTGAGGCCGGAGCCGGGGTCCTGGTTCTTTGCGACACCAATGGCGGCACCCTGACCCACGAGGTTTCCCGGATCGTTGGGGATGTCAGGCGGCAGATCAAAGATTTCCCTCTCGGCATTCATGCCCATAATGATTGCGAGGTGGCCGTGGCCAATTCCGTGGCGGCCGTGCTTCAGGGCTGCGACCATGTGCAGGGCACGGTGAACGGCTATGGAGAACGGTGCGGGAATACCAACTTATGTTCCCTCATCCCAAACCTTCAGGTTAAGCTCGATTACCAATGCATACCCGATCCCCAGTTAATCAAGCTCACGGCCCTTTCCCTCTATGTAAGTGAGCTGGCCAACCTGGCCCATTCCGGCAAACTTGCCTATGTGGGGAAGAGTGCCTTTGCCCACAAGGGCGGTATCCACGTCAGCGCGGTCATGAAAAACCCGGCCACCTACGAGCATATAAGTCCGGAGAAAGTGGGCAACGGCCGCCGGGTACTGGTCTCCGACCTGTCGGGGCGCAGCAATATCCGCTACAAGGCCGATGAGCTGGGCATGGATTTATCCTCGAGCGGTGAAAAGCTGCCGGAGGTTGTGGAAATGCTCAAGCATCTGGAAAATGAGGGCTACCAGTATGAAGCCGCTGAAGGGTCTCTGAACCTGCTCATTCAGCGAATGACCAAAGACTGGGAAGATAGTTTTGAACTGAAAGGGTTCCGCTTGCTGGTCGAGAAGAACGAAGCGGAGTCCATTCGTTCGGAAGCCACCATCCGCCTGAAGGTGAACGGGGTGACCGAGCACACGGCGGCCGAAGGCAACGGACCGGTACAGGCCCTGGATTTGGCCCTGCGGAAAGCGCTGGGCAAATTCTTCCCGGACATAAAAAACATGCACCTTTCCGATTACAAGGTACGCGTACTGAACGAAAAAGACGGCACCGGCGCTAAAGTCCGCGTGCTGATTGACTCATCTGCCAACGGTTACCACTGGGGTACCGTGGGGGTTTCGGAAAATATCATCGAAGCAAGCTGGCAGGCACTGATGGAAAGCTTTTCTTATTACCTGCTTCATCATCAGAATAATGACAACAAAAACGGAAAACATCATGAAAAAACAGATAAAGATTTTCGACACTACGCTTAGGGACGGCGAGCAGGCACCTGGTTTCAGTATGAACCTGGAGGAAAAACTCCGTATGGCTGCCCAGCTGGAACTACTTGGTGTTGACATAATCGAAGCTGGTTTTCCAATCGCTTCCGAGGGTGATTTCAAATCCGTTCAGGCTATTGCCAACAATATTACCCGGTGTACGGTGGCCGGGCTGTGCCGCACCATCACCGGTGATATCCATCGGGCGGGGGAAGCGCTCAAAGGTGCCCGATACCCCAGGATCCATACGTTTATCGCGACCTCCGATATCCATATGAAGCATAAACTGAACAAAACACGCAAGGAAGTGCTAAATGATGCCATCCAGTCCATCAGGCTGGCTAAGACCTATTGCGACGACGTGGAATTTTCCGCTGAAGACGCTACGCGCAGCGACCCTGAGTTCCTGTATGAGGTATTTACGGCCGTGATCAAGGAAGGGGCCACCGTTATTAACGTGCCCGATACGGTTGGATATGCCCTGCCTGCAGAATTTGGCAACCTGATAAAAAATATACGTTTGAACGTGCCCAATATTGATCAGGCCACTATAAGCGTGCATTGCCATAATGATCTCGGACTGGCCGTGGCCAACTCCATCATTGCCATCGAAAACGGTGCTCAGCAGGTGGAATGCACGATTAACGGTATAGGGGAACGGGCGGGCAATGCCTCGCTTGAGGAAATTGCCATGATCTACAAGACACGGCATATGGAGTTTGACTGCGATACGGCCATTCAGACCGAAGAGATTTATCCGGCCAGCCGCCTGCTTTCGGAGATCACTAAAAATGAAGTGCAGGCCAATAAGGCCATCGTCGGGCGCAATGCCTTTGCCCATGAAGCGGGGATCCATCAAAACGGGGTGCTGAAAAATGCCCTTACCTATGAGATCATGACCCCGCAGTCGGTCGGTCTCTCCTCCAATAATATTGTGCTGGGGAAACATTCCGGGCGGCGGGCCCTGAGCGAGCGACTGAAGGTCCTGGGGTACAGTTTCACCAAAGAAGAAATGGACAATGTGTATACACGATTCTGCAAGGTTGCCGACGAAAAGAAGGTTGTCCTCGATTCAGACCTGGTCAACATCTCGGATAATGGCGTGAAAGGTCTGGAACCACAGTTTACAAAAAACACCATTCAGAAATATTTAAACAAAGACTCAATATGACATTAACGGAAAAGATTTTGGCAAAAGCCTCCGGCAACAGCAAGCTTGACGCCGGTGATAATGCCTGGGTGAACGTAGACATATTAATGACCCACGATGTTTGCGGTCCCCCGACCATCGGTATTTTTAAAAAGCATTTCGGTGAGCATGCAAAAGTATGGGATAAGGAGAAAGTCGTGATCATACCCGATCACTATATTTTCACCAAAGATAAGTATGCTAACCGCAATATCGACATCCTTCGTGAATTTGCCAGAGAGCAGGACCTGCCGCATTATTACGATGTAGGCACCGACCGCTATAAAGGCGTCTGTCATGTTGCGATGCCGGAGGAAGGCTTTACCCGCCCGGGCAATGTGCTGTTCGGTACCGATTCGCATACCTGTACGGCGGGCGCATTCGGACAGTTTGCAACGGGTATCGGCAACACCGATGCCGGTTTCATTTTGGGTACCGGCAAACTCTGGGTAAAAGTGCCCGAAACGATGAAATTCATATTTGATGGGGAAATCCCTCCTTATATCATGGCCAAAGATCTGATTCTGCAGATCATCGGAGATATCGGCGTTGACGGAGCCACCTACCGGGCCATGGAATTCGCCGGTGACGGGGTTATGGACATGGATATGGAGGGCCGCATGACGCTGACCAATATGGTTATCGAGGCCGGCGGTAAAAATGGTATTATTGAACCCGATGAGGTTACCTTCGATTATGTACGGTCGCGGACGGACTACAACTTCGAGGCTCTTTTTAACGATGAAAAAGCCCAATACCACAGCGTAAGACGCTATAAATCATCAGAATTGCTGCCCATGGTAGCCAAACCTCACTCGCCTGACAACAAGGCCACCGTCAGGGAGGTGGAAGGCACGCCCCTGACCCGGGCCTATATCGGCTCCTGCACCGGCGGGAAGATATCGGATTTTATTGCGGCAGCAAAAATTATAAAAGGCCATGAGCTTAAGCTGGACACCTACATCGTGCCGGCGACAACCCTCATCCGCGAGCAGCTCAAAACCGAGACCTACGAAGGGGAGACCCTGTGGGATATTTTTGAAAGCCGCGGCTGCCAGATGGGCGAGGCCTCCTGCGCGGCCTGCCTCGGCGGACCCTCCGATACGTTTGGGCGGCTTAATCACGAGGAGATCTGCATCTCGACCACCAACCGGAATTTCCCCGGAAGGATGGGATCGAAAAAAGCGCAGGTCTACCTGGCATCCCCCTACACCGTAGCGGCCTCTGCCATTACCGGCAAAATAACCGATCCCCGGGAATACCTGTCCGTGGAAGCCGGCGTAGCGGTATAAACCAATAATAAATACAACCATTTAAAACACCTTACATGAGCAAAATCAAAGGAAAAGTCTTCGTGCTCGGAGACAACATTGATACCGATCAGATCATTTCGGCCCATCACCTGGTATACAGCCTTGACAAACCGGAAGAACGGATATTCTACGGGCGCTTCTGCCTGTCCGGCGTACCCGATGAACAGTCGGGCCTGCCCGGGGGGAATATTCCTTTTACCGATCCTGATAAATTCGAATCCGAATTTTCGATCGTAGTGGCCGGCAAGAACTTTGGCTGCGGATCATCGCGGGAACACGCTCCGTTTTCCATGCAGATTGCCGGAGCAAAGGCGGTGGTCTCCCCCACCTATGCGCGTATATTCTACAGAAATGCCGTTGACGGCGGTTTTTTGATCCCCTATGAAAGTCTGGAGGATCTGACCGAAAAGTTCAGCACCCACGACGAGGTGGAGATCGACGGCGTCAAAGACACCATCACCAACCTGACCACCGGCAAATCCTATCCCCTTAAGCCTCTGGGCGATGTGGCCGATATTGTCAATGCCGGGGGCATCTTCGAATTTGCAAAAAAAGCCGGAATGGTCTGAAGCAGACTCAGTCCAGGCTTTTGCGGATACCCATTTCCAGGCCCCTTAATTCGGCCAGGCCTTTCAGTCTGCCGATAATCGAATAGCCTGGAAAGGATTCCTTATTCAGATCATAGAGCATCCGGTGACCATGGTCGGGTCGCATAGGGATGATAATATCGGTCCTGCCGCCTGCTTTTCTGCGGATCTGTTCCCGGATCAGGGCCTGCATGACCCCGTACATATCCACGTCGCCATCCAGATGGTCGGCCTCGTGAAAGGTGTGGTCTCCCTCTCGTTTTACGTTGCGCAAATGGATAAAATTGATCCGGTATCCCAGCCGCTCGGCCATGCCCGTTAGATCATTATCGGCCCTGCCGCCGTAGGACCCTGTACAGAGGGTAAGTCCGTTATACGGCGAATCGACGGCATCAAGCAGTTCAACGGCATCGGCTTCGGTGCTGACGATCCTCGGAAGGCCGAATAACGTGAACGGCGGATCATCGGGATGGATGGCCATGCGGACCTGTGCCGACTCGGCAACGGGAATGATCTCCCTTAGAAAATGATAGAGATTGCTGCGCAGTTTCGTATCGCTTATGGCGCTGTAGGTCTGAAGCATGGCCTTGAACTCAGCAAAGGTATATCCCTCTTCCGATCCGGGAAGGCCGAGCAGAATGGTGTCCCTGAGGTGGTTTTTGGCTTTTTCATCAAGCCTCTCATAATACTGCCTGGCCTCCCCTATCCGGGATTCGCTATATTCGTCTTTGGCCTGCGCCCTTTCCAGCATAAACAGATCAAAGGCGGCGAAGGCCGTGAAATCGAACCGCAGACCGGTCGAACCGTCGGCTGCCGGATAATCCAGGTCGGTGCGTGTCCAGTCAAGCACAGGCATGAAGTTATAGCAAACCGTAGCGATGCCGCATTCCCCAAGATTGCGGATGGACTGCTTATACCGTTCGATGTAGGTCCCGAATCCGTCAACCTGCCTTTTAATGTCCTCATGCACCGGGATGCTCTCCACCACCGACCATTTCAGTCCGGCCTTCTCAATCATCTCCTTATGCTTCCGGATATCCGCTATGCTCCAGACGTCCCCGATCGGAACATGATGCAGGGCCGTCACGATACCCGTTGCCCCGGTTTGTTTTATTTCATTTAATGTAATTGAATCGGATGGACCAAACCATCGCCAGGTTTGTTCTAGTTTCATGGGATTTTTTATTAAATTTTTTTTCAGGACCCAATATTAGTGAATAAACCTCCTATCTTGCAAGGGGTAATCTTAACATTAATTCTTCATTCACGGTATACCCATGAATATCCAGCGTACAGGAACAGCTGTTTCGGCAATCACGTTATTAGGCATGCTGCTGATGGGGTGGATCACCTCTCCGCCGGCCCGGGCCCAGGGGCTCACCGAAGAGCAGGTTGCCTCCATGAGTATGGTAGCCGATGCCCACCTATCCCCGGATGCCCTCCATGTGGCCTATACGCTCCTGGTTCAGGCTGATCCCACCCGGGAAAACGCTACGGCCTCCCGCCATCTTTATGTGCTGGATACGGAATCCGGAAACAGCCGGCCTTTTTATACCGCCGGTACCGTTAGTGCGGTGGACTTCCGGCCGGACCGGACGGCCATCACGTTTCTGACCCGCCGGGAAGGCGAAAACGAGAACGCCCTGTACGAGCTTCCCCTCGATGGGGGCGAGGCCCGCGAAATTTATCGTTTTGAGACATCCATTACGGGTTATCAATGGAGTTCCGGCGGTGACCGGCTGGCTTTTACGGCGCGTGAGCCGGACCGGGAGGAAGCCGCCTCGACGCTTCCTTATGAACCGGAATTATTTGAAGAAGGCTTTACCCATCAACGGGCCTATATCGTTGATCTTTCCGTGCAAAGGCCTCAGGCGGAACCCGTGCAGGCCGGGGGCACCGTGTATTTGATGAGCTGGTCTCCTGAAAACGACAGGCTGGCCATTACGGTGGCCCCCACGCCGGCCATCGATGATTTTTATATGTCGCAACAGGTAAAAGTGGCCGATGCGGGCAACGGACAGATCATCAGTGAAATCGACAATGAAGGCAAGATCGGACAGATCGAATGGAGTCCCGACGGACAACAGCTGGCCTTGCGGGCCGGTAACGACATTAATGATCCCATCGACGGGCGGATCATGGTCGTATCGGCAGACGGGGGCCGGCCTGAAAATATCAGGCCGGACTTTGAAGGTAAATTTGAACAAATAATGTGGGTTGAAGATCATGCGATCCGGTTCCTGGCCAGTGAAGGTCCTCAGACGTCCTTCGGTACCATCCGGCCCGACGGCTCGGGCTTTGCCCATCAGGTCCCGCCCGGTGACCCGAACTTTATTTCCTTCAGTAAGGCCGGAGACGGCTCGTTTGCCTTCGTGGCCGGCACTCCGGAACACCCCCCGGAAGTCTATTTAATGAAAGGCGGACAAAACCCCCGACGCATGACCTGGTCCAATGAATGGCTGGATGACATCGTCCTGGGCAATCAGCTGATCGTGCGCTATGAAGCCCGTGACGGACTCGAAATTGAAGGGCTGCTGATCCTCCCTGCCGGTTACCAGGAGGGTCAGGCCTATCCGCTGATCGTGACCGTTCACGGAGGGCCGGAGGCCCATTACAGCAATGGATGGCTCACGGCTTACAGCATGCCCGGACAGGTGGGGGCAGCCGGCGGGTTCGCCGTCTTTTACCCCAATTACCGCGGCAGTACCGGCCGGGGGATTGAATTCGTCAAGACCAGCCAGGGCGATGCGGCCGGCGCCGAATTTGACGACATCGTCGACGGGGTCGACTACCTGATCGAACAGGGCATAGCCGACGCCGGCCGTGTCGGGGTAACCGGCGGGTCCTACGGAGGTTACGCCACGGCCTGGATGTCTACCTACTACTCCCACCGGTTTGCGGCCGGTGTGATGAATGTGGGTATCAGCAATCTGCATTCCAAATGGGGCACCAGCGACATCCCCCAGGAACTCTATCTGGTGCATTCCCTGGAATGGTACTGGCAGGACTGGCAAAAGTATCTGGAACGAAGTCCCATCTTCCACGTTGACAATGCACAAACCGCTCTTTTAATCGCCCACGGTGCAGAAGATACCCGGGTACACCCCGGACAGTCGCTTGAGCTGCATCGCCATCTCAAAGTGCGTAAACCGGAAGTTCCCCTGAGGCTGGTATTTTATCCCGGCGAGGGACACGGTTATATCCATTCCACGGCCCGCTATGATTATAACCTGAGGATGATGCGATGGTTCACCCATTATCTTAAAGAGGACGGTGAGGATCTTCCCGGTGCGTCACTTACCTCACCGGACCGGGAATAATGAAGGTCTTCGTTCTTCCCCTTTGCCTTTAACGCAAATTCTAACGATTTTTACAGGCTATTTGAACCTCGATTATTCAGACCCCCCTCATGAAAAAACATTTGATTTTACTTCCCGGCGACGGCATTGGTCCGGAGGTCACCCGGGAGGCCTTAAAAGTATTACAGGCAAGCTGCAGCATCTATGATACCGAACTGACGACCGAAGAATACGCTGTTGGCGGAGACAGCCTTGACAAGTTCGGCGTCCCGGTAAAGGATGAGGTCATTGAAGCCTGCAGAAAAGCCGATGCCGTACTGCTGGGAGCCGTTGGCGGACCCAAATGGGACACCAATCCCCGTGACCTGCGTCCGGAGATCGCCCTTCTTAAGCTTCGCAAGGAACTGGGCTTGTTTAATAATCTGCGCCCTGTTATTGTTTATGATGCGCTGCTGGGTACCTCCAGTCTGAAAGCCGATATCATTCGCGGTGTGGACCTGCTGGTCGTGCGGGAACTTACCGGGGGACTCTATTTTGGAAAGCCGAAAGACATTACGGAGGTGAACGGCGAAGAGCTGGGCGTGGATACCATGCTCTACAGCACCTCCGAGATCGAGCGCATTGTCCGTGCCGCTTTTGAAGCCGCGGTCCTGCGCAATAATAAGGTAACCTCGGTGGACAAGGCCAATATTCTGGCTACCTCCCAGCTCTGGCGGAAAACCGCGGACCGGATCCATAAAGATTATCCCGGCGTTGAACTGGAGCACATGCTCGTCGACAACTGCGCCATGCAGCTTATTCGCAACCCGCGTCAGTTCGATGTCATTGTTACCGAAAATATGTTCGGCGATATTCTGAGCGATGAGGCGGCCATGCTTACCGGCTCAATCGGCATGCTGCCTTCAGCCAGTCTTGGCGAAGGGGTCGGCATGTACGAACCCGTTCATGGATCCGCCCCGGACATAGCCGGGCAAAACCTGGCCAATCCCCTGGCCGCCATATCCTCTGTAGCCCTGATGCTGCGCCATTCCTGGGCTATGAACGAGGCCGCCGAACAGATCGAGCTGGCCGTTGAAACCGTGCTCGGCCAGGGCTATCGCTGCGCGGATATGAAGGAAGGAGCCACTCAAGTGCTATCCACTGCCGAAATGGGTGACCTGGTATGTGAAGCCATAAAGCAGAAACTGACCGGCTGATATATTATGCAAAATTCCCTGTCAAAAAAAATAATCGCCGTCATTGGTGCCGGCAAAATGGGTGAAACCCTCACCTCCAGAATGCTGGCCGCCGGGGTCGTACGCAAGGAGCAGCTAATTGCCACCGATAAGAACTCCAAACGCATTGCCTATATGGAATCAACCTATGGGGTCAGGGCCACCGGTGACAACCGGGAGGCCGCCTCACAGGCCGATATCATTTTACTCTGTCTCAAACCCCAGGTTGCCGCCTCCATTGTAGCCGGATTTGAAGATGTGGTCCGGGAAAACCAGCTGGTGATCTCCATCATGGCCAGCGTGACCTCCGCCCTTATTGAACAGTATTTCGGGAAGGATATACCGGTGGTCCGAGCCATGCCCAATACCCCCAGCCAGGTCGGGGCGGGCATGACGGCCCTGACGGCCGGTGAATTTGCCCAGGAATCCCATTTCCAGCTCAGCGAGGATATATTTGGCTCGGTAGGACGGACCCTGAGGATCGATGAAAAACATTTTGATGCCGTTACGGCTTTGAGCGCCAGCGGACCCGCTTTTATTTATGTGGTTATTGAGGCTCTTGCCGAAGGGGGCGTCAAGTCGGGACTGCCCCGCGATGTGGCCATCGAGCTGGCGGCCCAGATGACGCTGGGGGCGGCCAAGATGGTCATCGATACCGGCCAGCATCCGGCCATCCTCAAAGATCATGTGACCACCCCGGCAGGCTGTACCATAGACGGACTGCTCAAGCTGGAAGAAGGCGGCTTGCGCGTCACGCTGATCAAGGCCGTCGATGAAGCCGCTAAAAGAGCCAAGGCACTGGTGAACGATTAGCACAGGAACATTACCATGGCTGATGACAATTTTATCAAACCGGCAGAACGCATGCGGCTGCTGCCTGAATATTTGTTTGGCAGGCTGAACGCCGCTAAAGCATCCATGCGCCGTAAAGGCCGCGATGTCATCGATTTCGGCATGGGAAATCCCGATCAGCCGGCCGACGAATTCATCGTCGATAAGATGCAGGCCGTCATCCATGATGTAAAAGCCCATCGCTATTCGGATGCCAAGGGGATCCCTCACCTTCTGAAAGCCGTAGCCCATCATTATAAAGCCTATTACGATGTAAAGCTGGATCCCGATTCGGAGATCATAGCCACCATAGGAAGCAAAGAAGGACTGTCCCACCTCACCCTGGCCCTGCTGGGATTCGGCGACCGCTGCCTGGTGCCTGAGCCCGCCTTCCCGGTCCATGTCTGGAGTGCGGTCATCGCCGGTGCCGAACCGCTGATGTTCCCCCTGTCGGATGATGCCGGCACCTTTATCGCCAGCATGGAGAAGGTCATGGCCGGTCCCGGACCGAAACCAAAGCTGCTGTTCCTCAACTTCCCTCATAACCCTACGGCAACGACCGTGACCCTGGATTTTATGCAGCAAGTGGTGGACTACTGCCGCAGCAACAGCATATTCATCATCCATGATTTTGCATATAAGGACATCACCTTTGACGGTTATACCGCCCCCAGCATCATGCAGGTTGAAGGGGCTTCTGAACTGGCCGTGGAATTTATCACCATGAGCAAATCGTATAATATGGCAGGGTGGCGTTGCGGGTTTTGTGTTGGCAACCCCCGGGTGATCAAGTTGTTGGGGCAAATAAAGGCCTATTATGATTACGGCTTGTTCACCCCCATTCAGGTAGCCTCCATAGCGGCCCTGAAACAGCCGCGGGAAAGCGTGAATAAGGTTGCCCGCAAATATGAAAAAAGGCGGAATGTGCTCATAGAAGGCCTTACGCGGGGCGGATGGGATATTCCCAGGCCACGGGGTGCCATGTTTGTATGGGCGGGGCTACCGGATAAATTCCTGCCAGGGGGATCGCTAAAGTTCTCCGAGATCCTGCTCGATGAAGCCGAAGTGCTCGTCTCGCCCGGCATTGGGTTTGGGGAAGCCGGAGAAGGCTTCGTGCGGATGAGCCTGGTTGAAAACACCGAACGCATTCGTCAGGCCACCCGGCAGATCAACAGGGTGCTGAAGGATTACCGCGTTTAGGCCGGCCCCGTTCAGCTATTGCCGAGTATATCGTACAGCTTCTTATTCAGATAAAGCGACTCGCGGCCTGATTTCTGCTTTTCCAGGATGCCTCCGCCGGCAAGAATATTCAGGTATTTGCTGGCCGTGTTCCGGGTGGCGATCTGCCGGTCGACCAGATGGGCTATTTTGCAATACGGCTGCATAAACAGCACCTCGACCAGCTCTTTGGAGTAGATGTCCGCATGATCCTGTTTAATCTGCTCAATGGTCTCTTCCAGCAGATCCTTTATGGACCTTATTTTTCTCAGGGTCAGCGATGAGGTTTCCGTGACGGCATCGAGGATATACAAGATCCAGCCTTCCCACTCATTGTTTTCGGTGACCCCACGCAGCAGCCGGTAATAATCGGATTTATGAGCAATGATGTACCGGCTGAGAAAAAGGATAGGCAGGTCCAGCAGGTTATTTTTTACCAGATACAGGATATTCAGTATCCGCCCGGTCCGGCCGTTCCCGTCGGCAAACGGATGGATGGCTTCGAACTGATAATGGGAAACGGCCATTTTAACCAGCGAATCCAGGCCGGGATCGGAATTATTCATGAAATCCCTAAGATTTTCCAGCTTTTCCCGGATCACCCTCTCTCCTTCCGGGGGTGTATAAATGATCTTCTTCAGGGTCGTGTTGCCGATAATGACCCGGGAGCCCGGATCGGGCTTCCTGACACCGGCATCATTTTGCCTGATCGTGCGGACTATCTGCAAGAAAAGATCCACGGAAAACTTCCTCTCCTGCTTTAGCTTGTTATATCCGTTCCACAAAGCCTCCCGGTAACGCATCACTTCCCTGGAAGCCAGATCCGTCGCGGACCGGCTTCCGGAAAAAGCCTTATACAGTACATCGTTGGTGGTAAAGATATTTTCGATCTCCGAACTGGCCTTGGCTTCCTGCAGCACGATGGTATTGATCAGCATGAGTGGATTGGGGATCATTGCGGCGCTGCCCTTCAGCTCCGCCAGGGCGGCGCGCGCCTCCGTAAGTTTTTTTAAGACCGCCCGGGACTCCACATCCCCCGGCGGGGGCAGCGGTGCCAGTGCGTTATAGGGTTCTGCAGGATTAAAACTCATGACAGCGGCTTATATATGACTGGCCGACCTGCACAGGCATTGTGCAGGTTTCCTTATTATGCACAAAATAATACAATTTTTGGGCATAATATCCAAACCTGCTCTATTTTGTGCCCATTCCACGGCGGATCACCCGTCCTCTCCCCGAGCCGATTTCGCCAGGGCCTGTTCTATGTCTTCGAGGATATCTTCCATATCCTCCAGCCCCACAGAGACGCGAATCAGTCCGGGATAGATGTTCACTGCGTTGCGTTCCTCTTCGGTAAGTTTGGAATGGGTCGTGGAGGCCGGATGGGTCACTATGGTTCGCGTATCGCCAAGATTGGCGGTCAGGGAGAGCATGTTGAGCGAATCCAGAAAACGGATCCCCCGCGGCAGTCCGCCTTTGACGTTAAACACCACCATGCCCCCTCCCCGTTTCATTTGTTTCCCCGCCAGTTCGTGCTGGGGATGGGAGGGCAGAAACGGGTATTTAACGCTTTCCACATCCGGGTGGCCTTCCAGGTGGCCGGCCAGCTCCAGAGCATTGGCGCTGTGCTTTTCCATGCGTATGGACAGGGTCTCCAGGCTTTTGGAGAACAGCCAGGCATTGAACGGCGACAGGGCCGGACCGGTATGGCGGGCGAAAAAGCGCAGCTTTTCGATCAGCTCGCTTTTCCCTACGATCACCCCGCCGATAGCCCGTCCTTGTCCGTCAATATACTTCGTAGCCGAATGGATCACGATGTCAGCTCCGTAGTCCATGGGTTTTTGCAGAAAAGGCGTGGCAAAGCAATTGTCTACATTCAGTATCAGGCTATGCTTTCTGGCCAGCTCCCCCAGCCTCTCCAGATCAATGAGATCGAGTCCGGGATTGGATGGCGTTTCCACGAAGATCATGCGCGTTTCCGGGCGGATCAGTTTTTCCCAGCGCCGGGGATCGGCACCGTCGGCGTAGGAATGCGTGATGCCGAAACGCGGCAGGATCGTGGTGAGGATCTGGTGGGTTGAACCGAAAACGGCCCGGGAAACCAGGATATGATCACCTTTGTCCAGCAATCCGGCCAGACTGGTATAGACGGCCGACATGCCGGAGGCCGTGGCTATACCGTCGCCGGCCCGTTCCAGGGCACACATTTTGGATACAAATTCATCGGTATTGGGATTGGAAAACCGCGAGTATATATTGCCTTCTTCTTCATTGGCAAACATGGAACGGGCCTGTTCAGCATTGTTAAATACGAAACTGGATGTCAGGTATAAGGGTACGGAATGTTCCCGGTGGTGACTTCGGTCTGTCTGCGTGCGGATAGCACTGGTCTGGGGTTTTTCTTTAGCCATGTTTTTAAGTTAGCAATGCGGTGTTTAATGAACCGGGTTGTTATTCAGATTTATTTTGTAGGTGATCTCAGCTGTTTTTTCCAGGGTTTTCGTCACGGAACAGTATTTTTCCATGCTGAGATCCACGGCCCGGCGCACTTTGGCGGGGTCCAGGTCGCCGGTGAAATGGAAACGGACTTCAATGGCCTCAAACAGGGCGGGTACCTTATCGTAGTCACGCTCCCCGTCCACGTCAATGGAAAAGGCATCGATCTTCTGTTTCTGTTTATTCAGAATGTTAATAATATCGATAGCACTGCAGCTGCCCAGGCCCATGAGCAGCAGCTGCATGGGGCGAACCCCCTTTCCCGCGCCGCCCCGCTCTTCGGCATTGTCAATATGCACGGTGTTTCCTTCTTCGTTACGGGCTTCCATATGGAAAGCATCGTTAATGCGGTCTAAGGTTACTTTCAATGTGTGGTTGGTTTTTGCTCGGTTTCTATATTAATTGGGAAGTCGTTAAAATAGGACAAATCAGGACAAAACACATTATTTGAACCATCGAAACCAGGCTTATGTGCACTGTTACGTTTTATCCCAATGATGATCATAACTGGATCCTGTCCACCAACCGGGATGAACTCAAAAGCCGGAAAAAAGCGAAGCCCCCGTTCATCCAAAAGTCCGGCGAATTGCCCTACCTGGCTCCTGTTGACGGCCAGGCCGGAGGCACCTGGGTTGGAGTGAACGAGGCCGGGATAGGGCTGACCATCATCAATAACTATCAGGGAAACAACCCCCTGTTGAATCACCGCACCGACGCCGTTTCAAGAGGGTTGATCATTCCGGATTTGATGAGCCGGAACCACCTCGAAGATGTAAATGCCCGGATGCAGCAGTTAAAGGTGGCCCGGTACAATCCTTTCAAACTTATCGGCATGCAAAGCCAACCGTGGATGATCATGGAATGGAGCTGGGACGGACAAAAGTACCGTACCCGTTCCCTGCCGGTCGAGCCGGCCATTTGGGTGTCCAGCGGGAGAGATTATGACGGGGTATCTGATAACCGCCGGAAAATTTTCGAACGCTTCCTGGAGTCGGATCCGTTACCGGGGGTGGATGCCGTGCGCAGGCTTCATTCATCCGGCTTACCGGAGACGGGGGCGTATTCGATTGCCATGGAGCAGGAATTAGTGGCAACGGTATCCAATACCATCGCCGAAGTAAACAACGGCATTGCCAGGATGCACTATCACGATGGCAGGCCGGCAGAGTCGGGAACCTGGACGGCGACAACCCTGCCCCTGCGGGCGGGCGGTCTGTAACCGACGGATCTATTTTTTCTTGCCGTACCGTTTGTTGAACTGGTCAACCCGTCCGGCAGCCGAAACCATTTTTTGGTTACCCTGGTAATACGGATGGTTTTTTGAGTCTACCTCCGTGGTGTATACTCCATCTTTGGTTTTCATGGTGCTGCGCGTGATGACTTCACTGCCATCACTCATGATGA
>JBBDRB010000060.1:0-1024 GCA_040905685.1 Balneolales bacterium | reverse complement strand
CATTTTTCAAACAATTGAAGAATAAGAGACGGGGCAATCTGGAAAATCTATAGCCGACAGCAGGCTTCAAGATATAAATCATGGATTGACACTTCTTTTTAGGCTTTTCACAAACAGTAAGATATATAACTCTTTTCCCCTGGCGTGCAACATATTATCCGATAGTAAAGCGCATCTTTAGGTTGTGGTAATTATATCACAACAACCCGTTTTATCGGGTAACACTATATAGCATGAAAACAATAATTACTTATTTCAACACTCGTTCATTAGCAGCTCTTTTTATGGCCGTTGTCATGATCGGATGCAGCGACAACAGCACCGGTGTAACAGAAGATCTCGTAATTGATGCCCCTACGGTCGTTGCTACAAGTCCGGAAAGTGACGCCGTAAGCATCGAACGGAATGTCGCTGTTACCATCACATTTAATGAAGTAATGGATGAGTCTACAATCAACACAACAACCTTTACCCTGAAACAGGGTACTACGGCAGTTGAAGCTGCGGTTTCGTATGACGAAACCACAGCTACCTTAACACCAACTAATCCCCTGAGTGCATCTGTAGTTTATACAGCCGCAATTTCTGTGGGTGCTAAAAGCACTAAAGGTGTCGCTCTTGAAACAAAAACCGAATGGGATTTCACTACCGGAGGGTCAACTGAATCTTTGGATATTGTGGACCTTGGAACATCGGGTAATTATGTGATTTTGGCCAAATCGGCTATCAATAACAACCCGACTTCAGCAATTACCGGAGACCTGGGCCTCAGCCCGGCAGCAACTTCTTTTATCACAGGATTCGCTCTTACTGATGACACAGGTTATGCTACTTCAGACCAGGTAACCGGAAAGGTATATGCAGCTGACATGGCAGACCCAACACCTTCAGAGCTTACAACAGCAGTGGAAAACATGATCACTGCGTATAATGATGCCGCAGGACGTCCAAATCCGGATTTTGTTGAATTACACACCGGTGATATTGGCGGGAAAACACTTACTCCAGGCCTTTATAAATGGTC
>JBBDRB010000059.1:0-33858 GCA_040905685.1 Balneolales bacterium | reverse complement strand
TCCATCCTGCAATCCAGGGAGTTGTCGACGGGTCAAAAGCCCCTTTGTAAGTGGTCTGCCCTACATTGTTGTCCACTACATCAACCGCTCCTGATGTCGCGGTAGCTGCTGATGGTCTTGGGTCAAGCCCGCCGCTCCCAACTGTTCTTGAAATTCCACCAAGAAGAGGATCACCAAACAAGTTATCTCGTTCGCTCAACCTTGCTGCAATGGTTGATCCATCAGGATCTCTTGACTCATCAGAAGTAACAGAGATCATGGTTTCAATACTGGAGGCATTTCCAGTCCACCAAATGTTTCCTGCAACGGAAGCTTCGTCTCCGTTTACATCCAGAATGGTTTTATCATAGGAATCGGCAGCTTCACTATTATCTTCTATTTGAATACCAAGACCATTGAAATCAGCAATAATGGAATTATAAAGAGAGTAAGCGGATCCATCCCTCATGATAAGAGCCGGAGCATCATCACCTCTTTCAGTACTATGAAGGCCCTGGCCAATGAGCGTCATGTTATACAGCCTGGCTGTAGAGTACAGAGGCGCGTTATCAGGGCTGGCCCCATCCCATTCGCCACCGTGGTCCGCTCCATTTCCTCCTTGTAAAGCAAACAGATACTGGCCGGTTCCCGTCCATCCCAGATCAAAGTCGAAAGCATCATCTTCAGCAAAAGCGGCTGATATATATTTTATATCCACCGTTCCACCAAATATTTCGATACCGTCATCGGCAGAAACGAACAGGTCTATGTATTCAAGTGTAGTACCACGGCCGACACCACCAAGCGTCAGTCCCTGTATCTCGTCACCCGGCCCAATCTCGGCGCCTGTGAATCGAATGGATACATATTTTAATATACCGGAGTCATGCTCTTCGTCCGTCCCTCCATATTGAGCGCGTGCTTCACCATCGGGAATGCCTTCTATTTGAATGGCATCTGTGTTACCCCCGGAATATGCGGGTGCTTTTCCAAGCATGATCAGTCCTGCCCAGAGTTTGGAGTTGGTCTCGTTCAGTATCAATGATTCACTAAAAGGCTCTCCATCCAGTTCGGATGTAAAGATAATTGGTTCTTCAGGGGTACCTTCCGCTTCAATTTTAGCCTCACGAGTAATAATCAGGGCCGTTTCATTGCCTTCAGCAACGCTTGAAGGCTTTTCGAAGCCTAAAATGACCGTTCCGGGTTCAATGGTCAATGTTCCGCTTTCAACGAAAACGTAACCGTCCAGGTAATAGACAGAATCGGCAGCCCAGGTGGTATTACCATTAATGGAGCCGGGAACAATAACCCCATTTTCCCGGATATCATTAGCATAGGGATGCTCTCCCTCACCATTTCCGTTGCCATTACCACTATTTACCGAATTGTCATCATCGCAGGAAACCGTCATTAATATTGTGACAGCCATAAACGCTAAAGTTTTAAAAATATATTTGTAGTCCATATGTGTGTTAGTTTATTTTGATTTGATATGCAATTGTAATTCAATTGCAATCAAACTAGAGGACCAACATTATGGGTATATTAATTTGATGTTAAGGAATTAAGAATTATTTAAAAGCTGTAATACAAGGTGAGGCGGGGGAATGAGAGCGGCTTCCTTCGGTAAACTGATAAAATGAGTGTCCGGTTAATTGTTTATTTGTAGAAGCCAAAATAACAACGTATCTTTATCGTAATAAAACGATAAATAAAATAAGCTACATGTCATTACAAACATTAATAGACCTGACAGACAAATCGGTTAAACGTTCGGCGGAAATAGCCAAAGTTCTTGGGCATCCGGTTCGTATTGCTATTCTAAAATTACTGGCTGAAAAAAATACCTGCTTCTGTGGAGACATAACGGAGGTGCTCCCCCTGGCTCAATCTACAGTTTCTCAGCACTTGAAAGCATTGAAACAAGCCGGAATTATTAAAGGTGAAATCGAAGGCGTGCGAACCTGCTATTGCCTCAATCCCGATGGAATTAAAGAGTTGAAAACGCTGCTTACCGAATTATCTGATGAATTAAGTAAAACCTGCTGTTAAACATTATGAAAATCATTCTTTTTAGTGACATACATGCCAATATCGACGCCCTCAATCCTGTGCTCGATGATATTTATAGTCAAACTCCTGATGCCGTTTATTGCCTCGGTGACCTTGTCGGATATGCTCCATTCCCAAATGAAGTAATTGAAACGGTAAAATCCAGAGGGATTCCAGTGATTGCAGGTAATTATGATCAGGGCGTTGGGCTGAACAGTACTGACTGCGGCTGTGCCTACAAAACAGAAGAAGAAAAAAAACCTGGCGACCTGTCTATTGCGTACACGAATAAGGTTATTAATGATCATAACCGTGCTTATTTGCGTTCATTGCCTGCCCATATACGGCTTGAATTCGGGGTAAATGATTCTCCGTGGAACCTTCTTTTAGTACACGGCAGTCCACGCAAAATCAATGAATATCTTTTTGAAGATCGAAAAGATGCAAGTTTGCTTCGGATGATGGACAAAGCGAATGCTCATGTTATGGCTTTCGGGCATACTCATAAACCCTATCATAAAAAATTGCAGGATGAAAATGGAACCATTCGTCACGCCATCAATATCGGGTCTGTCGGCAAACCCAAAGATGGAGATCCCAGAGCCTGCTATGCCATTCTGGAGTGGGTCGGTGACCTTGATCTGAGTCGCGATGACTCGCTTAGCGTCACATTCCGAAGAGTGGATTATGATGTTGAAAAAGCTGCCAAATCTGTCGAGGATAGTCCACTGCCGGATGTATTTGCCGATATGCTTCGTAATGGTGGTTGAACATTAGTTTGTTACCGCTTGACGCTATCAATAAATATAAATAACAAAGAAAAATACTGTGTCTGAATCCAATAAATCCATTGCTTTTTTTGAAAAATACCTCACTGCCTGGGTGCTTTTATGTATCGTTGCAGGCATTGCTCTCGGTTATATTCTGGGTGATTCAATAGAAGTGCTCAGCGATTTAAATCTTTACAATGTGAACATTCCGATCACCCTGTTGATTTGGGCGATGATCTATCCCATGATGCTTCAGATTAATTTTACCTCTTTAAAAGATGTGGGAAAATCACCTAAAGGGGTGGTTTGGACAGTGATTATTAACTGGGCTATCAAGCCCTTTACCATGTTCTTTTTTGCCTGGATCTTTTTCTCTTATTTGTACAGCGCTTGGATTGACCCTGCTATGGCTCAGGAATATATTGCCGGAGCTATTCTGCTGGGTGCGGCGCCTTGCACGGCTATGGTCTTTGTCTGGTCTTACTTGTCTGACGGTGACCCGGCTTATACGCTGGTTCAGGTATCCGTAAATGATATTCTAATTCTCATTCTGTTTATCCCAATTGTGGCCTTTTTGCTGGGGATAACCGATATTACCATTCCTTATACTACTTTGATTACCTCTGTTGTGGCATTCGTGGTTATCCCTCTGGTAGCCGGATATCTTACGCATAAAATTCTCGTCAAAAAGAAAGGTATGGAATGGTACACCACCGGGTTTCTTCCAAAATTTAAGCCGGTTTCAATCAGTGCACTACTTTTAACGCTTATTCTGCTGTTCGCTTATCAGGGCGATAGATTATTGAATGATCCTCTTGTGATTTTGTTGATTGCAGTACCGCTGATTATACAAACGTACTTTATTTTTTTCATCGCCTGGTACGGAGGAAAGTGGCTCAATTTGAACTATCAAACGTGCGCGCCGGGAGCAATGATCGGAGCCAGCAACTTTTTCGAACTGGCCGTTGCAGTGGCCATTGTGCTGTTTGGCATTCAATCGGGTGCCGCCCTGGTTACCGTAGTCGGCGTGTTGATTGAGGTTCCTGTTATGCTTTCTTTGGTCAGGTTTGCCAACAATAGAAAAGCTAACTACAGTATGAGTATTAAACAGGAAATAGAATACTAATAATTATTAGTTCATGCAGTTTCTATAATAATCTATCCTCATACGATAAAAGATCATCCGTTTGTGCGCTGTGGCGTCATCGCTAGGGTGTATTATGCGGTACTGAAAAGGGGCCCCGGTCTATTCCCGGTCTTTTTCTTCTGAAAGATCAACGTTTCTTAAAAGCTGCGCATTGATCGCCACGATCACGGTACTAGCCGACATGAGAACGGCGCCCAATGCGGGAGTGAGCAATATGCCCCATCCATAAGCAATGCCTGCGGCCAGCGGGATGGCAACAATATTATAGCCTGCGGCCCACCAGAGGTTCTGCAGCATCTTATTGCGTGTGGCAGCCGACAGAACCACAATACGGGAGATGTCACGGGGATCGGAACGGACCAGCACGATATGACCGGCTTCCACTGCCACGTCTGTACCGGCACCTATGGCAATTCCAACATCAGCGGTCGCCAGTGCCGGGGCATCGTTGACGCCATCGCCAACCATGGCCACAATCTTTCCCTGTCGCTGCATTTCTTTTACTTTAGAGGCTTTGTCTTCAGGAAGAACCTCAGCAAAGACGGTATCAATATTAAGCTCTTTGGCTACGGCCTCCGCTACTGCTTTTGAATCACCGGTAAGCATAGCCACCTCAATACCCCGGTTGTGCAGGGAACGGATGGCTGCAAAGCTTTCTTTACGTGGAGCATCCGCCACGGCGAATACGGCAATGGCCTTACCTTCCCGGATAAGGAAAATAGCCGTCTGCCCCCGCTCACCGGCACGATTGGCCGCCTCGAGAAGGACGTTGAGGACTTCACCATTCTCCGCATTCAGCAGCGACGGTCCGCCAAGAAAATATTCCACATTCTGCACCGAAGCGGCTACCCCCTTCCCGGTGATGTTGCGGAAATTATCCGCAGCAGGGAAATCCATTCCCTGCTCTTTGGCCGATGCAACGATACCTTTGGCTATAGGATGTTCCGATTCAGATTCGATGGATGCCGCAATGCTCAGGGCTTCATCCTCAGAGACGGCCTCTCCGGTAACCAAATCAGTTACCCGGAATTCACCGAGAGTCAGGGTGCCCGTCTTGTCAAAGATAACGGTGTTCAGGTTACGGGCTTCTTCCAGACCATGCCGGTCGCGAATAAGCAGGCCACCCCGGGCGCCCATGGTTGTTGAAATAGCGACCACCAGCGGCACGGCCAGCCCAAGGGCATGCGGACAGGCAATTACCAGCACCGTCACCATGCGGACCACCGTAAAGTCAATGGTTGCATCCAGCAGCTGCCATACAACGATGGTAATCAGAGCTGCCGCTATGGCCACCCCGGTGAGCATTTGGGCCGCCCGGTCAGCCATTACCTGTGACCGGGATTTAGACTGCTGTGCTTCTGAGACCAGGCGCATGATCCCCGAAAGCTTGGTTTCATCGCCGACGCCGGTCACCTCCACTCTCAGGGAGCCTTCCCCGTTATTGGTGCCGGCAATCACTTCGTCGCCATCTGATTTAGTTACCGGTTTGGATTCACCGGTTATCATCGCCTCGTTCAGGGCGCTTTTGCCCTTGCGTATCACCCCATCTACCGGAACACTCTCTCCGGGCCGGATTAGCACGACATCCCCTTTGTTGAGTTCGTTGACGGTGACCTCTTTTGTACCATCGTCCGTAATAAGGGTTGCTTTGTCCGGTAATAATCTGGCCAGTTCCCGCAGGGCACCCCGGGCCTGGTTTATCGATCGCATTTCGATCCAGTGACCAAGAAGCATGATGGTTACCAGGGTGGCGAGTTCCCACCAAAGGGCGGTGGCCTGGAATCCGGATTCTACGGCCAGGCTGAACAAAAAGGCTACTGTGATGGCCAGGGAAATCAGCGTCATCATGCCCGGAAGCCTGCTTTTAAGTTCACCCCAGGCACCTTGAAGAAAAACCATGCCACCATAAAAGAAGACGATAGTGCCGAATGCAGCGGGGATCCATTCGGACCCGGGAAATTCCGGAGCCGTATAGCCTATAAGTTCCTGAATGTGACCGGACCAGAAAACGACAGGAAGGGTGAGCACGAGGGAAAGCCAGAACTTGTTCCGAAACATTTCAACGCTATGGCCTATCCGTAAGAATTCTAGCCGTTCATATGTGCCTGGCCTGATTCGCCGTTCACGTTCAAGCTGTACATCACGTAGGAAAATACATCCTATATGAAAAAAGTTCCTGCCGGACCCATAAGGTTAAACATTTCTATCGTTAACCGGTAAAATTTGGGACGGTGCGTTTTGTACTTACCAGCCTCCCCCGGAAATAAAAAAGCCAAAAGACGTGCTGGTCTCTTCCCGCTGAAACGGCATGGCTACATAGGGTTCCAGCACCAGATAACCAAACAGATTCACCCTCCAGGAAACACCGGCGCTGACCACCGGTGTTCGGGTTTGGGGATCTTCGTCGGCTTCCCAGCTGAAACTGAGCCTGTCTCCGTCAGACCAGGCGATGCCGGCATCCGAAAATAATACCAGGTCGGAGAACAGAAACCGTGAGGGGATGATGGACAATTCCTCCGGACCGGTCAGGGGCAGCCGGATCTCGGCATTGGCCACGGCGATCCGGCTGCCGAACTGGTTATTGATATCCAGCGAACGGGTGGTCGACGGCTGATTCAAAAATGAACGGATCCCATAGCCCCGAACCAGGAACGGGCTACCCAGATACTGGGGGGAAAGGGCATCGGAATCCTGACCGTACCGGCCGTAATGATAGCCCCGGAACGCCAGGGTAAAAGGCCTTACCCGTTGATAGGCACGGTAATCCGCTAATGCTGTAAACCATTGCAGATCACCCAGTGTGCTGGATAATTCAAACCTGGACCGTGCCCCCGCAATCGGGGACGTTAACCCAAAGCTGGAGGAATCAAATACATAGGCCAGGTTGATCTGACTCAGGTACAGCGGCTCGGGCGCATCGATCTGCTCGCGATTCTCACCGATAAAAAATCCGTCCGGGGTATAGTAGTTTTCATACAGATCACGCCTGAATCCGTACCGGATGCCGCTCATGCCTAATTCCACCCGATGAAACCGGGAAAAAGGATAAATGGAAAATAACGCTATCTGGGTTTCAAACAGCCGCTCCTGCATCAGCTGAAGGTTGACCACCTCCTCGCCATCCAGTTCATCCTCCTCCACGCTGGCTCCCATATACCGCTGAGGGATATGGGAAAACGAACCTCCCCAGTTGAACCGGCCGGTCTGGTTGAAATAAGCCAGTTGCCCGCCAGCATCAATTAAACGTCCCTGTAGCTGAAATGATGAAAACAGGGTATGTTCCCGGAGTATGTCGTTAAACATGGCACTGACGCCACCGGAAGCTCCGACACCAAACCGATTGACTCCCACACCCACGCCGGCCGATCCGATCGTTTCCAGTCCGAACCGGGATTTGAAAGAGGCATCGGAAAACTCACCTGGATCCATCAACGGATAGTCCTGCAGATAATCCTGCACTATATTTACCGGGGGATCTTCAAAAGGAGGCAGCCGGGCCGCATCCTGATCCATTACGGACGGATCCAGCTGTTCCCTTTCAAAATCTTCCAGGCGGGCGTTATAAATAGAATAATTGCCATTTCTGTAGTAAGAATAGGCCAGGTATCCATTTTGAGACAAGCTGAATGCCGGAGATAATATGTCAATACCGCTGATGCCGGTAAACAGCCTGGTCAGCCTGTAGACTTCCTCACCATCCAAATCGTATTCATACAGATTGCGGAAACCGTCGGCATCGGAGAGAAAATATACGTTGTCGCCATCGGGACCAAACACCGGGTTCAGGTTGTTGGCTCCCGGGAAAACATCCAGAACGGTTATCTCCCTGGTTTCCAGATCCATCACAGAAAGGACATGGGATCCAAAGATCAACCGATCCAGATCGCTGCCCTCACCCCGGTCGGATGAAAAAAGCAACCGGGAGCCATCAGGCGACCAGGAGGGCTGCAGGTTGGAAAACGGATCATCGGTTAATTTTTCGGCCACTTCTTCCTCCAGGTCATACACCCAAAGATCACTCTTGCCTCCCTGCAGGCCCGAGACCGCAATATAGCGTCCGTCCGGAGACCAGGCCGGATTGTTGAAGGCTTCCAACCCGGGGATCCTGATATTTTCCAGTCTGCGTCCACTTTGGATATCGGTAATAATCAGCCTGTTGATCCCTCCCTGAAAGACGGTCGTGGCAAGCCTGCGGCCATCGGGAGACCAGGTGCCGGGAGATTCCATGAAGCTCAGGAAATCAACATGCATGTTGCGCACCTGGCTGCCGATCCGGTCTTCGATAGTACCGGTTTCCACGTCTGCCAGGTAATAATCAATCTCGATGATATCGCGGTCGGAAACAAAGATCATCTTTGATCCGTCAGGGCTTAAAACCGGACTGGTGTTTAAGCTTCCGGCGTTACCCTCATGAAACAACCGCTCTCCTACTGCGGTGGTAGTATCACGGGTATAGGGCAGGTAGGCCTCTGTCAGGCTCTCGGCCCACAGGGTGGAAAGCGTATCGGCATCCATTTCAAATATACTGCCCAGCGCGGCTTCAGCACCACTGCTGCCGGCTGCGATCAGGAAAGGCCGGAGCTGATGGTCGCCGAACTCACCCGTCAGAAAAGCCAGCGCGGCATATCCATACCGGTAAGGGAAATATTGCTGGGGGTCCCTGGACATATCGGCAAATGTGGGAACATTACCGGAGATAACGGCGTCACGCATCCACATGGCCGTTTCGGGGTCGCTTCTGCCAAGGGTTTGGTATTCGGCCTGCCCCTCGACAATCCATAGCGGTACCCGGGAGGAGCCTCTCAATCCTATACCCGGAGTTTGGGTAAAGAGATTATACTGAAAGGTATGCACCAGTTCATGGCCCAAAACCTGGTTTGTAGCGGCCATGGAATGGTTGAACGGCATCACTACCCTGTTACGGAAGCCCTCGGTAACGCCCTGCAGGCCTATTGACACGGGCTGGTCAATAACGACGGTCTGCTGAAAATCCGCATGATTTTCATACAGGATAACAGGAACGAATTCGGCCGGGAAGGTGTCGGCAAAGACCTGATTTATCCGGCTGTACCAACGTTCGCTAAGCTGGGCGATGCCGGTCATCATATCATCGTCCAGGTAATGATAAATATCGTAGTTTGGTGTTTCTTTGACTTTGAAGTTCAGGTCTTCATAAACTACTTTATTTTTTCCGAAATACTGAGCGGACAGGGTTTCGGTCACAACAAAAAAGAATACCAATGACATTGTGACCAGGCGCAGGCATAAAAAATGCCGGTTAGTCTTCACCATTTCTCTTCTCTTTATGAATTAAAAAAACAGGACTGGGCGATCTTAAAACCAAGCCTTTTTCCTTAATTCATAAACTGATGACTGTATAAATAGGTATGCCTATTATTATAATTTAATTGTAAACCCGGTTAAAAGTAATAACGCACGCCAAGGCCGCTGTTTCCGGTAAATTCTGTTGTGGGAACCACATCCAGGATAGGGGCCAGTTCCAAAAAGATCTCGACGGGATCGTCAGAGAAAAAATAGGCGAGTCCGAAGGGGATGCGAATGCCGAACCGGTCATCCCGGTTCTCGCCCCGGGCCAGCAAGCGGCCGCCGAGGCCGTAATAAAAAGCCATGGATCCTCGGTTAACATTGATGTGATCGTAGTTATGGTGCAGGTAATCCAGGTGAAGGTGAAGCGTCGTATGGCCCTGAAAACTCCAGGCCGCCGTACCGGCGAAAGCATTCAGGTCATTAACCCATAACTTGCCGGCTATCCCCGTTGGCTCCCCGACTACCACTCCCAGACCAAAATTGCTGTCGCGGGACTGGCTTTTTGCTTCCTCAGCAGTCAGAGGCAACAGCAGCATCATTACTATAAATAGTTCTACCGCAGCTTTAATATATTTCATCGATATTCAAGGGTTAGCTTATGTTTGGCAATAACTTGTATATAAAATATATGCTGTTCGGCAATGCCGTCCTAGCATTTTTTTCGCCGCTACCGCTAAACGATAAAACCGGTCTTTTCCAGCTCTTCTTTAAGGAAGCGGCCCGTATAGCTATGCCTGGCATCGGCTATCTGCACGGGGGTCCCCTCGGCGACGATCTCACCGCCCTCCTGACCGCCTTCCGGGCCCAGATCCACCACCCAGTCGGATGATTTCACCAGGTCCAGGTTGTGCTCGATCACGATAACCGTGTTTCCCTTTTTCACCAGTTTACGGATGACATTAACCAGCATCTTCACGTCGTCAAAGTGCAGCCCGGTGGTAGGTTCATCCATAATATAGAGGGTATCGCCGGTACCTATCTTCGCCAGCTCCCGGGCCAGCTTGATGCGCTGGGCCTCACCGCCCGACAGGGTCACGCTCGACTGCCCGATCGTAAGATATCCGAGCCCCACCGCATCCAGGGTCTCCAGTATCCGTTTTATACGCGGTACGGCATCAAACAGCACCATTCCCTCGCTCACAGACATGTTCAGGATCTCGGAGATACTCTTGCCCTTGTATTTCACTTCCAGGGTGTCGCGGTTATACCGGTTTCCTTTGCATACCTCGCAGGTCACATAGACATCCGGCAGGAAATTCATCTCTATCTTTCTCACTCCGTCACCCTTGCACTCCTCACAGCGGCCACCTTTAACGTTAAAAGAGAATCGTCCGCCGCTATAGCCGCGAATTTTGGCTTCCGGAAGTTCGGCAAACAGCATGCGGATAAAATCAAAAACCTTGGTATAGGTTCCCGGGTTTGACCGGGGGGTCCGCCCTATCGGACTCTGATCAATTGAAATGACCTTATCCAGGTTATCCAGTCCTTCAATGGTGTTATAGGGCAGGGGAACGGTTTTGGCTTTATGTAAATGGCCGCTTAAGATCGGCACCAGGGTCTGATTGATCAGCGAACTTTTCCCGCCTCCGCTCACCCCGGTCACACAGG
This sequence comes from Balneolales bacterium, assembly GCA_040905685.1. Lineage (GTDB taxonomy): Bacteria > Bacteroidota > Rhodothermia > Balneolales > Natronogracilivirgulaceae > JBBDMU01. Next base: position 22,974 of record JBBDRB010000059.1, on the reverse strand, counting down.
TAAACGTACCCAGTGGAATGGTCAGATCTACCGACTTCAGATTATGTCCGCGGGCTCCCTTCAGCACCAGATCTTTACCGCTGCCTTTATTTGTGGCTTCCGGAAGCGGTATGGAGGCCGAATAATAGAGGTATTTACCCGTGTCCGACTCCGGGTCCAACTCATCCGGCTTGCCGTAGGTAACGATGTGCCCGCCGTTAATGCCGGCTCCCGGCCCCAGATCCACCACAAAATCAGCATGTTCGATCGTCTCCCGGTCATGTTCCACAACGATCACGCTGTTGCCCAAATCCCTCAGCATTTCCAGGGATCGTATGAGTTTGATGTTGTCGCGCTGATGCAGGCCGATGCTGGGCTCATCGAGCACATACAGCACCCCCACCAATTGGGTTCCAATTTGTGTGGCCAGACGGATGCGCTGGGCTTCACCCCCGCTCAGGCTTCTGGCTTCCCGGTTAAGGCTGAGGTAGGTAAGGCCGACATTCATCAGAAAATCAATCCGGTCGCGAATCTCCTTGAGAACCTGACTGCCGATCAGCATCTGACGCTCGGTTAACGAAAGGGTGTACATGGTCTCGCGAAGCGTCTTTATATCCATATTCACGATTTCATCGATGGAATACCCACCCACTTTATAGGATAAAGCCTCTTTGTTTAGTCGGCCGCCCCCGCATTCCGGACAATGGGTCTGCTGCATATAAGCCTTGGCATTGTCCTGGCGCTTGCCCGAAGAGCTTTCCGTATACTGTTCCCGGACCAGGGCGATCAGGCCCGGAAAAGCATGCTGGTATTTGACACTGGTATCGCGAAAATCATAGCTGACATCAAAAAGACGCTCGCCGCTGCCCTCCATGAGGATGGTCATCAACTCATCGGGATATTCTTTAACCGGAGTGTCAAACGCTACATCGAATTCCTGCAAAAGGGACTGAAGCTGTTTGAAAATAAAGATATCGCGGGGCTTGCCGGCAAACCGTATGGCTCCCTGGCTGACGCTGAGTTCGTGATTGGGAATGATCAGGTCGGGATCGGCATCATAGCTGTAACCCAGGCCTGAACAGGCCGGACAGGCCCCGTACGGTGAGTTAAAAGAAAACAGGTTGGGAGCCGGATCTTCATAGGCCAGGCCGCTCTCCTCATCAAACAGCTTCTGGGAAAACAGCATATCCTGCTGCTCTTCAGGCTTATCGCCCTGGACACTGAGAATCACGGTGCCGTCGGCCATATCCAAAGCCATTTCCACGCTCTGGGCTATTCGTCCCCGGCTTTTCTCGGTGATTATAAACCGGTCGACCACCACTTCTATATTATGGGTTTTATAGCGGTCGGCCATCATGTTTTTTTCAATCTCCCGAAATTCACCGTCAATACGGACCCTGACAAATCCCTGCTTCAGGGTTTGTTCAAACAGTTCCCTGTAATGGCCTTTGCGCCCGCGCACCACCGGGGCCAGGCAATAGACTTTGGTTCCGTCTTCGAGCTTCAGGATGGATTCGACAACTTCTTCAATGCTTTGCTTCTTCATTACTTTGCCGGTCTTCCAGGAATACGGAATGCCTACACGGGCATACAGCAGCCTCAGATAATCATAGATCTCCGTAGCCGTGCCCACCGTAGAGCGGGGATTGCGGTTGGTCGTCTTCTGGTCGATGGAAATCACCGGTGAAAGTCCGTCAATGAAATCCACATCGGGACGCTCCATCATGCCCAGGAACTGGCGGGCATAGGCCGAGAGCGATTCCATAAACCGGCGCTGGCCCTCTGCAAAAATCGTGTCGAATGCCAGAGACGATTTCCCGGAGCCCGACAGTCCGGTTATGACCACAAATTGTTCCCTCGGGATGTCTATGTCTATGTTTTTAAGGTTATGCTCCCGGGCTCCCCGGATGGTGATAGATGTTCGCACTCGATTTGATTATTAGATAAAAGGGGTAAGATAAATGTATAAAAAAACAAACAATCTTAAGGTAACGGTAAACTAATTAGTTCCGTGCTCACCTCTTCCATACTAATTCCTGATTTCATGCTGCAAGCATTGAGGAGTTATTAAAAACCTTGTATATTAACCTCAATACCCCCCTGAAGCGAAGCATCAGCTTTAAGCATGAAGAAATCAAATTCCGTATTCACATTATTAGCCACTGCCATTTTTTTGCAAGGCGCGGCCTATGCGCAGCCTTCCAACCGGACTGATCCCGAGGGGTCTCTTAACGGATCAGTGTGTGCTTTATCGGTACAGGATGACGGCCTGATCTTCGCCGGTACGCTCAGCAATGGGGTTTACAAGTCTTCCGATAACGGTCAAACCTGGGAACAAACCGGTTTGGATGACGTTTCGGTCTACGATTTCACTACTTTGAACGGGTATGTTTTTGCCGCTACTCAGAAGGGTGTTTACCGTACCTCCGATAAGGGGAAGCACTTCTTTGAGCTACAGTCAGGCCTTGGAGAAGCCCGTGTTCAGGCCGTAACCACCATGAACGGACATCTTTTCGCGGCTACCCTGACCGACGGAATCTATCGTTCAACCGATAACGGCGAGAGCTGGACCGGGGCAAACGAGGGCATTCCCCTGACATTTACTTATTCGGTAGCTTCCGATAATTACGGCAACCTCTATGCGGGCGTCACCAACAGTGTCTTTCATTCCATCGATGACGGTGACAGCTGGACCCGGTTAGATACCCGTATCCCCCATGTCAGGGTAAATACGATTATGGCCAATGCCAACGGTATTTATGCGGGCACACAAGCCGGTATTTTTCATTCCCGCAATAGCAGTGCCAACTGGACAAACGTAAGTTCCGGACTCGGCGACACGGTGGTTTACGATCTGGCTTACTTTGACGGAACCATGTATGCGGGGACGCAGGACGGGGTTTATGCCAGCAACAACAATGGCAGAAACTGGATGCGCACCGGCCCGGACGAACATGCCGTCTATTCGGTATCCGCCGGACGTGATGCTGTTTTTTTTGGTGGCAACACCGATGTTTATTATTTGAACTAACCGGTTCAGATGCGTTTTGACGGTTGTTCAAACGCGTTTGGACAACCTTTTTTTTTGCTTTCATTTTTTTTAATTACTAAACACAAAGACTGGGCCAGTGGAAAAACTGGTAATTACACATGGATACAGTAACGAAAACAGACAATTGGACCCCCAAAACCTGGCAGACCAAGCCTATAAAACAACTTCCTGAATACCCTGACCAGGATGCGCTGGAACGAACGTATAAGGAATTGGCCACATACCCTCCCCTTATTACTTCGTGGGAAGTGGAAGAACTGAGCACCAAGCTTGCCGCGGCCTCACGAGGCGAAGCATTCCTGATTCAGGGCGGTGATTGCGCCGAGACCTTTGACAACTGCAATTCTCCCCAGATCGTCGGGCTGATCAAAGTGCTCCTGCAAACAAGTTTCATCCTGATTCATGAGATGGGCATTCCGGTCATACGGGTGGGGCGCATTGCAGGTCAGTATGCCAAACCGCGATCCAACAATCTTGAGCGGGTCGGCGCCCTGGAAATACCGACCTACCGGGGCGATCTGATCAACGGCTTTGTTCAGAATGAAGAAGCCCGGACTCCCGATGCGCACAGATTACTCGAAGGATATCAAAAATCAGCGATGACCCTGAACTTCATCCGCTCCCTTACCGAGGGCGGTGGATTCGCCGATTTGCATCACCCGGAATTCTGGGAACTGGATTTCATGCGCAAAAACAAATACTACAAGGAATACGAGTCTATGGTTAAATCCATAACCAATGCGGTGCGCTTCGTGGAAACCATTTCCCGAAACACCATGCCCATGTTGCAGCAGGTGCAGATGTTCACCTCCCATGAGGCTTTGAACCTGTATTATGATTCGGCCCAGACCCGGAAAGTGCCTCATCACCAAGGATGGTACAACTTAAGTACCCATATGCCATGGATGGGCAATCGAACACGGGATCCCAAAGGAGCCCATGTTGAATATTTCCGTGGCATCAAAAATCCCGTAGGGCTCAAAGTAGGTCCGCCCTATGATGTGGATGAGATTATTGAACTCATCGATATCCTTAATCCACAGCGCAAAGAAGGCAAAATTACGATCATCACCCGGATGGGTAAAGGCAATGTGGAAAAATACCTGCCTGAACTGATCCGGAGGGTAAAAGCAGCCGGAAATTCGGTAGTCTGGAGCTGTGATCCCATGCATGGAAATACCTTCTCGACTGACGATAAAATTAAAACCAGGAATTTTGACGATATCCTCGATGAGATCAAACAGACCTTTGCCATTCACCGGTCGGAAGGCACCAATCTGGGCGGAGTGCACCTGGAGCTGACCGGCGATAATGTAACCGAATGTATTGGCGGGGCCCGGGGATTGAAAGCCGACGGACTAAAAACCAATTACACAAGCTATTGTGACCCCCGGCTGAATTACCAGCAAAGCTTGGAAATGGCCTTTCTGATCGCCAGGGAATGGAAAGAAAATAAACTCGCCCAGAGTTTTTAACCTAAACCCGATTCAGTTTCCCCGGTATCAAAAGCAGGGAACTTTTCCCCTCTATGTCAGAAATGTCAAACCTGTGCCATTTCTGACATATGGAAACTGACATTTTTCCATGTTGAAATCGCCGTACAGGCTTTTTGGCAGAGAAATGCCGCCACCCATCATGCTGGTATGAGAATTGCATTACCTGACAGTAAGCGCAATAAATTTATAACCAAAAACTGATGAGGTAAAATTATGACACTTGTAAGATTTAGACCCGACGTTGATTACCCCGCAATACCACGACGATTCAGCGATATGATCGATGAATTTTTCAACAGTTCATTATCTCTGGGTGATCAAACCGGATTTGTTCCCGGCATCGATATTACCGAAGATGAAAAACAATATTCCATCCATGTTACCTTGCCCGGGATGCAGAAAGAAAACATCCATATTGATCTTAATGACCGTGTCATCACCGTAAGCGGTGAGCGCCAACAGGAAACAGAAGATAAAAACGTAAAATACCATCTTGTGGAAAGCCGCTACGGAAAGTTTGAACGCAGCTTCACGCTGCCGGAAAATGTGGACCCTGATTCCCTGGATGCGAAATACGAAGATGGGATGTTAAAGCTCTCCGTGAAAAAAAGCGAGAAAACGCTGAGCAAGCAAATTCAGGTTAAATAATGCTTAAAATGTGTTGACCGATAAGGGGGTTGCTGACCAGTAACCCCCTGTTTTTTTTCTTTACGGGCTACAATAATATGGAGCATTATTTTGTTTTAATTTTGCCCTGATGAGTGGCTTACAATAAAATATTTCGTATCAAGTTTTTAGGGTACACTTAGCTTTTTTATCTAATTAATGTAATTAACTATCCGAATTCCTGGAGGAAACACGTATGCAAAATCATTATTCAATAATCATGACGGTTATTTCTGTTGTGTTATTATTATTTCTACTCAAATTTCCAGGCGAAACAGCTGATACCAATACGTACGTATACGAAAATCCAAAAACGGAAACCAAAAAGGCTCAGGACCGGCCCATAGCCAGTCTGGGCGATCTAAATAATGCTCTGGCAGATATTGCAGCCGGGTCAACCCCTACCGTGGTGACCGTACGTACTTCACAGACCGTGAGCAGGCAGGAGCAGCGAACGCCTTTTGATATGTTCCGGGATTTTTTTGGTGAAGATCCGAGAAACCAGCAACAAGATCCCAGGGGAGGTGGCCAGGAACGTGAATTTCGTCAGGAAGGGCTTGGCTCCGGGGTGATCGTTTCCGATGATGGCTATATCCTAACCAATAATCATGTGGTGGCCGGTGCGGAAACCATTTATGTAGGCCTTCAAAACGGAGATACCCTGGACGCTGAAGTGGTCGGTACCGACCCGGATTCGGATATTGCCGTCTTGCGGGTGGAAGCCCGGGACCTGCCTTACATGTCTTTCGGCGACAGCGACAATCTTCGTGTGGGCGAAATGGTCATGGCCGTGGGCAGTCCACTACAGCCGGGTCTTGCCCACTCGGTCAGCCAGGGTATTGTCAGTGCAACCGGTCGGGGGTTAAACCTGTTGCAATTTGAGAATTTCATTCAGACCGATGCCGCTATTAACCGCGGCAATTCCGGCGGCCCCCTGATCAACATGAATGGAGAGATTATTGGTATCAACACGGCCATCGCTTCCCAGTCAGGCGGGTTTCAGGGCATTGGTTTTGCCATACCCAGCAATCTGGCCAATTATGTCATGGAGTCTATAATTGAGGAAGGGAGCGTGGTCAGGGGATTTATCGGAGTCAATTATGAACCCATTGATGAGAGAACGGCCCGGGCATTTGATCTGGATGAAGTCCGCGGGATTTTGGTAAACGATGTAACCGATGGCGGTCCCGCCGAACAGGCCGGATTGGAAAGCGGTGATGTTATTATCGAGATCAACGGAAACCCTATTGAGGAGACAAGAGAATTTCCCTTCGCCATAGCCAATATGCGTCCCGGAGATATGATCGATTTGACCTACATCCGGGACGGGGAAAGGCATACTGTAGAATTTGAGCTTGGTCGCAGGCCGACCGAGGAACAAACGGCCGATCAGGGCGGAGGTTCTGTAGAGGATGTAACGGGTTTTGCCGTGACGGAACTCACCAATGAACTGGCCGAAACCCTCGGGGTGAACCCCAATGTTGATGGTGTGGTGGTCGAAGGGATCAGCCAGAACAGCGATGCCTACCGGAACAACCTCAGGCGCGGCGACGTCATCGTCTCGGTAAACCGCATGCCGGTTTCTTCCGTGTCGGAATTCAATGAAATTGTGACGTCATCCCCTTCGGGAGAGGTCATTTTGCTGCAGGTAGTCCGTCAGGATACGTTGTTCTTCGTAGCCTTTGAGCCACGTCAATAATCCGAACGTAAAATTGATCTAACTATGAAAGGGTAAAAAGGCTATCTTGCTTTTTTACCCTTTCGTTTATTGAGCGCGGCGCGCAAATGGATTATAAAGATTATTATAAAACTCTCGGGATCAGCAAGACGGCCGGTCAGGACGAGATAAAAAAAGCCTATCGCAAACTTGCCGCCAAATACCATCCCGATGTCAACCCGGATAATAAGGAAGCGGCCCAAAAATTCAAGGAAGTCAGCGAAGCCTATGAGGTCCTGAAAAACCCCGAAGACCGGAAGATGTACGATGAACTGGGATCCGACTGGAAACAATACAAACGTTCCGGCGGACAAGCACAGGATTTTAATTGGCAGGAATGGTCTCAGCAGCGGGGAAGAAGGCCCCGCCAGCGCACCTATACCTACCAGGGCAGTCCGGGTTTTGAAGACCAGTTCGGAGGGGAGAGTCCCTTCTCCGACTTCTTTGAATCATTTTTTGGCGGTGGCGGTAGCGGCATCGGCGCCGAACCCCGCACGGCTCGACGCAGGGCGCCGGCCAAAGGGCGGGATGTTAACGCTGAACTGGATATTACCCTGGAAGAAGCCTACCATGGCAGCGAAAAGTCATTCATGATCAACGGACAACGCATCAGGGTAAAAGTTCCGCCGGGCATTGAAAGTGGAAAGCGTCTGAAATTAACCGGAAAAGGAGAAGCCTCTCCCAGCAACGGCAAGCCCGGGGATCTTTATATCAAGCTCAATGTGCTTCCTCACCCCAACTTTCGCCGCGAAGGGGACAACCTTCATACCGAATTGCCCATCGACCTGTATACGGCTGTACTGGGCGGAACCATTTCGGTGCCGACACTTGGAGAGAAATTTAACATTAAAATATCTCCTGAGACCCAACCTGGAAAAACCCTCCGCTTAACCGGCCGGGGAATGCCCAATTTCAGCAACCCCTCCCAACGCGGCAACCTCTACGTAAAGCTCGGCGTCAGGATCCCCGAAAACCTGACCGTCAAGGAAAAAGAGTTATTCGGCAAGCTTGCCGAACTGCGTAAATAAAGCCTTAATAAATTATAATTTTACGGAACCTATTATATAGTTATATACTATATATGTTATATAACAGACAGGACAATAAAAAATAAATATTTCAGCTTTTCTTAATGAAATAAGAATGTTATAATTTGTTCCAATGCTTATATCAATCCGCCGTTCTGTATGAAACATTCCTTATTTTTATTTCTATTGCTGGCCGTAACGGGACTTACTGCGGCACATGCACAAGGGCTGCCCATCGTATCTCCGTTTGATGCGGGGATGGATTCCGGTCATCTTTCCCGGGTTGACGACCTCATTGAAACTGCCATTAAAGACAAGGAAACACCCGGCGCAGTACTGGTGGTGGTCCGAAATGGTAAGATAGCTTACCGGAAGGCCTATGGGATGAAGCAAAATCATCTTGAAAATAAGAAAATGGAGGCCAATACCATGTTTGATCTGGCCTCCATCACCAAGCCGGTAGCTACGGCAACATCCCTGATGATCCTGCTGGACAGGGGCCTGATAACGCTGAACGATCCGGTTTCCATGTACATCCCTGAGTTTAAGCCCTGGAAGACGGAAAATGGCTCCAAAGAAGTCCGCATCATGCACCTGCTGACCCATTCCTCCGGACTGCCGGCCTATGCCCCGGTCAGTGAGCTCACCAACCGTTTTGGAAATCCCTCCCCCGATTCCCTGCTCCATTATTTTTCAACCGTATCGCGTCACAGCGAGCCGGGCAGCAATTTTGCATACAGCTGCCCCAGCTACATTACCCTGCAGCACATTATCCAGTCCGCCACCGGCGAGTCGCTTCATTCCTTTAGCCAAAAGAATATCTTCCAGCCTCTGGGCATGCGCCATACCACGTTCATGCCTGGCGATAACTTTTTACCCTCCATCGCCCCTACCCAAATTTCGGCTACCGGTAACCTCATAGCGGGCAATGTACATGATCCGCTGGCCTATACCATGATGGGAGGTGTTTCCGGAAATGCGGGTCTGTTCTCCACAGCCGATGACCTGGCCATATTTGCCGCCATGATGCTGAATGAGGGCATCCATAACGGCAAACGGATCCTGAGTCCGGTAGCCGTAAAGAAGATGACTCAAATACCCGATAATTTCGAACTCTTTGGACGCGGACTCGGCTGGGATCTGGACTCGGCGCTTTCTTCCAATCAGGGTGATCTATTTGGCCGAAACACCTACGGCCACACCGGCTATACCGGCACGTCCCTTATACTGGATCCCGATACCAAAACAGCCGTCATCTTATTGACCAACCGTGTCTATCCCGATGATTCGGGGAGCGTGGTACGGTTGCGGAGTTTAATAGCCAACGTGGTGGCCGCATCCATCCTCAATTAACCGTTCCATGACTTACCATACCCTGAGCTGGCTTTATATTATGCTGCTGGCCCTGGCCGTGCAGCTGTTCCTCCCCTGGTGGTCGGTTGCCATCGTATCAGCCGCCGTTGGAGCCTGGCTGGGCAGGAAAAGTCTCCAGGCTTTCCTTTCGGGCTTTGCCGGTATCGCATCTCTGTGGCTGATCGCCTCAACCTATATCCACTTTTCCAATGAGGGCATCCTTTCGGGCCGGATTGCGGACATGATGGGCCTGCCCAACGCTTTTTTCCTTATCCTGGTTACGGCTTTGTGCGGAGGCATCGTGGGGGGGTTATCCTCGCTGACCGGTTATTTACTCATGGATTTGAAATCGGGTTCAAAATAGTGATACCATCTTCTGAACGGCGCATAGGCTTTTTCAGGATTGAAAGGCCGCCTGCGGGGATGGGATTTGCAGGCTTCCGAGCAGCATCCCTCCATTTTTCCGGCCGCCTCCGGTGAACAGATAAACAGCCTGTTGCATTCCATATTGGCACAGTTGATATACATATCGCAGGGCTCTCCGGTGATCTCGCAATGGCTGACCGGCTCTTCATCACCGTAGTTTACCGGAACGGCAAGGCGATCATCAAAGACAAAGCATTTGCCTTTGTAGTGCTTGCCGCCCTCCTGCCGGCCATACTCGAGGATACCCCCATGCAGCTGGTTCACATCATCCCAACCTTTTTTCTTCATTAATACGGAGAACTTCTCACAGCGTATGCCGCCGGTGCAATACATCAGAACCTTCTTGTTTTTATCGATGCCGGCTGTATCAAGCCAGCCGGGAAAATCAAAAAAATTCTCCACATCGGGAAGCATGGCCCCCTCAAAATGTCCGATTTTGGATTCGTAGTTATTCCTCACATCGATCAGCACGTAATCGTCTTCCGTTTCCAGGGTCTTGCGCCATTCGGCCGGACTGAGATGCCGGCCTCCTTCCCTGGTATCGAGCTTGCCGCTCGCCTTCAGGGAGACGATTTCAGGTCGTTCTTTCACGATAAGCCGGGCAAAGGGGATGGTTTCGGCCTCGTCTTCCTTGAATTCGGTATCTTCAAAACCCTTCAGGTTTCTCAGATACGACTTATAGGCTTCCATGCTCTCCGGCTCGCCGGCCAGCGTTCCGTTGATGCCTTCCCCGGAAACGTAAACCCGCCCCCGGAGTCCAAGCGCCTGGCACCGGACCTTGTGCTCATCCAGAAAGACCTCTGTATCCGTGATCTTCGAAAAATTGTAATAGAGAATAACCTTAAACATGGTGGTCTTCATCACCCTCCGGCTTCGAGATGTTCTTCGTGGATACGCTGAACATCGCCGTAGGTTTCATAATATTGTTCAAGCCCGTTTACGATCTGCTCGGCCATGCGGGTCTGGAATTCATCGTCCATCAGATTCATTTCTTCTTCCGGATGGGTTACAAAGCCTGTCTCTATCAATACACTAGGCATTTCCGTCAGGGCATTCAGGGAAAAATTAAAACTTCCGATCACCCCGAATTCCCTGAAGCCCAGCTCCAGCATCTTAGCGTACATCACATTGGCAAGATGCTGTGAACCGATGTGGCGATAGTAGGTACTGGTCCCCCGTACGTTATCCGGATTGGTAGAGGTGCCGATGGAATTGGCGTGAATGCTGACGAGCAGATGAGCCCCCGATGATTTGATCATATCGACGCGCCGGTACATGGGCACGTGGATGTCGCTGCTGCGGATCATCTTCACCGTGGCCCCTCTGCTAAGCAGGAGAGCTTCCACTTTCTTTGAAATGGCCAGGTTAATTTCCTTCTCCTCGATTCCGGTAGCACCGAGGGCTCCCCGGTTGCTGCCTCCATGCCCGGCATCCAGGGCAATGACCTGACCGTTGAGGGGATGGTTTTCAAATACGGCCGGCGGCCGATTAATTCTGATCCTCAGATTGGTACCCGCACCATAGCCGATTTCATAGCCCCAGTGTGCCGCATAATTCAGTTTTACGGTCAGCCGGTATTGTTCGGCCCCTACCTGCTCCCAGGTTACGTTATCTATGCCTTTGGCAGCAAGATGATGGGTAATCCAGTTAGTATTAGACCTGGCGCCGAATATATTGATCTCGATCCGGCCCGGATTATTCAACTGCCGGCTTATGTAAGGCAAACGCTGACCGAGCGCGATCGTCACCACATCGTTGGAAAGCCCACCGGTTGCGGATATCGATCCGGCCAGAACATTGGGCAGATGGGTCCCGAGGGGCATTAACGTACCGTAATGGGTAGGAAGCCACCCTTCCATGGATTCAGACAGTTTCACCCGGTACAGACTGCCCTCTTTGCCGGTAATCTGCAGGCGGATGCCTTCGTCAATATAGCCCAGCTTGGCTCCGCCCAGCCGGTCGGTTCCGCTTCCGGCGTTCAGATAGGGGCGCACTCCCCGGGTTTCCACAATCCGGGGAAAATCCTGGGGAGTAATGGATATGCTGGCATCGGTGGTTGCCGTTTCACGCGACCAGATGCTTCTTCGCAACCGGAATTCCACGGGAACGTCAACGGCACGGTCTCCTGCCTCAACCTTATACCTGCCCACATAGATACCTTCCAGGCCATTGGCCTGGGCCGGCGGAAGCTCCATCATCTCATGATCCTTTACGACACCGGGCAGACTGAAGGTAGCCTCATAGCCCGGGCTTCCCTTAAAACGCACTTCCAGGACATCGCCTTCATCCAGCCAAAGATCCTGGGAGGGGCTCATTCCGCTCTTTTCTATGACAAGGGTGTCCCGGGACGAAGTGGTCTCGGGCAGGGCCCGATTGAACAGCAGATCCTTATGCAGGGAATCCCCGTTTGCAGAAACCACGGTAATACGGTAGGAATTCAAGCCCTCTTCGGGATAAATCATCCCCACAAACGCCCCGTTGGGATAGACCTTCACCTCTGTTCCGTCAATGTAAGCCCTTGAACCCGGTTCGGTATTCGCACCTATACGCTGGCGGCTGCCTGACACCGGTACGGTATCGGCATCCGGTACAATTACGTTGAGATACAGCGAATCCTGAGCAAGGGGATATCCGGCTGCCTGGCCGGGACCGGGTAGTATACAGGCTGACAGCAGAAGTGAAAGTAGGGATATCAAATTAAAAATGTTTTATGAAATATTGGGTGTATGTTTAAAAAATACTAATCATTAGGCGTAAAAAACACATTTTTTGCAAGATTATTTAATCCCCTTACTCGTTAATATAAGGTAAACCGTCCTTAATCCGATGGATGCTATAGTGTTCTATAACAAAATTGCATTAAAATTATTTTATGGAGACCCTTATGTACGTTCTGACCGGAGCTACCGGAAAAACTGGCCGGATCATATCCAATATTCTTCTGAACCATGGCCAAAAAGTAAGAGCCATTGCCCGAAATGCGGAGCGGCTGAGCCATCTCGAAGATAACGGAGCCGAGATCATGCCGGGCGATCTTGAGAATGAAAATTTTGTATTAAAGGCTTTTCAGGGTGCAAAAGCGGCCTATGTTTTGATCCCTCCGAATGTGAACGCCGAAAACTTCACGGAATATCAGATCGGGATCATTGAAAATATAGCCTCGGCCCTTGAGAAAAGCGACATTACCCATGTCGTGGCCCTCAGTTCGGTGGGCGCCCATTTGCCGGAGAATAACGGGGTCGTGAAAGGGCTGCATTATATGGAACAGCGCCTGAATAAGATCGAATCGCTGCATGTAAAATACATCCGCGCTACCTATTTTATGGAGAACCTGTTTCAAACCATAGAAATGGTAAAAGCGAACAACAGACTGGCCCTGCCGGTGGATCCCCATCTTAAATTCCCCATGACCGGCAAGCGTGATGTGGCCAAAGTGATCGTTCAGCATCTGCTGGACCTGGATTTTGAAGGCAAATCCGTTGACTATGTGCTTGGCGAACGGGATGTATCATTTGCCGGGATTACCGAAGTTTTGGGCAAGGCCATTGGCCGTTACGATTTATCCTACTCCCAGGTCACCTACGACAGTACCCGCAAATCACTTATTAAAAAAGGCATGAGCGAAAGCGCCGCTGATGCGCATACCGAGTTTCTGCACGCCATTAATGAAGGGTACCTATTCGGTGAGACCGAACGGACGCCGGAAAACACCACGCCGATTTCCATTGAAGAATTCTCCCGTCAATATGCCTTGCTGTATGAAAGCAGGCAGCCGGTCGTATAGTTAGCGGACCGAACCGCCACTGATTATTCTTCCGAAAAACAGGCTGTTGGCAAACAATTTGTTGGTTCCGAACCAGAACGCCCTGAAATTCGGGTTATCGGTCATCAGGATCACCCGGCCGGATCCCAGACCGGCTACCTGTATGGACGGCATGTCTCTGAGCATTTCCAGGTTGCGATCCGAGACGTATCCGCTCAGCAGGGGATCGGCGGTGTAGCGCAGAGGGGCCGACCAGGGATTGTCCGGCGTTTCCAGCATATAACTGCTGTTGCGGAATACGGGAATATGCTCGTTCTCAAAACCATAACCCAGCGGATGGGTCAGATCCAGTCTGGCCCGGAAAATGGATCCTCCGATTACCTGGGCGCCTCGCGTGGGGCTTTCATCTATATAGGACCTCATCTGCGGGGATTCAAATTCATCCCCGGGGCGCTTTTTAAATTCTGCCGAAGCAAAGCCGTTGTTGGCAGCCCATCGTGCCGCATTTTTTATCGTCACGAGGGTCCCGCCCCGGCGGACCCAATCCTTAAGTTTTTTGGCAGCCGCATCGGTGATGCCCGAATAATTCCCGTTAACCAGGATAATGGTGTTATACCGGTCCAAATCGACCGAATTGAAAATGTGCATTTCAACCAGGCTCAAATTCATTTCATAGCGCTGGTCCAGCAGATGCCACAGCTCTCCGGCCTCGCTGGCGTTCACTCCCCTTCCGGTAACCACCATGGTCCTGGCTTTATCCAGCTCAGCAAAATAATTGCTGCCCAGATCCGCCCCTTGAACCGAGAGGCCCGTCTCCAGGGGAAACACGTCTATAGCGTCTTCCCGGGCAATCTGTTCCATGAGGGCATGGATTTCCTCTTCGGCAGCTTCTTCCTGTATGCCCATACTCACCATAATGGTCCCGTAATCGAACTCCTTAACGCCCGTTCCTGTTCGTGAGCTGAATGGCCGGGTGCCGACCTTTACCCGGACCCCTGCACCGAGCAGACGGTTCAGTGCCCGGGGGGCATAGTACCCATGCCATTCAAAAGCATAGGCATACGCATCGCCCTCATGCAGCCGGCCGGACGGGAAGCCGGGATCGCCGACCGGATCTCCCAGCATGGATGCGTTATATGACCTGCCCGATAACTCCCCGTAGGGTAGGTTGAAAGCCAGCGGCAGGGTCCACGTTGAGACGTCATAAAACAGGCTGTCTGAAAACTCCGTGCGCGTTTCCATCAAGCCCGTCAGGAAACGATATTGAGGCTGTTCACTCGGGATGATGTAGCTCCAATCCGGATGGAAGACTTGCCCGCCGGCCTCCACCGACTCATCCAGCCGGTAAACCTCTATATTGTGGCTCACCAGGATATCCAGCAGATGCCAGGTTTTAGCGGGATCTTTTTCGCTGCCGAATACATAGGCATCAACCGGCGCGTCGCCGGCCTCTTCGAGGGCCTCTCGATAGAAATCCCTCATATGCTCATTCAGTTCGGTCCGAAGCTCCAGCGAGCCCCGTAAGGTCGATAAGGTGGTGGTGAGCTGATTGCGGATGGTATTCGGAAAAGCCACCTCCCCATGCTGGCTTTCCTGCAGATGCCCCCGTGAGCTGGCCTGCTCGAACAGGATGGCGATGGTTCCCTGCAGATCGGGGTAGGTAGACCCCTTGCCCAGATAAAAATCATCGAATACTTCTTCGGTCATATACAACTGTCCGTATTCATCAAGGAAGCGGGCATGATATTCTGCCAAACGGCCGGTTAACCCGAAGCTCGATTCAGGCGTCAGCGGATTGTTCCGGGACGGGACGCCCGGCTGAAAGAAAAAGGTGGAGTTGGTGCCCATTTCGTGGTGGTCGGTAAGCACATTGGGTTTCCATTGCTGGTATTTGGCAATCCTGCCACGGCTTGACGGATGCTGTACCGGCATCCAGTCGCGGTTCAGGTCAAACCAGTAATGGTTGGTCCGCGAGCCGGGCCATACCTCCTGATGCTCCCGGTTGTTCGGGTCCCCGTCCATTACCTTGCTTTTATGCTTATTGGCCCAGTCGGCAAAGTGATCGAGCCCGTCCGGATTATAAGACGGGTCCAGCAGTATCACCGAATTCGCCAGCAGTTCCTCCACTTCGGGTCCCTGTGCGGCGGCCAGGTAATAGGCCGCAAGCAGGGCGGCATTGGATCCGCTGGGTTCATTCCCGTGTATGCTGTAGCCCATCCAGATCACCACCGGCATTTCACCGATGTTCAGGCTGGCCGAGGCCGACGGATCCGCCAGGTTAAGGTGGTCGGTCCGGATCCGGTCTATATTACCCAGGTTTTCCGGATTCGAGACGGTGAGCAAAAGCAACGGACGCCGCTCATAGGTTCGGGCGTATTCTTCAATCTCGATCCGGTCGGATGCTTCAGCCAGGGCATACATGTATTCGACGATCAGACCGTGACGGGCGTGCCATTCGCCTACCTGAAAACCCAGGATCTCTTCCGGCGCCGGGATGGATGGGTCCAGCGTGATGTCATCGGGAAAATAAAAATCCAGGCCAATCTCCTGGCCCTGGACCATACAATGGGCCAGCAAAAAAACGAAAATCGAAAATACAGTTTTATTCATCATCGCTAGTGGGGTACGGTTTCAAATTAGGGTACGAATGGGTTCAACTTAAGGAAGAAAATCAAAAACTTCCCGACTATTACCACCTTCCCGGCCACGGATTAACAACCCAGCAATATTTTATTTAACTTGCCTGTATGGATACCTTTGAGCGCAGCCAGAGTCATTTTGATCTAAAAGCCCTGCTGGATACAAGCCGGCTGTTGGTGGAATCACATGATCCGGATTTTGTGCTCAATAACCTCCTGCTTATTTCGATGGGGAAGGTCATGTCATCGCGGGCTATGGTTTTGCTTTGTGAACCCGGAGGACGGGCCTACCGTGTGGCAAAAGTCAAGGGAAAGCTGGAAAGCAGGGAGGGGCAGGTGTATAGCCCGGATACCGAATATGACCGGTCCGCTACCGTATTGAGAGGTGAAGAAATTCCCTCTGCCTTGCGGGATCAGGGCATAGCCACCCTGTTCAACATACGGACCAGTGAACGGCACCTGGGTTTTCTGTGCCTGGGAGGGAAAATATCGGGTCAGTCCTTAAGCCAGGAAGAAACCGGATTCCTGGAAAGCCTGGTATTTATGTCGGCTGTCGCCATCGGCAATTCCCTGCTGGTAAAAGAGCTCAAACAGACCAACCGTGAACTGGATTTGAAAGTCCAGGAAATGAATACGCTGTTTGACCTGAGCAAGGAATTCAATGCAACCATTGACCGGGATCAGGTCATCAGGGTCTTTAAATTTGCCCTGCTGGGTCAAATGCTGATCAGGACTTTCATCCTGGCCATCAAAAATGACCGGGGAGAAACCGACCTCATCAGGGGAGGAAATATTGCCGATCCGCAGCCGGATGAGCTAAACAGCCTGTTTGGCTTCTCCCATACCGTCACCGTAGTGGATGAAGATTTACAGCGAGATTACCCCTGGCTCGCACGGAACAATATCGAGGTGATCCTCCTGCTTAATGCCCGGGACAATCATCCAGCATGCATAGGGCTGGGCAAAAGAGGCGGCGGCCAGACCTATGAAGAATATGATTTTAATTTCTTGATCTCCCTGGGCAATCTCATGCTGCTTTCGCTTCATAAGACCTTCCTGCTTGACGAACAGCTCGAAAAAAAGCGAATCGAGGAGGAGCTGAACTTGGCCCGCTCCATTCAGCAGAAACTGCTGCCCGACCCTATTCCTCAGGTTCGGGGTCTGGATATGGCCGCCATCAATATTTCTTCCAGGCAGGTCGGCGGAGATTATTATGATATCATCCCAGACGGCACGAAGCTGTATTTGGCCATTGCCGATGTAACGGGCAAAGGCGCCCCCGCCTCCTTGCTGATGGCCAACCTGCAGGCTATGCTGCAGGTGCTCGTTCCCCTGGATATCAGCCTGCCCGAAGCCACCGATAAGATGAATACCATAATTCATAAAAATACGGCCTCCGATAAGTTCATCAGCTTTTTCTGGGGTAAAGTGGATGTGGCCACGCGCACGTTTGCTTACGTAAATGCCGGGCACAATCCCCCCTACCTGTTCCGGGCCCATAACGGTACGGTCGAAGAATTAAGCACAGGCGGAATTTTGCTGGGAGCCATGCCCACATTCAGCCCCTACATCGAAGGCAATATACAGCTGAATATTGGGGATGTCCTGGTGATGTATACCGATGGGGTAACGGAAGCCACCAACACTGTGGAAGAAGAATACGCCGGCATCCGGTTGATGGATTGCATTCAGGCTAATATGCATTGTTCCGCTGAAGAGCTGCTGAAGAGCATCATCCGGGATGTAAAGGATTTTTCGGGAGATCATTTTAACGATGATGTGACCCTTTTGGTCGTAAAAGGGACGGCTTAACCATACCCAAAGAGCTGGACCGAGTAATACTCCTGCGCATCGGTCCAGTAGCGCTGGCGGACCAGGCCGGCTTTGGAGGCCAGGTCCTGAAATTCCGCTATGGTGTATTTATAGGAATTTTCCGTGTGGATGGTCTCCCCCCTGTTGAAATGAATTCGGGTTCCGTCAAGTTCATATTCCTGTTCTGTTACCGAAACCAGGTGCATTTCTACCCGGCCCAGGGCGTCATTATACCAGGCTACATGGCCAAAGCTATCCGGGTTCAAATCCTCAATATCCAATTCCCGTTTTATGTGATGCAGGGCGTTGAGATTGAATGAGGCCGTCAGCCCTTTATCATCATTATAGGCATTCTCCAGGATAACCTTGTCCTTCTTGAGATCCACTCCGATGAGCAGTTTACCGCCACCCCCCATCAGTTTCGTGAATTGCTTAAGGACGCCGACGGCCTGAACCGGGCCATAATTTCCGATGGATGAGCCCGGAAAAAAAATCAGGGGGTTTTGGTAATCCGGGACCAGGGCTTTCAGATTAAGTTTGGGATTCATGTAATCGGAAGCCACGGCAACAATATTGATCTCCGGGAACTTCTCAGCCAAGACCAGGCTGTTTTCCAGCAAATGATTCCGGGAGATCTCGATGGGAATGTAGCAGGTAAAATCCCGCATCCGTTCCAGCAGTATGGAGATCTTTTCGCTGTTCCCGCTTCCCGGCTCAACGATCACTTTTTGTCCGGCCGTTTCAGCCCGTATATCCTTTGCATGTTGGTCGAAGATCTTAAATTCGGTGTGGGTGAGGTAATACTCATCCAGCCGGGTAATCTCTTCAAACAGCTGTGAGCCGCGGTTATCATAAAAGAACGTTGGTGATAGTTCTTTGCGGGGCATGGTGAGGCCTTTCAAAACCTGGGCTTTAAAATCCTCCTCTTCAACCGGGTATTCATAGAGGCTCAGATTAGCGGGTAATTTTGTATTAAGCGTATTTGGCAAGCCTCAATCCGTTAAATGCCCACCGGTCATGTGGATAATAGAAATTTCGATAGGTTGACCTTATATGGTTTCTGGGTGTGGCGCAGCAGCCGCCCCGTAAAACAAACTGATTGCACATAAACTTGCCGTTGTATTCACCTGTTCCGTCGGCGATGGCCTGGTAGCCGGGATATCCCATATACGGGCTCTGTGTCCATTCCCACAAATTACCGAACATTTGTGAAAAATGCTTATCCTCCGGGACCGGTGGCAAGGGATGGTACCGGCCGTTATCCATAAAATTTCCCTCAATAGCCCTTTGTCCGGCAAACCGTTCCCATTCAAATTCGGTGGGAAGACGCAAACCCTTCCAGCGTGCAAAAGCATCGGCTTCATAATAGCTAAGGTGGGAAACCGGCTCATATTCATTAATTTTTTGGGTGCCGGCCAACGTAAATATTTCCCAGCCGTCCTGCTTTTTATCCCAGTAAAGGGGAGCCACCCATTTTCTTTCATTGACCGTATCCCAACCATCCGAAAGCCAGTAGCGCGAATCGGCATACCCGCCGGATTCAATAAACTCCAGGTACTCGCCGTTCAGGACCGGCCGGTTAGCCAGTTTGCAGGCATGGATATAGGTTTGATGAGCCGGTTTTTCGTTATCATAACAAAAGCTGTCTCCCGTATAACCAATGGTTTCCATTGTGGCCTCGTGCTCCACCCATTCAAACGGGAGAGTCCCGGCATGGTTTGCGTCAAACTGATGATAGGCCGGGCGGAGCGAATTTTCATAGAAAATATTTTTGATGTCCATCAGAAAAAGCTCCTGATGCTGCTGCTCATGATGGATGCCCAGTTCCAGCAGGGGCATCAGTTCTTCCCATTGTTGTTCTTCCATCCGGTCGAACAGGGCATTCATTTGTTCAGTGACGTAACGGCGGTAGGCCTGAACTTCATCAATGGTCGGACGGGATATCATCCCCCGGGCATGTTTGTCCAAAAATTTTCCGGCCGAATTATAATAGGAATTGAACAAAAAATGATAATCCGGATGACAAACCCGGTAGCCTCTGACCGCGTTTTTAAGGATGAACTGCTCAAAGAACCAGGTCGTGTGAGCAAGATGCCATTTTGGCGGACTCGCTCCCCCGGCCGTTTGCAGCACATAATCTTCGGGAACCAATGGTTTGCATAGTTTCTCCCAAAGATGGCGAACTTGATTAAAGCGTTTTATCGTCTCTTTTTGTGTTGTTTCAACCAGGGTAGGTTCCATAGCCTTAGTTTGATCCTTGTTTATCTCATCACTATAGATACATATTGATAACAGTTATCGCAAGTTTGCGTTTTTTAATTCTTAATTTCTCCCGGCTTTAACGTTGTTACTATTTCACTGTTACCTAAAGACTCCTGAGGACAGGCAGCATGATTGGATTTAAAAAATGGCGGCGCGGCCGGTTGAAGAAACAGCCTTTTCCGGCTGAGTGGATCCGGATTCTCCAGAGCAGGGTGGCCCTGTATGATCGCCTGCCGGCAGATCAGCGCCAGAGGCTGCACGGGCATATCCACGTATTCCTGAATGAGAAAAACTTCGAAGGCTGCGGCGGGATAACCATCAACGAAGAAATGCGTCTTACCATAGCCGCTCAGGCCTGCCTGCTGATGCTGGCCGATATCAGTGATTATTTCCCCACCCTGCGGTCCATACTGGTATATCCGGACTCCTACCATGCGCCGGTACAGGAGTTTGAAGAGGGCGGCATCGTAACGGAAGGCCACGAGTGGCGGCAGGGCGAAGCCTGGGACATGGGCAGCATGGTGCTTTCCTGGAAGAATGTAAAGCGAACCTCGAAACACCTCAATGGAAAGAACCTCGTTCTCCACGAATTTGCCCACCTGCTCGATAGCGAACTGGGCGCTACGGAAAATTGGCAACCGGGCTCAAAAAATTCCATATATGCGAATTGGTCGCGAACGTTAAACAAGGAATACAAAACGCTGCTCCAAAAGGTCGGAAGAAATGAACCTGTGCTTTTTGATGTTTACGGAGCAAGCAGCCTTGTCGAGTTTTTTGCCGTCGCTACGGAATGTTTCTTTGAAAAACCACAGGAGATGATGCGCCTTCATCCGGACTTATACGAGCAGTTACAAATTTTTTACGGTTTGGATACCATCGGTTACGGATAGCATTCTTTTTCCGCACCCGTGATTTTAGATTTTATCCTTTTTTAGCTTTATTTCGGCAATGATAAGACGTATATTTGAGGCTTCCTAAAACGGGACTGTAGCTCAGTCGGTAGAGCAACGGACTGAAAATCCGTGTGTCGGCGGTTCGATTCCGCCCGGTCCCACTGTGAGATTAAAGCCTTGCATTTTAACCGGTTATGGTTGATGTGGGGCTTTTTTTGTTGGGGTATTTTTAAAGCGCATTTTGAGACAGGTAAAGGTAACATAATTGCCCGAATTCTCTATTTTAGTTTGGATCAGTTTTTAGGGAGAAGGTCAACTTACACTGTAACCGCCATTCGCTAGTTCCTTCACAGGATCAGATGAGAATTCTGGCGGTGAACAATATCAATTCCATCAAAAAAGGAAAATATGAAAAAAGCTGTCCATACAAGTAGAAACGGCTTTTGGGCGTGTACCAATGGCGGTCCCACAAAGGAATTAAAGCCCTGCGTGCTATTTAGGCATAGTTTGCAGGGCTCTTTTTATGTAATACAGAAGCTAACCTAACTAATACGGTTAAATTTAAGACTCACCATTATATACAGACTATAAAATATTATTTCAGTTTCTTAAGTTCAATATCTTTAATCTCCACCCTCATAGGCGGGCCCGTATGAAGCTGAAATGCCAATACCCCGTCATGACGTGCCTCTTCAGGCCTATGGTCCACAAGTTCATGGGCCATAAAATCATTTACATAGGTTCGAATGGTATCACCCTTTGCATAAACATGAAAATCATTCCAATTGGTGTGATTAATTTTCTTTTCCCATTCTACCCCATCATCAACTGTTTCGACAACATGCCTGTTCCCTTCTGAATCAAGTAAAATTCGCTGGCCAGGGGGGGAGACAATTCTTCCCAGTCCTCCTGCTTCATCATATAAATTTCCCGTAACCCCTTCCGTTACAGAAAAATCAGGCTGATACCCCCTTACTCTATGCTGCAATTGTGGTTCTTCCTCATTTACAAAACGCTCCGAGCGAACCTGTATGCCTGAATTACCGGATAGTTCATCTCCAACTTCCACAAATTTATAACGGAATCTTAGTTCGAAATCGGATGGTTCCTCGCCCTCCCATATTAAAAAGGTATTCCTTTCTGTAGCATTATCTTTCGAAGTCTCTCCCACGATCACACCATCTTCTACACTCCAAAACCTGGAATCTCCATCCCAATTCGCCAGATCACTTCCATTAAAGATCGAATTGAATTCTGGAGTAACTTCATTTATGCTCTGTGAGTTTTCTTGTCCATTGCATCCCGTCAAAACTAACACTGCGGTTACAGTGAAAAGTTGTAAAGTAATGAATCGGGTATAATTATATTTTTTCATAGTCGGTTTAGTTAGTTTAAAATTAAAATACTTATTGAATTATTTCATAAGAAATTATCCACTTCTCTATAGGCATTCAGAACAGCAAGTTCTCCTTGTATTCCTTTGATGGAATTTCCATGTTCCATTCCAAGAATTCCTTTATAACCTTTATCATAGATAAATTTGAAAATATTTTTATAGTTTATTTCACCGGTTAAGGGTTCATTTCGACCTGGATTATCTCCTATTTGTATATAATCAATTTCATCCCAGCATTTATCCATAGTAGCCATCAGGTTGCCTTCATTTCGTGACATATGGTAAATATCATACAGTATCTTGCACGAAGGGCTGTTTACCGCTTTGCAAACCAGGTAAGCCTGGTCCGTATGCTGCAGAAAAAGTTCCGGTGTATCACTTAAAGGTTCGAGAACCATCACCAGACCATGGGGTTCGAAAATTTCGGCCGCCTGTTTTAACGCCTCAATGACGTTGCTGGTTTGTATCCCGAGTGGCAAACTGCGGTCGAAA
>JBBDRB010000058.1:0-6056 GCA_040905685.1 Balneolales bacterium | reverse complement strand
AGCCTGGAACACCGGATGGTCATGAAAAGTCCCTGGAAGCTCATTCTTCCCAATAGGGAGGGTCAACCACAGGCAATGCAATCCGGAGGCGGTGGTGATTTTATGTCGTATATAGGTAAACCGGAACTGTACAACCTGGATATGGATCCGCATGAACAGCAGAATTTAGCTCCTGAGCATCCCGAAGTAGTCCATGAGTTGCGGCAGCTGATTGATGCACCGTAAGCATGTTGTAAAACGATTTTTTTTTAATTAGGTTGAAACAGGTGAGTAACCAGGTATTTTTCACGGAGTATTTTGAAGCATTTCCTATTCATTGTTATGCTGGCGGGATGGGTCAGCAATGCAAGCATGTCCCTGCAGGCCCAGGTGGCAGCCGATCGTCCGAATGTGTTGTTCATCGCCGTTGATGATCTCAATGACTGGATTGGCGTTCTCAATACCCATCCCCAGGTGAAGACCCCCAACATCGATCGTCTTGCCGCACGCGGTACGCTCTTTACCAACGCCCATACACAGGCGCCGCTGTGCAACGCATCGCGCATCAGTGTAATGACGAGCCGGAGGCCTTCGACGACCGGCATCTACGGATTGGCCCCAAGGCACCGGGTGACCGGAAAGACGAAGGATCTGGTCACGCTGCCCCAGTATTTTGCCGGGCAGGGTTACCGCACCCTATCGGCCGGGAAAATTTTGCATGGCGGAGTTACCGCAGAAGAACGGGAGGTCGAGTTTCAGGAATGGGGGCCGGACGGCGGAGTGGGAATCCGGCCGGAACAGAAGCTCGTAAGCGAACCGGTCCACATGGGAAACCACCCTCTGCTCGACTGGGGGATAACGGCCCGGGGCGATTCAGCCCGTGGAGATTATGAAGTGGCCGCATGGGCTGAGCAGCAGCTCAGCCAGCTTGGCTCCGGGCAGGATGAGCCGTTTTTTATGGCTGTTGGTTTTTTTCTGCCTCACGTACCCTTATATGCATCGCAGAAGTGGTTTGACCTCTATCCCGAAGAGGACAGGATCACCTTGCCCCTGTCGCCGGTGGGTGAGCGTGACGATGTGCCCGATTTCGCATGGAATTTGCACTGGCACCTGCCGGAGCCGCGTTTATCCTGGCTTGAAGAACATGATCAGTGGCGGGCGAAGGTGAGGGCTTACCTGGCTACCATCAGTTTTATGGACGCCCAGGTCGGCAAGGTGCTGGATGCCCTGGAGGCTCAGGACCTTGACGACAATACCGTTGTGGTGTTATGGTCGGATCACGGCTATCATTTGGGTGAGAAGGCAATTACGGGCAAAAATACCTTATGGGAACGGTCAACCCGTGTTCCTTTAATCTTTGCCGGGCCCGGTGTGTCGGTCGGGGCGCGCATATCCCAGCCGGCTGAACTGCTGGATATGTATCCGACGCTGGTGGAACTGGCGGGTTTGCCGGAAAAAGGGGGGCTGGAGGGGATATCACTGATGCCTCAGCTCAAAGATGCGGACGCCGCGCGGGAGAGGCCGGCTGTTACGACGGCTAATCCCGGCAATCATAGCGTGCGTTCCGGGCAATGGCGCTACATCCGCTATGCAGACGGATCGGAGGAGCTCTATGATCATTACCGTGACCCGCATGAATGGTCAAACCTGGCCCATCATCCGGATTATGCGGAGATAAAAAAGGACCATGCACGCTGGTTGCCGGCCAACGATCAGCCGCATGCTCCAGGCAGCAGATCCCGCATCCTGGAGAAGAAGGGCGACGTGTGGTTATGGGAAGGAAAACCTATTGTATTCGATGAACTTATTCGTTAATACCACCACCGGCGTGAACCTTGCCGTTGCAGGAATATTGACTGCCGGCCTGTTGTTTTCCGGGTGCCGTTCAGAGGAAAGCTATTCCGGAGAGCATGGTGATCTGCCGCAAACCATAGATTTTAACCGAGACGTCAGGGGAATTTTGTCTGAAAGCTGTTTTTCCTGCCACGGTCCCGATGCCATGGCCCGGACGACCGATTGGCGTTTGGATGATGAGGAAAGCGCTTTTCTGGCTTTGGACGAAAAGGATGACCGTTATGCAATCGTGCCGGGCCGACCCGATCAAAGTGAGCTCTATAAGCGCATCACTTCGGATGACCCGGATTTCAGGATGCCGGCGCCTGATTCAAATCTGCCGCCCCTGGGTGAATATGAAGTAGCCGTTCTTAAGCGATGGATCGAGCAGGGAGCCGGATACAAACCCCACTGGTCTTTTATTCCGCCTGTAAAAGCAGAACGCCCTGAGGTAATAAACAGGGAATGGCCGCTAACTCCGATTGATTATTTTACCCTGAGCAGGATGGAAGAACGGGGTATGAACCCCACCCGTGAAGCCGGTAAAGAGCGTTTGCTCCGGCGCGTTTCCTTTGATCTGACCGGGCTGCCGCCAACCATTGACGATCTTGACCGGTTTCTGGAGGATGATTCGCCCGGCGCTTATGAAAAAGAGGTGGACCGCCTCCTGGCTTCAGACGGGTACGGAGAACGTATGGCCGCGGAATGGCTGGACGCTGCCCGCTATGCCGACTCCCACGGATATGAGGACGATGGGGCCAACGATATGTGGCCGTGGAAGGAATGGGTTATCAACGCCTTTAACCGGAACATTCCTTTCGATCAGTTTACCACCTGGCAGCTGGCCGGGGACCTGTTGCCTGATGCGACCACCGAACAAAAGCTGGCCACGGGATTCAACCGGCTGCATCAGCAATCCGGAGAGGGCGGCATTATCCCGGAGGAATACCGCGTGGAGTATGTCGCCGATCGGGTGTATACCACAAGCACGGCTTTTTTAGGGATGACCATGCAGTGTGCACGGTGCCACGACCATAAATATGATCCCATTTCTGAGGTGGATTATTACCGATTCTTCGCTTTCTTTGACAACATCGCTGAAAGAGGAAAAATGATGAAAGAAGGGGCGGCCGGACCCGTACTCCAGCTTCCCGATGAGGAGACCCGGGAGCTGATCACCTATCTGGAGGGCGAGATGGCCGGAAAGGAACAGTCCCTGATCGCTCTGCAGGATAACAAACACGGTGAGTATCTGAGCTGGCTGCAGACGCCCGACCTGGTCAGGGCATCGCTGAAGCCGGCCGAAGATGATTTAATCGGGCATTTGAGCCTGGATGATATTCAGGGAGATAGCGCCGTTGCCGTTCAGGGCGATAAAACGGCGCCTGGACGCCTGTCCGGGTCGCCTGGGATCGTGGATGGAGTCCACGCAAACGCCCTGGAATTTTCCAATGACAGCTCTGTCAGCCTGGGAGAAGATTTTGCTGTTTTTGAAAGAAGTGATCCCTTCTCTTTCAGCTTTTGGATCAATTCGTCCGGCACCTCCTCCGAGGTCCCCATCATGGGAAAAGCCGGCTTTTTAAGGCAAGGCTACAGGGGGTATTATATTCGGTTGCTGGAGGGCAGGCTATCGGTCCGCCTGGTCCACGGCTGGCCCTACAATGCCCTTCAGGTCCAGTCCCCGGATACACTGCCCCGAAACGAGTGGAGTCACGTCGCGGTTACCTACGACGGATCGAGTAGAGCCGGTGGCCTGCGTATTTATGTAAATGGACATCAGGCTGAAAGCCATGTGATACATGATAACCTGTACAAAAGCATAGCCCTGGAAAGCACCCCCGAGGAAAAGAGAAACAGGCAGCTGAGCATGGGACCCAAGCCCTTTCTAATCGCGGATCGAAACACTACCGGAGAGCAGGGGCATATAAGTTTCGAAGGATTAAAACTCGATGATATAAAAATATTCAGCAGTCGGTTAAGTGAAGTTCAGGTCCTGGGGCTTGCCGGCCGCAGCGATTTTCAGAATGATCTGCTATACGACCACTACCTGCTTCAGCATGACCGGGAATACCGGGCAGAGCTGGACAGCCTACGGGCTCTGAGGGCTGAGGAGGGGAACATCAGGGATACTCTCAGGGAAGTTATGGTCATGCAAGAGCTTCTAAATCCGCGTCCAGGCTATGTGCGCGAGCGGGGGATGTACGATCAGCTGGGGGAGGAAGTGTGTCCGGGAACACCGGGAAGCATCCTGGGGTTTTCAGATGAACTCCCTCAAAATCGACTGGGTCTCGCGCAATGGATCCTCAGTCCTGAAAATCCTCTGACGGCCCGGGTTATCGTAAACCGCTACTGGAAGATGTTCTTTGGGGAGGGCCTGGTCGACACGCCCGATAACTTTGGCAATCAGGGTTCCATGCCGTCGCATCCCGATCTGCTCGACTGGCTGGCCGTAACGTTCCGGGAAAGTAACTGGGACCTCAAAGCCCTGCACAAGCAGATGGTCATGTCCCGGACCTACAGGCAGAGTTCGGAAACCGGGCCGGAAATGCTGGAAAAAGATCCCGTCAACCGCTGGCTGGCCCGGGGTCCGCGCTACCGTCTCCCGGCGGAAATGATCAGGGATAATGCATTGGCTGCAAGCGGACTGCTGGTTTCCAGGATAGGCGGACCCAGTGTATTTCCCTATCAGCCGGAGGGTTTATGGGAAGAGACCACCTCGGGCCGCTATTTAGCGGAGTACATGCAGGATGAGGGGGAGTCTTTGTACCGCAGGAGTATTTATACCTTTGTCAAACGATCGTCTCCACCCCCAGGCATGACGACGTTTGATGCGGCGCCGCGCACCCATCCGGTGGTCGCCCGTCAAAGAACCAATACGCCCCTGCAGGCCTTGCATACCATGAATGACCTGATCTATATGGAGGCTTCCCGGCTGCTGTCCGAGCGCATGATCAATGAGGGTGGGGACAGCCTTGCGGATCAAATTACACTGGCCTTCCGGGCCGTCACCTCCCGGTTTCCGGATGATCGGGAAATGGAGGTACTGACCGGTCTGTACAACAGGCAACTGGCCGTCTTCAACGAAGACCGTGACCGGGCTCTGGACATGATACAAGTGGGCGGGTTTGCCGTTGATGAGGCGTTGAAGCCTTCCGAGATAGCCGCAGGAATGGTCGTGGCCAACACTATCCTGAATCTTCACGAAACCCTGACCAAACAGTAGAGGTGCTATGTCTGAAGAGATTGATAAGTTCAATTGCAACATGAACCGCCGGCATTTCCTGTCCAAAACAAGCCTGGGACTGGGAGCCTTCTCGCTGGCTTCCCTGTTGAATCCGAAGACGCTGTTCTCCAATCAACGCGACCCGTTTAAAGGGGCCCTGGATGCTCCTCATGTCCTGCCCAAAGCCAAGAGGGTTATTTATCTGTTCCAAAGCGGAGGGCCGTCCCAGCACGATATGTTCGACTATAAACCCAAACTGGAAGAGATGCACGGGCAGGATCTGCCCCCGTCGGTGTTGGGTGATCAGCGTCTGACCGGGTTTACCGCCAGCCAGGATGCCCTGCCACTGGCCGGATCCAGATTTAAATTTAGCAGGCACGGAAAAAACGGAGCCTGGGTCAGTGACCTGCTTCCCTATACCGGGGATGTCGCTGACGAGCTGTGTTTCATCAAAACCGTTTATACCGGGGCCATCAATCATGATCCGGCCGTTACCTTTTTCCAAACGGGGGTGGAAACGCCGGGTCTGCCCAGTATGGGTTCGTGGGTAAGCTACGGACTGGGTTCAGACAATGAAAACCTGCCTGCCTTCAGCGTTCTTTTATCCCGCAGCGCCGCTACCGTTCAGCCTCTGTCTTCCCGGCTCTGGAGCAGCGGTTTTATCCCATCCCTGCATCAGGGCGTGCAGTACCGGGCCGGCAAGGATCCGGTTTTGAATTTAACCAATCCGGATGGATTCGACAGCATGAGCCGGCGGGACATGCTGTCCTCGTTAACCGATCTGAACCAGTATCATTTGGATGAGTACGGAGATCCTGAAGTTAGTTCACGAATTGCCCAGTATGAAATGGCCTACCGCATGCAAACCTCGGTTCCCGAAACCATGGACCTTTCCGATGAACCGGAATCCACCTACGCATTGTATGGGGAGGATGCACGGACCCCCGGCACCTATGCCGCCAACTGCCTGCTGGCCCGCCGGCTTGCCGAACGGGATGTTAAATTTGTTCAGCTATACCAT
>JBBDRB010000057.1:0-34763 GCA_040905685.1 Balneolales bacterium | reverse complement strand
ATATGAGGGCATTTTTTCAGGGTGTCGGCAAAAGAGATTATTACCCGCAGCATTATCTCTACTGGGGATTTTATCAGCAGCCCTACTCCGGCGGATTTGCGCATTTGACGGATTTCTATCGCGGAGCAGATGATTCCGAGGCCAGGATGAGCCAGCACTCCCAGGCTTATATAGATGCAGGTTTGGCCCATGCCAATACGGATGCGACTTATCCGGTCCTTCAGGCCTGGTTAACCGACGTCAATACACCCGGCATAGGCCAGATTCCTAACTCCGGTTTTATGCTCGACGGTTCCTACGTGCGACTTAAGAATCTGACGCTCGGATACACCCTGTCCCCATCGATTGCCTCAGGCATTGGGATCAGTAACCTGAGGATTTACGTGAGCGGAGAAAATCTTGCCGAATGGTCTGAACTGGCCGGCTTCTTTGATCCGGAAGCGGTAACCGATGACGGCTACGGATATCGCTATCCGTTTCAGCGACGGTATTCTGTCGGAATCAACGTCAACTTATGATCACTTTTAATCAAACAGGAATCAGCATGAAAAAATTAATATCAATTGCAGGTGTATTTATCCTTGCATTTACAGTACAAAGCTGTGATAATGACTTTTTAAACGTCCAGCCCAAGACGGAGATCGGCGGAGAGACTTTCTTCAATTCTGCAGATGACCTTCAAATGTATCTCAATGGCCTGCTCGACTGGCCATGGTACGGCCTGGGGAGCGGCATATTCATTGAACCTTCGGATGATGCAACCACCACGGGTTCAGCCGAGTATCGCAATATTATGACCACCGATCTAACTTCAACGCAGTTTACTTCAGGCTGGGACTGGAACCGGTTGCGGAATATCAACTATTTTCTCGAAAATTTTGAAAGAGCCGATATCCCCCAGGCTGCTCTTGACCATTATGAAGGTATCGCCCGGTTTTATCGGGCCCGGTTTTATATGGAAAAGGTTAAGCGCTTTGGCGATGTACCCTGGTACGACAAGGTTTTGGCCACCGATGACGAAGACCTGTTCAAGGGTCGAGACTCGAGGGAATTCGTAATAGACAAAATTTTTGAGGACTACCAGTTTGCCGCTGACCACGTCCGTCCTGCCGGAAGTACCGGGGAAGTCGACAACTGGGTGGTAAGAACCTTTATGGCGCGTCACGCTCTGCATGAAGGAACCTTTCGCAAATATCATGACTATCTGGGTCTTTCCTCCCAGCCGTTCCTTGAAATAGCCCGGGATCAGGCACAGGAAATTATGGACAATGGCGGGTTTGACCTGTACTCAACCGGTAATCCGGAAAGTGATTTCGGGAGTCTTTTTGTGAGCACTCAGCTGACAGGTAATCCTGAGATCATTCTGGTAAGCCGGGGTATCGAGGGAGAGAGAAACAGCGGCTGGGCTGCAGGGGCCTTTGGCGGTTACGAGCAATCCCCGACTAAAGATTTGCTTCAATCCTTTTTGATGGATGACGGGTCCTATTATTCCGGGCAACCGGGCTGGGAAACCAATACCTTTGTCGAGGAGTTTGAAAACAGAGACCCCCGCCTGAGCCAGACCTTTGCCTATCCGGGATGGATTCTGGAAAATTCCAGCACCCATGTGGTCGGCCAAAACGGCGAGCCCTATATTCAGGCATTAAACGCCAATTTTACCGGATATCACCTGCTCAAATGGTATGTAAACAACCCAAGCTCTGCATACCGGGCCGATATTGACATGCCTGTTTTACGCTATGCCGAAGTGCTGCTTATTTTTGCCGAAGCCAAAGCTGAGCTGAACGAGTTGACCCAGACGGATTTGGATAACAGCATTAATCTGTTGCGATCACGAGCCGGTATGCCGCATATGACTACAAACCCACCGGTTGACCCCGTACAGCAGGCGAGGTACCCTGACGTTACCTCTCCCGAGGTGTTGGAGATTCGTCGTGAGCGCCGGGTAGAACTTACGCATGAGGGTCGCCGATTCGATGATCTGATGCGGTACGGGGCCGGCGAGTTGTTGGAAAAATTGCCCAGAGGCTTGTACTTTCCAGGCCTTGGCAACTATGATATGACAGGTGACGGGGTCGACAATATTAAACTGATCCCCCATACCGAAGAAATACCACCGACCGAAGAAAGGGAAACCAATGCTGAGGATGAACCACTGCTCTATTACAGGGCGGGCCCGTATAATTCAGATGCACCGGTGCGTCTGGAATTCGGAACCTATGGAGACATTCTCGCCAGAGATGATATGGGTACGTTTCAAAGTCCCAAGCACTACTACCGTCCCATACCGGACCGGGATACACAGATCAATACCAACCTGGAACAGATGTATGGATGGGAGTAGTGAATCGCTTTAATTTGATGAACCGGAGAAACTGGATAAAAAAGAGCGGCCTCCTGGCGGGGACCGCTCTTGCTGTCCCGCGTCTTTCGGGTTCCGGTGAGCAACCCGTTTCCGGGCCGGCGCTGACCATCGCCCATATTACCGATGTGCATCTTCGCCCTGAAAACGGCGTACCAGACCGGTTTCTGCAATGTCTGGAAGCTGTCAAATCCCATAAGGTCGATTTCTTCCTGAACGGGGGTGATACCATCAATGCGGCCGATTACGATGACATCACCCGGGAGCGGGTACTGGAACAGTGGGACTCCTGGGATGCCTGCGGCGGCTCTTTTGCCGCTCATGAAGTCTATAGTTGCCTGGGCAATCATGACATGTGGTGGGCCGCACCCGATGAAAAAGATCCCATGTATGGAAAAGACTACGTGGTTCAACGGCTGAACATGCCCGGGCGTTACTACAGCTTTGTAAAAAAAGGCTGGCATTTCATTGTGCTGGATGGCAATAATTCGGGCATAGTCCTGGATGAGGAGCAATTTACCTGGCTTGAACAGGAACTGGAAAATGTGGCCGCAGACACCCCGGTACTGCTGATGTCGCATTACCCCGTCATGGGCGTGACCGGACGGTTCTACCCCCATGACCAGCACTCGGATTTCAAGAAACTAACTGCCCTGTTCTATAAGCACCGGGAGAAGGTGAAAGTATGCCTTAGCGGGCACATGCACCTTCTCGACAGCGCCGTGTACAACGGGGTCAACTATTTTTGCAACGGAGCGATGAGCGGCTATTGGTGGGGCGAGGGTAATGAGCTGTCTGCCGGATCCGGCTATTATCACCAAACACCCCCGGGCTACGCCATCCTGAAACTGTACGAAAACGGGCAGGCACAAAGAGACTATTATGCTCACGGTTATTAACCCCTATTTTCAACACTTAATACATTTACCATGATTACCTGTCGTTTTGCATCGTCCATCGGACTGTTTTTACTACTTACGATTACCGGTTGCTCTGGAGAGACTGAAAAAGAGAATAAATCACTTTTCATCATCGTGGATGGGATCTCTGCCGATGTCCTCGAGATGATCGATACCCCTAACCTGGATGCCATAGCCCGTGAAGGCGCCTATACCCGCGGGTATATTGGCGGTGAGGCCGGAGGCTATTCAGAGTCGCCCACCGTTTCGGCCGTCGGCTATAACCACGTGCTGACCGGCGTTTGGTCGAACAAGCACAACGTCTACGGCAATAACATTGAAACGCCCAATTATAACTACTGGAATATCTTCCGGCTGCTGAAGCACAACCATCCCGACAAAAAGGTCGCCATTTTTTCCTCCTGGCTGGATAACCGGACCAAACTGGCCGGGGAAGGCCTTCCGGCAGCCGGCAACCTTATGTTCGACATCAAATATGACGGTTTTGAACATGATACGCTGGCCTTTCCTCATGACGAGGCAGGCACCTATGTGCAGAAGATCGACCAGCACATAGCCGAAAAAGCATCGGAGAGCATCAAAGCCGACGGACCCGACCTTTCCTGGGTTTATCTTTGGTATACCGATTCGGCCGGACATTATTATGGCGACGGGGATATCTATTACGAGTCCTTGCAGGTGGCCGACAAACAAATTGGTTTAATCCGCGATGCGGTAAAATACCGTGAAGAAAACTTCAATGAAGACTGGCTAATCGTGGTGACTACAGACCATGGGCGAAGCCTCCCTGACGGAAAAGGCCACGGCGGGCATTCCGAACGTGAGCGGACCGTCTGGATGGTCACCAATCACTCGCAGACCAATACCTACTTTTCGGCCTCCAGTCCGGGCGTGGTGGACATCTATCCGACCATATCCCGTTTTATGAATCTGGACGTCCCGGAACCTCTGAGCAGGGAGCTTGACGGCGTTCCGTTTATCGGCCAGGTATCCCTCAGTTCCCCTTCAGCTTATCTGGATAATGAGAGCGGCGAGCTGCATGTATCCTGGAAAGCCTGGAACGAAGAAGGGGACGTGAACATATGGGTAAGCCGGTCTAATAGTTTCCGTGAGGGCCGGGAAGACCCGTATGAATTGCTGGGAACAGCTCCCCTGATGGCCCAGGAAGCGAGACTGGACGCCAACGGACTCAATAGCGGGTTTATAAAGATTGCTATCGAGGGGCCTGATAATACGGTCAACCGATGGATTGTGAACGAAGATTAAAATAAGCGATATTTGGAGAAAAGGTATATCATGCCCGAAGATCAAAAAATTGATTACATAGAATTGCCGGCCAAAGACCTGGATAAGGCAAAGGCTTTTTATGCCGGTGAGCTGGCCGTTTGGTCGGAGTAGATGCAATCCATTAACGCGGGTTTTGGAGCCCGTAAATAATGGCATCAATGTTCGTATTTATTTTAAGCGGTCAGCAATACGATGATTACGACAAACAGGGCAGCGGACTTAAATATCCTGCCTTTCCATTTTTCCCAATTTTCCATTTTCTTATCAAATTACAATGTGGAAAACTCGTGAATAACTTTATTGCTTGATTAAGGTCGGCCAGCCAATAAATCAGATATATTATTATATCCCTTTTGGCAACAGCGGGCTTATGGGGCCTTAATTATCATGCGTTTAAGCGTATTCTTATATTTTACACAAAACATTCAGGGGTTAACTTTTCACTTAAAAGTTCATTAAAGTAATGGCCTTTTAATTATTAGGAAATGTTAATAAATAAAAGATCAAGCGCAACTTTTTTTTTGAAAAAGAGGGAATATCTTAAAAAAAATTGTCTTGAAGCGCTTTATTTCTCAGAAGCGTCAAACTTAAAGTAGCTTTTAAGTTCGGATTTATCTTTTACCGAAACATCAAGATCAACGATAAGACCGTTGCTGATATCGTATACCCAGCCGTGCAAAGCAAGTTTTTGGTCTTTCTCCCATGCATTTTGAACAATAGTTGATTTAGACAGGTTGAATACCTGCTCGGATATATTGAGATCGGTAAATTTTCGCTCCCGTTCTTTCCGGTCTTTGATCCGGTCCAGCTCTTTCTGGTGAATACGGTACACATCTTTAATATGGCGCAGCCAGTTGTCGATAAGTCCATGCTGCTTGTTGCTCATGGCGGCCAGTATGCCGCCGCATTCATAATGCCCGCAAACGATGATGTGTTTAACTTTCAGGATATTCACCGCATAATCAAGGACGCTGAGCATATTCATGTCTGTATGCACGACCAGGTTGGCGATGTTCCGGTGAACGAAGACCTCGCCCGGCTGGGTGCCGGTAATCTGATTGGCGGGAACCCGGCTGTCGGCACAGCCGATCCATAACAGGGGAGGATGCTGGACTTTCAGATTTTTGAAGAAGTTCGGGTCTTCCTCCAGTTTCTCAGCAACCCACTTTTTGTTGTTCTCCAGTAAGGTGTTGTAGAATGCATCCATAGGTTCAGTTTACGGTTTCCAGTCCTTAATTTCGTCGCGGATCTTATTGCCGACCTGATCGATGCCTATGCGTTCCTGCTTCATGGTATCCCGGTAACGCAGCGTTACGGTCTGATCTTCCAGGCTGTCAAAATCAACGGTGATGCAGAACGGCGTGCCGGCTTCATCCAGTCTCCGGTAACGCTTTCCAATGGAGCCTTTCTCATCGTACTGCACATTATAGTCTTCGGCCAGACCGGACTGTATCTTTTCGGCAATTTCGGGCAATCCGCTTTTTTTGATCAGGGGGAGGACACCGGCCGTTACCGGGGCAATTTTGGGATGGAACTTCATGACCGTCCGCGTTTCGACCGCCCCTTCCTTTTCGCCCGGAACCTCTTCCTCCCGGTAGGCATCGCAGAGGACCATCAGAAAGCAGCGATCCAGTCCGATGGATGTTTCGACCACGTACGGCACATAGCGCTCCTGGCTTTGAGGATCGAAGTACTCCATTTTTTTCCTGGAGAACTCCTGGTGCTGACTGAGATCAAAATCCGTCCGGTTATGGATGCCTTCGACTTCCTGCCAGCCGATGGGGAATTCATATTGAATATCGGCCGCCTCTTTGGCATAATGGGCCAGCTTGTCTTGCGGATGAGCGGCCATGCGTAGCTTGCTTTCCCTGATGCCCAGGCTCTTGTGCCATTCAAACCGCTCGGCGGCCCATCGTTTATACTCCTCGCCGTCCGTGCCCGGTTTGATGAAGTATTGCATTTCCATTTGCTCAAATTCCCTCATGCGGAAGATGAACTGCCGGGCCACGACCTCATTGCGGAAAGCCTTCCCGATCTGGGCGATCCCAAAGGGGATCTGCTGACGGGAGGTGTTCAGCACATTGGTGAAGTTGACAAAGATTCCCTGGGCCGTCTCGGGACGCAGGTAGACATCGGACTCCTCCCCGGAGGCCGTGGCCCCCAGGCGGGTCTTGAACATCAGATTGAACTGGCGCACTTCGGTCCAGTCAAAGGCCCCGGAATCGGGGGATTTGATCTCTTCGGATTGGATGATATCGTACAGGTCCTCGTTGAGGCCTTTGCGGGTCCCGCTGGTGTCGAGCAGCTGCTGGATCCGGTCGGCGTCCCCGGTCTTGTCTTTGCTGCGGAGTTTGCGGATGTAGTCCTCGATCAGCATATCCGCCCGGTAGCGCATCTTGGATTGCTTGTCGTCGATCATCGGATCATTGAAACTGTCTACGTGCCCGCTGGCTTTCCAGACCTTCGGATGCATTAGTATGGCCGTGTCCAGCCCCTCGATGTTCTCATGCCGTTGGGTCATGGCCGTCCACCAGGCTTCGTTCAGCTTTCTTTTGAGCTGAACGCCCAGGGGGCCGTAGTCATAGGCGGCCGCGAGTCCGCCATAGATTTCAGAGGATTGAAATATAAAGCCCCGGGCTTTGGACAGGGAAACCAGCTTATCTAGGTTTTGAAGGTCAGGCATGCAATGGTTTTATTTGTTGCTTGAATTTAGGTGGTGTACTCGGCGTTGATGCGGACGTATTCATAGGAGAAGTCCGAACCCCAGCCGGTAGCGGATTGATCGCCGGTATGGATGTCCAGCATAATTTTAATATGGGTGGACCGCATCATCTTTTTTAACCGGGTCAGGTTTTGTTCCATGGGCTGACCGTTTTTCACGAGCTGGATCATGTTCCGTGCGCCCATGTACAGGTCCGCTTTGTCGGGGTCAAAATCCACCCCGGCCCGTCCGGCGGCTGCGAGAATACGGCCCCAGTTGGGGTCGCGGCCGAATATGGCCGTTTTTACCAGAGAGGAATCGGAAACGGTTCGGATGATCTTGCGGGCTCCGGCAATGGACTCGGCGTTGATGACCTGGTATTCGATGAATTTCGTGGATCCCTCGCCATCGGCTACGATCAGCCGGGCCAGGCTCATGCAGGTCTTGAGCAGGGCATCCTTGAATTTCTTGTACTGGGCGTTCTCCGTATTTATTTCCGCATTGCCGGCCTCGCCGTTGCACAGCACGCTGACCATGTCGTTGGTGGACGTATCCCCGTCGACGGTGATCATGTTGAAGGTTTGATCGACGACTTCCTTCAGGGCTTTGTGCAGCAGTTCAGGGACAATGGCCACATCACTGACGATAAAGGCCAGCATGGTTCCCATATTGGGATGGATCATGCCGGATCCCTTGGCGATGCCGCCCATGGATACGTTCTTGCCGTTGATCTTGAATTCCAGGAAATGTTCTTTGGGAAAGGTATCCGTGGTGAGGATGGCGTTGGAAATCAGGGAGGCCGCGACACGCTGGTTTGTCAGCTTTCTGGTATTTTCCCGGACCCCGGCCACAATTTTATCGGTTGGGAACGTCCGGCCAATTACGCCGGTGGAAGCCAGCAAAACATATTCTTCGGGGACTTCCATGGCTTTGGCCGCTGCTTTGACAACGGCAATGGCTCCCTCTTTGCCCTGCTTGCCGGTACATGCATTGGCGTTGCCGGAGTTGACGACAATGGCCTGGGCAATGCCCGGGTTTTTCCGTTCCCGGCAGAGCTTGATGGATTCGGCTACAACCAGGTTCCGGGTGTAGACCGAAGCCACGCTGGCCGGCTTCTCGGAATAGATGAGTGCCAGGTCACGGCGTTTGGATTTTACCCCGGTATGAGCGCCCCAGAATTTAAAACCTTTAACATCGGTAATGGTTTTCATAAAAGGTGTGACGGATAAAGTTTGGTGAAAATTAGTTTTAGGGTCTGCAGATAGTTAACCGGGGTCAGGGCATGGCAGGCATAAGCGTTAGCCCATCCGTTTCATTGAGGCCCAGAGCCAGGTTCATGTTCTGCACGGCGGCTCCGGCGGCGCCTTTTACCAGGTTGTCGATCACTGATATGGTAATGATTTTATTGGTTCTTTCATCGCAGGTTGCAAATATATCGCAATAATTGGTGCCGCGCACCTGCTGAAGGACAGGCGGATGGTCAACGATACGGATGAAAGGCTCGTTTTTATAAAAATCCGAAAGTATGGTTTGGAGTTCTTCATCTGAGAAATCCCCCGTCGCATCGGCATACAGGCTGGTGAGGATCCCCCGGTTTACAGGGAGCAGGTGAGGGGTAAAGGTGACGGTGATGTCCTGGCCGGCAAAGGCTGATACGGTACCCTGAATTTCAGGGGTATGACGGTGTTTTTTCAATCCATAGGCGGAGAAATTTTCACTGGCATTGGGAAAATGGGTGTTGAGTTTGGGTTTGGCCCCGGCCCCGGTGACCCCGGTTTTGGCGTCAATGACAATGCCGGAGGGTTTTACCACACCCCGGGCAATCAGCGGCGTCAGCGGCAGGATGCTGCCTGTGGGGAAACAGCCCGGGTTGGCAATGAGATGGCTTTCCTTGATCTTGCTGCGGAAAAGCTCTGGCAAGCCGTAAACGGCATCGTCGATTCCCTGAGGGAAATTATGTTTCAATCCGTACCAGGATTCATAGACACCGGCCGAGTCCAGTCGGAAATCACCGGACAGATCCACAATTTTACAGCGTGAGTAGTCGGCGTCTTTGACAAAATCCATGGAAACGCCGTGAGGCAGGGCCAGTAAGATCAGGTCCAGTTCATCCGGCCGGAGATCGCTCATGGCAATCAGCTCCATGTCCAGCAAGCCCTTGAACTGCGGGTGGATCTCCGTCAGCTTTTTACCGGCATGCGTATTGGAAGTGACGGCATGGATGTTGACCGTGGGATGGCTGATCAGGATCCGAAGCAGTTCAGATCCGGTATAACCGGTGGCACCGATGATCGCGACGTTGTGAGATTTCATTTTTTCCGTTTTCGTTTTTCTTCCTGAATAGCTTCCTTGAGGGCCAGAACAACGGCCGTAAGCTCTACCTTGGATATGATAAACGGAGGAACCAACCGGATCACATTCCCGGAAGCCACATTGATGATGATGCCTTTTTTCAGCATGCTTTCCATTACCCCGGCCCCGGGAAAGGCCAGTTCCACACCGATCATAAGCCCTTTGCCCCGCACGTCTGTGATGGATTCTTCGTCTTTGGCGATCTTTTTTAATTCTTTCATTAACCACTCGCCCAGCTCGGCGGAACGCTGTACAAGATTTTCCTCTTCCATGACCTCAAGCGTGGTCAGGGCCGCCCGGGTAGCCAGGGGGTTGCCACCGAATGTGGTGCCATGGTTTCCGTAGTCCAGTACCGAGGCCGCCTTTTCGGTAGCCAGCACCGCGCCGATGGGCACTCCGCTGCCCAGGGCTTTGGCCAGGGTCAGCACGTCGGGTTTGACGCCATAGGCTTCATAGGCGAACAGGGTCCCCGTCCGGCCCATGCCGCACTGAATTTCATCGAAAATAAGAAGGGCATTGAATTTGTCGCACAGCCGGCGGGCTTCTTTCAGGAACGCTTTCCCGGCCACCCGGATCCCGCCCTCTCCCTGAACCGGCTCTATGACAACGGCGATGGTCGTTTCATCCATGGCCCCGGCCAGGGCTTTGGAGTCGTTGAACGGGACCTGCTGATACCCTTCCGGCATGGGTTCAAAGCCTTCCTGATATTTCTTCTTTCCCGCCGCGATAGCCCCTATTGTCCGGCCGTGAAAGCATTCCTCCATGGAGATGATGTTGCCGGATTTCCCGTTCGAATGGCCATACTTGCGGGCCAGCTTAAAGGCTCCTTCAATGGCCTCGACGCCGCTGTTGGTAAAAAAACTGCGATCCAGTCCCGTGAGCCGGGTCAATTTTTCAGACAGCTTCACCTGGGGTCCACTGGTGAAAAAATTGGAGATATGGATCAGTTTGGAAGCCTGGTCCTGTATGGCGGCTACGATTTTGGGATGGCTGTGACCCAGGCTGTTAACGGCAATACCGGCGAAGGTGTCGATATATTCTTTTCCATCCACATCCCAAACCCGGGAGCCGCTGCCGCGTTCCAGGGTTACAGGGAACCGTTTGTATAATTTGAAATGGCTCTTTTGATCAATCTGGTGGAGTGATTTTTTGAACATTTAAGCTATAATTTGAGTGCCGGTTGGGTGTTGGGTTAACATGGCTTTCAGGATGCCGTGCGGTTTGGTTCCGTTGATAATCAAAGCCTTACCCTGGCTTGACTGCAGGGAGATGAAGCAGGATTCAACTTTGGGAATCATGCCGCCCCTGACAATATCAGACATGATTTCCTGCAGCCGGGACAGGGAAACCTCATGGATCATGGATTCCGGATCGGTGATATCCTCCATCAGCCCGTCAACGTCGGTCAGCACGATATAGGCCGCCGCTTTCAGGGCCGCTGACAGATGGCCGGCAAACATATCGGCATTGATGTTATAGTCCTTGCCATCGCCACCCAGGCTTACCGGTGCAATGACCGGGATGAAGCCATTGTCGAGAAGGCACAGTACCAGTTCCGGATTTATGCCGGTGACATTGCCCACATGGCCCAGGTCGACCTCCCTGGATCCATCCTCGTTTGTAATGCGGTGGGTGCGCTTTTCAACGGAGGCCAGGGCGCCGTCTTTACCGGAAATACCCACGGCCCTGCCGCCCCTTGAATTCAAAAGACTTACCAGATTGCCGTTCACCGTGCCGCGAAGGGCCATTTCCACATAGCGCATGGCCGTTTCATCCGTTATGCGATGCCCGCCAACAAACTCGGATATGATGCCGGCCTCATCGAGCGTCTCTTTGATCACCGGGCCTCCTCCGTGAACCACCACGGGTTTCAGGCCCAGGTCACGCAGGGTGACAATGTCATCCATGACCCCGTGCTTGAGGGCATCGTCTGTCATGGCATTGCCACCGTATTTGATCACTACGATTTTACCTCTAAGGTTCCGGAGAATATCCGGATCGGGAATCACTTCTTGCTGATTCATCCTCTATAAAATTGGTTGATTTGTAGAAGGGATATAATTTTATAATAATTTTACCAATATAACGAATGCGCTATCACCATGCCATGCATTTCATACAAAATACGCTGCCGCCGCTTTTGATGTATTCTCCTGTTTCGACTTCACGTACGGCAAAGCCGAGGTGTTTTAACTGATCAACGATGGATGGGCTGCCCTGTTGGATAATCACATTTTTACCGTCTGATGCGGCGTTGCAGACAAAATTTACTTCGGCCTCCCGGGGCCCTGCTTCCAGTACGGTTTTGAAGGCCTCCCGGATCAGGGCCAGTCCGTCTGCGGTGAAGGCCTGTGGATAGATCAGTACCGTCTCTTCGTCGAGTATGCACATGCAGGTATCCAGATGATAAAAGGCGGGTTCCTTGAGCTCCAGGGTCAGAACAGACACCTGGTACCGGGTGGAAATGAAATCATAGGCTTTCGGTGAGGTCCGGAAACCGTAACCGCCCCAGAGCATGCGGCGCCCGGGGTGCCAGAGCGCATCGCCCATTCCTTCGAAGGCTTTGATCTCAATGGGATCCAGATGATGAATTTCATATCCGTTTTGGCGGTACCACTGCTCAGCGAACGGAACTTCCTGCCTGCGGTGGCCGGACCGCATTATGCTCATGATCGCGTGTTTGTTACCCTGCTCATCGATGTAAGGCAGGCCATGGTTGGCCGAAAATACCATATCCGGCATCTTCGGCTGGCCAGCGAGCACGTGCACCGTCAGCCCGGAGCGCGTAAAGGCATCCCGAACGGCTCCCCACTGACGGAGGGCTTTTTCTTTATCCACTTTGCCAACGTTTCCCTCCATATGCGGATTGATGACATAGTCAATGGAAAAATAAGCGGGTTCAACCATGATAACCTGACCCGGCCGGGGCATATGGCCAGCGTTAGCCAGGACGGCC
Source organism: Balneolales bacterium (assembly GCA_040905685.1). Classification (GTDB taxonomy): domain Bacteria; phylum Bacteroidota; class Rhodothermia; order Balneolales; family Natronogracilivirgulaceae; genus JBBDMU01. The sequence continues at coordinate 22,185 of JBBDRB010000057.1, read as the reverse complement.
GGAAGCTGATCTGCCCGGTTGATTACTTTTACAGCGGTGTCGGTTGAAAATGGCATGCTTCTACTATCTTTATCTGTCATTAAATTATTATAATTTAACGTCCGGCAGAAACATTATGTTACCATAAACCTAAAAATAGCCATTGGGTCCAATTTTTTGGAGGCCCGGGAGTTGACGTTCTGTAAGGTTCTCCGGAAATAAAAAAGCAAGCCGTTATGCTCATCACACCTGAATTACTGAATCAGATCGCCCCCCTCGAGCTGAAGGCGAGGCAGATCGTGGAGGGGTTCATAACAGGCCTGCATAAAAGCCCGTTTTACGGGTTCAGTGTGGAGTTTGCCGAACACAGGCCCTACACCGCCGGCGATGAGGTTAAACACATTGACTGGAAGGTGTACGGGAAATCCGAGAAGTACTACGTCAAGCAATATGAGGAAGAAACCAATCTCCGCTGCTACATCCTGCTGGATGTAAGTTCTTCCATGAATTTCAGGCATTTTGCCGATTATTCCAAGCTGCGTTATGCCATTCATTTCAGCGCCGCTCTTTCCTACCTGATGCACCGTCAGCGCGATGCCTGTGGGTTTATCCCTTTTGACCAGGAACCCGGCCCCATTATGCCGGCCAGGTCATCGTATTCCCATTTACAGAGGATCTACGCCACCATGGAAAGGCTGCTTAAGCAGAGCGAAGGCGTACCGGCCGAAAAGCGGAAGACGGCTACGGCGGACGTGATCCACGAGGTGGCCGAGCGCCTGCACCGCAGAAGCCTGGTGGTGATCCTGAGCGATCTGTTCGAGAATGTGCAAAAGCATGATGAGCTGATCTCCTCGTTGAAACATTTGAAGCACCGCAAGCATGAAGTCGTGCTTTTTCATCTGCTGGAAAAGAAAAGCGAGCGGGATCTGGATTTCCCCGATAACCGCTACGTATTCCAGGACCTGGAAACCGGGGCCAGCATCGATGTGTTGCCCCGCCAGATCCGGAAAGATTACCAGGAGAAAATGGCCGAATATACCCGGCGGTTCAAATCCATTTGCAGCCAGGCCAGGATCGACTACGAAGAGGTGGATACCCAAAGCCCCTTCGACCTGGCCTTGCTGGCTTATCTGAACAAAAGAAAAAGATTGTCTTAAGAGACCCGGGCATCGCGAGCACCGGGACGTGTAATGCGCCTGATGATCCGGCTGACGAGCCAGGGAAACCATCTTTTGAGGTAGACCCCGGCAATTTCCGGCCCTCCTATGGTAATCTCCTCGCGGCGGCGGTACACGGCTTTGAGAATTTTCCGGGCACAAACTTCCGGGGCCATGCCGCGCCGCTGGCCGCGGTCCATTTTCCGGTGGGGGGTTCCGTCTGCTTTGAAGGCATTGACGGAGACGTTGGTCCGGACGAAACCGGGGCAGACCAACGTCACGTTTACCCCGAAGCGGTCCACTTCGGACCGCACGGTATCGAAATACCCCTGCAGGGCATGTTTGGAAGCCACGTACGTGGAGCAATTCGGAGCGGCGAACTTGCCCATCACGCTGCTGATGACCACAATATGCCCGCTTTTACGTTCGATCATATCCGGCAAGACCGCTTTGGTAAGCGCCACGGCGCCCATGAAGTTGATCTGCATGATGGCCTGCTCGATTTCCAGCCGGGTATCGACGGCCGAAGAGCGCTGGGCAACGCCGCCGTTGTTAACCAGGTAATCGACCGGCCCGTGGCTCTTCAGAACCTGGGCGGCTATATCCTGCAGGGCTTCGGGCTGCGACAGGTCGAGGGGCTCCACCGCCGCTTCGCCGCCCAGAGCCTGACACTGTTTTTTAACCCGTTCCAGTTCGTCCCTTTTGCGGGATGAGAGAATGAGTTTAGCGCCCTGCCGCGACCAGGCATAAGCCATCGCCTCGCCCAATCCGGAAGAGGCTCCGGTAATCCATACGGTTTTATTGTGAAAATCCATGGTCTATTTTTGGTATACGATGGAAACCGGGGCGCCTTTGATCACGCTCAGCATTTCGCCGGCATGGCCTTTATTGATGACGATCTCCAGCATGTCTGAACTGCCGATCAGCGCAGCCGGCTCTCCGTCAGGCACTTCGGCGAAGGTCTTTACCATGCGTTTGAGAATGGTATTGCCGACGTATATTTTGAAATCGTCTTCCAGCTCCTGCAGCATGTCAGCGGGAATGTTGGTGATCAGGTTTCCGTAATTATCGATGTGCACGATCCATCCCTGAACCCCTTCGGCATCCGAAATGGGTTTAGCCCAGCGGTAGGTTGTCAGCCGGGTGATGGGCGGACCAAATTTGTTAAGTTCGACGCCGGAGGCAGCATGGGCGGCGGCCGGGGCAAAGATATCCCGGCCGTGAAAGGTATTGGACCGGGATTGCTGCCAGTAGCCGGTATTAGTCAGCTCAAAGACTTCATACTCTCCCTCGCCGGCCGCCAGGGAAAACAGGCCGTTATCGGGCCCGACAAAGATCTGGTCTTTAATTTTTGCAATAATGGGTTTGCGTCCGGTTCCCACCCCCGGATCGATTACAGCCAGATGAACGGTGCGGGGGGGATATAAAAAAGCGGAGTTCCGGACTACCCAAGCCCCGGCCATTATATCCTGCGGTTCAATATCATGCGATATGTCAATGAAGCGGACATCCGGGACAATGCCCAGCATGACCGCTTTCATGGCGGCTACGTAATGATCTTTATAGCCAAAATCGGAGGTCAGCGTAATGATGGGTCTCGATGGAGGCATGTTTAAGCATAGCTGTTAAGCATAACCGGCATAACCAGCATGAGCATGTCCTCATCGTCGTCCTGTTGGGACGGCCGAACGATGCCGGCGCGGTTCGGGGTCGAGAACTCGAAGGTAACTTCCGGGTCCTCAATATTGCCCAGCACGTCGGCAAGATATTTGGCGTTAAAGCCTATTTCCAGCGGGTCGTCTTCGTATTCGCAGGCATTGGACTCTTTGGCTTCGCTGTTCATGTCGATATCCTCGGCTGAAATAACCAGTTCGCCGCTGGTGAGGGACAGGCGCACCTGACGGGTCGTGGAGCTGGAGAAGATCGACACCCGCCGCACGGTGGAGAGCATCTGTTCACGGTTGATCTTCATGGTTTTGTCATTTTCGCGTGGGATGACCGATTCGTAGTTCGGGTACTGCTCATTGATCAGGCTGGATACCACGATCGTGCTGCCGCCATTGAACAACACATGCGTATCGGCCACTACGATCTCACAGTCTTCTTCCTGGAGTGACTTCAGGGCCAGATTCAGCGCTTTTTCCGGCGCAATGAATTCCACCGGGGCCGGGGAAACCAGATCCTTGCGGCTCAGGCGCACCAGACGGTGTCCGTCTGTGGCGGCAATAATGGTTTCCTCCGTGCCAATCTGAAAGAAGACGCCCATCATGGCCGGACGAAGTTCATCGTGGGAAACGGCAAAGCTCGTTTTTCGTATGGCGTCTTTTAAAATTTCCGTATTGGTTTTGATGGCCTGCCCGTCCAGACTGGGGATGTCGGGGTAATCCACGGCTTTTTCTCCGATCAGCTTATAATTGCCACGGTCGGTTTTGAACTTGATCTCGGACTGTTCGCTGATCTCAAACGTGAGCGGTATGTCCGGCAGCTGCTTCAGCGTTTCCAAAAGGCGACGGGCGGGCATGCACACAGCCCCTTCGGTTTCAATTTCAGCACCAATGTATTTGATGATACTGACTTCCAGGTTGGTCGCCGTCAGTTTAAGCTTTTTGTTCTCCGTTTCGATCTTTACAAACTCGAGGATGGGAAGGGTCGCTTTCGCTGGTATTGCACCGATCACACCGGACAGGCCGTTTACCAGTTCGCCACTGGATATGCTGAATTTCATAGTTTCAATGTTAGTTGACCGTGAGTTTAATGGTTAACAGGCATAAGACGCAACCCGCCCGTGCGGATTACGTCTGTAAACCTGTTGTTTATTCAGAATAAACCTGCACTTACCTGGCCGGCATTCGATTTGGCCGGTTATAAGTTAGGCTGTGGAGTCATCCGTAAATAAGGCTTGATCTCTTTATGCCCTTTAGGGAAGTTCTCGGCAATCTGGTCGTTGGTAACGGCCGGTACGATTACGCAGTCATCGCCATTTACCCAGTTAGCCGGAGTCGCCACCTTGTGGTAGGACGTTAACTGCAGGGAATCGACTACCCTCAGCAGCTCATCAAAATTTCTGCCGGTGGAGGCCGGGTAGGTGATCATCAGCTTCACTTTTTTATCAGGGCTTATAACAAAAACGGACCGGACGGTCATCTGATCATCCGAGTTGGGATGAATCATATCATACAGTTCAGAAACTTTCCGGTCTTTATCGGAAATAAGAGGGAAATTAACGGTAGTATTCTGGGTTTCGTTGATGTCTTTGATCCATCCTTCGTGCGAATCGAGGCCATCCACGCTTAGGGCCACCATTTTGACATTTCTTTTATCGAACTCAGCTTTATATTTAGCTACGGCACCTAATTCGGTAGTACAAACCGGCGTATAATCCGCAGGGTGGGAAAACAAAACTCCCCAACTGTCACCGAGCCAGTTATGAAAATCAATGTCTCCTTCAGAGGTCTTAGCCTGAAAATTCGGGGCTTCATCGCCTAATCTAATTGTAGCCATAATAATTAATTTTAAATTTTAATAAAGTTAATTTTAATTGATGCATAATATATTGATTTGTTTTGGATTTAGGAAGGGATTTCTACGGCTGATGGGTAAATTTATGGCTAAAATCTATTAAATACCCTATATTGGCCCTTCCTCAGTCTGATCTTTTCATGCAGGTACAAAACCTCCCGCCGGCGTATTATTCCCGTTCTCACGCTGGTTCGCGCGGGGTCAATTAACGGGCGCCGCCTGCGTTGAAACGGGTATTCGACGGCGGGAAGGTGACCAACCGATGAAGTTAATTTTTGGGATATGCGAATCATACTAACCGGCCCGACCGCATCCGGGAAAACAGGCCTGAGCCTGAAACTGGCCGGGGCTTTGAACTGTCCTGTTATATCGGCCGATTCACGGCAGTGTTACCGATACATGGATATCGGTACGGGCAAGGTGACCGCCGCGGAGATGGCCCGCATCCCTCATTTTAATATTTCGATTTTTGATCCCGATGAAAAAGATCATGCCGCCGCCTTTGCCCGGCGCTGCACGCAGTGGGAAGCGGAAATCAGAGAACAATCCCCCCATGTCATTTACGCTGGAGGCAGCACCCTGTACCTGGAGTCCCTGCTGCGTCCCCTAGACGATATGCCCGACGCCTCGGCCTCGAATCTGGACGAACTTGAACGGCTGGAAAGCCAGAAAGGAGGGGAATACCTGCTCGACCGGCTCAGAATGGCCGACCCGGAATACGCCGGGCGCATGGATGGCTATAACCGCCAGCGCACGTTCAGGGCCCTGGACGTCTGGATGCAGACGGGAAAACCGTTTAGCTCGTTTCATAGGCAGGAACAAAGAAGGATACCGGAACAGACCCTGGTTTTCGGGCTGCATCATCCCCGGGAAATACTGTATGAACGGATCAACAAAAGAGTGGATAAAATGATAGGTTCCGGTCTCGTGGATGAAGTCGGGGCAATTATGGATAGGGGGTATAAAGTTGAAGCCCATGCTCTGCAAACAGTCGGATACCGGGAAGTAATTTCTTATTTTAGGAAGGAACTAACCCTGGACGCCATGGTGGAGAAAATTAAGACCAACTCCCGCAGGTACGCCAAACGCCAGTTGACCTGGTTTCGGCGCTGGGATTTTTTACAGTGGCTGGAAGGCCCCGATCCCGACCTGGCGGACGTGATCTGCAAACAGGTAGCGGATCAATCATGATTCTACATTAAAAACAAAAACCAAAACATATGTTTCAGGCAAACGTAAGGATTACACTTAGAAAATCAATTCTGGATCCAAAAGGCAAGGCCATCCGCCTGGCCCTGGGTAATCTGGGCTTCAATAAAGTCGAAGAGGTCAGAGCGGGCAAGCTGATCCGGCTGAACATCAATACCGGCAGCCGTGAAGAGGCGGAAAAGATCGCCACGGAAGCCTCCCGGCAGCTGCTCGCCAATGAAGTGATGGAAGATTTCGAAATAGACCTCGTGGAGATGCAAGCCACCGGTTAAACGGATGAACCCTTTCACATACTTAATCAACCTTACCTTTCCCTGTTTACCATGAATATAGGAGTCATCGTTTTTCCCGGATCCAATTGCGATCACGACGCCTACCATGCCATGAAGCATGTAATGGGCGTGAACACAACCTTTATCTGGCATAAGGAAACCAGCCTGGGCCAGGCTGACCTGATACTCATCCCCGGCGGATTTTCCTATGGTGATTATCTACGCTCGGGCGCCATTGCCCGTTTCTCCCCGGTTATGGGTGAGGTTATTAAATTTGCCGCCCGGGGCGGATTGGTTATGGGCATTTGCAACGGGTTCCAGGTATTGCTGGAGGCCGGCTTGCTGCCCGGTACCATGATGCACAACACCCAATTGCGGTTTTCCTGCAAGCAAACCTGGCTGCGCTGCGAAAGCACCGATTCGGTTTTTACCGGAAAGATCAAAAAAAACCAGCTGCTGCAGATCCCCATAGCGCACGGCGAAGGCAATTACTACACGGATGAGCAGGCCCTGAAAGCCTTGCAAGACAATGACCAGGTTTTATTCCGTTATGCCGGTGCCGCCGGCAACATTACCCCGGAGGCCAATCCGAACGGGTCGGTAGACAACATCGCAGGCATCTGCAATAAAGCCCGTAACGTTATGGGGATGATGCCTCACCCCGAGCGGGCCGTCGAGCCGGCGATCGGCTCCGATCACGGGAAAAAAATATTCGAGTCGGTAATCAGCAGCTTCCAATCCACCTCCGCCCTATGAACTTTAAACTGCTTAAAGAAATCGTGGAAATACCCGGTGCGCCGGGATTTGAACACCAGCTTCGGGATTTTGTGGCCGGCCAGCTTCGCGATCATGCCGATTCCATAGAGACCGATTCCATAGGGAATCTGGTGGTCCGGAAAGGCGGAGGGGGAACGAAAGTCATGGCCTCCGCCCATCTCGACGAGATTTCGCTGATCACGACGTTTGTCGACGATAATGGCTTTATCCGCTTCCATACCCTGGGCGGTTTTGATCCCCGGACCCTGTACACCCAGCGCGTCAGCGTACTGGCTTCCACGCCTCTTCCCGGCGTCATTGGCTGCAAGCCGGCCCACCTGCTCAAAGAGGAGGATAAAAGCAAAGCTCCCAAAATAGAGGAACTGTTCATCGATGTCGGCCTGCCGGCCGGTCAGGTAAAAGAATGGATAAAACCCGGTACGCTGATCGTGAGGGACAAAGGTTTAATTGAAATGGGTGAACTGGTTACGGGCAAATCCCTGGACAACCGGATTTCGGTGTATATTCTGCTGGAGGCGATCAAAAGGGCTGAAGACCTTAATATTGATTTCTACGGCGTGTTTACGGTGCAGGAAGAGGTCGGCCTGCGCGGGGCGAGGGTTGCGGCCACCCGTATCAAGCCGGATATCGGCATGAACCTGGACATCACCCTGGCCAACGATTTCCCCGGCGTTGAACCGCAGCAACGGATTACGGAGCTGGGAAAGGGAACGGCGGTTAAGATTATGGATGGAAGTGTCATATGTACGGCATCCCTGGTCGAGTTCATGGAAAAAACGGCTTCGGACAACGCCATACCGTTTCAGCGTGAGGTGCTGACGGCCGGGGGCACCGATACCTCGGCCATGCAATACCTCACCGGCGTAGGGGCCCGCGTCGGTTGTATCTCCACGCCTACGCGTTACGTTCACAGCACCGTTGAGGCCGCGTCGCGGAAAGACATCGATTCCGGCATTGCCCTGTTGTCGGAACTGTTAAAGGATTTACATGCCTATGGCTGAGCGCACAACCAATAATAAAACCAAGCTGACCGTCCCGGAACAGCCCGATTCCAAGATGCGGCTTCACTGCGCCGATCTGGTTAAGCGCTACAAGAAAAGGAAGGTGGTGAATGAGGTTACCATTTCCGTAGAGCAGGAGGAAGTTGTGGGGTTATTGGGTCCCAACGGAGCGGGCAAGACCACCACGTTTTTTATGTTCGTGGGATTGATCAGTCCGGAACAGGGAAAGATATTTTTAAATGATAATAACATCACCCGCGAGCCGATGTACAGGCGCGCCAGGCTGGGCATTGGCTATCTGTCCCAGGAAGCCAGTGTTTTCCGGAACCTGACCGTGCGCGATAACCTGGAATCGGTGCTGGAATTCTTCCCCATAAAAACCTCAGAGCGAAAAGAGCGCGCCGATGAGCTGATCGAGGAATTCCACCTCCAGAAGGTCGTTAACAACAAGGGCTTCAGCCTGTCGGGCGGTGAGCGGCGGCGAACCGAAATTGCCCGGGCCATGGTCACCCGCCCCAAATTCATTTTGCTGGATGAACCCTTTGCCGGGGTGGATCCCATCGCCGTGGAGGACATTCAGGAAATCATCATCTCGTTAAAATCCAAAAACATCGGCATTCTGATCACCGATCACAATGTCCACGAAACGCTGGCCATTACCGACCGGGCGTATCTGATGTTTGAAGGGCGGATTCTCAAGTCGGGCACTTCAGATTATCTGGCCGATGATGAAGAAGCTAAAAAGCTGTACCTGGGCAAGCAGTTTAAGCTGGACCGGTACGGCGGCAACTAATAATTAACCTATAAAATCGACAATTATGGAAGTGCGTGAAATTGAAGTAAAGGAGCTTGAGCAAAAGCTCAGCGGGGAAGCCAGGCCTTACGTATTGGATGTACGGGAGGCCCATGAATATGAAGTGGCCAATATTGACGGCGATCTGATCCCGCTCGGGGAGCTCGAGCAGCGTTTGAACGAGGTCAAAGCGGCTAAAGACGATGAGATCGTCGTGCATTGCCGAAGCGGCAAACGCAGCGCCGAGGCCGTGAAGATCCTTCAGAAACATGGCTATACCAATGCAAAGAACCTCAAAGGGGGCATCCTTGAGTGGGCCAGACAGATCGACCCCTCCATGCCAGCCTATTAAAATACACGAATCCTGAGCCCGGCTTTAGATTACGGGTAACGCAGGCCATGGCCATAATCGCCGTAGTGGGGTATGGTGACCGGCAGGCGTCCCTTTGGGTTGTTTCGGCCGAACAGGGTTTCTATTGCGCTTTCAATGACGGGCTCCGAATCGGAATACGCGCACAGATAGCTCTGAACCCCGGGCACGGTTGATATAAAGTAGGGATCGCCGAAGGATATGAGCACAAAGGGCTTGTCCATGGCGGCAATGGCCCTCAGGGCACGGATGTTTTCATCCGGGATGCCGATGCTGCCGGCCCCTGAGCGCGACAGAATATACGAGGCGCCCACGATGATATCGGCCCGGGCGGCTTTATCCAGCAACTCATCAATTTCAGCCTGATTGCTTCGGGGGTCCAGTTTTACCACGTCTACGGCGCTGTGATTTCGTCTGAATAGTTCGGCAAAATAGGTTCCCGACGGCTGGTTGGGCAGGCCGAATTCATCGCGGGTGGTCATCAGCATTTGATCTTCACGGTCGGTTACCGTCACGATCAGAGCCCGCTTGCGGTCCCGCCGGTTTAAGGGCAGAATGCCGTTCTCATTTTTTACCAGGGTTATTGATTTGCGGGCCACCTCGCGTGCCAGGTCCTGATGTTCCCGGCTGGCGATGACCGAACGGATCTTGTGCATGTCAATAAAGCGGCTTTCATCCAGACCGGACCATTGCTTAGCCGCCAGCAGCCTGCTCACCGACAGATCGATCCGTTGTTCGGAAATATCGCCTGCGTGAACGGCCGCAACCACGGCCTCAATGGCCGATTGAGGATCCGGCGGCAGCAGCACCACATCCACCCCGGCTTTTACGGCCAGGACGGCCGCCTCACCGGCCGAATAATTGCTGGCAATGCCGTGCATATCCATGGCGTCGGTAACGATAATGCCTGAAAAACCCATTTCCTCCCGGAGCAATCCGGTCATGAAACGAGGGGAAAGGGTGGCCGGCGTGTCGTTTTGTCCCGTCAGTTCAGGAACGGCAATATGAGCGCTCATCACCGACATCAGGCCCCTGGCGATGGCATGGCGGAAGGGAATGAGCTCCACTTTATTGAGCCGGTCCATGCCGTAGGGGATCACCGGCAGATTCAGGTGGGAATCCGAGTCGGTATCTCCATGGCCGGGGAAATGCTTGCCCGTCGAGATCATCCCTCCGTCATGGAGCCCGTGCATATAGGCCTCCCCCATTTCGGCAACCAGGGCCGGGTTTTCGCCAAACGAGCGTACATTGATCACCGGATTGCCCGCATTGTTATTTACATCCAGCACCGGGGCAAAATTCTGATGAACGCCCAGCGCACGGCCTTCGGAGGCGATTGCCGATCCCACCCGGTAAGCCAGAGAGGCCTCGCGGGAGGCGCCGAGGGCCATGTTGACGGGAAAAATGGTGGCCCGGCTGATGCGCATGGAAACGCCCCGTTCGAAATCCGAACTGATCAGCAGGGGCAGATCAGAGCGGGCCTGCATATCGTTGGTATAGGTGGCCAGGTCATAAATATGACCCTGGAAAAAAGTTAAACCGCCTACCTTCAGGTCTTCCACATAATGCACCATTCGCTGATAGGCATCGGTATCCTCGCTGAGATAGTAGGAGTTGACCCTGGGCGACATCATCTGGGCCACTTTTTCTTCCAGGGTCAGCCTTTCAAGCGAACGGCTGACCCAGTCCGCCCCCCTGTCTTTACCGGCAGGGTTGGCTTCACGCCGGGCGGCACAGGAGGCAAATGCGGCTATGATCAGCCCGGTCAAAAAAAGGTAAAGAATAGAATGTTTCATGTTGTATGTAAGGTTTGGTGTGCCAGGCTTACGGCACCTTCAATTGCTTTTTTTCGCCCGGAGTGCAGGGCCAGGGGATGGGCCAGGGTATGCATTTCCTGTACCACCATGCGTCTGTATATCGTGTCACTGTCAAGCAAACCGCCCTGCAGGGCAACGGGAATCTCCGGCAGTCCCGTAAAGACCGTTAAGCAGGCATCGAGCAGGGTGACCAATCCGCCTGCCGCCTGCCGGAGCACTTCAACGGCGTTTGCATCGCCGCGGGAGGCGGCCTCAAAGACCGGCCGCGTCAGGGTGGAGGGCTGAAGGTTCTCTGCGTAGATTTTCCGGACCAGCGTTTCCGGTGAATGGATTCCCAGCGTTGCGGCAAACGCCGCGAACCGCTCACTGCCTTCGGCGCGGCCGTCATAGATCAGGCTCATTCGCTGAAGGGCCTTTATTCCTATATCCGTACCACTTCCAGGGTCCCCCAGCAGGGGACCCCAGCCCCCCATGCGGGTAATGCGGTTATGGACGGTGCGGCCATAAATGATGGATCCGGTACCGGCAATAACCACGACGCCGGGCTGACGGCCGTAAACGGCCTCCAGGGTAATATCAGCATCACTAACGATGACCAGCCGGGTTTTCGTGAACGCATATTTTTTTTTCAGGGCATGGAGCACTGCATCGCGGTCAGCCGGCCGCCCGGCCCCGGCCAGTCCGATGGCAATCGAATCAATGTCATCTGCCTGACAGCCCGCTTTTTCGCAGAGGACTTCAATCAGCTCCAGGAAGACCCCGGCGCTGGCCCCGGCTCCAATAACTTGCATATTGGCCGGCCCGCTGTGATGTTCAGCTATGGTTTGCCCGTCGTTACCGGCCAGTCTTCCGGCCGTTTTCGTCCCGCCAGCGTCAATGCCGATAACCAAATTGTGGCCCTTTATCAAATCTTAGGATGTGTTTTTGACAGAAAATAAGGAATTAAATACCAAATTTTCACCCTAAAGAAGGGCTGGCGGACTTAAAGGGTTGTTGCCGCCGGACAGGGGTAAGGATTTCCCTGAACATATTCCTGATAATGCGTATATTTCCCTGCCCATTATAATTTGGATATCCGCGGGATATCAGCCTTGTACGACTACATTATTTGCTGATGCCATCCCCAAATAAAGGAAATAATTGATGAAGGAAACGATTAACGATTTAGCCAAAACAAAAAAATTATTCGATACCGGTTCCGGCCAGGCCTATATGTACAGCCTGAATGAGCTGGACAAGCAGAGCCTGGGTAATATTAACCGGCTGCCCTTTTCCATAAAGATCCTGCTGGAATCGGTTTTGCGGGAATACGACGGATTTACCGTCACCGAAGAGGATGTTAAAAATCTGGCCCAGTATGACCCCATCAAACCAGCCAGCGCAGAGATCCCTTTTAAGCCGGCCCGGGTGGTTTTGCAGGATTTTACAGGCGTACCATCGGTAGTGGATCTGGCCGCTTTGCGATCGGCCATGTCCGTCATGGGCGGTGATCCGAAGTCGATCAATCCGCAGGTTCCCGTTGATCTGGTGATTGACCACTCCGTTCAGGTGGATAATTTCGGAATGGACACGGCCTTCAGGCTCAACAGCGAAATTGAATTCGAACGAAACCGTGAACGCTATGAGTTCCTTCGCTGGGGTCAAAAGGCATTTGATAATTTCAGCGTCGTTCCTCCGGCCCGGGGGATCGTCCACCAGGTCAATCTTGAGCACCTGGCCAAAGGAGTGTTTACCAGGACCGTAGGGAACGATCTGATTGCCTATCCCGATTCCCTGGTCGGCACCGATTCGCATACCACCATGATAAACGGACTGGGCATCGTGGGCTGGGGCGTCGGCGGCATCGAGGCGGAAGCCGTCATGCTGGGCCAGCCCATATACATGCTTATGCCGGAAGTGGTCGGTTTTAAAGTGACCGGTGAATTGCCCGAAGGGGTAACGGCTACGGATCTGACGCTGACTGTCACCCAGATGCTGCGGAACAAAGGGGTGGTGGGCAAGTTTGTTGAATTTTACGGCGAGGGACTCAGCAATATGAGCCTGCCCGACCGGGCTACCATTGCCAACATGGCCCCGGAATACGGGGCCACCGTTGGGTTTTTCCCCATCGATTCCGAATCGCTCCGCTACATGCGTCGCACCGGACGGTCTGATGATCTTCTGCAGCTGGTCGAGCGCTATACCAGGGAACAGGGCCTGTTCCGTACCGACGATGTGGAGGAGCCCATGTTCAGCGATACCATGCATCTGGATCTCTCGACAGTGGAAACCTCGCTGGCCGGCCCCAAACGTCCGCAGGACAGGGTACCCATGAGGTTGTTGAAGCAGTCGTTTAATGATTCGCTGGTTTCCGCCGATCCGACGGCCGGCTTTGCCCTGACCCGGGAGAACCTGGCCAAACGGGGAACCTTCAAAAACGGGCAGACCATTGAAATGAAGCACGGCGATGTGGTTATCGCGGCCATTACCAGCTGCACCAACACCTCCAATCCCTCGGTCATGCTGGGAGCCGGACTGGTCGCTAAAAAAGCCATTGAAAAAGGTTTGAAGGTGCCGCCTTATGTAAAAACATCCCTGGCTCCGGGTTCACGGGTAGTCACCGAATATCTGAATGAAAGCGGCCTGACCCCCCATCTCGATCAGCTCGGGTTCCAGCTGGTAGGCTATGGCTGCACCACCTGCATAGGCAATTCCGGCCCATTACCCGCCGCCGTGGAAACGGCCATTAATGAAGGAGACCTGATCGTGGCCGGCGTGTTATCGGGCAACCGGAACTTTGAGGGCCGCATCCATCAAAACGTGAAGGCCAATTATCTGGCCTCCCCGCCGCTGGTGGTGGCCTATGCCCTGGCCGGAACCGTAGATATTGATCTGGTTAACGATCCGATCGGAAAAGGCAAGGATGGCGAGGATGTCTATTTGAAGGATATCTGGCCGTCTACCGACGAGATCCTCGAATTTCTGGACAATGCAGTCCGGCCCGATCTTTTCCATAAGATGTACAACGGCATTGCCGAGTCCAATGAGGAATGGAACAACATACCCGTTACCGGAGCGGAACTGTACGAATGGGACGGGGATTCCACCTACATCCAGCAGCCGCCGTTTTTTGAGGGTATGACGCCCGAAGCCGATATCATTAAACCCATAGAAAATGCCCGGGTCCTGGTTAAGGTGGGCAATTCCATTACCACCGACCATATTTCACCGGCCGGAGCCATCAAGGCCGATACCCCGGCCGGACGATTTCTGATGGAGAGCGGGGTGAAAGAGTCCGATTTCAATTCCTACGGGTCACGGCGGGGCAACGACCGGGTGATGACCCGGGGCACGTTTGCCAATGTCAGGCTGAAAAACCAGCTGGCCCCGGGCACGGAAGGAGGCTACACGACCTATTTCCCTTCGGATGAAGTCATGTTTATCTTTGATGCCGCTCAAAAATACAGGGAAACCGCCACCCCGCTGGTTGTGCTGGCCGGCAAGGAATACGGAACGGGATCGTCCCGTGACTGGGCGGCCAAGGGTACCAATCTGCTGGGCGTCAAGTGCGTGATCGCCGAATCGTTTGAGCGGATCCACCGGTCCAACCTGGTGGGAATGGGCGTTCTGCCCCTGGAGTACCATAAAGGGGAAAGTGCCGCTTCACTGGCACTCGACGGGTCGGAAAGCTTCACCGTTGAGCTGGTGGATAACCTTAAAGCCAGGCAGGGCGTCAAGGTTATTGCCACGAAAAATGATGGCACTACCGTGGAATTTGACACGTTATGCCGTATAGATACCCCGGTTGAGGTTGACTATTTTCGAAATGGTGGTATCTTACAGACTGTGCTCAGAAAAAGACTGAGCACAAAATCGTAACCCACAATTAAATGTAGTGCTTCACTACTTGCATTAGCCCGGGACCGGTCAGGTTCCGGGCTTTTTATTGCAGGGCTATTGGCCGATCACAAATTGCCTGGCCTCCCAGTTCACCAGAAAAATAGCAAAACCGGAAGCGGCCGCCTGTTCCTGGACATCGTATTCCTGCAGCAGGGTGCCGATCTCGTCAAAGTCTCCCGCGTCATTGTAGATGAAATACTGCCCGGGTGCATCGTATTCGAATCCGGTAGTGGAGGCCGGGTAGGGAGTAAATCCATGGTCGGGAAAGGTGACCTCCTCCAGATCCATGTTGTTATTGAGGGCATCGACAAAGTCGTTGCACGGCGTAGCGTTTCCATCGAGTGTGCCGCATAAAATAGCAAAGGAATTGGGGGGGTATCTCCAGGATACCTCAAACAGGGTGTTCGTGAAGCTGGATTGCTGCTCTTCGAGGGTGATCGAGTCGGGACTAACGGTGACGTTATACATATCGGTGTTATCGCGGTGGCTGATTTCCAGGAGGTAATCGCCGTTATCCAGATTGATGAAGTTTTGGGATACGGCCGGCTGGCCGGGGGTGGTACATGTTTCAGGCTCCAGGATGCCTTCCAGGCTGCTGGTGATCATCTCGCCGCTGACTTCAAAATCGTTGATAATCTCCGTGTTGGCGCACGGCTGGGTCTCCTCGGTTTCATGATAAACTACAATGGAAGGTTCCCCCTGCTCCATGTGGCCTTCCGCAATCAAAATATTGACAGCGCCTTCCAGGTCTGATGTTTCATCACCGTCATTGTCGTTCAGGTTACAACCCATCAGCATGAGCGGAATAATGAAAAGCAGTGCTATTTTAGAATGATCCATAATATTGGTTTGTATTAAATTATGCATGATATGATTGGTGTACCCCTGCTTAACTGAACCGGGCCAATTAGATTGCAATAAAATTTTATTAATATTTATATATTGATATTATAATATATAAGAACGCGGTCATTCCAGCCCCTCCATGGTAAACCGGCGGGCGAGCCGTTTGTTAAACGGAGGTTTCAAAAGCAGGGCAATAAGGCGGCGGCGAAGTCCCGGCCAGCGGGTTTTATGTCCCAAAGCCATATTGAAGCCGGCGCGGCGCATGGCCTTCCGGCTGCGCAACCGGGCTTTTATATCCCATTTTCGAAGACGCTTCATGTCCGGGCAGGTACGGTAAACCGTTTGCCCCAGCCATTCCCCCATATCCCAGGCGTTCAGCCACCCCAGGTTCATGCCCTGTCCGCCAATGGGGCTGATCAAATGGGCCGCATCCCCGGCAAGCAAAACCCGGCCGGCGTAAAAAGTTTCGGCCAGGTAATGCCCGGCCTTGAATCCCGAGTACATGCTTTGTGTGGATGCGTCGACTTGCAGTCCGGTCCGGTTTTCGATGACCCGGCAAAAATCAACGGGGGAGGCCGGCCCGGAGGTCCCGTTCAGTTCGGCCACCCAGCGCCGCCGTGACCCGGGCAGGGGGAAGGATTCGACCAGCCCTTCGTTATCCACGTAAATAACGGCTTTGCAGCCAAATGCGGTCTCATCCCTGAAATCGCCCATGGCGTAATGGCCCGGGTAGGTCCATCCCCGGAAGGCCAGACCGGCCCGGGTGCGCACCCGGCTGTTTTTGCCGTCACAGCCAACCAGGAAGCGCGAGCGCACCGTGGCCACGATGCCGGCCGCATCCCGGACGGTGACGGTGACATGGGTCGGATGCTCCCGGAAATCTACCACTTCAAGGCTTTCTCGAAGGCAGCCGGGTCTTCTTTCCAGCAGGGCTTCTTTCAGGATGCGTTCGGTGTGAAACTGGGGAAGGGACAGGATGAAGGAATACGGTTTCGGGCATCGTCCGAAATCCAGCATCCCCAGTTCCCTGGTTTTATCGTACAGGGCCAGTCCCGTTTGGATGCAGATTCCTTCGCGCAGCAGCGGCTTGCTGACCTGCAGCCGGTCAAACAGCCGCAGCGAAGGAGGATGAATGCCGATGGAGCGGGAGTGCTGAAACGGCTCCCGGCGCTTTTCCAGCAGGATGAAATTCAATCCAAGCTGCTGCAGGCGCAGCCCCAGCAGCAGCCCCACCGGACCGGCCCCGGCGATGATCACGTCGTAGGGTTGCTGGTTACAGGTCATGGAGAAGTAACAGTCTGTAGGGGAAAATGCGATGCACCTGCCAGCCGGCCGGAACGGCATCCACCAGTTCGGATTTGGTGTAACTTCGCCGGATCGATCGCAGGCCGTCGGGCCGGGCAAATGAATTGCGCAGAAGGGGACCGGTAAGCAGGTGGAAACCCAGATAAGCCAGGTCAGCCCGTTCGATATCATTGAATACGACCCGGCGGCCAGCCAGCGACGAGGTGAGTTTCAGCATTGCCGGGAGTCCGGCCTCATCGAGATGGTGGAGCAGGTGGTTGGATATCACAAGATCATAGGTTTCGTTTTCTTCGGCCAGGGACCGGAGGGAGGTCAGCTTGTATTTGATTTTCGGGTCCCGGGGCAGGCTTTGCGCATACCTTACGGCGCGTTCATCTATGTCGATGCCGGTTATGTGCAGGTCTATGCCGTCGCTTTTGGCCCATCCCGACAGGCGCAGCAGGATATCGGCACCGCCGAAGCCGATATCCAGCAGGGTATGGGGCTTCCCGGCCTCGAAACAGGGTAGAAGATACCGTTTGTAGATAAAATGCCACCTGGAGATTACCGGGTTGATCTGCCGGAATTGCCGGTAGGTATTGGCAAGCAGGTCAGCGTCACAGCCGGGCTGATCCATTTGCTCGGTTAAGTGCACGGCTCGTTTGCGCAGAATCAGGGGCATAAAGGACCTCAAATATTCCGGTTTCTATGGTTAAGCCCGGGCCAAAGGCCATGGCCAGGATGGTTTGGCAGGGAGGGTTATTCTCCAGCATATTTTTCAAGACAAACAGGATGGTGGCGCTGCTCATATTCCCGTATTCGCGGAGGATATGGCGGGAGGAGGCGATTTGATCATCGCTCAGCTGCATGCTCTGCTGTATCTTGTCGAGAATGGCCCGCCCTCCCGGATGAACGGCCCACAGGCCGATATCCTCACCGGTCAATCCGGCCCGGGCGAGCTGCCGGCCGATGACCGGCGGGATATTCGCTTTGATGATGCCGGGGATGTAGGAAGACAGGGTCATATCGAAGCCGGTATCGCCAATGGTCCACGCCATGTCATGCTCCCCATCCGGGGTGAGGTCGCTGCCCAGCTGTTTGATCATCAGGGCACGGCTCTCCGGTCCGGGCGCGATGGCACTAACCAGGGCCGAACCGGCTCCGTCGGAAAAAACCGAGCCCGAAATGATGAAGTCGGCTTCTTCCCGCAGCTGCAGATGCAGGGTGCACAGTTCCAGGCACACCACAAGCACCACCGAAGAGGGGTCGGCCGCGCAGAAGGCCCTGGCCATCTTTAGTGCCGGAAAGGCTGCATAGCATCCCATAAAACCCAGGTGATAGCGCTGGGTCGAGGGATGCAGCCCAAGCTCTTTGACAATATGAAAATCGGGTCCGGGGGCAAAAAATCCGGTACACGATACGGTGATAACATGGGTGATGTCTTCTTTGTCAAAGTCCGGGGCGTTTGCGATGGTGTCTTCGGCCAGTTTGCAGTACAGGGGCCTGGCCTCGCGTATATAGGCTTCATTGCGGGCTTTGGTCCCGGCCCGTGGAAGAGCATTGCCGGCCTCATCAAAGAAAAGGGCCGGATGGCCGTTTAGGTTAAAATCCCGGATCACACTGTGCCGTTTGGCAATGCCCGACCGGCTGTAAATGCGATGGATAAGGCTTTGAATACGGCGATCGTCACTTATGTTGGCCTTCATCAGATCGCGGGTGAAATCCTGCTGGTAACTGGTGGGCGGTACGGCGGTATTAATCTGATGAATGTAGGCTGGCATAGGTAAGTAACTATATAAATTATTATTATGATAAAGTATAACTAAGAAAACCTTAAAAAAAATTCCTTATTTCTATATCCGGTAAAAGAAGGGCAGGGCGGCTACCGGGTCAACAGGTTAAACCGGATATTATGCAGCAGGGCCGCCACACTGAGCCCGGCTATGAGTCCGATCCACAAGCCGGCCGGTCCGGCTTCCATATAGATGCCCAAAAAGTAGCCCAGCGGCAAACCGATTATCCAATAGGCCAGCAGGTTTACGTACATGGGTATTTTGGTATCCTTCAGACCGCGCAGGGCTCCGTAGCCGCTTACCTGTAATCCGTCGGATATTTGAAAAATAGCGGCCATGTAGATAAGGCTGACGGCTATTTCGCGGACATTGAGATCGCTTGTATAGATGCCGGCAATCGGCCCGGGAAAGGTGAACATCAGAACGGCCGTACAACTCATGATCAGCACTGAAAGGCCGATCCCGATGAAACCGGCAAACCGGGCGCCGGCCATGGATCCGCTTCCCAGGGATTGTCCGACCCGGACGGTTATGGCGGTGGAAAGCCCGAAGGGGACCATAAACGTCACGGCGGCAATATTGATGGCCACCTGGTGTCCGGCGACGGCCAGGGTGCCCAGCGATCCCATCAGCAGGGCGGTGATGGCAAACATGGTGACTTCCATGGTTGAACTGATGCCGATGGGTATGCCCAGCTTCAGTATTTCGCCGATATACTGCCTGTCCGGTAGCCGGAGGTCCTGAAAGACCTTAAACCGCCGGAAATTCTTTTTGGTCCGGGTATACACAAGCAGGCTGATGAGCATCGACCATAAGACGATGGCGCTTGCCCAGCCGGTGCCCACGGCGCCCAGTTCAGGAAAACCAAGATGACCATAGATCAGCGTATAGTTGCCCGAGATGTTGAAAGCCAGACCAATGAGCGACACGTACATGACGGGCCTGGAATTGCCGAGCGACTCATTAAAACAGCGCAGGGTCATGAAGCCGAAAGCGGCCGGCATGCCCCAGGCAATGGCCTTTAAGTAGCCATTGGTAATGGCCCGGGTTTGCGGTTCAATGTCCATGAGTACCAGAATGAAATCCAGGTTCCGCAAAGCCAGTATGGCCGGCACGGAAAGGATGACGGCCAGCCAGAGCCCCTGCCGCACGTTCTTTCCGATCAGGTCGAAGCGGCGGGCTCCGTACAGGTGAGCGATAATGGGATTCAGGGCCATTAGGATGCCCGCGGCCAGAGTATACACGGGAAAGAACAGGCTGGATCCCAGGGCCACGGCGGCCAAATCGACGGTGCCGTAATGGCCGGACATGACCGTATCCACAAAGCTCATGGATATTTGAAGCAGCTGGGCGGCAATAATAGGCAAGCCCAGCGTAAGGGTGCGTTTAGCCTCTTTTTTAATATCCCCGGCCGGGAAATGGGTATGCAAAAATAATCTAGTTTTCGGGTTTCAGCTCATTTCGCTGCCCATTGATGACATAATGGGTAAAACGTTCCGGTTCATTGCCGTTCAGTTCATCATGAATATAGGTAAAGCCGACCAGGGCCTGGGTGCACATGGCCTCGCGGGGTCGCCAGCTTTTCATGGACAGGTGCAGGTCATTCCCGTTGATGGAATACGAAAAATCGTACAGCTTGCTGCATCCGTCCGGCAGCCAGCCGGTCACTTTCAGCACCGTTTCATCGTCGTGCAACAACACGGCTACCTCATCTACAAATACCTGTCCGGTCTGGTAATCCGAACCCGGCGGTTCGGTGATGGAAAGGGTATCGGGCCGGTTGCCGGTTGCCGGTTGCCGGTTCCCGGAGGACCCGCAGGCCACCGTTACCGACAGCAGGAGAAGCCAGGCTATGGCAGCGGAACTTTTCATTTAGTTATCACTGATCTTCGAGACCTCAGCGTCGTTCCACATGCGCTCCAGCCCGTAATGTTCCCGGGTCTCTTTGTTGAAAATGTGTACGACTACGTTAACATAATCCATAACAATCCAACGCTTTGCGTCAAGACCTTCCTTTCTCCATACCCGCTCGCCGAGTTTCTCCACGGTCTTATCCGATACATTGCCACTAAGGGCTTTAATCTGTGTTTCGGAATTACCATGACAGACAATAAAATAATCGGTTAACGTGGTCAGCCTGGTTACATCCAGGAGTATAATATTTTCACCCTTTTTTTCCAGGAGGGCGGCTCCGATTACGTTGACAAGTTTACCTGAGTCTTTAAAATTTGACTGAGCGTTATTTTCGATATTTTTTAATTTAAGGTTTTGAGTCATGCATTAATTTAATTTTAGATTATCATAGTCAGAACCTATGACTACTGTTGCGTCCAGATAATAATCAGGGGAGGATTCCCTTATGATGTTGCGTTCGCTCACTCCCAGGGCATCGGCTATTTTTTTAACATTCTGATAGTTGCCTGCCCGGTCTATAACCAACGTTTCAGGTATATCAAAAGTGTCGAAATTGCCGGTTTCCACTACGTCAAATCCATTTTGCCGTAGTTTTGTCGTGTAGATTGTAGCCAGGCCGGAAACACCGCATCCGTTGAGGACTTCCAACTGAATGATGGAGCTGATCAGGCGGGTATTGATCTCCGAGCGCTCATTGTCGATGCGCGGATGGTACATTCTCGTACCCAGAGAAAACAATAGTGCAACAAGAAGAAGGCTCAGGAAACCCAGAATAGCGTTGAGGAGGTAACCGGTTTTAATGTTATTGGTCATTCATCAGATTTAAAGCCACCTGCATAGTTACCATCTGTTGCTGTCGGGGCTGTAGCGGTCTCTGTAGAAAAGCCCTTGCCCGTAATGCCCGTAACGGCCCTGACCATATCCGTATCCCTGACCGTATCCGTACCCGTAACCGGCCGGTCTTTGCTCAAAGGAAATGCGAAAGCGGGTGTTGTCATTGAGCTTGTAATTCAGTTCGGCGTTTCTCACCATGAGCCGGGCCTGATCATTGCCCATCATGCTGTTGCCGAAAGGGGAGTGGGCCACACCAAGATCTACCCGCCCATACAAATCTTCATTAAACATAAAATGCATGGTATTGGTATAGAAATTTTGATTGTAGGTATTTCCGCCCATGCTGCTCATTGACATTTCATAGGAATGGTCCATCTGAAATTCAAACAGGCCCAGGACCTTTTCATCATCCAAAGGCTGGGTTTCCTTGGTGATGGTCCCCGTCCGGTTATACGGGGAAGGCTGGTCGCTTCTGAATTGTGCAAAAGCATCCGATTGCATGCAAACAAATAGGATGATTGCAAATAGGGGGATCACAAAAGGCTTTGTCTGTTTCCACATGGCAGCAGGAAGTTACTTGAAAATAAACTGGTTTGATATCTAACGTAATTAATTTTAGGTAATTATACCAATAAAAAATCCGTAAACAAGGGTCCGGCAGGTCAAGGCCCCCCCGGTCACCAGGTTGCGGAGGTGGAGGGATTCGAACCCCCGGTGCCTTTTCAGACACAACGGTTTTCG
>JBBDRB010000056.1:0-1057 GCA_040905685.1 Balneolales bacterium | reverse complement strand
CCACCCAATGCTGCCAGATCATCACCATGGCCAGGGTGTCCAGCTCGCAGTATTCGAGCAGGGATCTCAGGATGGCTTCCCGTTCCACTTCGTCGATGTCATCAAACTGGATCCGGCTCCAGGCCATCATGGCGGTACCTCCTTCGGCGATGCGGCCATCTTCCAGCTCCACACGATCGCCAGTTTCATAATCCGGCAGTCCGTATCCCACCGGATCCAGTAACTTGTATGGGCTAATCGCCAGGCCGGTTTTTCCATCTTCACTATACAGGACCTTCTCTTTCAGTGAAAGGCCACTGTACGGTTTGCTATAAATATCCTTCAACACCCGGCTCTCGTTCAGTACCGCCGGAAGCACGGCCTTGATGCTGTTGGAGCCACCCATGTGCGGCGAATAGTAGTAATCCCTCACCAGCCGGTACTGGTCCACCATCTCCCGCTCGCCCCCTTTTGTAAGAGTCTTTGTCCATTCGATCAGCTCGTCTGCATCTTCCGGCTCTGCTTCCCGAAGCTGCTCGGCGATTTTATTCAGCACGGTGTTTTCAAAATCGTGATACCGGAAAACGGTTCCTTCATCCGGCTCCAGGCACGCTTTTAGCTGGCGGACAAATTCAAAGCAAGGGAACACTCCGGAGCGCTTTTCGATCCACTCCCGTTTGTGCTCCACGCGACCGTCTTCATAAGCCGTATGGCAGGAAAACTGAAACGGGATATATTCATACGGCCGCAGGCCCCTGTGAAAGGGAATGGCCGGCAGCACAGCCTCGAAGTCAATAAAGTGCAACGGCCACTTCCACTTGGCCATCTCATCAAACAAGCCTGGCATGACGACCTCTTTCGACTCGTGGCGGCCGGTCTGGGTCAGAATCTGCACGGTTTGCCGCTGCTTGCGGTCCCAACATGTTCCTTCATACACCCGATCCGGACTGCAGGGCAGCATTTCGGGAATCAGTTCTTCCATACGAAGGACACCACGGTCCAGCATCTTCTGCGTACCCCGTTCGTCCCAGATGTCGAAGATGTGCGGTTTTTCAAAGTCGCCATGACTCCAGCCGAG